>JANQJP010000006.1 GCA_028281575.1 Cellvibrionaceae bacterium
TTTTTTTTTTTTTTTTTTTAGATCTAACTAGGGCCTATACAAGGCCTATAGGTGAAATTAGTGTTCACCATACATACGAAGTTGGCACGTGTTAGTAAGAAAATGAGAATTTACCGATTTTTTGAACTGTGCCGAGTTCAACGACCTTATGTCATCAGGCAACCTGTTCCAGAATCGCGACGTTCGTGGCACAAACGAGCGCCTATGCAGATCCAAGCGTGAATGTGGCACGCGCACAGTTGTGTGTGAGAACGAACGGAGCGAGTCCACGTTGGGACCACCACGGTTCAGTAGTTGAGTAACGAATGCGGGGGTTGTTTCCTTGAAAGCAGAATGAAATACTGCTAAGGCAGAGACAAGAAATCGATGCTCCAATGGTTGAATATTATGAGATTTCGCACTCATTTCATCAAGACCAATTATACGTAAGGCCTCAGACTGTAGTCTATGCAGAGGATATAAATGGGTCGCGTTTGCTCCAAAATACAAAGGCGAGCAATACTCAATGATAGAGCGCACGAATGCTTTGTAAAGGATCACCAAGGCTGTTTGATTCAAAAACGATTTAGACCTTCGCAGCATCCCCAGTCGCTGGCGTCCTCGTGACGCCAACGACTCAAGATGTGTTACCCAAGAGAGTTTTGAATTAAAGGTTACGCCTAAAAGTGTAATGCTTTCACTACTAGATAATTGGTGACCAAGAAACATCAGAGGCGGGTGCTGCGCTGCTACTACTGAACGCTTCAAGGTAAATAAAATAGAGTTTGTCTTTTTGGGATTAAACGCTATGTTATTACGCTCAGCCCAAGATGCCATCCTTTCCAAATCTCTATTCATCGACTCGGCACAGGCAATGCGTTCAGTTGTCTTCGGGATAACCTGAAAAATGGTTGTGTCATCTGCATATATGAACAACTGACTTTCGATGTCTACACATATATCATTTATAAAGACAATAAAAAACAGGGGCCCAAGGACGGAACCTTGGGGCACCCCAGCTTCGATGCCATGTGTTCTGGAGCTTGAACCATCTACAACCACATGAAACTTACGGTCTGTCAAGAAAGAGGATAGGACACGGCACATTATTTGGTCAAGGCCGTACGAGGCCAACTTACTAATCAGCAGAGGATGCCATACTGTGTCGAAAGCGCGAGATATGTCCAATGAAACGGCACGCACTTCGGAACCATCGTTAATGGCGTCAACCCACCTTTGGTGCTGCGACAACAACAAGTGTAAAGTTGATCTTGACGGTAAGAAACCAAATTGACGGTCGGTGATGAGGTTTCTGTCAAGCAAATACGTCATAATGTGCTTAGAAATAATAGTCTCGAAAACTTTGCTAACAATGGGTAGCAGACTTACCGGACGATAATTCACAGGGTCCGTCTTTTTACCTGTTTTCGGAACTGCAACTACACGTGCAGTTTTCCAGCATGTAGGAAAAGTCCCAGTATTCATAATTAGGTTAAACAGACTACAAAGTGGCTTACTAACCGAAGAAGCACAATTCCTTAAAACACGGGAAGATATATTGTCACAACCCGATGCTTTGTTGAGCTCCAGGCTGGATAGGACTTTTTCGACTAACTGATAATCAATATTAGGTCGCGAGAGTACGGAATCTGTCTTGAGGGCGACGTGCGGGAGCGCAGTACGTTCGTTTATTATTTTACACTTTGAAACAAATAAGTCAGCTAACGCATTTGCCTTTCCTTCTGGAGAGCTTACAATATTACCATTGACTGACAAAGGAGGTATCATAGTAGTCTGGTTACCCAGTGTGGTCTTAACGATTGACCACCATGATGCAGATGATGGAGATCTGCTCGATACCTTCCGTGATAAATGCTTAAAATGCTGTCTACGAGCATTACGCAGCTTTGTGTTACATCTGTTACGAGCACGCACAAACTCTCCTTTATAATACTCACTAGGAAATTTTTTGTACTTATCAAAAGCCACATTTTTTGCCAAAATGGCGTCGTGGCAGGTTTTATCAAACCACTTTGGATCGTTTGGAGATTGTGAAACCAACTTAGAGGGAATGAAGGCTTCACAAAGCGATACCAATCTATCTGAAAATTTTTCTGCTGATGTTGATGGACAGTTACCAATGATTTGGCTCCAATCAGTTTGATCTAGTGCACGAGTGAGGCTCTTCCAGTCGGCCCTGTTATAGAGCCAAACTTTTCTCCAAGTATTTACAGAAACAACCTTCGAAAAGCATAATGTTCCTGTAATGATACAGTGGTCTGACGTACCAAGCGGAGCATCTA
>JANQJP010000081.1 GCA_028281575.1 Cellvibrionaceae bacterium
CATAGCCACATGGATGTGGTGTATTAGAATAACGCAGGAGCAGTTATCGACGACTGCATGGATGCAGGAGGTAGAATAACGCAGGAGCAGTTATCGAGATGAATCGCCGGAGCTATAAGGGTGGAGCGGATTAAAGCGAAGCACAGCTTCGTTCCGCATAACGACCCTTATCTATGATTTTGGGCCGGCCCTGCTTGCAGGTATCCATGCGTTTTTAAAAGCGTGCCCGCAGGTGCTAACGGCTCGAAGCTATCGAAGCTCAACATCATCAATTTTTCCAACAACCAGCCATAGCTCATTAGACCCCAGAATTAATTACATCAACGATCTACAAATGCCATAATGCCGAGCTAATCTAAATAGGGCCTCCAAACACGTTCACAATGGATGTGGCCGGAGCTCCTCAAACGTCCCTGGTGTAAAAAGAGCCTGCAGTGTCCCAAAACCAACAACAAATGCACATTGCTGAAAGCGATAGGTTAAGCTACTCCCGCCGAAGCCCTAGCGGCATCGATGAAGTATTCACCGAAACGGGCGAGGTGAAAGATCATTGGCGCTACTTACTCAACGGTATGACCTCGCTCGGCAAACACGCGCTTAGTGAACGCGAAGCCAAAGCGCTGAGGATTCTCAGGGACGACGGTGCAACCTACAACATATATAACGACCTCTCCTCGCCGACTCAGACCTGGGGGCTCGACCTGGTCCCGGCGCTCATCAGCAGTGAGGAGTGGAGCCGCATTGAAGCCGGGCTGCTCGAGCGCGCCGAGCTGTTCAACCTGCTGCTAAAAGACATTTATGGTCCTCTCGACCTGATCCGCACCGGCGTTTTACCTCCCGAGGCGGTTTTTATCCATCGAGGCTTCCTGCGCGCCTGTCACGGCTTGTCCATCCCCGGTGAACACCACCTTATTCTGCACGGCGTCGATATGATGCGCGATGAAAGTGGACAGATGTGCGTAATGACCGACCGCACCCAGTCGCCGAGTGGCGCTGGATACGCACTCGAAAACCGTACGGTGATGTCGCGTGTACTTCCGAGCCTGTTTCGCGACAGTCAGGTCCATCGCCTGGCCGCTTTTTTTCAACGCTTGCGCAGCAAGCTCTATAGCTTGTCACCGAATCAGGACCAACCGCGTGTAGTTGTGCTCACACCGGGCGCGCACAATGAAACCTATTTCGAACACGCGTATATCGCCAACTACTTGGGCCTGGATCTGGTGCAGAGTGGCGATCTCGTTGTCCGCAACGGCCATGTGTGGATGAAATCGCTCGATGGCCTCAGCCGCGTCGATGTGATTTTACGGCGCGTCGACGATTGGTACTGCGACCCGGTTGAATTGCGCAGTGACTCCCAACTCGGCGTCGCCAATTTACTCGAAGCGGTTCGGGCCGGACGCGTCGTTATCGCCAACTCACTCGGCTCTGGCATCCTCGAAAACCCTGTTTTACTCAAGTATCTGCCAGACATAGCCAAAGCTTTATTGGGCCGCGAGCTCAGGCTACCTTCGGTAGCCACGTATTGGGCGGGCGATGATGAAGACAACAACTACATCGCCGCTAACCTGGAAAGTCTGGTGATAAAGCCAATATTCCGCGGCGGCGGTGCTCGCAGCGTGCTCGCGCGTGAAATGACAAGCCAACAGCGCAAAGATGTTTTGACGCTGCTGCGCGACAAACCTTTTGAATATGTTGCGCAGCCTCTGCTTGCTGCGAGCCAGTTACCCAGCTTTGTAGACGGTAAGCTCGAACCTCGGCCCGCTATTTTGCGAACCTTTGCGGTTGCCAGCGACACCTCCTATACCCTAATGCCCGGCGGCCTGACCCGTGTCGGCGCCGACCAAAGCTCAACAATTATTTCCAATCAGGCCGGTTCTTTGAGCAAAGACACCTGGGTTATCGCCTCGGAACCCGAGCGTAAAATCAGCCTCGAAGACGGCAACGAATCCTCGTCGACAACACGCGAAGCTGACCTGATTAGCCTGCCCAGTCGCGTCGTAGAAAATCTCTTCTGGATGGGTCGCTACGCTGAGCGCGCGGAAGCGTCACTGCGCATACTTAGAACCGTGTTCATGCTACTAAATGGCGAAGAGAATATCCCGGACAGTTGCCGGCGTATTCTTTTGCAAGCAGTTACCGAAGTCAGTTCAACACAACCGGGGTTTTATGATGCACCCGACACAGTATTTGAATCGCCAGACGAAGAGTTACTGTTAATAGTGAAAGACAGTAATCGGCTTGGCAGCGTGCGTTCAAACCTAAACGCCATGCTATTTTGTTCAGACGAGTCTAAAGAATTATTGTCTTCCGATACCCTGCGCGTGATCAACGACATTCGAGATGCGCTGACCGATTTAGACACAGCACTTGCTGGCGGACTCGCATCCGCACCTGAAGAAGCCCTCGACCCGCTCGTCACAGCACTAATGGCACTCGCTGGGCTTGCGCAAGAAAGCATGGTGCGCGGCATCGGCTGGCGCTTTATGCAAATGGGTCGCCGTTTAGAACGCGGTCTGCAGACAACGACGATTATCGATAGCCTACTTGTGCCGGAAGTAAGCGGTAGCGACCAAAATACCCTGATAGAAGCAATGCTTCTCTCTATGGAAGCGCTGATCAGCTATCGCCGCCGCTACCGGGCGCGCATGGGCGTACAAACCAGTCTCGATCTGGTGATGATGGATATGAGCAATCCACGCTCGCTACTTTTCCAGATCGAACAACTCGCTGAGCATATCCAAAAAATCCCCAAATCACCGGACACGCGCCACGAACTTTCTGCAGAGGAACGTTCCGTACTCGAGGCTCAGACACTCATTAAATTGAGCACGCTGACAGAACTGAGCACGCGCGATGAAGGTCAGCGCAAAGCATTAAAGGAAACGCTCGCCCGCATGAAAACCCTGCTTGGCGCGATCAGCAATTTTATTACCGACAAATATTTCGATCATCGCGAGACCTCCCGTCAACTTGTAAGAAGCTCCTGGGAGAATTCCTTTTGAAATATAGAATTAAACACATTACCGAATACCTCTACGGTGATCGTGTTAGCCATTGCTACAACGTCGCCCATATGATTCCACGCAATACGCTGCGCCAGAAGTGCCTTAACGCACGCGTCTCTGTTGCTCCCAATACCGGCTATGCATCCAAGCGTGAAGATTACTTCGGCAATATTGCCTATCACTTTGAAATTCAAAGGCCCCACAATAAATTAGTTATTAAAGCTTCATCTGATGTCGATACCGGACCACAACACTCTGACTTGGAACTGGATTTTGGCCTTTCGTGTCGAGAAGCAAAAGACTTGCTAAAAAGCTCAAACCACGCCGATGTGCTTTTTTCGCGCGAATTTATGCTTAACTCGCCAATGGTAAAATCCATGCCTGCCCTGGAAGATTACGCCCGCCCTTCCTTTGACGAGGACCGGCCTCTTTTATCATGCGTACGCGACCTGACTCATAGAATTTATACCGATTTTAGTTATTGCCCCGAATCGACAACCGTTGCAACACCACTCGAAGAAGTACTCGAAAAAAAGCGCGGCGTCTGCCAGGATTTCGCCCATTTGCAAATCACCTGCTTGCGCTCATTAGGGTTTCCCGCAAAATATGTCAGCGGCTATATCGAAACCCTCCCTCCTCCCGGAAAAGAAAAATTAGTTGGCACTGATGCAAGCCATGCGTGGATATCCGTTTATTCGCCAACAGAGGGTTGGTTCGAATTTGATCCAACTAACGATTGCCTGGCCGGAGAACAACACATTATCACTGCATGGGGGCGCGATTACTTTGATGTAACACCGCTGCGAGGGGTGATCTACGGCGGTGGCGAAAATCCCGTACTGAATATTTCCGTCGATGTTGCGCGCATAAATAACGGACTTGACTAATAGCGAATGACAGCCTCTAAGCTCAAGCGCAGTATTATTGTCGCGCTGAAACAAAATATGCTGCCCGGTCTTATTCTTCAAAGCTTTGCTATTAGCTTGGCGCTAGCGTATTTTTTTATACCCGCCAGCGCGCCTGTATTTAATTTTTTCGGAGAACTCAAAGCGACACACACCTGGCGCTACTCCGCCATCGCGACCTCAATTTTTGGCGGCTTATTACCTTTTCTTTATTTATTAGCGACGCGCCAGATTCGTGAGGGAGCAGCAAGGGTTGCGGTTTTTTATCTAATATTCTGGGCGATAAAAGGTGTAGAAGTCGACTTTTTTTACCGCCTGCAAGGTCATATTTTCGGCAACGACAATCATTTCTATACCATTCTAAAAAAAGTCCTGGTTGATCAACTGATCTACAGTCCGCTTTGGACCACACCGAGCATTGCACTTATCTACCTATGGCGAGACTGCAATTTTAGTTTACGCGATTGGTGGCAAAAAATTCATGACGAGGAAGTATGGAAACTGCATATCCCTACGGTAATTGTCTCCAGCTGGTTAATATGGTTTCCGGCGGTGAGCATCATTTATACAATGCCACCACTGCTACAAGTACCGCTATTTAATCTGGTACTTTGCTTCTTTGTTCTGTTACTTGCAACGTTAAGTAAAAATCGACAAGAGCGCTCTGGCTGATCCCAAGCTTCGAAAAAATCACAAGAGGTAAGCAATAGCTAAACGTGCACTCAGACACCAGGCTATTGCCCAAAGCACTGGCAGGCGCAAAATTGAAATTAAACAAAAACCAATAAGCGCAACTGCAAGATCCACCACCGTAAAAATTGTATTTACACACACGGGCTGATAAAAAGCCGCACCCAATATGCCAACTACCGCCGCATTAATACCTGCAACCGAGGATGCAACGCGGGGTTTGAGCACAAGCTTTTGCCACAGCGGCAATACGCCCAGGACCAAAAGAAACCCCGGCAAAAAAATTGCCACTAGCGCTAAACCCGCACCAAATCCGCTATTTGTTGTGTTAAATAACTGAGCACCTAAATACGATGCAAAACTAAACAATGGTCCGGGCACAGCTTGGGCAGCACCATAGCCAGCGAGAAAATTCTGCTGCTCTATCCAACCCGGCGCTACTACGGTGTCCTCCAGTAACGGCAGGACCACATGCCCTCCACCAAAAACCAACGCACCTGCGCGATAAAACCCATCGACAACCGCAACGACAAAATGCGTTTCCGATACAAACGGCAATCCGACAAGCAATGCAAAAAACACCAGCAGAAATAACTGGCCAACACGAGGACCGTAAGGAAGAGAAAACCGAACTGACTCAAGCTTCGACGCATCCCGGCAATAAAAAATTCCTGCAATTGCAGCAAAAAGGATAATTATGAGCGGCAACCACACATTGGAAAACGCAATAAGCAAGGCAGCCGAACATATCGCAATAACAGCGCGCGATGGCCCATTGCAAAGTCTTCTCGCCATAGTGACCAGTGCATCTGCAACCACGACAACCGCAACCAACTTTAGGCCGTGAACAAGCGCGTCGCCGACCGCGCCACTCACTCGTGGAAGCGCTGCAGAAAAAGCAAACAAGAGAAGCGCGGAAGGCAGTGTAAAAGCGATAAAAGCTGCCAACGCACCGAGCCAACCTGCGCGCAACAAACCTAGCGCGAAACCTAATTGGCTACTCGCCGGGCCGGGCAGCAACTGACAAATAGCCAGCAGCTGAGTGAATTGCGCAAGGTCGAGCCATTTTCTCTTATCTATAAGTTCACGCTGAAAATAGCCGATATGTGCTACCGGCCCGCCAAAGGAAGTCAGCCCCAACTTAACAAAAGTAAGAAAAACCTCACAAGGGGGCGCCGCTTTGAATTTTAAATCAATCGCCATATAGGAAAATCCGAACCATTCTCAGATTGGCTGGTCTCGCAAAAGTATACAGAAAAACTCAATACATATAATCCGTAATGCACTTAAGAAAACTCTCCTATCCATTTTTGCACATACGCGTTTGTTGGTCGGTGATATGTTCAAAAACCGTCAATTCATGCTCCGTCATGGATGGCGGGTGGTAGAGCAATGCAGGAGCAGTTATCGACGACTGCATGGATGCAGGAGGTAGAATAACGCAGGAGCAGTTATCGACGACTGCATGGATGCAGGAGGTAGAATAAC
>JANQJP010000001.1 GCA_028281575.1 Cellvibrionaceae bacterium
GACTTCATTCGTCAATTGGGTACACTAACCCAACTAAATATGAAAAAATGGCAGCCTGATTAACAGGTGCGTGTACTTTTTGGGGGGAGGTTCCCTCGCCTGTTGGCTCGCCGCTGTGCTGGGCGTTATGCATCTCAAGGCGAATTCTGGAAAATTGATTGATAAAGGAAAAGTATGAAAAAAATATTGGTTATTGCAAGTATCGCTATGGCGTCACTTTTTTCAAAAAATATTATGTCTGGGCAACCTACTTGTCATACTCACAGTGGCGGCCCGTATTGCTCTTATGTAGGAAAGGTGCAACGAATCTACGTTAATGATAGCAATTTTATTCTAATTTATTTTGATACTGCTTTGCCTGAAGGTGAGACTGACTCGGTCGGCATTAGCGGAGTAAGTCAAAGAACAGCTACAGTGTATAGGATCAGTGACAACCCTGAGTTTGCTACTATGTTTTATTCAACCGCGTTAGCTGCTCAAGCTTCCGGCAGAGAGATCACAATTCAGATGCGAAACACTTTAAATGGTTACTTAAAATTTGATCGGATTTGGTTGGCAGCTCCTTAACTGGACCGCTACGTGTCAAAAACTATTGCTAACAATCAAATCAATTTGACCGCATTGCGTGGTTTGCTTTGCTCACTTTATCACTGGACTTGAACTACTTTAACGGACAGTAGATGGCTGTTTCGTTAGAGGGGCTAGGCGCTGTCTATACTTGTTGCTGACAATCAACTAAAACTGCATTTAGCTTTTGATGCTTTCATCGTATTTAAAGTATGGCTTGGCCGATGATCAACCCACGTTGGCGCCTAATTGCGCGACGTTACTTAAAACCGAAGGCTCCTCCAGCGGTGCTTAGTTGGCGCTATTGTGTACCTCGGCAGGGTTTGCCTGTGCTGTTGCACCGTAAAGCTTTTCTGCAATGTTTTTCCCGGAGACCAAAAGCTGTGTGGTGGTTGATTTCAATATATCGCTATGTGTGGTGGTATCTTTTTTACAGCTGGGTGCAATGTTATCGCGCGTTGAAACGATATAGCGCTGATGTGGCTGCAAATGAGGGTGTCGCATATCAACGTCAACTCAGAGATGTTCTGGTCCTCGCATTACTGCACTCAACACCGCCTAGGTTTTACTATCGCTATCGGCTTTATAATTTCTCCGAACGAGCGTGGCTCAATTTTATTTTTACCCATGAATTGCCCAATTGGCATAATGCAATGTCTCCGGACATAAGTCAGCGAAGCCGTAGTTTTTTAAATGACAAACTATTTTTTGCGGAAGTCGCTTGCGATCAGGCTTTGCCAATAATTCAAACTAAACTGCTTGAAAGCGGTGATGATGCGTTGAGTAACGACGATGTGTTTTTTTGTCGTAGCTCGCTATTTTTCAAACCAAGAAATGGAAGTCGGAGAGTTGGCTGCTATGCACTGCTGTATTGTTCGGAGTCGGATCGTTATGCGCTTGTAGGCAACGAGGATTTAAGCATCTGTAATCGCAGTAAGATAAGTTCGATACTCACAAAAAGAATTCAAGCAGAAGACTATATTGTTCAGCCGTTGTTGAGAAATCACGATTGGTTTGAAAATCGACTGCCAAGCCATGAATTGGTGACGATAAGACTCATCACGTTCACCTCGGGGAAAAATCCATATACACTCGCAGCAGTATTAGAAGTTCCGCTTCTGGAGGGAATATATCCTCTCACTATTGATGTGGATACCGGACAACTGTCTCAAGTTAGCGTATCTTCTTTTAATAAAACAAAAAAAGAGATTGATGATGTATTAGTCGGAGAGACGCTGCCAGATTGGTGTTTTCTTAAAAGAGTCGCTGAAGAAGCACACTCGAACTGTATGGATGTAATGAGTGTTGGCTGGGACCTCGCGTTAACAGGTGAGGGAATGAAACTTCTCGAGGGAAATATCAATTGGGGCGTTGAAGCGCATCAGTGTAATGGCGAGAGTCTTATCCCCAGGATGTTTTTTCAACAGACGTTAGTGGATTAACAGAGAGCTTCTTTGTCTCGTGCAGATATGTAATCAAACGGGATAATTGGCTGGTTCTGCTCATCAATGTATCCAAAACGTTGCATGACTTTGCCGTGACTGAAAATAATTTTCCTGATTTGGCCTTCATTTAGAGCGGTTTGCCAGTCACCAACAACGCCTTTACGAAAAAAGTTTTTGGCTCGGGGGGGCTTTTCATTAAACGTCTTTGTTTGTTCCTGTGCCTGTAAATTTTTAATTTCGCAATGGGTTAATGCGTTTTCTATCGCTGTCTCCTCACAGGGAAGCTCCAGGAATCGAGCAATTTTTGTAAACGTGGCAAGTGGGTTAAGTTTCATATCTTCATATCTTACCAATAGAAGCGGTGGGGTATGTCTGTCCAGCCAACTCGTTACATGCTCGGACCAAGTCAGTAGCTTCTGACGTAATTGCGGGTATATTTTATGTGTGCCATCGGCAAAACAGTACTGCGGATCCGCCATATTTGAAATGGTCTGGTCGATACTCAAGTCACAGTGATGAGCAAAGGAAACGGCAACATCTAACGGGTTGCGAATTATGTATAGTGTACCCCGAGAGGCTTTCTGTGAGATTAGGGGGCGCCCCTTTGGCAAGAAAGTATACCCATCATGAACTTTGACATAGCTCGGGTTGTTCATTTGTTCGGACAACCAACAATAGGCTTCCGGGCGTAACTGGTCTATTTCATCGTGGGACAGCTCATTAATATCAAAGTCCAGCGCTTTGTTTATCCATTCTCTTGAACTTGCGATTGGTCCTGTGCATAGCGCATTTATGTCCACAGGTTCGGACGATTCCCGCATAAGGTTAGAGATAAAGGCACGAACCCAGGTATTCCCTGACTTTGGATAAGAGGCAAGCCAGTAAATGTTGCCTTGGTGGCTCACGCCGCACGCTCGGTTTTGCCTAATTCCTTTTCAATCAGGGAGACAAACTGATGAATGTCGCAGGCTTTTTTGGGGCGGGTAATTTTCGTAACTGACGCTCTGTTGGCGAGTTGAGCGCAATGTTTTAAATGTTGGGGTTTTAACCCGAGCCCTTCAAGATGGCCGCCCCGATAGGTCTGATTTTTTAATGGAACGAATTTATTCATTCCGACGATTGGAGAGATGTCGACAGTCTCGCGGTTGTGGGTACTGAGTATGTAAATGGATTTTACCGGAAGAGCAGCATTACAAAATTGATGACTTTCAAGTGGATAAGCGTATTTTTTTATCTGCAATCGAATTCGTTGTAATTGGGAGGTGTCGATGCCCAGTTTATCTGCCGTATCCTGCCAAATCTTTATTTGAGGGTATGCGGGTTGCACGCAGCAGTTTTCGTCGAGAACCGCCAGGTCGTCAGTTAAAAGTTGGTAGCCGCGTTGATATAAGGCCGCGGCAAGTGTTGATTTACCATTTCCTGATACCCCGGCAAAAATTACGCTCTCATTTCCTATTCGAACGGCATTACCATGAATGACCAGGCGCTTGCGTTGATGCATGAGGGCACCGATGCAGGTTCCAAGCAAATAAAGTCGAATACTCTGTTCACTGGCACCCTTTTCCGGATCAACATGTACGGAGTCACCGTTTGTAATGTAAAACCTCGCGATGCCGGGCACGTGGAACCAGAACTCGTTCGGAGCTGTTTGTCCTCCAGGTTTGATGAGTTCCGGCGCAGCCAGTCCTTGTTTATCAACGCCTTTCAGCTTAATCGTAATGTCGGGGTTATTTGCTTTTGTCTTCAGCAAAGGAGGTAATTTGATTTCGCTGAGAATATTTAAACCAAAAGCTCGGTACATCATGCCTTTAGATCCTCTTTGGATAGAAGCCTCTATCCTCATTCGGTTTAATAGGAGAAAACGTCAGGTTGAAAGCGACTGAAATGCGGGGTTTGTCATGAAAATGCGGTGCAACCATATGCATCAGATAGCCGGGAAAAATAAACACTTTGCCTGCCTCTGGGCGGTAATCCACGGTGGGTGGTCGGTTGTATTGATGACCAAAGGGAATTGGGTTGATAAACAAAAGGTTACCGTCTCGATCAGACCTTTTGCTCTGTTCTGGTAAGTCGTCGCAAACATCAATGTAGCAAACGCCTGCCCACTCACATGGCTGGTGTGCATGGGGAGCGTTCCAGTCTCCAGATTCATTAATATTTGCCCAGCATGAGGGCATTGTGATTCTATGCCGTGGCGGAATCTGCTGCTCACGAACAAGGCATAGACTGCCAAGTTCGTATAGCCTGTTAATTAACCAGTTAATTGAAGGTTCCTGGCTTTTATAGAGTGTATTGGATGAATGCCAGCCGCCGCAATTGCTCCTGTGCACACTCTCATGTGTACTGCGAAGCATCAGAATAAACTCAATCAGTTTTTTCTGTCTGTCGGAAAACTCCTCCAGGTTTAACTCAAATACTGGCAAATCGAATGGTGTATGCCGCTGTATTTGCGTGGATGTCATGACCTTATATCTTAGATCAAGGTAGGAAATCAGGATGGGCCGGAACTAAAGGTTCCTTCGTCTGGATTGGGGAAGTCTTTTGCCTCAGATTTTTGTGTTGGGAATGAAGTAAGCGAAGGCGTTTTCCATTCCATTTTGTTGTTTTTTAAACCAGACTCGGTTTCACTGGCAGGCTTGTCAAGGACGTCTTCACTTTCACGGCTCATATTGGTGTCACCTGTTGAAGATTGGTTATATTTTCTTGTAGGTATAGTCGCTGTATAGAGAAATCGCAAGTAAAACCGGTACGTGGGTTCACAAACATCTTATGTGTCCTGCGACAGCGAAACGACCTGAAGAAAAACCGGGGCTTAGCAGCGCGACTGGTGTGACGCCATGGTAAAACCACGAAGGAAAAAATATGATCTGGTTGTCTTGTGGAATATAACGTGTGTAATTGATCGGTGAGAATCGATGGTCATCCTTTATGGCGTCTGAATCAAATAAAACCAGGTCTCCACCTTCATACGGTTTGGGGTTGGCATGAAAATAGTATACCCAGCTCAGATATCGGATACTGCCATCGATCGGAGAAAATCCGTCATGATGGATTTTGAAAAAGCCGTCCTGCGTATGGGACGTTAGTTTCACTTCAATTTTGTCTACCTCACGCTCGGATATTCGGAATTTTCTGAACAGAACGTCGATGTAAGACTTTATTTTTTGCCTCATTTGTTGTTTTTCTTCAACGCCAAGACGGAGCACTTCTGTATCTCGTTGGTAGCAGTCAACGATAACATCGTCCTCGAGCCCAATTCCTGCCTTTTCATAGTCGGATTCGGAATTCACAGCTCGTTGCCAGAAATATTCCCTTTCTTCGCGGCTTAGAAAGTTATCAATAATGGAGAATGGGGCAGGCCGTATTTCATTGTTGTTATAAATCTGTTCGGGTAATGTTTCCTGGTTTAGTACTTTTGTCAGATATTCTGCGTTGCTACTTGGCTCAAGTGCCTTCCAGCGCTGAGCAGACTCGGCTGCCAATTTCAAGTCACCGGCTCTTCTGTAAACATCGGTTAGAAGTTGATAGAGCTTTGGCTGCGCCTTTTGTTGTAAGCGGGACCGTAACTGTTCTATCACCTGATCTTTGAACTCCGGCTGGCTTAGTAGGCGAACCGAAGACGGAAATTCATAGAGTTCGTCCGCATAGGGTGCTCCGGTCTTCTCTTGTGACCCAGTGCATCTATTTTGCTCGTTTGCGCAAGGCTTCATAATCTCTCCGACAAAATTTCCTACATGCTTGCTCAATCTTGTTTTGGGTTTCATCTGACGTCGGTGATTTATTCGAGCGGTCTGCAGCTGAGATTGACTGCCAGGGCTCACCTGTTTTGGCATTCAGATCGCGGCATTTCAGCATCTCTGTAGTTTTGCCCGATGCATCAAAACCGAAATGATCGGTTATTTCTGAGACCAATTGTTCACTGTCAGAAAGAAGCTGTTCGTAGGACACCAAAAGGCTTTTGTTTTCATTCTGGAGGCTTTCAACCACCTGCTTGAAGTAATAGTGCAATATTAGTGCAGCTTTTTCTTCCCTTTGTGCCGGAATGTTTTCGTTTGACAAACCGGCTATACGTTGGAGAAATTCCGAAGAGACCCAGTCGGGAGGTTTACTTATTAACGAGCTTATAACTTCCGCCGGTTTCCGATGCAGGTATATCCAGGGAGTTTGCGGAAGCTGTTCCAAGATGTAAGGCAGCTGAAACACACAATGACTGCTGAATTTAATGACACATTGAGTACTGAGGCTACTCGCGTAATGGCCGAAGCTGTTCAGTACAGTATGAAACAGGAGCGTCTTATCTTGGTGGCTCAGAGCAGAGTCGTTCAATAGCTTGTTGAAGATGTCGCTCTCTCTAACCACATAGCAATCTGATAGGGTGTCCAGCATATTACATAGTAATGTTGAGCCGCAGCGCGCGCTGTGAAACACCATCCCGGCCAACGGTGTTTGTTTTTGGTCCGCAATATTTTCTAAGGGGACTAAGAGGCTGTGTGCTTTGTTTTTTTTCTGTCTTCTTTCGGTGTGGGTGATAAACGCATCTTTCGGCTTGGCTTTGGGGCCAGAAATATAATAGATGAAAATACCTTTTTCACAGTGAACGTAATCCACAGGGAAGTAATAAGCTGGCGGGACATCAGAAAGTGTCGTGCTCACGCTTAACGGTTGTCGAGAGTTCCTTTTGCTCTTTCCCAGGGTTCCCGTAGTCAGGGCGCAATCTTCAAGAGTCGGCATAGTAGCAATCTTCCGCGTTTACCAGGAGCTCCAGGCTTCTTATTAAGCCGGGTTCGAGCCGCTCAAGGCACTTTTCCATCCGTGTTTCGCTACTAAAACGTTTGACTAGAATGCTCTTATTTAGACGTTTAGCTAGAAAGTTACTCAGTGAAGATAGTTCTTTTTTTCTATTGATTTTGGGGCTGCTGACATCAGATTTTATACGCCATTGAATGCGTTTGGTGGTGATGCCGGTAAGTATTTGGCGGAAGGCATATCGTTCGATTCCGTATTTGATTTTCAAATGACCGGGCAGACTGTGTGCAAATTCCACCAACGCTACATCCAGCATGGGGAAGCGGTACTCCACCTTGGCCATTCTTGCTGTCAACTCGGCTTCAATCAGATTTTTAGTCAGCCCACGTTCAAATAGCTCAAGTATTTCTTTACGTTGAATAGATTTGCACTGATCATTCTTCTTAAATTCATCGAACAACTTGTTAAGGTTTTTGTCCTTGCGCCATTGCTTTTCAAGAAAGTGATACTTATTGCGGCGACGTAGCGTTTTATCCAACCCGGAGCGAGCTTTCTTTGTTTGAGAGTGAATAGTGGGAGTCCAGTTTTTCAATGCCAGTTCAGCTAACGCAACCAGCGGACGTCTCCCTCTCCCGCGCTGGTTCTTGGCTTTTAGAAGCTGATAAAGCTGGGTAAACCTGTTCTGGTAAAACAGCTCGTCGCAGTATTGATCCCCGTAGCTTGTGACACAATGATCTCCGCCCCAGCCTGAGAGCATTGTCCGAATACCCTGTTTTTGAGCCAGTCTTGAACGGAGGAAACCTTTACCGTAAAGAGGCACAACCCCGCCAAAGTGACTGTAGAAATCAGATTTTTGTTGTTGTAAATGTAGGTATTTATTGTCGCTTTTTTGCTTTTGCCAGACGGGTTTAATATTTTTATGCAAAGCATGCATCTCAGTTATGTCGGCGTAGGTTTCTTCCCAGACGTGTTTATTTTCATTGTCCAATGCTATGCAATCGTAGGAAAACGTATAAAGTGACTTATCGCCCAGGATTTTGGCCGCGAAGCCAGCAACACCATTAGAGTCGATGCCTTCGCTTAGTTCCGAGCCAAGGGGGTACTCGCTATCCAGTCGTGCCTCCACCGCATGTTCAAAACGGTGCTTAAGTTCATCAATGAGTTCTTCATCAATTAAATGCTGCCAGTCCGTTTTCCGGGTCAGTTGCCAATATCGCGTTATTTTAAGCCCTTCTTCACTGAATTCGAGGGTGTGTGCGGGTGGCAACACCTGAATATCAGGGTTGGGAGAATCGAACTGTTGTGGAACAACAACGCTCCACAGAGCCTTAATCAACCAGTCTTCATCGATTTCGTGAGCGTCGGACCACTGAGAAGTGAAAAAAGCTCTATGTTCGTTTGTGATCATTAGACCTTCTGGTTTATGAGAATAAAACAGTACTTTGACGCCAAAGTGATCGCGAGCGCAGAATATTTTTTGACGGTTCTCATCCCAGATAATGAAAACGAAGTCTCCTCTCAGAAATTTCACGCAATCATTTTTCCATTTGGCATAGGCTCGCATAATGAGTTGGCTATCTGTGGCGATTTGTGTATCGCCTTCTGTCAGCGCCAGTGAGCTGATTATTTCCCGTCTATTATCGATACGTGCGTTTGCTGTGATCGCGAGGCCCATACCAGGGTCGTAGTGCACGTGATCAAATCGAGAACGTTGTGTGTTGTAGAGGTGGGATTTCGCTAAGCCCACTCGCTCTTTGCACCACTGGCTCTCCTCATCAGGGGCCCAATAACGGGAAGCATGAAGCATGGCGTCTAGAGTCGCGTCAATGCTCACGTTGTCAGATATACAGGCGTGGACACTGCTCATATGAAACTACCCGAGTTTTATTGTTAGCTAAGTTAGATTTAACGGGTGCGCGTTCACTTGCGATCTAGGCGTAGATGGACTATTAACTGTTAATGTCCTCTCTCCTTTCGCGCAAGGAAAAAAATATGACGGCAAAAATCTCACTCTCCAGTATAGCTCAACGTAACCAGGATATTGTCGAAGCGAGTATTGATGGTGAAACGGTAATGATGAGCATCGAAAATGGTCAGTATTACGGTCTGGATCGCGTCGGAAGCAATATCTGGGCTCTGCTTGAAGCTCCACTGAAAGTGGAAGACATTTGCCTTAAGTTACAAGGTATCTACGATGTGGCTGCAGATCGTTGTGAAAATGATGTAATGAGCTTTTTAGCAACACTTAAAGAAAACAACATTGTCGAGATCACCGCTTAATATATGAAGTCGTGGTCCTGGCTCAACGTTCGGGCGAGCCAGCTGCGTGATAAATCGAGCACATTCTGGCACTTGCCGCAGCGAGAAAAAGCCTGGTTTTTCTTACTTATCCCATTAAGCGGTGCCGTGCGTCTTGTACTGTGTGTCATGCCCTTTAACTGGTATGCGAGACATCTGGGGGAGCACCATAAAAATTATCAACTTTCACCTCTTGTCTCCTCGTCTGAGTTAGAGCGAGCCCGGGGCATAGGGCGTACCATCGCGCTTGTCTCCCGCTACACGCCGTGGCAGTCCAAATGCCTGGTGCAGGCTGTCATGGCGAGGATAATGCTAGGTTATTATGGCATTCCTTATATTATGCACCTTGGAACAAAACTCACGAGGGAATCCTCGTCATCAATGAAGGGCCATGCGTGGGTTAAAGTCGGCGCCAGGATAATAGTGGGTAGAGAAGGGCACAAAACGTATACCATTGTTGGTTCATTCGTTGCGTCGTCTCTATTAGCGAAGTGATTCTGAGCTTTTGCCACATTATATTTCTTTGCCGAGAAAGGCATTATGAAAACGAATAGCGTGAAAGTTTTATGGTCAGCGTTTTATGCGTTTTATCAGTTTGCGCCAGCCAGACAGACGATAGTTCTGTTTTTGATGCTGGCTCAGGGGCTGAGTGCAGGTGTTGGTTTGTTGTTTATCCTTCCATTATTGCAAATAGTGGGTATCGATATGGGGGGAACTTATCAGGGGGTTGCTGCCACCGCCACGTGGTTTTTCGAAACTTTTGACCTCAAGTTAAAGTTACCTCACTTATTGGTCATATATGTTGTTATTGTTGCCATAATCGCATCCTCGCGCTTCTTCCTCGCGATTAACACGACTATATTGCGACAACGCTATGTCAATTACCTGCGTAATGATATGTATCGGCAGCTTCTTCATAGCAGCTGGCCGTTTATTGTAAACAATAAAATTTCTGATTTTATTCATTGCCTCGCCGGACAGGTTCAAGCGATTGGGCTTGCCTCATATTTAATGTTGAATCTATTGAGCCAGGTAATTTTGAGCTTGATTATGGCTGGCCTGGCTTTTTTGCTTTCCTGGCAAATAAGTTTGATTGCCATTGGCTTTGCTTTTGTACTTTTCTGCCTGCTCTTACCGTTAAATAGAGTGATCTTGGGATCCGGTCAACACCAGCTACTGAACTTTAAAGCCGTTTTCCAAATATTAACGGAGCAGCTCAGCAGTCTAAAAATGATTAAGAGTTATGCCAGTGAAGCTTATCATGCGGATAAGCTCGCTGAAGTCAGCGACTTGTTAGAAGTTCAGCAGGTGCGGCTGACGAAGATGAATGCCATAACTCAATGGGTTTATATTGTCGGTGCTGCGATTTCGTTCAGTGGGTTCTTTTACATATCTCAGGTTTTATTGGATGTTACGCTTCCAACAATACTTTTATTGTTGATTATTTGCTCGCGCTTATTACCGCAGCTAATGAACATACATAAGACCTATCAGCAACTATTGCACCAAGTGCCGGCGTTCGAAGATGTACATAAAATGAAAAAGGAATTTGCCAAGGTTCAGGAGGCGCCTGTTGGAAAGGCGAGTATTCCAATGCTAGAACGTGAGATTAAATTGGCCAATGTCACTTTCGGTTACCCGGGAAAAGACTCGCCGGTTTTTTGCGACTTTTCGCTGGAGATCCCAAAAAACCAAACTATTGCACTTGTCGGTCCATCTGGGGCAGGAAAATCCACACTGGCTGACCTTATTGCCGGATTACTAGCGCCGGAACAAGGCGGGGTCTATTGCGATGATCAGTTGCTGGATAACGAATATCGTCTGGCGTGGCGGAGTAGAGTGGCTTATGTCACCCAGGAAGTTTACCTTTTGCATGATACTGTTAGAGCGAACTTGACCTGGGTCAGGCCGGGGATTGGTGAAGAAATATTGTGGCAAGTGTTGAAAATGGCTGCCGCAGATACCTTTGTGGCCAATTTGCCACAAGGCTTGGATACTGTCGTGGGGGATAAAGGTGTCAGGCTGTCGGGTGGGGAAAGGCAAAGATTAGCACTCGCGAGAGCTTTACTGGCACAACCACAGTTGTTAATTTTAGATGAAGCGACCAGTGCTGTTGATAGCGACAATGAGCAAAAAATTATAGAAGCGATTAAGTCTCTGCGTGGCAAGTTGACAATAATCATTATTGCGCACCGTAAGTCGACACTTGCACATGTTGACCGATGTGTAAACCTGGAGGAATGCTGTGAAAGAGCTGGTGAGCAAATGCTTAGGGAAAGTGTTTAATCAGGACGAGCTTGCCAGGATTCGTACCGCACTTGCGCAAGAAGAGGGTTGGCAATCTCATGTTAACCACTCCTGCTATACCGGACATTGGGATGTATTGGCACTTCGTTGCCCTGCTAAAGACCTGGATTCCCATCCTATCCTCCAGTGCTTTTCTCATGAAGATCCAGCGTTGTCCCGTGGTGATGCCTGGGCTAATTTACCTCTACTAGAGACTAGATATCCCGAACTCTCGGCTTTATTTACTAAGTTTAAATGCCCTATAAAATCCATCAGGTTTATGCGTTTGCACGCAGGAGCGAAAATACTACCTCACTGTGATGATGGCGTATGCTTATACGCTGGAGAGGCTCGCTTACATATTCCGATAATTTCATCACCGGACGTCAACTTCAATGTGGCTGAGACTGAGGTGCCTATGAGAGAGGGTGAGCTCTGGTATATAAATGCGGCGCTCAAGCACAGGGTAACAAATACTGGTAACAAGGAGCGAGTTCATATAGTGATGGATTGTGTAGCTAACCATTGGCTGCGAAATAAAGTCTTAGGTGACAGTCAGAACATGCTCTGACGTCTTTAGGTTCTTAAGGACGACATTTTTTTAAATTCATGGTTTTTTTTAATATATTTTCCTCTATATAGTCTACATTTTAAGTAATTTTAAAGTATACAATACGGATCAGAGTACTTTACCTATCTGCATATAATAAAAACACGTTTATTCTGGAACGTACCATGGAATCATATAACTACGATAATTTGTTCTCGGTGGTGGGACAAGAGGTCAGTGTCAGTGATGACGAAGGAAATGAAGTGTTTTTGACTGTCGCTGAAGTGAGTAAGGGAGCACTCGATGGAACCTCATGGGAGGCTTTTTCGGTTATTTACGCTGGCGACAAAAATTTCCATATTCCCCAGGGCAACTATACCTTTAAGCACTCAGTTTTTGGCGTTAAAAAGCTTTTTTTAATACCTAACAGCGAAACTGAATATGAAACGGTTATTACACGTGAGCGCGAGGCGGTGGCGGAGCAGCCTTAAGGGAGCTTCTTAGTCTTTTGGACGCCATTCCATTAACAAATATATCTCATTTGTTTTGGATTTCACGACAAAACCCAGCCGCTCGTAAAGTCTTTTTGCTGGGTTGTTATGTTCAACATGAATGGTGACGGAGCGGCTACTTTGTTTCGCCTTTTTGAACAACTTATTAAACAGATATGTGCCGAGGCCTTTATTGCGATGGCTGGATACAAGGGAAATGTCAACTACTCGAATCTCCCGTCTCCAATAGTCTACAAAAAGTCGCCCAACGGCTTTGCCATTATGCTCAATAATATTGAAATTGTCAGTACAGTAGTTTTGCGTGTAGTGCATATATTGCGCGCTGAATTGTTGCGCAATAAAAGCCTGTTTTTCTTTCAGAGACAAGTTGGTGAGAGCTAATTCCTCTTCTCGAGTGGAGGCGTATAGCTCCTGCATAAAAGGTAAATCGCTGTTTTGATATTGACGAAGTGAAATGATGTGGTCCCAGTCTGGTGATTGCATTTATTTTCAGTGCTGTTTGTTAATTTTAGTGTTAATTGTAAAGCGCAAATGTAATTAATGTAATGGATTAGTGAGGATTAATATGGCTGAACCTTTTTTAAGTGAAATACGAATGTTTGGTTTCAACTGGGCGCCGAGTGGTTGGGCGAAGTGTGATGGCCAGAGTTTAACCATAAACGACAACCAGGCGCTGTTTAGTCTGCTTGGAACTCAATACGGTGGCGATGGGCGTGTTGATTTTAATTTGCCCGATATGCGAGGTCGTGCACCTGTCAGCTTTGGCGTGAGCCCTACCGACGGTATTCATTATGCCCAAGGCAGTTTTGGCGGACAGGAATATGTGCATTTATCTGTCAATCAAATGGCTCAACATACGCATGCTGTTAGAGCCACTAACAACGAGGCCAATTCAAAGTCTTTCGATAAGGCGATTTTTGCGACCAGTGTCAGTCGTGGGTTGCCGACAGAGGCGTACACCCCAGGTGCGGCATTAACGAGTTTAAATCCAAGCAGTGTATCAACCAATGGCGGCAATGGTTCACATTACAATGTACAGCCGTCACTTGTGATTAGCTATTGCATCGCTATCACGGGCTTATTTCCCTCGAGAAACTAATAGATAAGGAGCAAAAAAATGAGTGATCCATTTTACGGAGAAATTCGAATGTTTGCTGGCAATTTCGCTCCGCGACATTGGGCATTTTGTATGGGAGGCCTGGTATCAATCGCCCAGAACAATGCACTGTTTTCTCTTTTGGGAACGACTTATGGCGGTGATGGACGGACAACTTTTGCGCTGCCGGATTTGCGCGGCAGGATCCCGTTACATCAAGGCACTGGCGTGGGGCTAACTCCGCGATTGATCGGGCAAAGATTTGGTGACGAAAGTGTAATCCTGTCAGGCAATGAAATGCCTGCTCATACACATAGCTTAAATGCGAGTAATAACGATGGCAATTCTGCATCCCCTGGTGGCCGAGTGCTGGGTTCGCAAAGCGATGGTGATCTGGTGTACACCGAGTTGTCACAAGACCCTACCAGAATCGAACAAATGACAAGTGTGACTGTTGAGTTGTCGGGCGGTAATCTGCCACATAACAACATGATGTCATTTTTGTGCTTGAGTTTCATTATTTGCTTACTTGGCGATTACCCAAGCCGAAACTAAGGAGAATAGATATGGCGGAACCTTTTATTGCTGAAGTGAGAATGTGGGCGTGCAATTATGCTCCACGTGGTTGGGCTTTTTGTGACGGTGCAACGTTACAGATCGCATCTAACACGGCGCTTTTTGCGCTTATTGGTACAACTTACGGGGGGGACGGCCGAACAACTATGGGCCTGCCTAACCTGATAGGTAGGGCCCCGATGCAGTGGGGAGATGGGCCGGGGCTTACGAATCGCTTTTTTGGCGAGTTCGGTGGAAGCGCATTAGCTTTTTTGACGCCAGCGCAAATTCCGAGTCACTACCATATTCTGACAGGAATGAGGGAGTCTGGAACGTCGGGAACACCAACTAATGAATTGTTTATGGGGGTAGATAGGGGGAATACAGGTGCGGATAATATGACATATCTATATCAGGATAAGCAAGGCGGGCAAATTCAGCCAGACGCCACTATGTCTTCCCTGACCTTGTCGACCGCCGGAGGGAGCGAACTTCATGAGAACCGGCAACCGTATCTGACAATGAATTTTTGTATAGCGATGACCGGACTCTTTCCTTCGAGAAACTAGTGGGATGTTTTGGGGCGATTCTGTCGCCCCTTCCAATATTATCCTAAGGCATTGGCGGGAACTGGTGTTTTGTCTTTCGGATTTGAGTCGCTTAGAGTCATTTGTTTAAACCTGCGGTGGATTAGCAATAACCCTGTAAATGCAAAACTCATTACAAACACGATAAGTAATCTTTTTTTGGGAATCCTTAGCATAGGTTTCAGAGGAGGAATAGCTTCGTCAATCGTTTTAAAGGCAGGAGCCAACTCCACGCTTTTTAGTATTTTTTCCGATTGGAGTATTTCTATCCGGTTAAAGAGTATTTTTCTGAGTCGTGGTTCGGAAGTCTGAGATAGTTTTTTCTCCAGTTTGGAAATCATAGATTTGTTATCTTCTTGTGCTCTATTTGCAATATACTCGTTCGCGTAGACAATCAACTCGTTTAGTATCAGAGCTCCGTCCTCTGGGTTTTGCCACCTCAATGATAAAGTGATGACTCCTGACTGTTTACTTCGTTTTGCCGAAAAAGCGATTTTAAATAATTTAACAGCAAGAGCATCCGTAGGCTCGTATGAATTGCTTTTCTTTTTCCTGGGTCTACCGAAGTTTAGCAATGTAGATCGTAGATTCGCCAATAGGCTTCGTTCTCTTTTCTTCCATGTTCCAGAGTGCTCGTCCCAGCGATTTACAAACAGCTTTGGCTTGATATTTCTGTCGTTAATAAAGTTTGCTAATAGCTCCCGGGATTTTAGAATGGCCAGGTTTTCTTCAGCTCGCATAATACTTTGTGCGCGGCTTTTTCGATGGGCTCTTCTTATTATGCGTCCAACTGATTTGTCCATATTCCTTGTGATAGCACTATTTAGTCGGTGCAAAGGGGGCTCCACGAGTGTTACTTTGCCTGTTACATGGTATATAGGTTTAAAGTTGATCTTTATGGTCGTTGCTACACATATTATGAAGGGTACTGTTATCAGTATTATGATTTCTTGTGTCGTCAACTTAAGGCTTTGCATTTTCGATTGTGTTTTAATAATGTATATAAATTTTCTTATGATTTACCTGAAATATGACGATAGACCAAATCGAATGGCCTAACCAAGTAATGTAGAAAGAATAGTTTATCGGGAATAAATGGATGCCTGGAAATCTCATTGATATTAGGCTTGATTTTTTGAATGATCTTCTGGATACGCGGATTCCACGTATCTGAAAAGAATAGGCTGAAAATCCATATCTCAAACTTATTCTTTAGTGTCAGATTATAGTTCGGCTTGTTGAGGTTGCTTAAGGAAAGCCTTACTAAAAGTCTCGATACATTGTCGCTCAGATAAAGCGATTTGATTTTGTCTGGTATCGGATTTCCAAAAAGTGTATGTGCGAGTACCCAGCTTACGACCAGTGACCTAAGTTCACCATATTCTTTTGCTTTTGAGATTTGTTGATCTATTTCGGGTTCACCTAAATTTTGTATGTTGTTGAAATTGAGCGATAGGTCCTGAAGCCATTTCAAACGGTGATAGAGTGTATTTGATCCGTGCCAACACAAATACAGCAACTCTTCTATTGATTCCTTTTCCTTACTTGAAAGAAAGTGTTTTGCTCCCTTTACAGACAGCTTACTTATAAACTCGCAAAGTCTTATGTGAAGTTCCAGTATAGTGCCGTCCTGATTTACATAGGTGATATCTTTGTTGGCACTGAAATGTCGGTTGCGTTGATGTGGGGTGAGGTTGTCGAAGGCCTGTGAAAAAAAACCTGCCTCCGAGAGTTTTTCGTGCGCAAGGTCTATTTTGTCTTGCGGTATGAGTAGATCGATATCATGTGCATGCCTTTTTGCAAAGTCTCCGTACAATGCAGTGGCCAATGGGATACCCTTAAGTGTTTTGACTGGAATATTATTTTTCTTGAACAGAAAAAGTAATTCACCGTAAGCTTTAAATTGGGCTTTGCTTTGCCGAACGTTTTGTCGATACTTGTTTTCTAGATATCTGTAAAAATCAGTTGGGAATTCTTCGGGGAAATGGTCGCGAATATTGCAATAGACACAGGGCCATATTCTATGCTGATCAATCAGCGCTCTCATATAGTCAAAGTCAATCACTTTAAGCAGCGGACGGACCTGAGATCTCTGGTGCTCGTTTAATTGAGGTCTACTTAGAAAGGTCAGGGTTTTTAATTCCGGACTGATCAATGCTTCAAGCTTCTGCATCGTGTAGGCATCTTCCATTACCTTTTGTATAACTCTAGTCGTAAATGGGGCGAAATCAACGACATAAGGGCCTTAATATATAAACTTGTAAAAGGCATTGGTGACTACGGAAGGGGTCGCCGGCTTGGCCGTCCTGGCGTTGTATGATGGCTGGCCGTCGTTTTATCGAAGAATATGACTACGCTCCTAATCGGGTAACGCGAAGTTACTTCGAGAGTTATTCGATGACGCTAGGTTTGGTTAAAGCTGCGAGGCCCTATTTGTCTATCGTTGATGCCAACCAGTTGACGGTAAAACGTTTAAGTGTTTTGAGCGGGGTGTGAATGTCGTCCTTGGTTGTATTCGCAGCTCACCCTTGCTACATTCGGGTTCAATGCTCTATGTCTGTTGCTTCAGGTGGGCCTTACCTTATCGATTAAAAACAGGAATGGAAATCGTGTTTTTCAACCATACAAGTTATCAAGTACATCCCTTCGGGAGCGGGCGCAGTAAGTGGCGTCGTTTATTGTGGGCGTTATACATGAATTCGAAAAACGGGAATTAATCAAATCTACACAGTTTATTATATGTGAGTCAGTAATGAGAAAGTTTCAGAAAATGACAAAAGCAGAGGTGGTTAACGCACAGCGAGAGTGGGCTAAAGCCGTAGTCGCGCAAGATGTGGAAGCGCTTCTTGGGCTATACGATTTTGGTTCACCCGATGAACCATTGCTGTTTAAACCCACTTTGGCAGATGTCATTCGTCTCGATGAAGAGGGAACGCGCTCTTATTTCGTAGGAGGGAATGCAAACTACCCTCATGACAGCGGATTCTTAAATCATGGTTGGAAGCATGTAGAGTTTCAAAGCGCCGCAGGCCCCGTTTTGAAGGCGGGAGGCATGGGCTACAAAGATATGGGGCATTACACATTTGTCAACGAGAACGGAGATACGACGCGTGCTGACTATACCTTTGCGTATCATAAGCTTAACGGCAAAGTGTTGATATCCCTCCATCATTCCTCTCTAACCTGGATGCCTGTCACCGATAGTGAGTAATAAGTGCAAAAAACTGGCAGCCTGACGATTGGTGGTGCAGGCTACTGAGGCGTTATGAACAAGCAAGATAAAAAACTTCTTGAGCAGTTGATAGAGAAATACGAAGGTGGGAGAAGGCCTGTTGTTACAAGACCTTGGTTTAATCTTGTTTTGTGGCTGCTAGTTACCTTTTCAATTTTTGCGTTACTACAGTTCAAAATTACTGGCATTTTTCTAATTATAGTTTCAGCATTTATCGGTGCAGCGGTGATGCTATCTTTTATGATTCAGAGTGGTGAAACAACCTGGCGAATTATGAAACCTTACTTCAATATAAAAGCGGCTAAAGAAAAACTATGAAAACACATAGCAAGGTGCTACTAAAGACAAGTCTGCGCTACCACTTTGAGTGGCTCTAGAAGCAAGCTTTAAGCTTAATAAGAAATATTTTAAATGTTGGGTAAAGAGCTATTTGAAATAGATGTCGATGGAGCTGTTGAAGAGATAAATATTTTATCTGGTTCAGACATATCTCGAGATGATACCCGAGATAAAGCCAAGGAGCGATCTAAGCTTATTGAAAGAAGAATTAAATTCCAATCAAGGAAAGAATGATATTTAAATTTTTAGAGAGATTGAAAAAATCGCCGGACCTTGGGTGTGATTTTAGAATATATGAAACCACGAAAGGGATAAGGGTAATTGGGAAAAATACATCGATCCTTCAGGAAGAGGATATAAGTCTATGATGCGACAGTTCAATGTGGACTGGCTGTATATTATCCTTTCTAAAAAGCAAAACTGTTACAGGTCTCGAATTACTCCAAAACCTTACAGAGTGAGGTTTAAAGACCATTAGAGTAAGAAGTCCCCTAGATTGCGAGTCTAAGGAGTATGTAGAGTGGTCCAGGAAATATGAAAAAGTTTCAGAGCGTTATAGTGTTGTGAAGTTTGTAAAGTCAATTGGGAGCGACTTTTCGAGCGAGTCAGTAATAATGATGCATGATAGCGTTTGTAATGCGAGGCGTAACTGTTCCCTGGTGTAAAGCTAACAGGCGGATTAAACACCTGTTGCTCCTATAGTGATATGCGTAACATCAATACGCTCAAACGATAAGCGAGTAGTATTCAGGTATTGTCCGTTTTTTTTGGTAAAAAACCACCAGTTTGGTTGTTATTTGCTCACCTGTGTCGTTTCATTCTAATTTAGATGGATACAAGGTTTTTTACTTTGCTATTATGCGTGTTCGACGATGCAATTTTTCCACATCGTCTCGGTGTTTTGTGCTCACAGGAAGTAGATATATGAGCCTATCTCATGAGTGATCTAGACCGTTTGTTCTATTGGCGGGGAATTGCGCCGGACTTTTATAGTTTTGACGGTCATCTGACCCCAGTTCCGCTCGAAAACAGAATTAAAATTCTCGAGGCGATGGGCGTCGATACATCCACGGATGAGAGCATTGCACTTGCAGCCTATGATCTGGACACGAAACCCTGGTTAAATTGGTTGCCTCCGCTGGAGGTTTTGCCTGCGAACCATTCTGTCGTCGAAATAAATTTCCACCCGGATGAACTCGAGAATACGTTTCGCTGGTGTATTTGTGACGACAAAGCTGACATAAAGCGTGGAGAATTTGTTCCGGCGAACTGTGTTGAAGTCGGCGACTACACGCACGAAGGCGCGCGTTATTCTCGACGAGCCCTGCTAATACATGATTTACAGCCGGGCTATTACGAAATTCAACTGCAGCACGGTGAGAAAAAAGAATCCACAGTGCTGGCCAAGCTGCCGCACACCTCCTATATCCCGGAGTGGGTTGATCGCAATGAAGCCAAACCCTGGGGCTTTGTGATTCAACTTTATACACTGCGCTCCAAGAGCAATTGGGGTATTGGTGACTTTAGTGATCTGGAGTATCTAATTACACACGCGGCGAGCTACGGTGTCGATATTATCGGGCTTAACCCATTCCACACTCTGCAAACGGATTTGGATCATAATGTCAGCCCCTACAGCCCGTCGGACAGACGCTTTTTAAATCCACTGTATATCGATGTCGAGAGGGTGCCAGGCTTTCTCAACGAATATGTGTCGTTAGACGCCATTCAACGCTTAAGAAAAGACCCTAACGTTCAGTATTCCTCGGTGCGCGAGCTCAAGTTTGGTGTGCTCTATTCATGTTTTACTGATTACGCGCTAAAGCATCAACGCAATGAGTTGGCGGCATTTATCGAACGTTCAGGGGCCCCACTGGTCGACTTCGTGAACTACGAAAGTCAGTTTAATTGGGTACATTCAGGGCTGCCAGTTGCGACGGTGGGTGGCGACACCATGCTTCAGGCGCTTCGAAGTTCAGAAAATGCGCTCGAAGACGTATTGGTTATGCCGTTGTATTACGCATATTTGCAGTTGCTCGCAGACATCCAGTTGGAGGCTTGTCAGCAGCGCGCCGAAGCACAAGGCATGAAAATAGGCTTGGTGCGGGACCTTGCTGTCGGCGCGAGTGGTGGCGGGTCCGAAGTGAAAACCAACGGCCACTTATTTTGTGACGATGCGGCGATTGGCGCGCCACCGGACCCTTTGGCCTTGACCGGTCAAAATTGGGGTATACCCCCGATGGATCCCGCTGAGCTGCGCAAAACCGGGTTTCGCCACTTCATTGATTTACTCCGTAAAAACATGGCCCATTGCGGTGCGCTTCGCATTGATCACGCGATGAGCTTGTTTCGTTTGTGGTGGTGCCCGCCGGGCGCGAGCGCTGACAAAGGGGCGTATATCTACTACCCTTTCAGGGAGCTGCTCGGCTTACTTTGTTTGGAAAGTTATTTAAATCGCTGTGTCATCATTGCTGAAGACCTTGGCATAGTTCCGGAAGAATTCCGCCATGCTGCCGGTCAGGCGAGACTGTTTAGTAACCGCGTTTTTTATTTTGAAAAGTGGAATGATCGGGAGTTTAAGCATCCATCACACTACGAGCAACACGCGCTTGCAATGCTTGATAATCATGATGTTCCAACCATCGTTAGTTGGTGGAACGGTACAGATCTAGAATTGAAAAGCCGTTTGAACCTTCTTGGTGAAGGGGCGCAACTTGATCAGCTGTATCAACACAGATTGCATGAAAAAGAGCATTTGTTGGCGTTGATGCGTAACGATGGATTATTGGCGCCAAGTTGGTTAAAAAAGTCTGCGAGCGAGCCAGCGACGAGCGCGCTTATCCATTCAATCATTCGTTATGCGAGCCGGACAAATTCCACTTTTTTTGTTTTACAGCTGGAAGACCTGCTTATGATGGACGCGCCGGTTAATGTCCCTGGAACGTTTTTGGAGCACGCCAATTGGTGTCGTAAACTGACTAAAAACCTGGAAGATATTTTCCAGAGCAAAAAGGTAGATGCGCTGTTGCGCTCAATTCCTAGCTACCGCAACCCACAATAAAAGAGGATGGTGTCACATGGGAGTTAATTTTAGTCCTGAAGTCATCGAATCCATAATTGATTCCAAATCAGACGATATCTTCGCGCACTTAGGTTTACATCGAGAGTCAGAAAGCCACCACAGCGTCAGGGTATTCTTGCCGGGCGTTCATGCCGTATACGTGTATTCATACGACGGTTTGGATGAGCTTGCACAACTCGATTGCGTGCACCAGGACGGCCTTTTCGCCGGCCGTTTAAATTGGAGCGGGCCACAAAAATACCTGCTCAAGATAAAAGGAGATTTTGGTGAGCAGCTAATCGAGGATTGCTATCGCTTCGGCTCGCTAATTAACAATGAAGATCTGTACCTGTACGGCGAAGGCAATAATGAAAAAATCTATGAAATTTTAGGTGCCCATTTAAGGTCGGTAGATGGTGTCGATGGTTGTTCGTTCGCTGTATGGGCGCCGAATGCTACGCGCGTATCCGTTGTCGGTAGCTTTAATTTTTGGGACGGTCGCCGCCATATGATGCGCAAACTTGTGCCCAGCGGTGTTTGGGAAATTTTTATCCCCGGTGTAAAAGCCGGTGACGAGTACAAGTATGAGCTGAAGGACAGTCACGGCCATCTGCTTCCGCATAGAGCTGATCCCTTTGGCTGCTATGCGCAAGTGCCCCCCGAACAAGCGTCGGTGGTCGTCAACCAGAATAATTATCAATGGAATGATGAGGAGTGGCTGAAATCGCGCTGGAAGCGCACCAAAAATACCTCGGCGATCTCTATTTATGAGGTGCACCTAGGTTCATGGAAGCGGGTTCCAGAGCAGGGTTTTAGGTATCTTACATATCGAGAGTTAGCGCATAGCCTCGTACCTTATGTTAAGGAGATGGGGTTTACACATATCCAACTGATGCCGATTAGCGAATATCCGTTTGACGGTTCGTGGGGCTATCAGCCGGTCGGCATGTACGCTGCAACCAGTCGTTATGGTTCGATTGATGATTTCAAGTATTTTATTGATCAATGTCACCAGGCCGATTTGGCAGTATTGATTGATTGGGTTCCCGGCCACTTCCCCACAGATGCCCACGGACTTGGTCGTTTTGATGGCACGCCACTGTATGAGCACTCTGATTCTCGTCAGGGCTTCCACCCCGACTGGAATACCTACATATATAACTACGGTCGCAACGAAGTCTCTAACTATTTAATGGCGAACGCGCTGTTTTGGCTGGAGAAATTTCATATCGATGGGCTCAGAGTGGATGCCGTGGCGTCCATGCTGTATCTGGATTACAGCCGTAAAGAGGGCGAATGGATTGCCAATCGTTTTGGTGGCCGGGAGAATCTGGAAGCCATCGACTTTATGAAAAACACAAATGAACGCGTGTTTAAAAATTTTCCTGATGTCATGATGGTCGCTGAGGAATCAACAGCGTGGCCCGGTGTTTCAAAGCCAACCTATACTGGTGGTTTGGGTTTCAGCTTTAAATGGAATATGGGCTGGATGAACGATAGCCTGGAGTACGTTTCAAAAGATCCCATTCATCGCATGTACCATCATCACAACATGACGTTCAGTTTGTTGTATGCCTTTAGCGAGAATTTCATTCTGCCGCTTAGCCACGACGAGGTTGTGCATGGCAAGGGATCGATACTTGACCGCATGCCTGGAGACGCCTGGCAGAAGTTTGCTAATTTGCGTGCTTACTACGCGTTCATGTTTACTCATCCCGGTAAAAAACTCCTGTTTATGGGGTGTGAGTTCGGTCAGGGTCCCGAGTGGGATCACGACAGCAGTCTGTGCTGGCATCAAGTGGATATTCAGGAACATGGGGGTGTTCAGCGTCTGTTGCGCGATTTGAATCGCATGTATGTTGAGAAAGAAGCACTCTACGACAGCGACTCGGAGCCCGAGTGTTTCGAATGGGTTGAGGCGGACGATCGCCATAACTCTATTTTCATTTTTCTAAGAAAATCGACCAAGACTGGACGTCAGCTGCTTGTGGTATGCAATATGACGCCGGTATTGCGTCAGCATTATCGTGTGGGTGTAAATTCGCCGGGCGCCTACCGGGAAATTCTCAACACCGACAGTGAAGTATATGGTGGTGGTAATAATGGGAATGCAGGCCTCGCCGTCAGCGAAGCACAGCCATGGCATGGCCGTAATCATTCCATCGCGATAAGTGTGCCACCATTAGCGACGGTAGTATTTGAATACGAAGGGTAATTACCTTGTCTGAACCGAATACAACAAAAGGGGAGCCGGGCCCTTTGGGCGCAGTTCCAGACGAAAATGGCGTAAATTTCGCGCTGTTCTCCGAACATGCTGAAAAAGTCGAGCTCTGTCTTTTCGACGACATTGGACAAAAAGAGTTGCACCGCATTCCTTTGCATCGCGGTGAAAACCACATTTGGCATACATATGTGCGCGGTTTGTCGGTCGGCAGTAAGTACGGGTATCGGTGTTACGGAAAGTTTTTGCCAGAGCACGGTCAGCGTTTTAACAGCGCAAAATTGCTTATCGACCCCTACGCGCGTGACTTAGACCGCAGCTTCAACTGGGACAAGAGCTTGTTTGCCTACGATCTCAAAAATATGCAAAAGGATTTGAGTTTCGATGAAAAGGACAGCGCAGCGGTGGTGCCCAAATCGATTGTAACAGCGCGCAAATCACCGGCAGAAATTGAGACCATACAATCGCGTAAGCCCAACGTTTCATGGTCGGACACCATTGTTTACGAGACCCATGTCCGCGGTTTTTCGCAGTTGAATTTGGAAATCCCGTCCACCGAGCGAGGAACCTTCTTGGGGCTGGCCCACCCCAGTTCGATAGATTATCTCAAATCGTTGGGTGTGACGGCGATTGAGCTGCTGCCTGTGCATAATTTTATTGATGAAGAATTTTTGGTACGCCAGGGACTGAGTAATTATTGGGGCTACAACACACTCAATTTTTTCACGCCGCATCACAGTTATTTATGCTGTGGTGAGCCGGAAGAATTTCTCTCCATGGTCGAAACGCTGCATGAAGCGGGTTTGGAAGTGATTCTCGATGTTGTTTACAACCACACAGCCGAATCAAATCAGTATGGGCCGACAATGTCGTTTCGAGGTATCGATAATCTCAATTATTATCGTCTCGAGTCCAGTTCAAACCGTTATTACGTCAACGACACCGGTTGCGGAAATACCTTCAAGGTTGACCACCCTCGCGTTATGCAGCTCGTTCTGGATAGCCTGCGGTTTTGGGCAGGTGAAATGGGTGTCGATGGTTTTCGATTTGATTTGGCGTCTATTTTGGGCAGAGATAAAACGGGCTTTAATCAGCGCAGCGCTTTTTTTCAGGCAGTGGCGCAAGATCCGCTGTTATCGACATGTAAGTTGATCGCGGAACCCTGGGATATTGGTCCCGGTGGCTACCAACTTGGCGGCTATCCCGGCGAGTGGTCCGAATGGAACGATAAATATCGCGATATATGTCGGCGGTTCTGGCGAGGTGATAACGGTGTTTTACCGGAGTTTGCTCGCCGTATTCACGGTTCGAGTGATCTATTTGAGCATTCTGGCCGAGGCCCGCGTGCGAGCACTAATTTTATCGCCAGTCACGATGGTTTTACCTTGGCTGACGTTGTCGCGTATCGCGAGCGGAATAACCTTGCGAACAAAGAAAATAATAAAGACGGCCACCACTCTAATTTTAGCGATAATTACGGTGTCGAAGGCGCTACTTATGACAAAGATATTTTGGCGGTGCGTCAAAAGCAGCAAAGAAATTTACTTGCGACATTATTTTTATCACAAGGCGTTCCAATGCTGCTTGCGGGTGATGAGTTAGGGCGCTCTCAAAATGGAAATAACAATGCGTATTGTCAGGATAACGAAATAAACTGGCTCGATTGGAACATGCTACCGAAGGCCAACGCAGATTTACTCGCGTTTACCAAAAACGTTATTGCGCTGCGCAAAAGTTATGACTTGTTCATCTCAGAAGAATATATACATAAGCCAGAAAAATTAGACAAAGAGCATCGCTGCGTGAGTTGGGTGGCCGCCTCGGGTGAGGCAATGACGGATAAAGATTGGCACCATTCGGATAAGAATGTTGTCGGTTGGGTTTTGCAGCACGTCAATGGCGATGAGAAAACGTTTCTATTGGTGATATTTAACGCCCATGCCGAGGATATTAAATTTACGCTACCTAAGGAAGACGGCGTTAGCGATTGGGCTGTCCTTTTGGACACTACAAATGTAACCGGTTTAACAGATTGTGAAGCGGTCAAACCCGCTGCGAGTATTCGTATTGAAGCGAGGTCAATGCGTGTACTTGCGGCAAACTATAATTAAATGGCAGTACGCGTTCACCGCCGATAAAAAATAATTAATGTGTTAGCCTTCAGTTAAGGTTGCGAGCACGTAATTTATAAACGAATCCATAAGCAATCACGCAGTATATAAGGTTGAACTCTCCACTATGAATAGCAAAATAGAAACTACTCACGTCTCAGCAGACAGCGTAGAAAATCACGTGCTGTACACGCTGGGGCACTTTGATATTTCTGATAACATCACGGTAAATAAAGCCCTTGTGCACAGTGTGCGTGACGCGTTGATGAAAAATTGGAAAGCGAGCAGTCAGCGCGAGCTGGATTATAGTCGCAAGCGTGTTTTTTATCTCTCGCTCGAGTTTTTATTAGGGCGCAGTCTTATGAATGCCGTTCTTAACCTCAGTCTTGAAGAATCTGCGGCCACTGCGCTTCAGGCAATTGGGATGAAATTCGAAGATATTGAGAGCGTTGAACGGGACGCAGGGCTTGGTAACGGTGGTTTAGGTAGGCTTGCCGCCTGCTTTATGGATAGCTGCGCGACCTTGGATTTACCGGTGCGAGGTTACGGTATTCGTTACGAATATGGCATGTTTCAACAATCCATCGTGGAGGGGCGTCAGGTTGAACAGCCCGATCATTGGTTAAGACTCGGTAATCCCTGGGAGATTGAGCGGCTCGAGCGTACATGTGTTGTAAGGTTTTATGGGCGTTCTGAGTTTTACACCAACGACGCCGGGAAGATGTGTAAACGCTGGGTGGATACGAGTGACGTGCTTGCCGTGCCTTATGATATGCCGATTCCGGGATATAAGAATGGTGTTGTTAACACTTTGCGTTTGTGGCGTGCAGCGGCAACTGACGAATTTAATCTCGCCGATTTTAATGCGGGTGACTATGCAGATGCGGTAGCGCAAAAAAATCTCGCAGAACAAATAACGATGGTGTTGTATCCAAATGATGCGAGTGAAAATGGCAAAGAATTGCGCCTGCGCCAGCAGTATTTTTTAGCTTCCTCCAGTCTTCAGGATGTCATTACCGATTGGTTCGAAAGTAACGGCGATAATTTTGCTGAGTTCGCCAAGCTTCATTGCTTCCAACTTAACGATACGCACCCGACGCTCGCTGTTGCAGAATTAATGCGATTGCTCGTCGACGAACACAAGTTAGAGTGGGATAATGCTTGGGAAATCACCACACAGACCATGGCATATACGAATCATACTTTGTTGCCAGAGGCTTTGGAAAAATGGTCTGTGCGTTTAATGGGCGAGTTGCTGCCGCGCTTACTCGAGATTATTTACGAGATTAACGGCCGTTTTCTCGCTGATGTCGCCCACCGCTGGCCGGGTGATATCGAACGACAGCGTCGCATGTCATTGATAGAAGAGGGCCACGAAGCGCAGGTGCGTATGGCATATCTCGGTATTGTCGGAAGTTTTTCGGTAAATGGCGTGGCAGCGCTGCATTCCGATTTACTGACAAAAGGCCTGTTTAAAGATTTTTATGGAATGTGGCCCGAGAAGTTTAATAACAAAACGAACGGTGTCACCCCCCGGCGTTGGCTCGCTCACTGTAATCAGGGCCTGGGTAATATCATTAGTCAGGCTATCGGGGATGACTGGGTCTGTCAGCTCGAGCATCTCGAAGGCTTAGTTGAATATGCTAACGACTCTGCTTTTCAGGAAAAATGGATGCAGCAGAAGTTATTAAATAAACAACGGCTCGCAGACTTTGTGCAAGAACGCTGCGACGTTCACTTCAATACAGACTTTATTTTTGACGTTCAAGTAAAACGCCTTCACGAGTATAAACGGCAACTGCTCAACGTTCTCCATGTCATTCACCTCTACGACAAAATTACCCGGGGCGAAGCCGAAGATGTGATGCCCCGGTGTGTGCTTATTGGCGGTAAGGCAGCGCCGGGTTACGCACTCGCAAAACTGATAATTAAGCTGGTCAATAATGTTGCCACAGTTATCAATTCTGATGAGCGTGCGCGAGAGAAAATCGCTTTTGCGTTTTTGCCAAACTACAATGTTTCTGCAATGGAATTGATCTGTCCCGGCACAGATTTATCCGAGCAAATTTCAACGGCAGGTAAGGAGGCATCCGGAACCGGCAATATGAAATTTATGATGAATGGTGCAGCGACTATTGGTACATACGATGGCGCTAATATAGAAATTCTCGAAGCCGTCGGTGAGGAGCATTTTTACTTATTTGGTCTGCGTGTTGAAGAAATTTCTGCACACCGCCTGGCGCATAAGCCCAGCGATATTATTGCAAAGGATCAAGATCTCGAACGAGTACTGACGTTAATCGAATGCGGTCATTTTAACATGTTCGAAAAAAATATCTTTGAACCGCTTATTCAATCCATTCTGAACCCCCATGATCCGTGGATGGTCGCGGCGGATTTTCGTTCTTATGTCGAAGCGCAAAAACTCGCTGTTGCCGATTATTATCAATCAGATGTGTGGGCCAAAACCAGTATTATGAATACCGCAATGAGCGGTAAATTTTCCAGCGATCGGACTATTTCTGACTACGCCAGAGATATCTGGAAGCTCAAATAATAACTACGATAGGAGAGAACTATGCTTGATCCGAATTCACGTTATGTCAGTCGTCTTACTCGCGATACAGTAGCAGTAATCCTCGCCGGAGGCCGTGGCAGCCGGCTTCATGAATTGACCGATTGGCGCGCGAAGCCAGCACTGCATTTCGGCGGTAAATTCCGAATAATTGATTTTCCTCTATCAAATTGCGTTAACTCGGGGATTCGCAGGGTCGGAATTCTCACGCAATATAAAGCGCATTCTTTGATTCGGCACGTGATGGCTGGATGGAGCCACTTTAAGAAAGAATTGGGAGAATATGTAGAGATTCTGCCAGCGTCGCAGCGCTACTCACCAAACTGGTATCAAGGTACAGCCGATGCCATCTATCAAAATATTGATATTCTTCGGGAGCAAAGTCCCAAATACATATTGGTTTTATCCGGCGATCATATTTATCAAATGGACTACGGTTCTATGCTGGCCAACCACGTTGAAACAGGGGCTGACTTAACCGTCTCGTGTATTGAGGTGCCTGTCGAAGAAGCGGCAGGTTCGTTTGGTGTTATGACGGTGGATGACGAAAACAATATTATTCGCTTCGATGAAAAACCCGCACATCCAACGGAATTAAATGATTTACCTGGCCATACTTTGGCATCGATGGGTAACTATATTTTTAATTCCGAATATTTGTTTGAGAAACTTATTAAAGATGCCGAAGACCCCGACTCAGAGCATGATTTTGGTAAAAACATTATTCCCGGCTTGATTGAGAACGATAAAGTTTGTGCTTACCGTTTCCGTGATCACGATACAGATGAAGCGTCGTATTGGCGCGACGTAGGAACTTTGGATTCTTTTTGGTTGGCAAATATGGAGCTTGTTGAACCTTCTCCCGCGTTGAATTTATACAATCATGATTGGCCAATATGGACTTTCCAAAAACAACTACCTCCCGCAAAATTTGTTTTTGATCAAGATGGCCGTCGCGGTTGCGCAATTGACTCTATGGTTTCCGGGGGGTGCATTATTTCCGGTGGTACTGTGAGAAAATCGCTACTGTTTTCCGATGTTCGGGTGCATTCGTATTCCGAGATAGAAGAATCGGTACTGCTGCCAGGCGTCGATGTAGAGCGCAGCGCGAAGATTAAGAAAGCGATTATTGATAGTGATTGTAAAATACCTGAGGGAATGGTTATTGGGCACGACCACGAGCACGATGCTGCACGAGGTTTCCGGGTTACCAAAAAAGGTGTTGTGCTGGTCACGAAGAAAATGTTGGGTCAGGGTGGAGAAGTGTAATTTCTTCCCTTTCAAAAGTACAAAATACAAGCTGTAAATTTGTTTGAATAATAAAAGCAAAAAAAAATGACTGAAAAATCTGTGTTAATGGTCGCCGCCGAAAATGATGCGCTTCCCGGTGCAAAAATTGGAGGAGTAGGTGATGTCATTCGGGACCTTCCCGTTGCGTTGCAAAAAAAAGGTTGTCGAGTCAGTAGCGTAATACCGTCTTACGGGTTTTTATCTAGATTGCAGGGACTTGAACCTTGTGCCTATTTGTCGGTGCCGTTTGGGCATGCGGTGAAACAGGTCGAGCTGAACAAACTTCCGGGAAAAAAGGGACAACCTGATATATACATCATGCACCATCCCGATTTTGCGCCGCAGGGAGAGACCGTATATTGTCATGATGGCGATGATCGCCCTTTTGCGACCGACGCGACTAAATACGCATTCTTTTGCGCTGCGATAGCACGAGCGCTATATGACGGCGCTTTACCCCGGCCGGATGTGCTCCACTGCCATGATTGGCACGCGGCATTTTTACTTGTGTTATTGCGTTTTATGCCGCAATACTCCCCGTTGTTATCTGTTCGTACTGTCTTTTCCATTCATAACCTCGCACTTCAGGGTGTACGACCTTTGCGAGACGATGAGTCCTCATTTGAAGCCTGGTTTCCTCATTTGGTAGATGCAATTGATTTGGAAGAGATTGTCGACCCCTATGCACGCCACTGTATTAATCCGATGCGAGCAGGCATTCTACTCGCGGATAAAGTACATACCGTTTCGCCGAGTTACGCGGAAGAAATTTTACGGGTGAGTGACAAGACCCTCGGGCTTTACGGAGGAGAAGGACTTGAGCGCGATTTGCAGATTCGCAATGAGCGCGGGGATTTGCACGGTATTTTGAATGGCTGTGAATACCCTAAACAGCGGGGTGCGAGCAAGATTACTAAAACCGGTTTTGTGAAAATGTGTGAAGATGCCTTAGTCAATTGGGCGGCATTGGAGCGCGAGTTACTGAGCGCGCACTGGCTTGCAGAAAAGCGTCTCAAGTCCTGGGCTGCAAAACGCAAACCGGGGATGCTGGTCAGTTCGGTCGGGCGAGTGACCGAGCAAAAGGTGCGATTATTATATGTTGAAGTTGCACCAGGTATTACCGCGCTGGACGCCATGCTCAACCAGTTGGGCGAAGAAGGGGTACTGGTGATGATTGGCAGTGGTGACAAAGCGTTAGAAGCAGAGTTGGTTAAAATTAGCGCGCGTCACGCCAATTTTTTATTTTTAAATGGATTTTCCGCTGCATTAGCAAATGAGTTATATGCCTTGGGTGATTTATTTTTAATGCCGAGTTCATTTGAGCCTTGTGGCATTAGTCAGTTGCTCGCGATGCGTGCTGGTCAGCCGTGTTTGGTGAATCAAGTTGGTGGTTTAAAAGACACAGTTGAGCCCGACAAAACGGGTTTTGCGTTCCGTGGTGACAACGCAGAGAGCCAGGCTAAAGCCATGGTAGAGGCTTTTGCAGAGGCTATTCGGGTCTTTGCTACGAGCGAGGATATTTGGGCTGGTATCAGTAAAATGGCAAAGAAAGCGCGTTTCACTTGGGAAAAATCTGCGGAAAGTTACCTCGAGAACTTGTATAGCTAGTTTCATCTGGAATTAAAGAGCGCAGCCCAATATATGTGTATTCGAATTGTTCACGTGCCGGTGGTACGTTCAAAAAGCGTATGGATTCCTGCGAGCAGGGCCAGTCCAAAATCATAGATAAGGGTCGTTATGCGGAACGAAGCAACGCTTCGTTTTAGTCCCTTTCACCCCTGTAGCTCTGGTAATTTATCTCGGCAACTGCTCCTGCGTTGTTCTAACATCCGCCATTCATGGCGGAACATGAATTGACGGTTTTTGAACGGGTCACCGGCACGTAAAATCGAATGCGCCAAATTTAAGAGGAAAGCATTTCCCAAATGCGTTATGGCTTACATTTTATTTATGCAGGGCTGTTTTTTCTGGCAGCTTCATTGCGGTTTTACGATTTAGGTGAACCAAGTAAGCCGGTATTTGATGAAATCTATTTCCCTAAATTCGCCTACGCATATATTGAAAACCGCTCCTTCTTTCATTCACACCCACCTTTAGCAAAATACGTCTTTGCCGTTGGTATCTACACATATCACGCGCTTCCTTGGGTGGATGCTCAAAATTTAGGTGCTAAACCATTTGAGCAAGTAGATCCGTTGGCATACCGCTGGGTTAATGCAATATTGGGTTTAGCGTTTTGCATGTTGGTTTCACTTTTATGTTGGAATTTAAGTCGGTCTCACCTGTTTACAATAATTTGTACTTTGTTTGTATCTATTGATGGCGCCTTGGTGGTGGCTTCACGTTTTGGCTTGAGCAACGTGCATATTCTCTTCTGGGGATTTTTGGCGCTGTTCTTTTTTTCCAGAGCTGTGTCGTCGCATTTAAAGTCGCGCTACCTGTGGTTTACGTCAACCTGTATCGGCTGCGTTATTTGTATTAAATGGAACGGTCTTGGCTATTGGTTAATTCTTGTGGCGTTGTTGTTTGGTTTCTATTTATTGAGAGCGTTAAATATTCAGCATGTGGAAAATGAAGCAGATGGTAATACGACTTGGTTTAACCCGGTGGCTTCACTGCCAGATTTAGATGGCATAACCATTGCCAAGTTTGTAATCGCGATTTTTGTTGTGCCGGTTGTGGTTTATACCGTGTTGTGGATGCCGGACCGGAGTTTAAATACCAAGGAAAGTTTTGTTGAGATTCATTCGCAAAATTGGCGCTACCATAAATCGAAGGTTGCCGGGGATTCGCACCCCTATTGTTCGCGCTGGTATAGCTGGCCGCTTATGCACCGGCCAATTAGCTATGAATTTAGCAAGGATACGCGTGTAGGCAAAGATGGAAAAACGATTTACTTTAAAAGTATCCACTCTTTTGGCAACCCGGTGCTGTATTGGCTATCTTCCGTAGCAATAGCGGTTGTTATTGTTCTTTTCTTGTATTATTCGGTGCGAGCTCTAATGATTCGATCTGTTCCGTCGTTTTTTTCAGTGCTTGCGTTTACGTCGACGGGGTATTTAGCAACCTGGCTGCCGTGGGCTTTTGTGAGTCGCTGTACTTTTTTATATCACTATCAAACGGCGTCGGTATTTTCGTTTATGGCGCTGGCGTTTTGTTTGTACGTTCTCGCGCGGCGTTGTGGCCGTTTCGGCAAAGCTGCAGTGTCTCTATTGGTCGCAGCGGTAGTGGTAAGTTTTGTTTACTTCCTTCCGTTTACGCTGGGAATAGAACTGGAGCGTGCGACATTTTATGATCGTATGTGGTTTCGCTCCTGGATTTAGAAAAGATAAAAAAGTAGGTTCGCATGCGCTACTATATTTGCTTTTGTATTTTATGGACTTTGTCTTCTTCATTGGCGATGGCTCACGATTCTCAGCCCTGGTTTGATACATCTCTGCCCCGCAATGAGCGTATTGATGCGCTCGTTGCGGCAATGACACTCGAGGAAAAAACCTCGCAGTTGCTCAATGCATCCCCCCCGATAGAAAGGCTGGGCGTGCCGGCATATGACTGGTGGAATGAAGCGTTGCACGGTGTTGCACGAAGTGGCAAGGCGACAGTGTTCCCTCAACCCATCGCCCTTGCTGCAACATTTGACAATGACCTGATTTACGATATCGCGTCTGCGGTGTCGGACGAAGCGCGCGCAAAGTTTGTTGTGGCGCAATCGTTCGGCAATCGCGCGCGATACGCGGGCCTGACGTTTTGGACACCGAACGTGAATATTTTTCGCGACCCGCGCTGGGGCAGAGGCATGGAAACCTATGGTGAGGACCCCTTTCTTACAAGCCGTATGGGCGTTGCGATGGCGAAGGGCCTGCAGGGGGATCATCCGAACTATTTAAAATCCGCCGCCGCGGCAAAACACTTCGCTGTTCATTCGGGGCCTGAAGCCCTGCGGCATGAATTCGACGCGGTTGTCGGCCAGAAAGATTTATACGAGACCTATTTGCCAGCCTTCGAGGCGCTGGTAAAAGAGGCGAAAGTGGAAACCGTTATGGGGGCCTATAACAGGGTCAACGGTGCGCCCGCAAATGCATCGACGTTATTATTAAAAGATATTTTGCGTGATGCGTGGGGCTTTCAGGGGCACGTGGTTTCTGATTGTTGGGCCTTGCTAGATTTTCACGAACACCACCGGGTGACCCGCAATGCTGTTGAGTCGGCCGCCTGGGCAATAAACACCGGTGTGGATTTAAATTGTGGTTCGGTCTACCACGAGTTACCGAAAGCGGTGGATCAGGGTCTGGTTACCGAGGACGTTATCGATATACGTTTAAAAAAATTGTTGGAAACACGTTTTAAACTGGGACTGTTTGATCCAGCAGAGATGAATCCGTTTAACGCCATTCCCGCATCCGTCATTAATTCTGCCAAGCATGCTGAGCTTGCGTATGAAGCGGCATTAAAGTCTGTTGTCATGCTACAAAATAAAAATAGCGTTTTACCCTTGGATAAGGATATTCGCAGTCTTTATGTTATCGGCCCTATGGCGACGAGTATTCAGGCGCTGCTTGGTAACTATTACGGTTTGAGTGGCCGTTATTCGACTTTTCTCGAAGGTATTACTAACGCCGTGAGTGTTGGCACGACAGTGGATTATAAGCAGGGAATCCTGCCGTATAGCGCCAATGTAAATCCGATTGACTGGACCACCGGCGAAGCAAAAAACGTCGACGCAACAATTGTAGTATTGGGCTTGGACGGGGCTTATGAGGGGGAAGAGGGGGATGCAATTGCTTCGCCGAATTTAGGCGATCGCTTGTCCCTCGCACTGCCTGAACATCAGCTCGAGTTTTTACGAAAATTGCGTAAGGACCATAGTAAACCCATTATTGTTGTCATTACCGCGGGAAGCCCCGTCATTCTGGGTGAAATATCGCAGTTAGCTGATGCGATTTTATTTGCGTGGTATCCCGGCCAGGAGGGCGGCCGCGCAGTGGGTGATATTATCTTTGGCAGTCACTCGCCCTCAGGTCGCCTGCCGATGACTTTCCCCCACTCGGAGTCGCAGCTACCCGCCTATGAAGATTATTCGATGGTGGAGCGCACTTATCGCTATTCAACCCAAGAACCCATGTATCCGTTTGGTTTTGGCATGAGTTATTCTTCAGTGGTTTTCAGCAACGCAAAGATTGAAGGTTTGGACGGAGGCCGTTATAAAAAATCTGGGCCATTAACGCTCACGGTTACGGTCGAAAATACTGGAAATATGGCAACAGATGAAGTGGTGCAAGCCTATTTGAGTTCACCTAACGCGGGTCGCGGGCAACCGCTTTATTCGCTCAAAGGTTTCCAGAGAGTGAGGCTCGATGCGGGCGAGAAAAAGATCATTAATATTCCGATTCCCGAAGTATCTCTTCGTGTATTTGACGATCGGGGTAAAACGTTTTTTCAAAACGGTCAGTATGTATTTTATATTGGCAATGCATCCCCTGGAAAAAGAAGTCGGCAATTAGGCGCAGCGTTTGAAATCTTAAAGTTTAAAATGTAAAAGCGCCGCTCTGCACTGAAACCCGAGTCAACCCTAAAAGGGCCAGAATACGCTGGGCAGTTTATCTTGTCGCAGCAGTGAAGCTATATCCATGGTAACGGCGATGCCGGCGTGCACTAAAAAGCCTCCCCATATCGAGCGTGAGCGCAGCGCGAGAATTCCCAAAAACAAGCCAAATAATATTGCGCCAGTCGCTTCGAGCCATAGCTTTGGGAAGTGAATCATCAAGTAGGGCACGCACATAATCCAGACAGCATTGGCACCAACGGCCGGTCGTAGTGCGTTTAATACAAAGCCCCGAAAGAAAAACTCCAAGCACACGAATTGCAGCAGATACAACACTTCCCATGCAATAAAATCGAACCAGCTGCGATGGGCATCTTTATAAAAGGGATAGTGATGTAAAAAGTCTGAGCGGAAACTAACGAGAAAAATAAAGAAAAGAATCGGGGAAATAAGTAGGACATAACCGCGCCAATGAAGGTGCGTCGTGTTCCATCGCCAACCCATGTCGACAAAAGAGGTTTTTAATATTGTTTTAATGACAATATACGGCAGAAGAACGTAACCAATAACGTGCCAAAAGGTCCACCAAATATAACCGATTAGACGGAGAAAACCTGTTTCTCTAAGTTTTAATAAAAAATAATTTCCATCTTTTCCCTGCCACTCTGCGAGCATGGCCAGGCCCGCGCGCATCACACTAAAGTATTTCATATAGTGGATAAGTAATAGACATACGCTAACGCAAGCGAGAACCCAAAAGACTCTTCTCATAGCCTCTTTGCGGTTCAATGTGTGAGAGGGCTTTTCCTCGTCAATTGCGTCGAGTGTTGTGAATATTAATTTTGGATTCAGCATCTGCAACATTGATTAAAGCCCTTTAGCAATTAGCGTGATCCCGACAAGGATGGTAATAAGTTCGAACACCCGTTTTATCATGGGATTGCCGTATGTTATCGCGATATGCGCGCCGGCGTAGCCGCCCAACAATGAACCGACAATGAGCATCGGCAGCCAGCCCCAAGCGACGGGTGCCAGCAGACCGAGCGTGAACGCGCCGATACCGTTCCAAAAAATGCCGACGACAATCATGGTGTAGGCCGTGGCTCGTTTGAAATCATAACCGAACCAAGTGATAAGCCATACCGTGACAAATAAGCCGGTACCTGAACTGAGAGAGCCGTTAAAAAAACCGAAGAAAAAAAGCCCGATAGCGCCGATTATCCATCCAAAAGCATCCCTGTGTTTCGGTAAATAGTGCTGACCGAGTTTTTTTTTGAAAAACGAATAAATGCCCAACCCTGTGGTGAGTATACCGAGCGAGACTTTCGCTACTGATTCAGGAATTGCCAAAATTGTATTGGCCCCTAAAACAACACCCGGCGCACCTGCAGCGAGCATTACCACGGCTAAGGGTAGGCGCGCATGGCCTTCGCGTGCGTGTTTGATTGTTGCACCTAAACCCAACGCAACGGTTGCTATTTTGTGGGTCGCCAGTGCAGTAGAAAACGGCAAACCCAGGAAGATAAGTGCAGGAAGTTGCAGCAGTCCTGCGCCGCCTCCCGCCATGGATGAAAGCGCGTTAGAGATAAGCGCAACGACTAGCAGGATGATTTGCTCGGCGAGATCGAACATGGGTGGCGCGTGATGATTAATGAGCGCCGCAGTTTACTCTAATTTACCGGGTCTGGCTTGACGCGATTGCGCCCGGCTTCTTTGGCGTTGTAGAGGTTACTGTCAGCGATGCCAAGGAGTTCGCCTGGATCGAGGCTCTGGGTGCTGCTGGCGACACCGGCGCTCATCGTGATCATGCGATTTGGCATGTTCGGGAACAGGCTGGCCTGACAGATGCTCGTGCGCACTTCGTTAGCAAGTTTTATTGCCTCCGGCAGCGAGGTGTGTGGGAGTACCGCCAAGAACTCTTCGCCACCCCAGCGGCCGATTTTGTCTGTCTCTCTAAACCTGGATACAAGGAGTTTTGAAAACTCTTGCAGTGTTTGGTCCCCGACGCTGTGGCCAAAGCTATCGTTCACTTTCTTAAAGTAGTCGATATCACACATAATAATCGCGAAGTCTTCTTTGGTTCGCTTTGAACGCTTGCATTCAAATTCAAGCCGTAACGCCATGTCTCGCCGGTTTGGCAACTGAGTCAATTCGTCAGTGGAGGCGATATGGCTGAGTTCTTTGTTTAGGCGTGAAATAGATACGGCGGACACTTCCCGCACATAAGCCTGGTAGAAGCTAAACACTGCAATAAGGATAAATGCACCAATGCCGGCGACCTTTTCCGCAATTGTGTAAGTAGCGATGTAATAAGTATTTTCGGGCGCATATAAAATTAGGCCGACAGATATAAGCATGCCTATATTTGCGTAGGCGGCGATGCGAACGCGCAGCACGCTAAACATGAGTACAGGGTAGCAAGGCAGCCAAAGCAGCCCTGAATCATCAGTGCCGCCAGATGCGACTAGGTAAAGGCCTAAGCCGGTGCTCGATAAAATAAGGTAGTAGCCAAATAACTCCAGCGATTTGATAAATCGCGTATAGGCGATTAACGCCATCAGATTTGCGAAAGCAAAACCTGCGAGGACTCCAGCGATTTGAGCGTTACCGATGGCAGCATCTTTTATCGCAAAAATGGTGACAATTAATGTAACCGTCGCACACATTGCCCTGCTCAGAGCATCTCGGCGATTCCACTCTGCGCGTTCAACTTGTTTAAAGCTGTCTGGTTGAAATTCAGGTTCTGCCATCTAAATTTCTCTTTTTTTGAAATTATAGAGTAGCGCTGTTGTCCAGTTTAGAATATCTCTTCAATGCTCACCGCGGAATAGTAGTGATTCTGCATAAAATGAATAAATTTGAGTGTTCTAAAGGCGTCAAACCAAATATGGAAGCTGCGCTCAAACGCTTCCAGTGTCCTGTCTTCAGCCATACGTTTGTTCATGAATGTGTCAAAGCCTAAATCCAACAGGGCTGCCTGTGTTTTTCCAGATAGTTCTGCCAGGCAGTCCCGTGTACTCACCGCTTTTACCTGCGCAATTTCGTTAGTAACACTTTGCGCACGATTCCAGATACTTTCCTGGTGATCCAACAGCGAGCGAAGTTCTTGAAATATTTCAGGAGCGTAGTAGCTCGGCGTTTCTCCGCTCTCGAGTTGTCTTGCGATTTTGCTAACGGCGGGGCCGGTGCCAAAAGGCACGCGATCCGAATAACGCGCTTCGATACGAATGTTCACTGAGTTAAGTTGGGCAATGCTGCCGAGTTTTGCCAGCTTGTTTAACAGGTAGAAATCTTCGCCTGCAGATCGCTTGGGGAAGCCCCGCGCCTGGCAGTAGTGACGCGCGGCTATGGCCAGACAACTCCCCAGTGTGTGAAAGGCATAGGGCGAGCCCGCCAACTGCAGTTGTTCGCGGAAATAGTAGAGGCAGCGTTGATAAATAGATGTTGCGCTGCCCACCAGATCCCCCGCACAGATATGCTCAAAGTTGTATACGATGGCACTTGCCGTATTGGATGTCGCTGCTGAGAAATAGTCTTCAGGTAAATAGGCATCGGCGTCGCTTGAGTATATCCATTGGCAGGCCACCTTCGTGTTGTAAATCAGCGCGCAAGCGACATCGCTGCCAATTTTTCGTGCCAACCCTACACTTTGGTCTTTCGCCAGAGCCTGTTCCGGCCGGCAACGTTTTATTAGCAAAATTTGTAAGTCGCCGAGCATTAAAAGCTGGAGGTGTTGGCAGGTCTCGTGAAGCTCGCTGCGCGCGTAAAGTTGCGCGAGTAGGGCATCGTTATCAGAACCAGGTGTATCACTATCGGGTTCGTTGACGACAAGTACGAGGCTTATATCGCCGGCGTCTTCCCGAGTTGAGAGCCGCTCGATGAAAGCGATTTCTTCACGATACGCGGGAATAACCAGAACGTAGCGTCGCGCCTCAACGGCGTCTAATTGCAGGCAAAGAGAAGCTTCGGTCTCCGCGTAGTGTCGCAGGTATTTTTCGCTGGCTTTGGGAAGGGTTTGTGTCATGACCTAATGGAGTGCAGCTACAATCGGCAAATCCGCACATATTTCAGCTTCTATATCGAGCAACTCGTTCACGCGTTTTTCGACGATATCGTCTTTGAAATAACGCTTTGCCAAGTCGATAAATACGTTTTTGTGGCGGAGTTCTGATTCGGTAATCGCGCAATAAAACGTTTTTAGTTCTCCTTCGGCAAGCGCATCTGCAACGAGGCCAAAACGTTCACAGCCGCGTGCTTCAATAATGCCGCCGACAACGAGCCGGTCTAACATATAGACTTCTGTGCCCTGTCGCATGTGCTTGCGCAGCTGGTTAACATAGGCATCGCGGGTATCAGCTTGAAGCTGCAAACCGCGGGCGGTCATGAGTTTCACCACTTCGCGGAAGTGCATCATCTCCTCAATGCTTAGATCAATCATCACCTTTACGAGCTCGGGTTTATCTGGATAGTGGGATAGCATGGAGATGGCCATACCCGAGGCTTTTTTTTCAGCAGCGGCGTGGTCGACTAAAAAATCGTCAAAATTACTTAAAACTTTTGCGAGCCAGGCCTGCTCAGTTGAATAACGAAGTTGCATCATGTGTGTTACGGCTTTTGTTATATAATTGTCGGCTTGCCGGCCGAGCGATAAATACATAGTTGGCTCAGCAGTATACCAGTCACTGGAAGCGAAACAGGAAAACAGCATGATCATTAAACCGAAAGTTCGGGGTTTTATTTGCACAAATGCACACCCAGAAGGATGTGCCGCCAATGTGCGTGAACAAATTGAGTACATCAAATCTCAAGCGCCGTTGGGTGAAGGCCCGAAGAACGTTTTGATCGTAGGTGCCTCGACTGGCTATGGCCTTGCGTCGCGCATCACAGCAGCTTTTGGCTACGGTGCAAAGACACTTGGCTTTTTCTTTGAAAAACCCGCGTCGGAAAAGCGCACGGGTTCGGCGGGATTTTATAATTCTGCTGCGTTTGAAGCTGAAGCAAGTGCAGCAAACCTCTACGCTAAAAGTATTAATGGCGATGCCTTTTCGAACGAAGCCAAGCGGCAGGCGATTGAAATTATTAAGCAGGATTTGGGTAAGGTGGACCTGGTCATATACAGCCTGGCTTCTCCGCGGCGCATCGATCCTGAGACTGGAGAGACTTTCTCCTCCGCGTTGAAGCCGATAGGCCAAAGCTACACCGAAAAAAACCTGAATACCGATACGCTCAAAATTGCTGACATGACCGTTGAAACGGCGTCGGATGAGGAAATTGCCAATACGGTAAAAGTGATGGGTGGTGAAGACTGGGAGCTCTGGATCGATGCGCTTAAACAAGCGGATGTGCTTGAGCAAAACTGTAAAACGGTCGCTTACACTTACATTGGTGACAAACTCACATGGCCTATCTACGGCAAAGCGACCATTGGTAAAGCCAAGGAAGACCTCGATCGGGCAGCCAATGAAATAAACCAGAGCTTGAGTGATTTAGGTGGACAGGCGAATGTGGCGGTGCTCAAGGCGTTGGTGACGCAGTCCAGTTCGGCGATCCCCATTATGCCGCTGTATATCTCCATTCTTTACAAGGTTATGAAAGAAGAGGGCAGTCATGAAGGTTGTATCGAGCAATTGCATCGCCTTTATACCGAGGGCCTGTACAGCGAAGCTCCGCGCCTGGACGACATTAATCGTTTTAGAATGGACAATCGCGAACTGACCGAAGCGGTGCAAAGCAAAGTAGAAGCTATTTGGCCGCAGGTCACAGAAGAAAACTTATTTGAGCTGACAGATTACAAGGGGTATAACGCCGAGTTCCTTAAGTTATTTGGTTTTGGGAATAGCGATATTGATTATGATCAGGATATCAGCCCTCTTGTTGATGTTAAGTTCTAGGGCCAATAACAGAAAGCGCTGAGGTTCAGATGAAGTACAGAAAGCTCGGTTCAAGTGACTTGGATGTAAGCCTTATTTGCCTGGGCAGTATGACCTGGGGCGAGCAAAACACCGCCGCTGAAGGCATGGCGCAGATGGACATGGCGGTCGATTACGGGGTCAATTTTTTTGATGTCGCTGAAATGTATCCCCTGCCTCCTCGCGCCGAAACTTTTGGTGAATCAGAGCGCATAATGGGTGAGTGGCTCAAACTGCGCGGAACGCGTGACAAAGTGATTGTTGCGACCAAAGTGACTGGTCGCAGTGATCGCAATCGAGGATTGGAACATATTCGCAACGGTGCGCGGCTTTCCAAGGAGCAGATTATCGAGGCTTGCGAGGCTTCTTTGCGGCGATTGAATACGGATGTTATCGATCTCTACCAAATCCATTGGCCTGAGCGGGAATGCAATTTTTTTGGTAGGCTCGAATACGTCCATAAAGAAGACGACGGCTACACGATTGAAGAGACTCTGGCGGCGGCAGACCAGCTCGTGCGCCAGGGCAAAGTGCGTTATCTTGGGGTTTCCAACGAGAGCGCCTGGGGTGTGCACGAGTATTTACGTGTGGCTAAGGAGCAGGCTTTTGCGCGTATTGTATCCATTCAAAACCCCTACAATTTGCTAAACCGTACTTTCGATATTGGCATTGCCGAATTCGCGCTGCGCGAGCAAGTACACTTGCTCGCGTATTCTCCGTTAGCTTTCGGTGTGCTCAGTGGCAAGTATTTGGATGGCAAAAAACCGGCAAATGCGCGGCTAACGCTTTATGATCGCTTTACGCGTTACGCCAAGGTCAACGCAGAAGAAGCTACGCGGGCATACGTCGAGCTCGCGCGGCAACATCAATTGGACCCAGCGCAGATGGCCCTGGCCTGGATCAATTCGCGTGAGCATTTGGCGTCGAACATTATTGGCGCAACTTCTCTGGAGCAATTGAAAACAAATATCGAAAGCGTCGAGCTGCAACTGTCGGATGAAGTTTTTGATGGTATAGAAAGCATACATCAACGTTATCCCAATCCTTCGCCTTGATGTGATTAGCCGAATTTGTGCCACTTTGATGAAGTAAATCGGTTGAGCGAATCCCCGGTCGCCAGTACTATTACGCCCCTTCTTTGAATTAGCGAAGTATTCCACGTAGAGATACCTATGTTTCGAGGCAGTTTAGTCGCATTGATAACACCGATGAAAGCCGATGGAGCGCTCGACTGGGAGGTGCTCGCCAAGCTCGTTGAATGGCATATAGAGCAGGGCAGTAACGGTATCGTCACCGTTGGTACGACGGGCGAATCGGCGACATTAAATGTTGATGAGCATGTAGAAGTGATTCGCAAAGTTGTCGATCAGGTTGATGGTCGCGTTCCCGTTATTGCCGGGACCGGTGCAAATTCTACGTCAGAGGCGCTGGAGCTGACCTCGGGTGCTAAAGAAGCTGGCGCAGATGCCGCTCTGCTCGTAACCCCTTACTACAACAAACCTTCTCAAGAGGGTTTGTTTTTGCATCATAAATATATTGCCGAGCGTGTGGCGCTGCCTCAACTTCTATACAACGTGCCAGGACGGACGGCGGTTGATATGTTGCCCGAGACAGTTATCCGCCTGGCGGCGTTAGACAATGTCGTCGGCATCAAGGAAGCGACTGGTGATCTTGATCGTGTGCAGCAGATTAAAACGGGCGTTGGGTCGAATTTTGTGTTGCTTTCTGGCGATGATGAAAGCAGTTTGGACTTTATCCGTTGTGGCGGTGATGGCGTCATTTCTGTTACGGCAAATGTCGCCCCGAGCAAGCTGGCGAAAATGTGTGAACTTGTCATGTCGGGTAGGGTCGAAGAAGCACGTGCAATTGATGCGGCTTTGCTCAGCTTACACAAGAACCTTTTTCTCGAATCAAATCCAATACCCGTAAAATGGGCGGTTTCACAGCTGGGTTTTGGTGAGAATATCCTACGCTTGCCACTTACGCCTTTAGCGGCTAAATACCACGAGGTTTTACGTGATGCGATGGTTCAAAACGGTGTGTTATAACTGATTCCTAGAATAATTATGATGATTCGTACTTTCCTGCTGTTATTTTGTAGTGCCTCCTTATTTTTAAGCTCCTGTGGTTTTTCTGATAAAAAAGATGGCGCGTTTCGCGATAGAGGCAAAGATTATCTTCGCACCGGTCCAATAGAAAAAATTGATATGCCCGAAGGCATCGAAAGTACAGTGCTTGAACAGCTGTACCCCATTCCCGAAGTAAATGCGAACGATGAGTTTGGCGATGAGTACAATTTAGTCGATTACGAAATTCCGCGCCCGGTACCTATTAATTCTGATGAAAAATCCCTGGGCGTGAAAATTCTGACTTTGGGAGATGAACGATGGGTTTATTTGGGTGCGTCCACAAGTCAGGTTTGGCCGCGGACACAGAGCTTTCTCGCAAATTCAGATATAGGTGTTATTGCCAGCGACGCCAATTCGGGTCTTATTGAGACAGATTGGCTGCAGTATGTAGATAACAAGGACGTCTATGTGCGTTTTCAAATTCGTCTGGAAAAAGGTGTTCACGAAGAGACGACAGAGGTGCATGTGCTCGAAGCTGAATTCCCTGTGGGTGAGCCCTTGCCTTCACCTATGGTGTGGCCAGAGGTTTCGAGCGATCCGGCGCGTGAGGAGTGGCTCGTACGTGAACTTGCCAATCACCTGGCGCAAACGATTGATAATGCCAGTGCTTCGTTGCTTGGACAGAACGTTGGTGGTGAGTTAAAAGCAAGTTTTTTGCGCGATAGACGAGAGCCAACAATGGCGCTGCGCCTGAGTAAAAACCGCGCGTGGGCAACGCTGACACACGCAGCTAAATCAGAAGGTTTTGTCACTTGGGAAGCCGATAAAAACAAAGGGATTATTTTCGCTGATTATGATCCCGACATTATTAAGAAAAAAAGCTTTTTCCGACGCTTGTTTACTTTTGATTGGGGCAAAGATAAACCCAAGCCAGCGCCATATAAGTTGGCTAAGGTGCTTGAGCATTTAAGTGGCTCGGAAAATGTGCGCGAAACCTTTGCCAGTATCAGCGGCGCTGATTTTAAACCGGCGTTAAAAAATGGCCGCGGTTATTTAATTATTATGAATAAAGACGGTGATCAGCACACTGTTGTCATTCGCGATCACCGAGGGCGTAAACTTCCCATTGTGGAGGCCAAAGAAAGAATTCGTCTTTTGCGCAAAAATTTAATTTAAGCCGGTGAGTATTAAACCTTCTTTTCGGTTTGCATCATTGGGAAGCGGCAGTTCGGGTAATGCAACACTGGTCGCGAGCGATACAGCTGCTTTAATTATCGATTGTGGTTTTTCTCTGCGCGAAACGATTGCTCGTTTCGACCGCCTTGACTTTTCGCTCGATCATATTGCCGGTATTTTAGTTACGCACGAACATGGTGATCATGCCAAAGGCGTAAGCGCGCTCGCTCGCCATTGTGGTGTGCCTGTCTACATGAGTGCAGGTACGTGTATTGCCGGAGGCTTCTCATCGCTCGAGGGTGTACGCATTATCAGTGCTAACGAACCATTTAGCGCAGGTGGCTTTGGTGTATTGCCGGTTACTGTGCCTCATGATGCACGCGAGCCACTTCAGTTCGTTGTGAGTCACGCTGAACGCAAGTTGGGTATTTTGACTGACTTGGGTTCCGTCAGCCCGGCAGTACTCGATAGTTACTCGGGTTGCGACGGGCTTTTTGTCGAAGCAAATCACGATGAGTATATGTTGGCGGCAGGTCCTTATCCCCCGAGTTTGCAACGTCGGGTTGGCGGTCCATGGGGGCATTTAAATAATCAGCAGACACTGCACATGTTGCGTAACATCGACTTGAGCCGTGTTCAACACTTGGTCGTCGGCCACATAAGCAAAAAAAATAATTCGTTGTTGAAGGTTCAGTCAGCTTTGCAGGAAATCTCAAACGAGATAGGCGAGGTATATTATGCCTGCCAAGATCAGGGTTTTGCTTGGTTGCACCTTCGCTAGGGCCGTTGGTCTATAAGATGACGAACTTTAACCTGTCAAATTAATACTTAAGTGCTGTATCCCTTTCGTTTCTTCATGTGACAGTTTGCTGACATAATTGTTACCGTATGTGAGTGGTTACTATCGGTCCAATATATATTTTTGCGTCTATTTCGTTGAACCTTTTCCACACATGTAACTGTTGTTCCCAAATGTCGAATATTTTCTACTCAATTTTTAATTAAATTGCTGTTGAATTTGATAAGTTATTGAAAAATAAAGATTTTTTTATCTTTGTATGTTTTTGCAACAAATTGAACTACCCACTGTATTTATGGGCTTTAAACGCAGGTATGAAGGTGTTTCGCACAGAGTTATCCACAGATACTGTGAGTAAGTTTGAATCTGCAAATACATTTTTAACAATGTGTGTAGACAGGTAGCGTAGCGTTTTTTTGTCATAGAAAAGACATCTAGCTCAACATGAACTGCAAAACTAAAAAGCTGCATTATACTTTTAGACAAATAGCAATTAAGACTTTTGCAGGGGAGCTCTTGTGGAAGAGAGAAGAAAGTATGAGCGAAGGGCCTCATCTATCCGAGTAGAGATGGAACACCCTTCTTTTGGCAAAATTATTGGCTCGACGACGGATATTTCCGATGGGGGGGCCCAGGTAACCATTGAGAAAGTTGTCGCCCCGCCCGTGGGCACTGAAGTGAATGTTGTATTCAAAAAGATGGTAGGTATGATTAACGATAAGCCCGTTGCGATGAAAGTAATGCATTCATCCAAGTGCACGCTGGGTTTAATGTTTTTACCCCGAACTTAGTCCTTTTCTATATTAGGTTGGCAATGCGATGGCACTTCGATTGCCTCGACCTTTTTAAGCTGATCCAGGTCTTTGCAAAGCAGATTGTCATTACCTTTGAGGTTTAGATGCCGGAGTTCGTCTAACTCAGTGAGTTGCGCGATACTGGCGACGTTGTTTTCTGCTAGTCCCAATTGATTAAGGTTTGTAAAAATCTCGATGCCGTCGAGGCTGTTTATTGCGCCTGGAGGGCAGAGTAAACGCTGCAGTTGGTCTGCTCGAGTAACATTTTCTTCAGCAATAGCACTCTTGACGCAAGTTCTCAGGAATGGGTCGCTAATGCTGAAGCCGGAGAAGAGGGGCGGCGGCGTATAGACGACTCTATCATTGATAGAGAACTCGTAGCGCGAGCAAGAAATTAAAGAGGTAAAAAGCGTCAAAAACAAAAAATAGCGTATGAGCACCGGATAGTACTTTAATTGGAACATCGCTGTTTCCATGCAGTTCTGATAGGGTACATCATATCTAAAAGTAAGTTTTGCTAATACTCTAGTTGATGGCCATTTACCCGTTGGTATCATTCTTTATTTTTCCGGCCATCGCGACCACGGAGTCGATAGGCACTTGGGGTTGCTTGCCAAACTCTATGGAAGGCGTGAGTAGGCTTACCAATGTTGCTAAATCAAGGCTACTGTGGTCCTGTACTGAGAGCGAATTAATAAGCTGTAGAGCTTGTGCTCTAGACAAATAAAAGTCTGACAGTTTGATGTTGTAGCGGTAATTTGTGAGAAGTATCTGAATAAAAAAAACGATGACTGCTAGGACAGAAATACGTACCGCTAGCTTTTCAGCTCTTTTTCCCAGCGTTGATTGCTCTTTTTCAAGCAGGGATTCTTTAAAGTTTTCTGTCTTTTGGTTTAAGTTTTGAAGTAGAGAGAGGCGCGCGTATTCATTTTTATATACTGTTTTTGAAAGTAGCTTAGCTAAATTTTCTACATTTTCAGAGGATATTTCTTTTTCGAGGTTATGTAATGTGTGCAACCGCCCATCACTGGTAATAATTGTTCCGCTTCCATCACCGGAAAGGCCAAGCCCACTTAAATATTCCCCATTCGTCAGAGAGTTATGCGCATTCCAGGTAAATCCATTATCTATGGATACAAGTAGTTTTCCAGATATCCCTGGGATTATGCCGATACCTGCACTAGAAAAAACTGCTTTACCAAACCCCGTATCTTTGAATTGCTCTAGTTTTTGCCATGTTAGGCCCTTGTTTCTCGATATAAGCGGAGTCTCGAAATAATTGCTTGTAATAACGCCAATACCGGAGCTAGAAAAAACAGGTTGTGTTAAGTCGGCGACCACATTTAAATTTTGATTGTGCCATGTCAGCCCGCCATCTTCAGATACAAGTAATGTTCCCGAGTTTCCCGTGATTACGCCGATATTTGAATCAAAGAAAACTGGACGTCTAAGGTGTGCATATGAAAACGAGTTTTGTGCTCTCCAGGTTAAACCTCCGTCTTCAGATACTAGGAGAACACCGAAGTCACCGGTAATAATGCCAATATTGTTATCAGAAAAAATCGGTTGGTTAAGGTTTGCTTCTGTAAAGTTAGGTAGGTTTTTCCATGTCATTCCGTTGTCGTCTGATACAAACAACGAGCCTGATTCGCCGGTAATTACGCCTGTGCCAGTATGAGAAAATACCGGTTGCCAAAGGCCTGTATCTGTATTTGTATTCTGATTTGCCCATGTGGTTCCGCCATCATTACTAGTTAGTAAGGTACCAGATTCTCCAGAGATAATGCCAATTCCTGCTTTGGAGAAAATTGGTGGCCAAAGATCGCCGTGTACTTTGGTATCGATAGCTTTCCAAGTATGTCCACTATCCAAAGAAATTAAAACTGCTCCAGACTTGCCGGCGATAACGCCGATACCAGAATCAGAGAATACAGGTTGCCATAGATCGCTTTTGGTAAGGGGGTCCTGCAGTTGCCAGGTTAACCCATTATCGTTAGAAATTAGAAGTGTTCCAGATTCGCCAGCGATGACTCCTGCACCACTGTCTGAGAAAATTGGTCGATGAAGCAAGCTGCTAGTACCAGTCTCTTTATTTTGCCATGTCATTCCACCATCAAAAGAGACCAGCAATGAGCCGTATTCTCCGGTAATAACAAGGTTGTTAGTGGTAGCAAAAGTTGGTTTACTTAAGTAACCAGTGGTTTTCGAGTTGTGCTTTTTCCAGGTTTGACCTCCATCATTTGTAGTCAAAAGGGTACCCGATTCTCCGGTAACTATTCCTGCACCGTTGTTATAAAATTCGATATTCAGTGAATATACTCCATAAGGAAGTGTACTGTTGGGTTTAGTAACAAATGTAACAGGTGGTAACTGCGACTTGATATTTGTTATCTGCTGTTGAATTTTTTGTATCTGAGAATCTAATTCCAGCGTAGATGTTTGTGGGTACAGGTGACGATCCAATTTGTCTAATCCATAAGGGAGAAAAACCACCACGCCAAGGCCCACAATTAGGAGCAGATATATACTACGTAAAACAAGATTTGCATTCTTTTTTAAACTTTGACTGAGAGTAGAAAAGTTTTCGGCAATAGATAATAAGTCTTTTTCCGAAGCTTCGAGTTTCATGTGTGTATCAACTTCCATATATAGCACCGTTGTAAAACTTTTTATACCAATTTTCCCGGGAAATACAAAGTTTAGCAGCGTGAATTTGTAGTGGAATACTTATTTTAATAATACTGGATATTTATTGATGAATGTCAGCGGCACGCTTTAAAAGACTACACCAAATATGTCAAGATGAATGATTTCAGTTTATCCAGGAAATTTGCAATGAGATTCAGTTAAGACCTGTCTTGATTGTGTCTATATCTATTAGATTTGGCGAGAGGCTATTGGTTGAAGGTTTTTCGTTCCTCCCGCTTTGCTCAAATGCCTAAAATTCTACCCGGTGCAATTGCCGGGTTACTATGCGTGTGACGATGTGCTGTATCATGGCTGCTAAATAAAAAAAGAGTTTATAAAATGACAGTGGCACCCACAGGGCATATTGGTTTACGCGTCGTGAGTGAGGCGGCGCGATTCGATACGCGCGCGCAATATTTTGCAGAAAGCATGGGTGTGCCTTGTGTGTCCAGCAATAACAAAGCGGATTTGACGGCTTCTGACAGTACTTACCTTCTTCATTTTTCAGATAGTGGTGTTTTTTTGTCATGGTTCGAGGGAAAAAAATCTCTGAACCTTAAGTTGGATTTTATTGCGGGAGCCAATCGACACCGGCGCAAATTTGGCGGCGGTAAAAGTCAAATGCTCGCTAAAGCGGTTGGTATTCAATCGAAATTCAAACCTTGTATCTTGGATTGCACCGCAGGGCAGGCGGGGGACGCGTTCGTTTTCGCCGGCTTGGGATGTCAAGTAAGAATGTTGGAGCGGTCGCCAATCGCACATTTGCTGCTCGAAGACGCGCTTCGGCGAGCGGCGATTTGGGCAGAGCAAGAGGACTCTTTGCTCGCAGATATCTTGCAACGGATGGAGCTGGTTTTTAGCAACGCCTTAGATTGTCTGGATGCATCTGACGATTCAGCTGATGTTATATATATCGATCCAATGTTTCCTGAACGCAAGAAAAAAACAGCACTTGTAAAAAAAGAGATGCGCGTTTTTCACGACCTGATCGGGGGTGATGAGGACGCAGATAGCCTGCTAGGCAGGGCCTTAGAGAAGGCTCAATATCGCGTGGTGGTTAAACGGCCGAGAATTGCGCCATTTTTAGGTGCTCTTGCACCGACCTACCAATTGAGTGGCAGGTCAACGCGTTTTGATATCTATGCGCTAAAGCGTATGCCTGCGGAATAACAGCGGGACCAGTCTTAATCGACTGCGCGCAATACGGGGTGCGATTCGACCGAATATCGGGCTTTTGCCTCTTCATCCTTGTCCGCAACATCAACAACGAGTAAGTGCTCACCGTTTTCGATATCTTCGTGGTATTGCTCGAATTCATGGTTGAGTTTGGCGATACCCATAAGACCACCTTCCCATGTGCAAAAGCCCATTGTCGCAGCCGCGATAAACCCTAAGATTGCCCAGCTAACGGAATCTGTAATTCCATATACGTATCCGCCACCGAGAATACACATGGACAATACAACACCAATAACAGCACCGCGGATTCCGTAATAGGTTAAGTCTCGTTTTGACCAATCTGAAAAGGTGGGGATATCGTGCTTAGCTAATTCGCCATCGCTATTACTAAGTACGTGGATATGTGAGCGCGGGATACCGTTGGCTTCCAAGTCTTGTTCTACGGCGTCGAGTTCTTCTATATCATTCGTGAGGTATTTTAGCTTGGACATTTTCGACTCCTCGGGTTGCAACCCTCTGGCGTAACACGTTTAATTCTACAGCGTATACGTATGTCGATAACTGGTCCGATTAGAGATATTTTTCCTAAAAAAAAGCATGTTAACAAGAAGAAGGAATGAGCAATGGCAGAATCCCTGCGTAAACGCCTCAAAGTCTACTATCTAGCCGCAATGGCAGGTATGTTGCTTTCTATCATCAGTTTTAGCTATAACGCGTGGCGTTTGGAGGTAACCGAAGACAATAGCAACCGGCGGATGGCATCATTTGAAATGCTGCATCTGCTGGCAGAGCTGGAGCAGGTAATATATGCGGCTCATTACGATAATGATCCTGTTGCAGGTAGTCCGCGCCTGGGCTGGGTAAAAGTGGGGCTTATCGGCGATCTCAGCTTTTTGCTATCGGCGCCCGTGCAAAATCAAACGGTTAATCTGCGCCAGGCCTGGGCTAAAAACTGGGAGAGTGTGTCAAGTACCCGGTCGGTAGTCGATGCTCTGGTTGAAGAGATAGATTTGACGCGAGCCCGCATAAAGGACGAACTCGCTGATCTGGAGTAGTACTGTAAAATTCAACCTGGTTGAAACGATAGGAAAGGATTAATAAGTTTACCCAGCACGCCTGTCAGTCGCACCGGTGCTTCCACCACGGACAAGCATAAGCAATCTTGATTTTGCGCTGCGGTAGGTCGATGTTTCTGGCCCGGTTCACGCATCATAAAGTCGCCAACGTTATATGTGCCGTCCTCGTCAGAAAAGCTACCCTGCAAGATTACAGTGACCTCTCGTCCACCGTGATCATGTTCCGCGACTTTTGCACCCCGGCTTATCTTATGTAGACACACTTCGTATTTATCCTGGCCGGTTGTCAACTGCGCCTCACGAAGCGAAGGAGACACGCGCCGCCATTTAATGCGTTCTTTGGGTAATAGTTTGCGCACAATCTCTGGAAGTTCGCTGTTATCTTCAAGTTTGGCACCTTCGGTCACACCTTTACTTTCTTGTTTTGGCAGTGAGCGAATTTTTTGCATAAGCGAATCAAAGTCGCTGGGTGTATTCGCACTCATATCAGATGAAGCAGGCGCGCTTTCATTCAGAAGTGCAGCACCTACCATATTGAGCTTGGAAAGCTGCCGGCGGCACTGCGGGCACATGGCCAAGTGCGCTTTAACGCTTATTGAAAGTCCCCAATCGAGGGATCCAGCAGCATACTCGGCTAACAGGTTCTCATCGGGGTGAAATGTAATCACAAAACGTACCTCAATTTACATCTATGGTTGCTTGCAAACGTTTTAGGCCCAGCCTCACGCGTGATTTTACTGTGCCCAGAGGAAGCTCCAGCTCACTGGCTATTTCAGTATGGGATTTGCCTTCCATATAAACTTTTTGTAGACATTGCCGCTGTTCTGATGGCAGGGTTTTCAGTAGGTGTGCAACTTGTTTTTCCGTTCGGCTTTGGTGCAAGTAGATATAGGGTTGGCTACCATCGTCTTCATCCCAAATATCTTCTGTCGTTAATGGGTCGGTCTGCGCATCCTGACGTGCGTGCTTGCGCAGAAAATCTATGCGCGCATTTCTGGTTAGCGTGAAAATCCAGGTACTTGCGGCGGCTTTAGACGAGTCGTAACTGTGTGCTTTGAGCCACACTTTCACCATCACTTCTTGCACTAACTCTTCAGACGTTTCCAGTGCCATGCCTCCGCCGTGAGCTTGCAAAAAACCACGAATAAGTGGACTAAAGTGCGTGTGCAAGGCGGCAAAAGCGTCTTCGTCTTGAGATCTACCCACCTTTTCCAGCAGGTCCGACCAGTGCTTGGGAGAGGGGTTTGAATTTGGTGACGCGTCCTGCATTTGCGTGTTCATCTTGGTCAGCATTGTTCCGGCTTATATTAGCAAATACTTGTTGAACTGGCTTTATATACGGAGTAAGTCTGTGTTCCGGATTAACTCAGGGCAATGAAAGCGGTGTTTTGTCATGCGCTTCTCGCCTAAAAATATTAATTTTTGTAGGAGAAAATTATGAGGCTGGGTGGCATTGTGAGTCTTATCAGTTTATACCTTGTTGAAATAAAAACCTCGACGAGTCATCTCTCCCGTGGATGCTTGCGTAAATTCAGGCTGTGATAGCGTTGGTGAAAACAGGTGTATCAAGGTGTGGTAGAAAATGGAGTCAACTGTTAAGCGAGTTCAAAACTTTTTTTGCAATTACGGCTCGGCCGATTTTGACCAACTTGCCCGAATTTATGACCCCAGCGCTGTTTTCCAAGACCCGGTGCATCGTATTGAGGGCCTGCCGTCAATTCGCGCATATTTTGACGCGGGTAGGCGTGGCTTATTGAGCTGTAATTTTAATTTCAGTTCAGATGTGAGTTGTGATAATCGTGCAACATTGGTCTGGCGCATGGATTATGCACACCGACGACTTCGCGGCGGTAAAAAACTCAGCTTAGACGGGTGCAGCGTTATTGCGTTTGATCAGTCATCTGGCCTCGTGCTTGAACACCGCGATTATTTTGATATGGGTGCTATGTTGTATGAGCATATTCCATGTTTGGGTCAAGTGGTTGGACGTATTAAACAAACACTTACAACGTAGTTGGTAGTGTCAACAGTCCCCGGCGGAGATTTGTATGCAGTCGCTTGTTTCAAAAAATATATGGGTTATTGGCGCAAGTTCTGGCATAGGCTATGAGCTTGCCAGGCAGCTGGCCGCCGTTGGAAATTTTGTCTTCCTGACCGCGCGCAGCGAATCAAAAATGCGTCATTTGGAAGAACTTTTTCCAGCCAGGGTTTCGTTGTTGCCTGGTGATATTACTGACAAACAGGATTTGGCCAAGATAGCTGAAGCATTATACGAGCGGATTGATGTGCTTGACCTGGTACTATTGTGTGCGGGTACCTGTGAATATGACGACGGCTTGCAGCTTGATACGGATATGTACCAACGTGTATTTGATGTCAATTTTTTTGCTGCGGTTGCCTGCACAAATATCGCGTTGCCTCTGCTCAAAAGGGGGAGAGGAAATATCGTTGGCGTGAGCAGCCTGGCTTCAGTTGTACCGTTTCCCCGAGCGGAGGCCTACGGTGCTTCAAAGGTGGCGCTTGAATATTTTTTGCAATCGCTAAAAGTCGATTTAACTGATACCGATGTACGCGTAACGATTGTTCGTCCCGGCTTTGTAGATACGCCGCTAACGAAAAAAAATGATTTTGATATGCCCTTTTTGGTCGATACAAATTTTGCTGCAAAGAAAATAATTCGTGGTTTGGAAAAAAGTAAATCGGTCATAGATTTTCCCTGGCAGATGAGTTTGACGTTAAAATTGTTTTCCAGCTTTAAAAATATTTGGATGCGTTTAATCGCGAAACAGTTTAGAAAAACCCAAGAAATTTAAGGTTTGTAAATGAGAATCGCGATTATAGGTTCGGGAATTTCCGGGCTGACCAGTGCCTACTTGCTCAGTTTTGAACACGATGTAGAGGTGTTTGAGCAAGATGTCCGGATAGGTGGTCATACAGCGACAATCGATGTCAACTTCCAAGGTGACAAACAAAAGGTAGATACGGGTTTTATTGTTTACAATGAACGCACCTACCCGAATTTCGTTAAGTTGCTGGCGAAATTAGAGGTTGAAACGAAAGTGAGTTCGATGGGTTTCAGCGTGAGTTGTGCCCAGACGGGGCTCGAATATGCGGGTAATAGCTTGAATAGCCTGTTTGCTCAGCGAAGTAATTTATTCTCACCTCCGTTTCTGGCGATGTTGCGCGATATTCTCAGATTTAATAAAAAAGCTGTTCAGGATTTCGATTCCGGCAATATCGATGACCAGGTGACACTGGGGGAGTATCTTTCTAAACACAATTTCTCTGATGCATTTTGTCGTTACTATCTAATGCCGATGGCGGCGGCTATCTGGTCCGCTTCTTTTACTCAGGTAAAGCAGTTTCCATTGATATTTTTTATCAGGTTTTTTCGAAACCACGGCTTACTCAGCGTTTTCGATAAACCGCAGTGGCGAGTGATTAAAGGTGGTTCAAGGTCATATTTAGACCCGCTTACCGCGCCTTATAGAGATAAAATTCATTGTGGTGTTCATATCAATCGCGTTGTTAGAAAGCCTTCATCAGTCGATATCTTTTTTGGTTCGGGTGAGGTAGAAACATTTGATCGAGTTGTTATAGCAACGCATAGCGATCAAGCTTTATCCATGTTGTCTGATCCATCAAGCGCTGAATCTGATATTCTTGCGTCTATACCTTATCAGGAAAATTCAGTTGTGCTCCACACAGATACAAGCGTATTGCCTGGAAATAGGAAGACGTGGTCTAGCTGGAACTATCATCTTGGGGAAAATCATCATGCGCTTCCGCGTTTGACGTACAATATGAATTTGCTACAAGGCCTTGCGTCACCACATACCTACAATGTCACGTTAAATGCTGACGATGCGATAGACAAAACCAAAATTATTGATCGTTTTAGTTATGCGCACCCACAGTTTGATCTGAAATCCTATGCTGCACAACAACGTTGGTGTGAAATTAATGGCGTTAACCGGACGTGGTTTTGCGGTGCGTATTGGGGTAATGGTTTTCACGAGGATGGTGTCAATAGCGCGTTGGCGGTGGTATCTGATATGGGGGTAGAGGCTCCGCTGTGAGAAGTGCAATTTATACCGGTACAGTTGATCATCGACGCTTGGAGCCAAAGCAGCACCAATTTTCGTACAAGATTTATATGCTGTATCTGGACCTGGACGAACTCGATCAGGTCTTAGCTATATCCCCTTACTTATCGAGTTCTCGTTGGGCGCCGATGCAGTTTAAACGTCGGGATTTTCACGGAGATGAATCTGATTCGATTAAAAATGCAGTATATAAGACTGTTGAACGGGAAATAGGTTATCAGTTGAGCGGTCCAATCGCGTTATTGAGTCATTGGCGTTGCTTCGGGTTTAATTTTAACCCTATCTCTACCTATTATTGCTACGACGAAAGTGGCGAGAACTTAGAAGTTGTTGTTGCTGAAGTGACGAATACCCCTTGGTTGGAGCGTCATGCCTATGTGATGGATGTGCGGGAGCAGGCATATTGCCGAAAAATCTTAGATAAAAAGTTTACCGTATCGCCGTTTAATCCACTTGATATGCAATATCGTTGGCGCTCCGATCTGCCTGGGGAATCACTGTTTATTAATATTGAGAATTTTATCAGTGAAAAGAGGGTGTTTCACGCGACGTTGAAATTGTCGAGGGTGGCGTTGAGTCGTCGCAATGTTAGAAGAGCGTTAATTAGATTTCCCATGATTACATTAAAAGTCGTATTCAGTATCTATTGGCAGGCCTTAAAACTCTTTCTCAAAGGCGTGCCGTTTTTGGGTAAAGATAGGTTGGCAGCTCAGCGTTAACGCATGTATTTAAAATGATTGCGTTGTTTAGCGCCAATGCATGTCTCTCCGAGTTAACCGGGCAGAAATGATATCGAGATTTAAAAGTTTGTTATAAATCGGAGTTAGGTTATGAAGTCAATTGCCCTCGTGGGGGAAAAGGTTGAACAAAATTCTGAAGGTTCGCGAATTGATAGTTCCTGCAAGCGACTTCTTATATCTCGTTTAAATCTGCTTAAAGTAGGGCACTTAATTCTTTCCGATCATGAGGAGACTTGGCATTACCGGGGTGAAGAGCGAATGGATCTCGTTGCGGAAATTCATGTACACGATATTAAGGCCTATCGGCGTGTATTGTTTGGCGGAACGATTGGTGCTGGAGAATCCTATATGCTCGGCCTTTGGTCTTCGCCCAATCCCACTGCGGTGGTAAAGCTAATGGTCGCAAACCAGAGTTATCTGCAAAATATGGATTCGCGCTGGAGTTGGGTGAGAAAAGCGCTTGCTCATCTATCCGATAGACTTAAGTTAAATAGTATCTCAGGAGCCAAGAAAAATATTGGTGCCCACTATGATCTGAGTAATGACTTTTTTAAGCTGTTTCTCGATCCGACGATGATGTATTCATCGGCAATTTACCCCGATGATTCAGCTAGCTTAGAAGTGGCTTCGCAATATAAGCTCTCACATATTTGTGAGCGGCTTCAGCTCACGGAAGAAGACCACTTAATTGAGATTGGCAGTGGCTGGGGCGGGATGGCCATTTTCGCGGCGAGTAATTATGGTTGCAAAGTCACAACAACGACGATTTCTGATGAGCAGTACGCCTATGCTAAAGAAGCAATAAGAGCACATGGATTGCAGGATAAAATAACTCTGCTTAAAAAGGACTATCGTTTGTTACAGGGGAAATTTGACAAGCTCGTTTCGATTGAAATGATTGAAGCAGTAGGGCACCGGTTTTATAAGCAGTTTTTCACTAAGTGTAATGAGCTGCTAAAAGACAACGGTTTGGCGCTTGTGCAAGCCATTATGACTGGCGATAATCGTTTCGATAGGGAAAAAGATAAAACGGATTTTATTCGCAGCTATATATTCCCCGGTGGCTGTCTGCCGTCCCATAATGTTATTTCTCAGATGTTAAAACGATTTACAGATATGCATTGTGTCGGTTACGAAGATATTACTTTGCATTATTCCCGAACCTTGAAGGACTGGCGTGAACGTTTTCTCGAAAAGCTGCCCGAGGTGCGCATGCAAGGCTTTGACGACATTTTTATTCGTATGTGGGAATTTTATCTTGCGTACTGTGAAGGTGGTTTTGCCGAGAGAGTGATCCATACTGGTCAATACGTTTTTGCTAAACCTCAAGCCCAGTGTTTACCTCGAATTTCTCATTAAAAACTGCAATCGGCAGGCATCGCACTGTATTTACCAGTGCAGCGCTTTTTCAGACGGGGTGGTTGCTTTGTGTATTTACCCCGGTATATGTCTGGGTTTTATTTCTACTTGTATTCTTACTCGTACACTTTCGGTTTGTATGCCGAGACAAGCGCTATTGGTTGTTTTCAACGAGAATGGCTGTGTTGGGGTGTTTTATGGATGCGATTCTCGCGCGCATGGGTGTGTTCGTATTTGATGGTGTTGTGCTTCCGCTATGGTTAATTGCCATGTGGTATATGTTTTCGATGAGTCTGCCCTTTGCTTTTGGTTTTTTGCGAACAAAGTTTTTGCTCGCGGCGTTTATGGGAGCGATTGGAGCGACAACCAGCTATGTTGGAGGCAGCGCATTTAGAGCGGATATACAATTGATGGAGTCTTTAGCGATGGCGGCTTTTGCAATTGCATTGAGTTGGTCTGTGTTTCTTCCCTATGCATATTTCCAACTGATGCGAATGGAGGAACAATGATTTGCCTGTACGCATAAGACAGCTGGAAAGCGCGGTGTATGCTTGCTTACCATACGTAAATACCAAGTGTTGGTTCACCAGCGATATTGCGTGAAATTTTCTGGATTTGCCCAGAATTTAGCGTTGTTCCAGCTACGTTTCCTATTGTATTTTGTCAGGTTGTAGCTTGCGCAAGCATAAATAGTATCTCCAAAAGTTAAATCCTCTTCCTCAAAAAAACCTAGTGCGCGTAGCGCCTTAATATCACGTGTTTTCGTATCCGATTCGCCTGACTGAACAGGGTGAAGAAAGATAATCTTTTCTGAATACAAGTTTTTAAGTAGTCCGAGTGTATTTGTCCATGCGCTAATATTTTGGTCTTCATTGATTGCGATACATAAATCGAAGCGCTTATCTAATTGAGTGTTTATTTGATCTGCTGACAATATTGTTGGGTCAATCACATTAAATTTTTGGGTGAGATAGTTATGTAAGCCTGATGTCGATTCTTTGGGTTTTACGATCAGGAGCGATGTTGTTTTTGCTGCGGCGATGTATTGTTGGATTACATCCATATTGTCAGTCAATTAACTTCGCTGTCAATGCTTATTAAATGTGCGTGCATACGCTCAACGAAAAAAACAAGATCCTGGCGGGAAAAATTTTCGGCATTGGGAAATAGTGGCGTGATTCTATCTTTTTCGAAAAACTGAATGAGTTTTTCATTTAATTCAAGTTGAGCCAGCTTTTTTAGTGCTTGTAAAGCCCTATAGGTATCGTGTAACCACGAGTCAGAACGAAAGCCAAGGCCACGCAAATTTTGAATAAGGCATTTTATTAACCAGGTACTAGGCAGGTTGATCGATGTGCCTGATCGTTTAATATCGTCCCTCAAATAACGCATTATTCGGGTGAGCTCGCGTACTTCAATTTTGTCGTAAGCGCGCCCATCAAGCAGATCTTTGCTTAGATCTGCTTGATGGGTTGTCTCATGGTTATTCCGCGAGAGCTGATTCATGGCAGCTGTAAAACGCGTATCCTATATTAATGGATGGTGCGCTTGGGGCGCAGGCGTTCGAGTTCATCGCTGTCAGGAGAAAGCTTATTTTGCGATGCCCTCGGCTTTTTTTCATCAGGCTCTTTTACAGAAAGCTGTTGAATAGCTTTCTGTAAATACAGCACGGAATGATTTAGCTCAATTAAGCAGTCTGTGAGCTCTTTCAGATCGTCTCTCACACTATCTGTCGTTGATTCGCGTTTCCTGCGCATCGATTTTCCCCGTAAAATTCTCTTTAAAAAGGGAGGTTTACTCCCATTTAAGTGCGCCGCCGGTTTGATATTCGATAACGCGGGTTTCAAAGAAGTTTTTCTCCTTGCGTAAATCCATAATTTCGCTCATCCATGGAAATGGATTCTCCGCATTGGGGTAAGCTGGTGCTAATCCAAGCTGGGACAGGCGACGATTTGCAATAAAGTGCAGATACTCTTCCATCATCGCGGCATTCATGCCAAGTACGCCCCGTGGCATAGTGTCACGTGCATAATTGATTTCGAGTTCTGTTCCCTCAAGTATCATCTGCCTCACTTCTTGTTGAAATTCCTCGGTCCACAAGTGGGGGTTTTCGAGTTTAATTTGATTGATAACATCTATGCCGAAATTTAAGTGCATGGATTCATCACGCAAAATATACTGAAATTGCTCGGCAACGCCGGTCATTTTATTGCGGCGGCCCATGGATAGAATCTGAGTAAATCCGCAATAAAAGAAAATACCCTCGGTGATAACGTAAAATCCAATAAGGTTGCGGAGCAGCTCTTGATCAGTCTCTGGAGTACCCGTATGGAATGTTGGGCTGCTGATGCCGGAGGTGTGGGCAATACTCCATGCAGCTTTTTTCGCGACAGACGGAATTTCGCGATACATATTAAATACTTCGGCTTCGTCCATGCCCAGAGATTCCACACAGTATTGATATGCGTGAGTGTGGATGGCTTCTTCAAATGCCTGGCGCAACAGATATTGACGCGCTTCTGGGTTAGTAATATGCCTGTAGATAGCCAGGACCAAATTATTGGCCACCAAAGAATCGGCAGTGGAAAAGTAGCCCAGCGAACGTTTTACAATAATACGTTCATCTTGAGTCAGGCCTTCAGGGCTTTTCCAGAGCGCCACGTCTGCCGTCATATTCACTTCTTGTGGCATCCAGTGGTTTGCACAACCGTCGAGATATTTTTGCCACGCCCAGTCGTATTTAAATGGTACAAGTTGATTTAAGTCAGCACGACAGTTAATCATACGCTTATCGTCAACTTGAACTCGTGCCGCTCCCATTTCTAGTTCTTCTAAACCCGGTGCAGGGTCTAAATCTGAAACCGCATTTTTAGCTTGTTCAACTTCATCATTGCCGACAACAGTTTTTTTCGTTGGTGCGGCGTGTTGTTCCGTTTGGCTTTCCATTTCCTGCGCAGGTTTTACTGTGGCATTAAGTGCTTCCTTTTCCACTTCAGATACTTCGGTCTCTGGAGTAGTTTTTTCAAATACCGGAGTTTTAATGGATTCAATTGCTTTTTCACGCACGGGTGCGGGAGTTGCTGCTGCTTTTTCTAAGGGTGCTTCTTCGTTGTAATCGTCCCAGCTGAGCATAGTAGTACCTATTTAATGTGAAATTTTTCGGTTGGTCTCCCGGCGGGAACTATGTTCCCGCCAAGCAAGACCTCCCCCTTGAGTTCTTATTTACTGGCAGGCTTCGCAGTCGGGATCATCGAGTGAACATGCCTTGGGTACTTCTGCGGCTACCGCGGAATTCGATTCGTTGGTCGAATTTGCAACAGCGTTTAATGCACCAGTGTCAATGGTTGACTTTTCAGTTGTCGTTGCGGCGAGCGCGCGCAAGTAATACGTTGTTTTTAAACCTCTAAACCATGCCATACGATAAGTAATATCTAATTTTTTACCATTGGCGCCGGAAATATAGAGGTTCAAGCTCTGCGCTTGATCGATCCATTTTTGTCGACGACTTGCTGCGTCAACAATCCATCGGGGCTCCACTTCAAAGGCAGTCGCATAGAGCGCCTTAAGATCTTCGGGGACCCGATCTATTTTTTGGAGTGAACCCTCATAATATTTTAAGTCGTTCACCATAACGGAATCCCAAAGTTCACGCGCTTTTAAGTCGTGAATTAAATATGGATTTACGACTGTAAACTCGCCCGATAAATTCGACTTCACGTAAAGGTTTTGATAAGTCGGTTCAATGGACTGACTCACGCCAGTGATGTTGGCAATTGTCGCAGTAGGCGCAATGGCCATCACATTGGAGTTGCGCATGCCCTGGGCTTTGATTTTGTTTCTAATCCGGCTCCAATCAAGCGTCTGACTTTGATCGACTTCGATATATTGTTCGCCGCGATTTTGTTTCAGTAACTCAATCGAATCGATCGGCAATATGCCCTTACTCCAAAGTGAGCCCTCGAAGCTTGAGTAAGCGCCGCGCTCAATCGCCAGGTCGCTCGAGGCTTCAATCGCGTGGTAGCTAATTAATTCCATAGAGCGATCGGCGAAATTAATGGCCTCCTGGCTGCTATAAGGCATGCGCATTTTATATAGCGCATCTTGAAAGCCCATTAGTCCAAGGCCGACAGGACGGTGACGCATATTGGAGGCGCGTGCAGTAGCTACTGAGTAGTAATTAATGTCGATAACATTGTCGAGCATGCGCACCGCGGTTTTTACGGTTCGCTGTAGTTTTTGTTCGTCGAGCTTACCATCAACGATATGCTGGGCAAGGTTAACAGAGCCGAGATTACATACCGCTATCTCTTCGTCAGCTTTGGTGTTGAGCGTAATTTCTGTACACAAGTTAGACGAATGCACAACACCTGCGTGCTGTTGAGGGCTGCGTAAGTTGCACGCGTCTTTAAAGGTAATCCACGGGTGGCCGGTTTCAAACAGCATGCCGAGCATTTTTCGCCACAAGTCCTGCGCTTTAATTTTCTTGTGCAGTTTTAGTTGGCCAGTAGTGGCAAGGCGCTCGTATTCTTCGTAGCGCTCTTCAAATGCTTTACCAAAACAATCGTGTAAATCCGGTGTGTCTGCGGGAGAGAAAAGCGTCCAGTCTTCGTCATTAAAAACGCGTTTCATAAACAGATCGGGTACCCAGTTGGCGGTATTCATATCGTGGGTACGACGACGGTCATCACCTGTGTTTTTGCGTAATTCGAGAAATTCCTCGATATCCAAGTGCCAGGTTTCCAAGTAAGCGCACATAGCCCCTTTGCGTTTGCCGCCCTGGTTGACTGCGACTGCGGTGTCATTGGCGACTTTTAGGAAAGGTACAACGCCTTGCGATTTTCCATTTGTGCCTTTGATATGGGAGCCCAGTGCTCGCACGGGTGTCCAGTCATTGCCGAGCCCACCCGCCCATTTGGACAGCATGGCATTGTCTTGCATGGCACCATAAATACCGTGCAAATTGTCTGGTACCGATGTGAGATAACAAGATGACAATTGCGGCCGGAGCGTTCCCGCATTAAATAATGTTGGTGTAGAGCTCATATAATCGAATGAACTCAGCAGGCGATAAAACTCAATTGCGCGTTCGTTTTTGTTGTCTTCGCGTGCGGCTAAACCCATCGCGACGCGCATAAAGAATATTTGTGGCAATTCGATACGCACATCGTCGTGATGAATAAAGTAGCGATCGTAAAGCGTTTGCAAACCGAGATAGGTAAATTGCAAATCCCGCTCAGGCAGAATCGCTTGACTGAGTTGTTCGAGATCGAATTCCAGCAGCTCGGGAGACACCAACTCAAGTTCTATACCGCGCTTCAAATAAATAGGTAGCGCCTGAGGGTAATATTGTGACATATCAGCCTGCGTCGCCTGCGTTGCTTCGCCGAGCAAATAGCTCAATGCTTCGCTGCGTAATTTATCGAGTAACAGGCGGGCAGTTGCGTAACTGTAATTAGGTTCTTTTTCCACCAGGGTGCGCGCTGAAATGACCAGTGAGGTATTTACGTCCTCGATAGATACACCGTCATATAAATTGCGCATGGATTCTTTGAGAATCGTTTGCGCATCGACATCTTTAAGACCGTCGCAAGCCTCGGCTACAACCGTGCGAATGCGTTGAGCATCCAGTTTCTGCTCGCTGCCATCTGTGTGCACAACGCTGATATCCGGGAAGTCAACGTCGACGTTGGGGAGTTTTTGTTCAGCCTCGCGCAGACGGGCACGCTCTTCTCGATAAAGGACATAGCTGCGAGCCACTTTTTGCTCGCCCGAGCGCATGAGCGCAAGTTCGGCCTGGTCTTGAATTTCTTCAATATGAATCGTGCCGCCAGATGGCATACGACGTTTAAACGTCGCTTCAATTTGTGTTGTTAAATTTGCCACTGTTTCATGAATGCGTGAAGATGCGGCCGCTGTGCCTCCCTCCACTGCGAGAAACGCCTTAGTAAGCGCTACAGAGATTTTATCGCTGGTAAAAGGTACAACTTTCCCATTTCTTTTTATCACCCGGATCTGGCCTGGTGCCGTTGCTGCGATGGATGAAGCGCTGGGCTCGTTTTGTGTGCTCGCGCCAATCGGCGCAGAAGAAACGTCATATCCTGTTTCTGGTGTTTGCATAGATGATACTCGTCTGTCGTTCTAGTGTTTGTGACGTAGGTGTAAAGATCTTTTCTTGCAAATTTCCCTGTGCCCAAACCGTTAAGCCTCGACCAGAACCCGGGCTTTAGCTGGCGCTTAGCGGGTCGTGTGGGGCCAATATTGTATTAGTTTTTTCGGTTTGCTTTGGTGAGCTTTTTTAAGGAACACCACCATATATTGGGGTTTTGGAAAATCCAAATACAAGATAATGCGGTTTTTAGGGTTTTGCAAGGAGGAAAGAAGCTTGAAATCCTGTGGATAAATTGTGGGTTACACGGTGAATAAGTGAGTACTAACCTAGCAGCTATTGCAAACGGAGGTTTGGCGCCGAATGAAATATTTATGACAGCTGCTAGATTAATTTTTTATTGTTGAACAGCGTTTATATGTCGAATTTTTTCAATACGATAATTATTGCTGTCGCATCAACTCGAAGAGACATGCATTGCGTACTTATACTAGAGACACGCCGTGGATACATCCATGTAGGCTCTGCACCAGCATCTCGACAACTGCTCCTGCGTTGTTCTAACAGCCGCCATCCATGGCGGGTGCCTGCTTGGTGAAGGTCTCTAGTATAAGTACGCAATGCATGTCTCGTACTTTACTTAAACGATACAATAATATTTTGTCGTCTATTCGCCAGCTTCAGCCAAAAATAACATCAACGCTTTTTGCGCGTGTAAACGATTTTCAGCTTCATCCCAAACAACCGATTTTTCCGCATCTTCAATAAGCGCTGTGCTCACTTCTTCGCCTCGGTGCGCTGGCAGGCAATGCATGAATATTGCGTCGCTGTGCGCGTGACTCATCAGTTCGTGGTCCACTTGATAGTTGGCAAAGTGCCTGATTCTTTCCGCCTGTTCTTCTTCCTGGCCCATACTCGCCCAGACATCGGTTGCGATCCAGTCAGCGTCGCGAGCAGCATCGACCGGACTTGCACACAAGTTCACTCTGTCTTTGTTTGCTTTAATCAAGCCCTCATCTGGTTCAAAACCCTGTGGACAAGAAATATTTAGCTGAAAGTCCCATTGCTTTGCAGCATTAATATATGAGTGACACATATTGTTGCCATCGCCAATCCACGCAACGGTTTTCCCCTGGGGTTGACCCCGGTGTTCAACATAGGTTTGTACGTCCGCCAATAACTGGCAGGGGTGGAAGCTATCGGTTAGCGCATTGATAACCGGCACTTGCGAGTATTCAGCGAAGCGTTCGATCGTACTGTGGTCGAAGGTACGGATCATTATCATGTCGACCATACGCGATAATACGCGGGCGGAATCTTCGACAGGTTCGCCGCGGCCGAGTTGCGTATCCCTCGGCGAGAGAAAGATTGCGCTGCCGCCCAACTGCGTCATGCCAGCTTCAAACGAAACACGTGTGCGCGTCGATGATTTTTCGAAAATCATGCCGAGCACTTTGTTTTTAAATTGCGTATTCATTTGGCCTTCGCGCAGCTCGGCTTTTAAGGTGATCGCATGATCAATAACGCCTTTGAGTTCCGCAGACGAAAGATCGCATAGGGTAAGGAAGTGTTTGGCTGCCATGCTTGCTATTCCTCGTCTGGCATTAATTCAAAAAATGTTTAATCAGCATGACAACCTTGTCGGCAATGGTGTCCGCTTGCTCATCCGTTAAAATAAACGGCGGTAAGAGGCGCACGACGTTGCCACTGGTAACGTTAATAAACAGCTGATGTTCTTTGGCTTGCTCAACGAGAGCCGTGCACTCTTTTTCCAGCTCGATACCGATCATCAATCCTGCGCCGCGAATATCCACTACGCCGCTGACACGTTTAAGTCCCTCTTTAAGACGCATCAAAATGCGCTCACCATGCGCGCGGACGTGAGCGAGTAAGTCTGGCGTGTTTAATTCGCCCAGCACCGCCAGCGCGGTTGCACAGGCGAGCGGATTACCGCCAAATGTTGAACCGTGATTACCTGGCTGCAGAACATGTGCAGCCGTGCCGCGAGCTAAACAGGCACCTATCGGTACGCCATTGCCCAAACCCTTTGCCGTCGTGACGACATCGGGAAGAATATCAGCGCTTTGATACGCGAAATAAGTACCGGTGCGCCCATTGCCCGTTTGAATTTCATCCAAAATGAACAACCAGCCATTGGCATCGCACAGTTGTCTTAACTTTTGTAAATAATTTTTTGCAGGGATACGTACGCCACCTTCTCCCTGCACAGGTTCCACCATGACTGCCACGGTATGTGAGGAAGCGGCGGCTTCGATTGCGGCAATGGAATTGTATTCAACATGCACAAAGCCCTCGACGGGTGGGGAGAAGCCTTCTTGCACTTTGCTGTTACCCGTCGCGGACAGTGTCGCCATGGTGCGACCGTGAAAGCTGTTTTTTGCCGTAATGATTTCGGGAGAGTTAATATTTTTAGCCTTGGCGTACTTGCGTGCGATTTTGATTGCGGCTTCATTCGCTTCTGCGCCGGAATTACCAAAAAAAACTTTGTCCATTCCAGAGAGTTCAATAAGCGCTGCCCCCAACTTTTGTTGTGGTTCAATAACATAAAGATTTGAGCAGTGGACGAGCGTCTGTGCCTGATTGCAGAGCGCCTTGGTAACCACCGGATGGGAATAGCCGAGTCCGCATACAGCGATACCGGAGATCGCATCGAGGTAACGACGGCCATGGTCATCCACAAGATAGGGGCCATCGCCTCCGACAATGGTGGTAGATCTGGCGCCGTAAGTATTCATCAATGGCGACTCTGACATAATTCCCAGCCCCTAAAAAGCAAAACAGGCAGCGCTGAGGCTGCCTGAGTAAAACGTCGATAATATCGCTAAAAACCCTGTGTTTTCAAGCTTTTTAGCGCTCTTCCAGGCATTTTTAGCTACATAAATAGCAGCGGATTTTGTTGTTGAATATTCGGTGGTTATCGGTGTTTGTCCATATAGAGGCGCACGCGCTCGAGGAGCGGAAGGGCTGAAGTAAAAACATCAATACCGACATTTTCGACAATATCAGAAAATACGGGAGCGATTAATTGAATGGCGAGGTTTCGTGCCTCTAAACCTTTGTCGGTCATGCAAACTATCTTGCCGCGACCATCGTCCGGATCAGCTTCGATCACGATATATTGTTTGGCTTCCAGCTTTTGTAGCGTATTCGTCATAGAGGGGCGCGTGACTTGAAATGCATCTGCGATATTTGCCGGTGTATTTTTTTGCACACGTGCCAGATGATTTAGCACACCAAAGTGTGATGCCTTCATGCCATCCGGCAGTGCGCGTTCTATGCGCGCGCGCGAGAGCTGCTCCAGGATGGATAGTTCACGGAAAAAGCCAAATATTGGGTCCGCTTGGGCCAATTTATTGTCTTGATTTGTCACACTGATACCAATGTTGTTTGTAGTGGCCTATGCGGTGGTGCTTAATCGTCGCGAAATATATTAGGGCCCGTTATTCAAGCACGAAGCCATTGCTGAATTTAGCTTATTTTTAGGCTTATCAACACCCCGTTTAAGCAGAGTCAAACAGGTTGAGTTGCGGGTGTTCGTGTTAACAGGCCCTGGTTTCGCTAACGCTGTTTACTTTCCGAGCAGGCTGTTAACGGCTGCTTGCGTCGCTGCGGCGATTTTTGCGCGAAACGCGCGCTCGATTCTTTGGCCTATCAAATTTTGCAAACCGTAGATATTTTTTTCCAACTGGTGTGATGGGGAAATGCTTGCAGGCTTCGTCTCATTGCCACTGGCAGTGTTTGGCTTGGTTGCATTTTCATCAGCCCATGCGGCGGAAAGTACAGAGATATTCAGAGCGCAAATTAGGGCGAAGATGGCGGTTTTAGATGTCAGTGAGTACATAATGTTTTATCCTTATTTAGTTAGGTATCTAATTATAATAGTTAGGTATCTAACTATGTGCAAGTTTTTTGTCGATATAAATACTGGAGTTAAACTTGGTTTAAGTGGGGATCATCACGGATTACAAGTCGATAAAGCTTGAGTAAAATGCTAAGGTATTCCCAAATTTTCATCTGTTAATAGGACTGAATTTCATGTCGACACTTGAAACCATCAAGAATCAAATTCAAGAAAACGCCATACTGCTTTATATGAAAGGTTCGCCGAACGCGCCGCAATGTGGTTTCTCAATGCGTGCTTCGCAGGCCTTGATGAGCTGTGGCAAACGCTTTGCTTATGTAGATGTGTTGTCCAATCCGGATATTCGCCAGGAGCTGCCAAAGTTTGCGAATTGGCCGACTTTTCCTCAGTTGTGGGTGAAGGGCGAGTTGGTAGGAGGCTGTGACATCATTACTGAGATGCACGAGAACGGGGAGCTAAAGACGCTTGTTGACGAAGCAGCACCTGCTGAGGATGAGTCCCTATAAACTGTATCTGTAAAAATTGTCGAACGTTTTTCTAATTGCTGACTTAAATCCCGCTACATTTAATTTTTAGATAGTAGGCTTTTAAGTATCAGGTTGTATGAATTGAATCTTATGCGAGCTTTGTGATTGGCAGAAGGTTGAGGTGGCGTGACCGACAGGGATGTCGGTGCAGAGCTTCATGGATGAATTTATGCGTCCACCGATGATGCCTACTTCCAATCACAAAACGGTTAGGATGCACCATCGCAGATGCTTATACGATATGTATAAAAGTCATCTACTACATAAATGGCTTTTTATTTTCAGGTAAGCCCAAATTTTAACTGCAGTTGTTTCCTCGCCGTCACCCACGACCCAAACCAGCGATCCCAGCACGCCAGACAAGTACCAAAGTTTTTATTTGCGTGCTCTGCGGCCGTACTGTGGTGAATCTGATGTTGAGCCGGGCTAATAAACCATCGTTCAAAAATGCCGAAACTCAGCCAGATGTGCGAGTGACGCAAGTTTGCACCGAGTAAATTAAAGAGAAAACCGAGTGCATCCACCCCGAGAATTTGGAGACCGCCCAATTTAGTGCCAAACAGGTAGACGAAGCTTCCGCTTACTACACCAAACACCACCATGCTACGCATAAAATATAAAAACATCTCCACGGGGTGAACCCGGTGGACGGTGAGCGGTGTAAGTACCGTTGCACTGTGATGAACCTTATGGAAATGCCATAAAAAAGGCATTTTATGCAGACCTAAGTGCAGAAAAAAACGGCTAAAGTCTTCGACAATAAAAAACACACATGTATAGAGCACCATAATAGTCCAAAACGGAAGGTCGAGTTCTGGTGCGTTGTCGAAATTTCCCTGCAAAAAGCGCGCGACAAAAATGGTTGCCCAAAGGTGGGAGCCAAATAGCGGGATAAGTAAACTGATACGTAAAATGCTATTGAAAGAGAGATAAAAAACATCTGTTGCCGAAGACTTATTAAACCAGTACTTAGGTGAAAATATGGATTTAATGACGTCAGTAATATCGAAGCGGCGGTAGTTTAAATAGTACGCAACAAATGCGAGCAAAAATGATGAGAGAAGAAAAAGCCAATAAATTCGGCGCGATGGTTCTGTGACAAAAAATAGTGGTGCGCTAAGCCCTTCGGGAATAAGGGCTATCGCCTGAACAAAAAAATCACTTAAGTTTTGTGAACTCGTCGCCATATTAAATACAGTTTAGAACGAATAGGTCGCACCCAATTTAAAGGTCTGAGGTTGATTTGGGCGCGCACCAAAAGGGCGGCGGGAAACAATTTCCTGCTCGTCTGTAATGTTCTCGCCAATGAATTTAATCTTCCATGCATCATTCACCTGATATGTAAGTGCGAAATCCAATGTGGTTAACGCTTCGGTAAAGAGCCCTTGTTCAAATTCTCCCGCACCGGCGACTTCTCGCATTTTATCAACATATTGTAATGCTACATTGGCTGAAAACTTCTTATACTCGAGGCCGAGTTGGGCACGTCCCTGGTTCTTGGGTAAGTACGGTAATTCAAAACCTTCTTCGACAATATCACCCCATTGCGCAAAGTTTGATTCAAAGCTGGTTGCAAATGACGCATCTGTATAGGTGTAAACAACACTCGCGAGGACGTTTAAACCGTTAGAAAAAATCCATTGATGTGCTGCATTGAGTTCGAGCCCAAAGACTTCCACTTCGCCGCCATTAAATTCTTCTCCAGCGCAAGGGTCTGACGCACGGCAACGGCCGAGCAGGTTGGTATAGTCGCTAAAAAAGACAATCGCCTCCAACGCGGTTTCATCTTTGTTGTACCGGGCGCCAAGTTCATAGTTGGTGCTCTCTTCGGGGTCGACACGTGTATCCGCGGATGCGGCTTTGGCAGAAAAGCCTTTGTTGACGCCGGCTAAAATGCCTAAGTGCTCATTAATTTCAAAAAATACGCCAGCTCCCGGAGTAAACACTTCCTGCGAATCGGATTGCTCGCGCTCAATCCCCGGAGCACTTTCACCGAACTCGGACTCGATAGATTCAACGCGCAGGCCCAAGTTTATTTTCCACGGGCCGCGACTAAACTGGTCGTTTAAGAAAATAGCAATTGCGTCAGTTTCACCGCGGTTTAAAGCCTTGTTCGGGCGGTTCTCATCGCCATCAAAAATAAGCACGCCGTCTTGCATAAAGTAGCCGCGTTGGCTGTGATCGCGTTCTACCACATCATTGTGTAGACGCAGGCCCAACTCGAGTTCGTGCAGCCACTCTCCGATAAGTTGTTCGTAATCCAATTCAAATTGAATGCCACTGACTTCAAAGGAGCGGTCGTTATTCGTAACGTCGATGCGTTGGCTGCTCAGTGGGTTGCTATTGCGCTCACCGCGCAACAACTCGATTTCTTGGACAAAAAAATCTGGTCTGGCGAGCACATCGTTAACTAATTCTCCTGCAATAATGCCATCGAATTTATTCCACGCGCGATCGAAGCGGTTGTGATATGCACGGGTTGTCAGCTTCCACCGGTCATTAAAGTCGGCCGTGTGAATAATGTGAATTTGTTGATGGTCCGATGTAAAGTTATCGAGTTGGCTGGCTGGGTATCGGCGCGTTGGGTCCTCCGCAAAATCAGCGTCAGTCAGTCCCAAATAGGTTTCGTCGGCATCTTCATCCGCGTAGCCGAGCTTAAGTACGAGCTCTTGATAAATATCGCCACCGAAACGCCACAAAAGTTTTGCATTAACGTCGTTGCGAATAAAACCGGTATCGCCGCCGCCATCGAGCTCTTTAAATCCGTCCGATCCGTAGCTTAACGCGTCGACCCAGTAACCAAAATTTTCGAAGTTATTGCCATAAAATGCACGCAGTTTTTGGTAGCCATAACTGCCTGCGGCTGCGCTTAGCTTGCCCTCTGAATTTTCCGGGATATTCCGCGTAGCGAAGTTTATTGCACCGCCAACAGTATGCGGGCCGTATTTAATGGCGGAAGGCCCTTTAAATACTTCGACGGCCTCCATGCGTGTGACGTTGGGAATGTAGTAGGCCGCTGGCGCGGAGTAGGGCGCAGGTCCAATTAGCATTGAATCTTCCATAATGGTAATTTTCGAACTGCGATCGCTGCTTGTGCCGCGCAAATTGATATTGGGGCGCAAGCCAAAACCGTCTTCCTGGCGAATATAAACACCGGGAACGCGTGTCAGCAGGGCGTTCAAATCTGTGGTTTCAAATCTTGCAATAGCTTCACTATCAACAAAGGTTGCCGAGCCAGTCAAGGTGCGCAGACTTTCCGCATTGCCGATAACGAAGACCTCTTCGTGGACGCCGCGATTTTCAGCGCTCGCTATGTCCGACGCAAACGTGTTGTAATTTCCGACACTAATAAATGCGCATACAAGTATTTTTTGAAAAATAGTTTTTTTGTTTAACATAAGATTTTTGGTTTAGTGTAAACAGACCCTGATGCAGAAAAAAATAATGCGCACCGAAGGCGCGCATTGCTGGAAGATTAAACGGTCTAGACAGGGACTTAGTCAGTATCACCCTGAACGCGGTCGGGAAGGTCAACACCGACAACGGTAACAAAATCTGTGCGCAAACGATCGTTTTGTCGTTTCAGCAAGCCATAAAGCGCACATGCGGTTACGGTTTGATCAATATCGGGATTGTTGGCGCTGCTTTCGCACGCGTCGCGATTGCCTGAAGTAAGCATTGTTTGTGCTTGATCGGCAATATTTTCGTCGACGCCAATCATAGCATCAACCAGTGTGAAAATGGCTTGTGCATCCGCATCGAAATCTGTATTGATCGAAGCCATGCCTGCATTGCTGATAATATCGTCAAAGCTCAAACCGCTGCCGCCATGATAAATACTTGAAAATGCTTCGACATTGGCCCGGATATTTTGCAAGGCGTGATTGCTGAAGGGTGACTCGACGTCAGCGGGGCACGCTGTTTCTGTGCAGCCGTCGTTAAAGCCTAGCGGTACGCCGAGTTTAAAGTCTTTGGTATATTGTTCGACATAAAAAATTGCGTCTGAAACGGACTCTAAAATAAGTTCGTGCGTACTCGTGCTGCCAATAAAGGTTTCGCGATAATTACCGCCGGAGCTGATCCACGCGTTATGCAATGTTGCCGCGGCGGAACTGATATCGTTGGCTGCTTCTTGTGCATATCCACAGCGTGCTTGCTTGCGTTCAAGTTCTGAGCGCGCATTCCATGGGTCTGTTTGCGGATTTGAGGTGGTGCAGGTATGTTCGAGTGTCTCTTCAAATAACAAATATTCCAGAGCGTCGAGACCACGGGTTGTGAACACGCGGGTGGAAATATCAAAACCGGATTCTTCTGCAAGTACAACAGCTCTGTCGGTACGGCAACTATCAAAAACGCTGGTCTCGGCGTCGGCATAGATCTGGTTTCGCAGTAAATTGGCTTCGTCTGCGGCGGGGCCCAAATTATGGACTTCCGCTCTTTGCCACTGCACCATCAGCGCTCGCCATTCGGTTTGGGCAGCCTCAAGGGCGCTTGCCTCTTCGACCAATCCAATGGCACTACAATAGGCGGCGAGTTCACCTGATGCTCCGGCGAAAGCTTCGCTGCTATCTTTAAATGCTTCGTAATTTGGAATAATCACGTTGTCCGCCAAATTGGTGAACATTGCACCAAAATCAAAATTGCTCGATGTCGGCGAAGGTGATGGGGACGGTGAAGGCGATGGCGCGGGTGTTGGACTGGAACCACCGCTACCGCCACCGCAGGCGGTAAGAACAATAGAAAGCAGAATACTGCATACAACCCCAAGCCGATTCATGTGTTTCTCTCCAAAAATGCTAAGTGTTTTTTAACGAGCAAATCCGAAGCATGTTGCCATACTTCGGATTCGCGGTGTTATTTAATAAGTGGAAAAACGCTTACCAGTTCTTAGCATTTTCCGCATTAAAGCCATAGGCGTCAGTCAAATATTCGCGTGCGAGCAGCAAATCCGCTTTGTAGCCGGTAACACCGCCTGGGTAGTCGACACCAAGTTGCGTGCCATCGGCCAGTACCGGGGCATCACCCATAAGTTCCAGAATCATTTGTAATGTATCTACATCAACGTCGGAGTCTGCGGTACGAAACGGCGAATAAGGGCTAAATTGCAAACCGAGCGCAAAACCTTTCATTTCTGACCAGTGTTTGGCGAGATCAGTAAAGTTGGCCAAATCAGCAAAGACGCCGTCCTGAAAATTATTCATATCGCCAATAGTGTCGTTGATATAGTGGATTACCGTGGCGGCGATGCATTTTTCCCAAGTGACCGCGGCTTTCCTGATTTCAGCGTCTAAAGCTGTTGCTTGCTCTGCCGTAAGTTCACCTGCGTCACCTGCGTCTTGAACAATTTGACGACCGGCAACAAAACCGTCGAATGCGTCTTCGGTAAGCGTTGTTTGCACGGTAGCGCCGACATCACGTTTGGCGCAATTCGTCGAGTTGCCCAACATAATTTCGCCGCTGGCATAAATAAAGCCGTCGCCATCAGCGTCGTTATAACCTTGAGCGAACGCTGGGCGACCTTCGCGGGCTCTCGCTTCTAAATCGGTATATTCCGCTGCGTTGCGCGCTGCACCATAGTAGCCGAAGGCTTCGTCAAAGTCGTGCTGACCCGCGGTATAAGGTTTGCCGTCTTCCAGGGCAAGGTTGGATGCAGATCCAAAGTCGATGGATAAATAATCAGCTGTACCTTGAGAGAAAGTAACAGCACCGAGCAGGAATTTTTGTACGAGCTGGTATAAGTCGTGACCAAAAGCGTTGAGCGTAGGTGCGGGAACAACTGTGGCAGCGTTATCTACTGTGGCTATGGTGGTTTGCGTGTCAGCCGTGGCCTCTGCAGCAATCTGACCAAATAAGAATTGAACCAGGTCATCTGGCGTGCGCACGAGAGGATCTGCGTCTAATCCAAATTCCCAACCGAAGAATTCGCCGCGCTCACCATCAGCACAGGCTGCTGAATCGTCGCCATCGATAAGGATGTGAAAGCACTTGTCGTTACCAGCGATTTTATCAACAAGATTTTTTCCAGTGGAGAGTGTGCCCAGTTGCGTGTCTTCCGGGTCCGCGTCAGATGCATTTAAGATAAGCTGCACGTCTGCAACATCATCGTCATCCAGGTCGCCATCGTTTTTCAATGCGAAAAGAATATCTTGCGTGTCGAGAACGTTGTCCGTGTCAGTCGCCTCTTCACGATTGCGATAATAGAGATTGAGGGATTGATCGATTACTTCCTGCGCGGTACGCGAATCACTGCGCTGCAGGCTTTTCATCGAGGTGACCAGATCGCTAATCAGTATGTGACGCGCCGTTTGGCCAGTATAGGAAACGGTCGACTCGCCGTTTTGGTCGGTGAAGTTATAGCTTGGCTCGCACGCATCGCCGGTGCCGTCGCCGTCGGAATCCTGTTGATCCATGTTGGCATCGCTGCCACAGTTGTCGGCATTGTCGCCGACCCCGTCGCCGTCGCTGTCAGCGCTCTCGGAAGCATCGTTGGGAAAGGCATCTGCGTCGTCTAATACGCCGTCGCCATCCGTGTCCATCACCTCGACTTCAGGATCATTGTTATCATCATCACCACCACAGCTTGCGAGTCCCAGCACCGCAACTAGCGCGAAAATTAGCCAGAAATATCGTGTATTCCCCATTATTTACCCCATGTCATCGGACTATATAAGAATTGACAACAGACGCTGCCAAGCAAGAAGAGGCTTGATTATACTCAAATGATAACAATTATCAATTAGGTGTTTGTTATCATTTATCTTATTTTTTGTGGATGAAAATTGTTTGGCAATTGGGTTTGAAAGCGCTTGTTGGCGCCAGGTCATGTCGTCTGTCTAGCTTTTCTAGCAGGTGGAGTGTCAATTATTTTTTACTTGAAAAAATCGCGCTTTAGATGCCATTAATTTAATATAAGCCGCCGTTTGTCCAAGGGCTTCGACGTAAGTGCACGCTTTGATGGCTATAAAAAGCAGGGGGAATTAGGCTATCATTAAAAACTTATTTGCGAGCTTTAAGCACCTCAATGGATATCGAAATCCCCGGTTATAAATTATTGCGCACGCTTGGCAAGGGAGGCATGGCGACGGTTTTTCTCGCCAAGCAAGCGGTGCTCGAGCGCCAGGTCGCGCTCAAGGTAATGTCGAAATCGCTCGCAGAGGACCCTGCGTTTGGCCAGCGATTTATGCGTGAAGCGAAGATCGTCAGCCAACTCGTTCACCCGAATATTGTTACTGTACATGAAGTCGGTCAGCACAACGGCCACTATTATCTGTCGATGGAATATATCGACGGTCACGATTTACGCACCGTTAGAAAAAAGCTCGATATTCTTGAAAAAATTCGCGTCGTAGAAGACATCGCGCGCGCGCTGCACTATGCAGGTGAAAAAGGCTACGTGCATCGCGACATTAAGCCCGAAAATATTATGTTTCGCAGCACTGACGGCAGCGCTGTGCTCACCGATTTTGGTATTGCGAAAGCTGTAGAAAACGACTTGACGATGACTCAGACGGGTACGGCTATCGGCACGCCGCACTATATGAGCCCTGAGCAGGCCAAGGGGAAAAAAGTCGATCATCGATCCGACCTTTATAGTCTCGGCGTTGTTTTCTTTTTGTTACTGACGGGGCGCGTTCCCTACGATGCAGACACGGCTGTAGCGATTGGTGTAAAACATATTACCGAGCCGGTGCCGGTTCTACCTCCCAGTCTTGCTCTGCTGCAACCTGTCGTCGACGGCCTTCTGTCAAAAGATGTTCAAAACCGATATCAAAGTGGTTTAGCGCTGTTAAATGATTTACGCAGTCTCGACTTTCGGGAATTGGAACGCGCTGTTGAGCGTGTTGAAAGCCAGCAAACGCATAGTCATTCGGCGTCTTCCTCAGCGGCGAAAGGTGAACCCGATGATGAGGACGGTTCATCGCGATTTACAATTGAATACAGCATAAATGAAACAATAGAGCGGCCGCCAACAACATTTTGGCCGACGTTTTTCGCGTCGACCTTTATTGTGCTTGCCGTGTTGACGATTGTATATATTTCCCGGCCAAAATCCTTGGAGCCAGTAATTGTTGAAGTGGAGTCTGCGGGTCGTTTTGTCGCAACATATTTTGACGGTTTTACTGGCAGCGCGATCGATAAAGTCAATAATTGGTTTCCCGAAAAAAGCGAAGATCGTACAAATCATGCAGAGAGTGTGCCGCGAGTAACGCCTGAAGTTAATGTATCGCAAAGCTTATTAGCCGAGCAAACAGGATCGACCATTGATGAAAGGATTTCAGTGGAGCGCATAGAGCAAGAAAACAATCAAAATCCTCTTGTGGAGGGTGCGATTACTCGCGATGAAAATGATAGCGCAGAATTGGCAGTGATAGATGTGCCGTCAATTGAGGTGCTCGAAGATCGGATTGCGCTTCTCGCAACCTCGGCAAAAAATGATCGGGCTATGATTGGCGAATATGTAAAAGCACTGAATGAGCTTTTGCATTATTACCCTGATCACCAGTCCACGCTTGCGTCATTGACTCAGTTAAAAGTTGAGCATCAGGAATTAATTTTCGAGTTTGCGGAAAAGGGAGATCGTGCGCGGGTGGACCAACAGTTGGCCACGTATAAAGCCAGATACCCCGAAAGCGTGGCAGAGGAAGCGCTGCAGGTAGAGCGCAACGCAGAAAAAAAATTAAAGGTCAGCGAGCTATTGCAGCGCGCCACCTCGCACCGTAAAAACGGCGCGATATACGAACCCGCCGAAGAAAATGCGCTCGCGGCTTATCAGGCTGCGCTGTTACTGGACGCGAATAATACTGAAGCTTCAGCTTCACTGCTGGATATTTCTGTAGAGTTATTAACGCGCGCCGAAAAGTCGATAGCGCTTTCCGAGTTGGAGCGAGCCAATACAGAATTGGAGTTTGCGCTCGAGGCAAATCCCAAGAATGAAAAAGCGATGATGCTCAGAAGCGACGTTGTTGGACAAATCAAGCAACGGGATAGCATTGAACAGGCGATGGTAAATGCGGAGAAGTACAAGGGAATGGGGCATTTATTTACGCCTGCGGAAGCTAACGCGTATGACCAGTACGACAAGGTTCTGGCATTGGAATCGCGCAATGTCGCAGCGCAACAGGGTATTGATGAACTGGTGGACGCGCTATCTGTAAAGGTTTGGGCTTTAGTAGGACAAGAGAAGTTTGATGAGGCTCGTACCGTCCTTGAACGACCGACGGCGCTTATGCCTGACAATGAGCGGATTAAATCCATGCGTGTCGCGGTTGACGAAGTGGCTCAACGTTAGTTTTTCCCGCCGAAGTTCGCGTCGGCTTTTCCCCGTTTAAATACCCGCCCGGTTCAGGTTAATCGCAGCCCGCCAGCTTCAAGTATAAGTATCGGTGCTAACTAGCTAGGTCTTATAGGCGATTTATTCATAGTGTCGTTGCTTTAAAACGATGTTGGAATATGCCTAAAAAAACTTCGAACCGAACCAGGTTAACTGGATAGTCCTACTATAATTAGCGTGATAAACAAGTAAAAATGCCTCGTGACTTCAATTCATCGTATACCCGCTGATCGTGTTGAGATCGGTATGTTCGTTTCGGAAACCACCCCAGGTCTTAAGGAAACTGGGCTGAACAGCCGTGGCCTGATCTCACGTGCTGAAACGCTCAACACCTTAATAAAATCGGGTATTAAAGAGATCCATATCGATACCAGCAAGGGTAAATCGTCGACCTATTCGACGCCCGTATCCGTATGGAATGCCAATATAGCACCCACTGTAGAACTTGATGAGGAACTTGTTCGCGCCGAGCGGGTGTATACCGAGGCGCGTTCGCTCGTTGGCAATGTTGTGCGCGATGTAAAGATGGGCAAGGCGATTGATGTAGGTCCGATCGAGGGGCTGGCGGAAGAAATCAGTGATTCCGTACTTGCGAACTCCAATGCACTTGCATGCCTCAGTCAAATTCGCGAAAAGGATCAGTATCTGCTGGAGCATTCCATTAATGTCGGTATTTTGATGGGGGTTTTCACCCGTTATCTGGGCTATCAGCGCGAAGAATTACATCAGATTGTTACTGGCGCCATTTTACATGACATTGGAAAGATTCGTGTGCCCAATCATATTCTTAACAAGACGGGCAAATTAACTGACGAAGAATGGGAAGAGATGCGCAACCATGTGCTTTACGGCGAAGAGGTATTGCTCAAGTCGGCGGGCATTAGTGATATAGCAATTGCGATCTGCGCCCAGCACCATGAAAAGCTAAACGGGCAGGGCTATCCTCGAGGTCTGAGCGGCGATGCGATTTCCACTTATGGGCGCCTCGCGTCCATTGTCGACATCTATGATGCCATTACGGCGGATAGGGTTTATCACAAGGGCAAGTCGCCGTTTGAGTCTATGCGGATTTTGGCCAGTCTCGGCAAAGAGGAATTAGATAAAACGTTGGTGTATCAATTTATTCGTTGCATGAGCGTTTATCCGGTTGGAACGTTGCTAGAATTGAGCAACGGAAAGCTTGGTGTCGTGATTCAAATTCACCCTAAAAAGCCAAATGCTCCTGTAGTGAAATGTTTTTGCGGTTTATATCCCAGAACTTACGAAACGCCTTTTACGCTCGATCTAAGCGCAAATGACGATGTTGCAGTGGTCAAAGCACATGACCCAAATGCGCTTGGAATAAAAGTTAAGAACTTTATCTAAACTTAGCGCCAGTGATTTTGCCAGGCGTCCATCACTCTCTCTGGATACCATAGTTGCCCATAGCTGCCGTTGTAGCGCGCGAGCGCTTCCGCCCAGTGATTGTCGGCCTTATCAAGATAATATTTCAGTATGGTGCAGCCGTAACGCAGATTAGTGCGTGGATCCACCAAATTATCCTGTTCTCTTCCAATTTCTTTTTTCCAGAAAGGCATGACTTGCATAAGACCCTGAGCGCCAGCCGATGATACCGCGTAGGGGTCAAAGTGGCTTTCCACTTCAATAATTGCCAGGACAAATTCCGGTGGAATACCGACACGCACGGCTGCACTGTGAATTTCTTTCAGCATTTCCAGTCGTTCGTTTGGATCTTTGATAAACTTTTCCATTACCGTTGCCTTTTGCAACAACCAAACTTCGGCGTCGAATCGATCAGTGAAACTGTCGGCCTGCGCAACAGTTTCCATAAGCCTCGTTTTTAATTCAGTGTCGACGGCATTTGTCGCCATTGCTTTAATTGAAAAAAATAAAAAAAAGCACAATAGCAATATTGGACGTTGGATTAATCGCATAATAGTTTTGCGCGCAATTCGGCGATGATGTTGTCAGCGTTTAGCACTTCATTGTCGCTAGCTTTGCGACTGCGATATTCAATTTTCCCTTCATCGAGCCCGCGTTCGCCAACCACTATTCGGTGTGGAATACCAATAAGTTCGACGTCGGCGAGCATCACGCCCAACCGGGCCTTTGCTTCGTCCATATAAAGTACATCAACGCCCATCGCTGTAAGTTGTTCGTAAATCTCGCTGCAGGTGCGCGCGACGGCTTCAGATTTATGTTGATTAATGGGGACTATTGCCAGTTGAAATGGCGCGATTGCCTCAGGCCAGACAATGCCTTTTGCGTCATGGTTTTGCTCGATTGCCGATGCGACGATACGTGTAACGCCGATCCCGTAGCAACCCATGGTCATAGTGGCATCTTTACCGTTGGCGTCCTGGATTGTGGCATTCATCGCCGTGGAATATTTGGTGCCGAGTTGAAAAATATGACCTACCTCGATGCCGCGTTTTATTAGCAGAGAGCCTTCACCGCAGGGGCTTGGGTCTCCTGCTTCGACATTGCGTAAATCGTAAACGTGTAATTCTTTTTGCCAGTTTGCATTTTTTAGGTGAGTCCCATCTTTATTTGCACCACAAACAAAGTTTTTAACCACTGCTGCGGCACGATCGACATAAAGCGGGATATCCAGGTCTACTGGACCGAGCGAACCGACATCAACACCGAGTTCGGCTTTAATTCTGGCGTCACCGGCAAACGTGAGTGGGCTTGCGATGCCATCTATCTTTTCCGCTTTTATTTCATTTAAGCTGTGGTCGCCGCGCAATACAAGCGCTACGAGAGGCGCCGGTCCGTCGTTAGGAGACTCGCCGAGAACAACCAAGGTTTTCAGGCACTGGTACGGTGTTACACCCACAAACATAGCAACGTCATCAATGCTGTGTTGGTTCGGTGTCGCTACCTCTTCGACAGCGAGCGTTTCTACGTCATTTTGTTGCGTCGGACTTACCGCTTCGGCGAGCTCTACATTTGCTGCGTAATCGCTCGTATCACTGATCGCAATAGCGTCTTCGCCACTGTCTGCCAGGACGTGAAATTCATGCGAGCTAGAACCACCAATAGAGCCTGTGTCTGCAAGCACAGGACGAAAATCCAGGCCTAAACGGGTAAATATGTTGTAATAGCTTTGGAACATTTTTTCGTAAGTTATTTGCAGGCATGTTTGATCTACGTGAAAAGAGTATGCATCTTTCATAATAAATTCGCGCGAGCGCATTACGCCAAAACGCGGGCGTATTTCATCACGAAATTTTGTTTGTATTTGAAAAAAATTTGCAGGGAGTTGCTTGTAACTTTTTAGTTCTCCGCGTGCGAGTTCTGTGATGACTTCTTCGTGAGTGGGTCCGAGGCAGAAGGCGCGCTCGTGCCTGTCGGTAATCCTGAGTAATTCTGGCCCATATTGTTGCCAACGTTCCGACTCCTGCCAGAGTTCGGCTGGCTGCACCACAGGCATAATCACTTCCTGGGCACCGGCCTGTTCCATCTCGTCTCGAACAATATTTTCGACTTTTCTCAAAACCCGCAGGCCGAGAGGCAGCCAGGTATATAGCCCAGAGGCCAGTTTGCGAATCATACCTGCGCGTAGCATGAGCTGGTGACTAGCAATCTCGGCGTCTGCGGGTGTTTCTTTGGCTGTACTGATAAGAAACTGGGTAGCGCGCATGTGATTCCTCGGTGTTTAGACTAACATTAGGTGTGCGTATTTTAATTACACAGTAGGTGGGGTATTGTAAGTTCGACACGCGTGGAGAGGAATAGCTATGTTTGAAATTCACCCTCAATTAGCGGCTGACTCAGTTCCAGTGGGGCAGTTTCGTTTATCGTTACTCTTGTTGCACAACGACGCCAATTATCCCTGGCTCATTCTGGTACCCAAGCGAGAGAATGTGCGGGAAATATATCATCTTACCGATGAAGACCAGGTGCAATTGGTGCGGGAGTCGTCGCACCTGTGCGAAGTGATGACTTCTATTTTCGCGCCGACCAAAATGAATATCGCTGCGCTTGGGAATATTGTGCCGCAGCTCCATATGCACCATGTTGCCCGCTACGACACTGATCCGGCGTGGCCCAAGTCGATTTGGGGAGCGACCGAGCCGGTGGCTTATGTGCAAGAAGACCGGGAAAAACGCTTACAGCGTCTGCGTGCATCACTGGTTGGCGAGGGCTTTGAGGCCCATACCGGCGTTGTGAATGATGCGGCGGCGAGCGCTGGGTTTACGCCATAAAAAAGGCCACGCATGCGTGGCCTTAGTCAATGAGATCAAATACCTTATTCCGCCATTTCTTTTAATTTTTTTAGCGGTCGCAATTTAACTTGTATGCTCGCAGGTTTTGCAGCAAACGTAGTTTCTTCTCCAGTGAACGGGTTAATGCCCTTGCGCGCTTTGCGCGCTGGTTTTTTAACCGTAACGATTTTAAACAGGCCAGGCATAACAAACTCGCCACAGCTTCTTTTTTTAATATGACCCTCGATCAAATCTCCGAGCTCGTCTAAAACAGACTGTACCTGTTTTCGAGTAAGTTCTGTATTTTCTGAAATCTGATTGAGTATTTGTGTTTTTGAATAGCGTTCTCTAATGGCTTTTACATTTTTGACTGCTGGAGTGGGGGTGCGCTTTGCACTTGCTTTTCTAACGGCCATATTTTCCTCGTGTTTTCGTTTTTTATTTGCTAGAAACAGTTAGTGAATCCAACTGCGTGTTGGCGCAGCTGCTTCTTTGACCATAGGTCCATCATTGCTGACGGGCGCTAATTGATTCTATATATAGTTGATTGGCGCGCGCTAGGCAACTAAAAAATTAAAAAAACCCTATTTTTTAGCTGTTTTTTCGCGATCAGACGTTACCCGAAAGTGAATTATTTCAGAAGACTCGAGATCGATGGGTTCGCCTAAACTCAAATGCCCCTGACTCGCTAACGGGTAAAAACTATTTTTAATCAGAATGGTGTCGGCTCTTCCTATTTTGATATAAGTTCCGTTTGTACTCTGATCGTTGATGCCAATTTGATTATCTTGCACTTCTAATGTGCAGTGTTTTCGCGACGACGTTGATGAACTGATCGCCAAGTCATTTAGTTCAGCATCTCTGCCAATGGTGATCGGGAGTTCCTCGCGCTTATAACAATACTCGTCACCTTTAAAAAAGAGCTCAATGCAATGAGAGGACTCGGTGATCTGCTTAAAAATATCCGTGTCCGTCTGAACGATTGTTGTTTTTTCGCTGGCCATAAGCGTACTGCCATATGTTTTGTTATAAGGTAAGTGCGATAAGGAAGGTGGCGATGACGGTCAATACAATGACCCCCCCAGTGATTGCGTATGCTAAAACATTTCTTGGTATTGTACTTCCCCGTATTTTGCTCTCACTTAGAGATAAAGAAGTCGACGTCACAGATTGTTGGTTATTCAGGCGAAATATAAATTCAACATGACCAATTTGCAATTGGTCGTTGTGCTTTAACATGACACTATCTTGAGGCTCACCGTTAATTAGCACGGGTTTTGTTTCAGGCTCTATCGAGAGGGAAAAACGACCCTGGTCCTTTGTCAGCGTCGCGTGATGGCGTGAAACTGAAGGGTCTGAAACGCAAATATCCAGATCTTTACTGCGACCAATAGTCCAAGAGTTTTTATCGGTGTCGAAGCCGGCGAGTGAGTAAATTTTGCCGCGTATCGGCGCGGTCACGGCGATTAATCTGGGGCCTGCGCCTTTGTCGGCAATTTGTTCGTAGCGCTTATTCATCGAGGCGATACGATTAATTTGATCTGTATTTAATAGCCGCGTGCTATCTTCATCCACTTCAGAAACAAGTGGTTTTGGTTCAGGTGCGGGTTCCGCCTCCGCCTCAACCGGTTCTTCGACAACCGGTTGAACAATATTATTTTTTTCCTCGGCTTTTCTCGCAGGCTTTCCAGTGACTGCTGCAATTGAGTCACGCGCGGCGAGCACAGCACGAGAAACGAGCACAGTTTCAGCGCTTTTTCCTGATTCCTGCGTAGTTAGGCGGAAAGCGATATCGTCAATTTTAATTTCGTCGCCAACCGCAACCTCAGTTTTTGCAGTGATACGCTTGCCATTTACGAAGGTACCATTTGAAGAATTTAGATCTTCAATCGTAATGCTTTCTTGTGTCACGATGATTTTCGCGTGATAGCGGGATACGTGAGGTGAATCCAGCGATATGGTGCATTCCACTTCGCGACCGATAAGTGTTTCGCTATTAAGCGCATATTGTTCACCGCCGGAGGTTGGCGTCAGCGTGAGCGGGACGAATTGAGGTTTTTCAGTTTTGGAGTTATCTACGTCCACACGAAGTTCCATGCGTCTAAAGGAGCGTATTACACCATAGTGCTAGAAAGCTGTCATGACCCTTGTCACAATCAGTATCAACACATTTTAGCGGAATACTGAAAAATCTATGCTGCCGGCACAGCTCGGTTAGTGCGCAGCATCCCTCTTTTTAAAATCGCATGGATGCCTGCGAGCAGGCCCAGCCCAAAATCATAGGTTTTGGTCGTTATGTGGAGCGAAGCTACACCTCGCTTTAGTCCGCTCGCCCCCTATAGCTCCGTCGATTCATCCTTGAATCGACGGTTTTAAAAAGAGGGATGCTATGCACTAACTCACCATTGTGCAGAATTTGGCTTTTCAACCACGTGCAGGAGTGTTCATTCAGTTGAATAAACTTTGAGCAGCTTCATCAACGCCTGGTGCTGAGGTATAATGCCGCGCCTTTTTGGTTGGCGAAGCTGGAGTCAGTCTGTACCGCGAGATTTATACAGACGCTGATATCCCAGTTGATTTGTGGATTGTGAGAGAGAGATAGTTCATGCCGATATACGAGTATCTATGCGAAATGTGTGGCCATCAATTGGAGGCTTTACAAAAGATCGCGGATGCACCGTTAGAAATATGCCCGGCGTGTGAACAGCCGTCCCTAAAGAAGAAAGTGTCTGCTGCTGCGTTTCGGTTAAAAGGTAGCGGTTGGTACGAAACAGATTTTAAGTCAGGCAAAAAGAAAAATCTGGCGGGAGACGCCGGGAAAACCGATGCGAATTCAAAGGCCAAAACAGAAACAAATACAGCTTCCAGCAAACCCGCAAAGCCGCAAAAAACAGCGTCTTAACTGCGGTAATTCATTTAATAAAAGGGCAGCAACATGCGCAGTACTTACGGCGGAACCTTAACTATATCCAATCTCGATCAAGAGGTAAGTCTCTGTGGTTGGGTAGATCGGCGCCGCGATCACGGTGGTGTCATTTTCATTGATCTGCGCGACAGGGAAGGGGTGGTCCAAGTCGTGTTTGACCCCGATGCGCAGGATAATTTCGCGCTGGCTGATAAAGTCCGCCCGGAATATGTTTTGTTTGTAAAAGGTGTGGTTCGCGCGCGCTCTGAGGCAACTGTAAACCCAAACATGCCCACCGGTGAAATTGAGGTATATGGCAGCTCGCTTGAAATTTTAAACGCCGCCGAAACCGTCCCATTTCAGTTGGACTCGCACACCAACGTCGGTGAGGAAGTGAGGCTGAAATATCGCTATTTGGATTTGCGCCGTGCACCGATGCAAGAAAACTTGCGCTTGCGTTCAAAGGTCACGAATGCGATCCGCAATTATTTGGATGACCACGGCTTTTTGGATATCGAAACGCCCATATTAACGCGAGCTACTCCGGAAGGTGCACGCGACTATTTAGTTCCTTCGCGTACGCATGAGCAAAAGTTTTTTGCACTGCCGCAGTCGCCGCAGCTGTTTAAACAGTTGCTAATGGTCAGTGGTTTCGATCGTTACTATCAGATAGCTAAATGTTTTCGCGACGAAGACCTGCGCGCTGATCGCCAACCCGAATTTACGCAAATTGATATTGAGACCTCATTCATGGATGAGCAAGAGGTTATGACCGTTGCTGAAGGTATGATTCGAAAGCTTTTTGCCGACATAAAAGGCATAGCGTTGGGCGAGTTTCCGAGTATGCCCTATGCTCAGGCGATGGAAAAATATGGTTCTGACAAGCCCGATTTGCGCATTCCACTGACGTTGGTGGAAATCAAAGATCTTGTTAAAGATGTCGAATTCAAAGTTTTTTCCGCGCCCGCGAATGATCCCAAGTCACGTGTCACCGCGATGAAAGTGCCAAACGGTGGCGAAATTCCGCGCAAAAAAATAGATGCTTACACGAAGTTTGTATCGGAATATGGGGCGAAAGGGCTCGCCTACATCAAAGTAAATGATAAAACTGATCTGGAGAATGGTCTGCAGTCGCCGATTATTAAATTCCTACCGGAAAACGTTCGTCAGGCGATTTTAGATCGTGTCGAGGCGGACAACGGGGATTTGATTTTCTTCGGCGCTGACACTCACAAAGTGGTCTCTGATGCTCTCGGGGCGCTGCGTTGCAAGCTCGGTGAAGATCTGGATCTTTACACCTGTGCGTGGGCGCCGCTTTGGGTCGTGGATTTTCCAATGTTTGAAGAAGTGGATGGTGGACTGACTGCGTTGCATCACCCATTTACCGCACCATCTTGCCGTCCGGAAGAATTGGAGCAGAAGCCTGCTGAAGCGCTTTCGCGTGCTTACGACATGGTGCTCAATGGAACAGAGCTGGGCGGTGGTTCGATTCGTATTCACGACCAAGCCATGCAGCAAACTGTCTTTAGTGTGCTTGGTATCGATGAGGCTGAGCAGCAAGAGAAATTTGGCTTTTTGCTGGACGCCTTAAAATATGGCGCGCCCCCCCACGGCGGTTTGGCCTTCGGTTTGGATCGTTTGATTATGCTTATGACAGGCGCCGAGTCGATTCGCGATGTGATCGCCTTTCCAAAGACGCAAACAGCGGCTTGTGTCATGACAGATGCACCGGGGCTCGTTGATGCCAAACAACTTAATGAGCTGAATATAAAGCTGAAGCAAAGCGCTAAGGCCGACAAGCCGGCTTAGTGTCAACGGACCCTATATACCCATATTTCCGAGGGTAACCAGCACACGGTTGATACTGTCTGTTAATTCGGGGTGCTTAGTCTCAAAACGGCGCAGGATTTCGGGAAGATCACTCAAGTCATGATGCTCTTCCTGCTCGCAAGGTTGGGAGAGCTCGTGGTTCAGTTCGTTGAGGAGGCCGTTAATTTTGTCTTGGATGTGTTGTTCCGCGGCTCTTAGACAGGCTAGCTCGTCCTGGAGCAGTTTTAATTGTTTCCCCATTTCTTCTATGCTCATGCGCAGCACCTAACAGTTGTTTCAAACTTAAGTTTAGACAACGTGTAAGTTTACGCGAGCCGGTAGAATAATCCTTCCCCTAGGTCGTTATTTGCGTTCTCTGTGTGCACTTTAACCAAGTCTTTCGCGGCACAGGCGCATGCGCCGCAGACGCTAGCGACGCCAAGATGCTCGCGCAGATCTCGAAGCGAGGTTGAGCCTTTGTCGATCGACTGTTTTATATCCGCGTCGGTTATGCCTTTACACAAACAGATATACATATAACAAACTAAATGATAATAGGAATGATTCTTACTTATTCTAGCGGGCTCAGGTGCTGAATGCAAATCCCTCGGTAGGTGTGAGTATGATGTTGTTCACAAAGGGGAGAGCGGGACGGAATGAAGGTTCATGTCTTGAGAACTTGTGCATCCTGGCACGCATGTGTATCTTTACGCCTCCTCGCGACCTAGTGTCAATAGGCTCTAAAGAGAAATGGCAGTTGTGCTAGCCTTGAGGGAGGCTCGATTGCCCCATTTGGACTAGTGAGTTGCGATCGATGCGAAAGATAATATAAATACGGCTTACACGCGAAAGCTGCCGGGCTATGGAGTAGGCGGGCAGTATCAGCAATTATTGGAGGAAATCCAGATGCGACTGATTTTATTAGGCGCACCGGGTGCAGGCAAGGGTACCCAAGCAAAGTTCATAGTAGAAGAATTCGGGGTACCCCAAATTTCGACCGGAGATATGTTGAGAGCAGCGGTAAAGGCCGGTTCGCCATTGGGGCTAAAAGTGAAAGATATCATGGCCGCCGGCGGTCTGGTGCCTGATGAAATAATCATCGATATAGTAAAAGAGCGTATATCGCAAGACGATTGCAAAAATGGTTTTCTGTTCGACGGGTTTCCACGCACAATTCCTCAAGCTGAGGCCTTGTTAGCCTCAGGTGTTGAGATAGAGCATGTACTTGAAATTAACGTTGCCGACGAGGAGATTGTAAACCGGTTGAGTGGCCGCCGTGTGCATGAATCTTCAGGCCGTGTCTACCACATCGTATACAACCCGCCAGCGTCCGAGGGTAAAGATGACGAGACGGGTGAACCGCTGATCCAGCGTGAAGATGATAAAGAAGAGACCGTTAGAAAACGTCTTGCTGTTTATCACGAGCAAACGGAACCCCTTGTCGATTTCTATAGTAAGCTCGCTGAAGAAACGGGTTCTTGTCGTTACACCAAGGTCGCGGGTGTTGGCGATTTAGACGATATCAAACAGCGGGTTATCACCGCGCTCAAAGCCTAGTTCTCGCTGCGCCCGACGATGTGAACAGGCCGGCACCCATAATTCTTGCGTTAGATGCTTCTGGAGAAGCGTGCTCCGTCGCGCTTCAGTGCGAGGGCGCGCGGGTAATCGATAGACTCAGTCTGGAGCCGCGGGCGCATGCACAGTCCCTGTTGCCGATGATAGATGAGGTGCTTTCCGAGGCATCTGTTGACCTGCAGCAGGTTGACTACATTGCACTTACGCATGGGCCTGGATCATTTACAGGGATACGCATTGCACTGTCAGTTGTCATGGGCTTGGCCTATGCCGCCCGATTGCCGGTTATTGCCGTGTCATCGCTAGATGTACTGGCGATGAACGCAGAATTACCGTCCTTAGTTTCAGGTCAATGCCTTGTAAGTTGTGTGGATGCGAGAATGGGAGAGGTCTATTGGTCGGTGTATAAAGTGTTATCTGGACAATTGCGTCGCATTGATGACTATGCAGTGAGCACTTATTCTGATTTTAACGATGCCTTTAAAGCGCTACTTGATTCAGAGTCGAATATTATTGGCGTTGGCAGTGGATGGGGCTTGGCGCAAATCGATATCGACGATGCTGTGCATACTAATTCAGCCTGCTTTCCCAAAGCTGTAAAATTACTCGAGTATCTTGCGTGCACAAAGGACCTCAGCAGCTGTGCGCAGGAGGCATCTGAGATTGAGCCCCTGTACTTGCGCAACGAAGTCGCTTGGCAAAAGCGCAACAGAATACGAACCAAAGACCTCTGATAGGGGTTGTTGAGCTTTATCATGGAAACCCTTCATATTGTTGTACTTGCCTTGATTCAGGGCATCACCGAGTTTTTGCCGGTATCCAGTTCTGGTCACCTGATTCTTCCAAAAGAGCTCTTGGGTTGGCCCGACCAGGGTTTGGCTTTTGACGTTGCTGTTCATATCGGCACTTTAGCGGCAGTGGTTGCATATTTCCGCAAAGATATTGCAGCGATTGTCGTTGGAGGTTTAAAAACCTGCACCGGAAATTTTTCCGACCCCGCAGGTAAATTGGCCTGGATGATTGTGGTTGCAACGATACCAGCCGGCCTGGTGGGCCTGGCTGCTTCTGATTTTATTGAAACGCATTTGCGTTCTATGACTGTTATCGCTGCAACAACCATCTTTTTTGGTATTTTGTTGGGTATTGCAGATAGAAAGGGGGGGGGAGCCAAGACGCTTGCCGACGTGGGGTTATGGGCAGCTCTGTTTATTGGCTGTGCCCAGGCGATGGCCTTGATTCCAGGGACCTCGCGTTCCGGCGTGACAATAACGGCCGCACTCTTTTTAGGTTTTGCGCGTGAGCCAGCGGCAAAGTTCTCATTTCTAATGTCGATTCCGGTGATTATCTTGAGCGGCGGATTCAAAGGCCTGGATCTTGTCGGTGCAGAAAGTGTGGATTGGAATGCGATTTTATGGGGCGTGGTTATTTCAGCCGTCAGCGCCTATATTTGTATTCACTTTTTTCTAAGTTTTATCAATCGCTTGGGTATGATGCCTTTTGTTTATTATAGGTTGGTGCTAGGCGCATTCTTAATATTCCTTATTGTTCGAGTATAACTTCAACGCTTACTGATGTTTCTTAAATGTTCACCGAGCCCTTTCTGTGTGGCGCGTTTACTCAGCTGCTTGGCTGTTCAATCTGAAGAAATTCTATCGCAACCCTTTATTTCTTCGCCAATAGTGGTTTGAGAAAACGGCCTGTGTGAGAGGCTTTGACTCGGCAAATTTGTTCTGGCGTGCCTTCGGCGATAATTTTGCCGCCGCCGCTGCCGCCTTCGGGGCCGAGATCGATAATCCAGTCCGCCGTTTTGACCACATCTAAATTGTGTTCGATGACAACGACGGTATTGCCGTGGTCGCGCAGTCTGTGCAATACCGTGAGCAGCTGCTGAATGTCGTGAAAATGTAAGCCGGTTGTCGGTTCATCGAGAATATAAAGTGTCTTTCCTGTATCTCGCTTTGATAGTTCTTTGGCGAGTTTTACCCGCTGAGCCTCACCGCCGGACAGTGTAGTAGCTGCTTGACCCAAACGGATATACGATAAACCGACATCGATAAGCGTTTGCAGTTTTTTTGCCACCGATGGGATCGCATCGAAAAACTCGCGCGCGTCTTCAACGGTCAAATCCAACACTTCATGGATGTTTTTCCCTTTATATTTTATTTCCAGGGTTTCCCGGTTGTAGCGTTTGCCTTTACATACGTCGCAGGGAACATAAATGTCAGGCAAAAAATGCATCTCAACTTTTACTACACCGTCGCCTTGACAGGCCTCGCAGCGGCCGCCTTTTACGTTGAAGCTAAAGCGGCCGGGTTTATAGCCGCGCGATCGCGCTTCCTGTGTGCCGGAAAACAGTTCGCGCACAGGCGTAAAAATGCCCGTGTAGGTTGCGGGATTTGATCGAGGTGTTCTGCCAATTGGGCTTTGGTCGATATCAACGCATTTATCGAGTTGATCGAAACCGTGTACTTTTTTGTATTTCTCCGCATTTAAGGTTGTCGCGCCGTTTAATTCACGCGCCGCCAGAGGGTACAAGGTATGGTTTATCAGTGTCGATTTTCCTGAACCGGATACTCCGGTCACACACGTCATAAGACCGATGGGGATATGTAAGTCGACATCTTTTAAATTATTGCCCGCGGCGCCGATAAGCACGAGCTGTTTATCTTCTTCGAAAGTGTGCCTAACCTTGGGTATTTCAATTTTTTTTCTTCCGGTAAGGTATGCGGCGGTCAATGATTTTTTTGATTTAGATATTTGAGCATAGCTACCTAGCGCGACAATTTCGCCCCCGTGAACACCCGCGCCAGGACCGATATCGACAATGTAATCTGCTGTTCGAATGGCCTCCTCATCGTGTTCAACTACGATGACGGTGTTGCCTAAATCTCGCAAGTGCGTAAGTGTGTTAAGCAGTCGGTCGTTGTCGCGTTGATGCAGGCCTATGGAAGGTTCGTCAAGGATGTACATAACGCCGACCAACCCAGCTCCAATTTGACTTGCGAGGCGAATACGTTGCGCCTCGCCGCCAGAAAGCGTTTCAGCACTTCGATTTAACGTCAGGTAGTTCAGACCGACATCGACTAAAAATTGCAAACGGTCTTGAAGTTCCTTGATAATTTTTTCTGCAATTTCTTGTCTGGCGCCATCAAATTTGAGTTTATGAAAATAATTAAGTGCTTCGCCAATGGGTAATTCCGTGATGTCTGGCAGGTTGTTATCATCTATAAATACATGGCGGGCTTCTTTTCGAAGTCGGGCGCCTTTACAACTGGGACATGCACTTGTCGATAAAAATTTGCTGAGTTCTTCGCGTACCGAATTGGATTCCGTGTCGCGAAAACGCCGTTCGAAATTTGGAATAACGCCTTCAAAGGTGTGGCTGCGCTGATAAATATGTCCCCGGTCATTTACGTAGCGAAAATCGATGACTTCGTCACCCGAGCCATGTAAGACAGCTTCGCGCTGTTTCTTTTTTAATTTTTTCCACGGTGTTTCAATATCAAAGCCGTAATGTTCACCAATAGACTTGAGCATGTGGAAATAATAGAGATTGCGACGATCCCATCCTCGGATTGCCCCGTCGGCCAGAGAGGCGTCTGGGAACTGAACAATTTTATCTTCGGCAAAAAATTGTTTAACTCCCAGACCGTCGCAAGTTGGGCAGGCGCCTGCAGGGTTGTTGAATGAAAAAAGGCGCGGCTCAAGTTCCGTTAACGCGTAGTCACAATAGGGGCATGAGTGCCGGGCGGAAAAAGTGTGATCGGCCCTTTTGCCATCCATATCTGCTGCGACAACAATACCGTCGGACAATGCAATCGCGGTTTCGATAGATTCAGCTAAACGTATGGCGATATCGCTGCGAATTTTAAATCGGTCGACGACAACTTCGATAGTATGTTTTTTACGCTTATCTAACTTGGGGGTGTCATCGAGGTCGACGACGAGCCCATCTATTCGCGCGCGAATAAAGCCCTCGCGGCGCAGTGATTCAAATATATGTAAGTGTTCGCCTTTGCGATCTCTAACGACGGGTGCGAGCAGCATCATTTTACTGCCTTCCGGCTGAGCGAGGATTGCATCAACAATTTGTGAAACGGTTTGCGCGGTGAGCGGTGCGTTGTGAATTGGACAGCGAGGCTCACCAACGCGCGCAAACAATAGGCGCAAGTAATCGTAAATTTCTGTAATCGTCCCGACGGTAGAGCGGGGGTTATGCGAGGTGGATTTTTGTTCAATTGAAATTGCAGGGCTCAAGCCCTCAATATGATCGACATCAGGTTTTTCCATCATTGATAAAAACTGGCGCGCATAAGTGGAAAGCGACTCCACATAGCGGCGCTGGCCTTCAGCGTAAAGCGTGTCGAAGGCGAGGGACGATTTGCCGGAACCTGATAAGCCGGTGATAACAATAAGTTTGTCCCTGGGGAGTGTAAGCTGAATGTTTTTCAGGTTGTGGGTGCGGGCACCCTGCACAATGATAGTGTCCAAGCTGTTTTCCTGGAATGCTGTGAAAGTGATAGTGTTTTTGTGTCAGGCCAATGGCCAGATTACTGGAATTATATCCAGTTATTTAAAAAACCGCGACGTTAATTGCCGATAAATTCAGCTAGGGCCTGTTAACACCAATTCGATCGGCCACTGTTGTGACTGCAAATGTGCCAATCAAGGCACGGGGAGAGTAGTTTGGTTATTCCAAACAAACGACGATTGCTGCATGGATGTAGCTTATTAGAGCAATGCAGGAGCAATTGCCGAGTAAAGCTTACCGCATCCTGCTCTCGCCCCTTACCCACATCCATGTGGGCAATACAAAGTGGCGTATCTGCAGTCGCAACCCTTTGGGTCGGGCCAAAATTTCCCCCAGCTGCGTTGCCTGTAGGACATAGGCAGGGGCGAGAGCAGGAGCGGTAGCTTGTTATTCGCTTATGTGGAACAACCACACCGCGCTCATATCGCCTTCGACTATAGGGATATAGTTGTTAGAGCGACGCAGGAAACCAAAGCCGAGCTGGAGAAAATTTTAGTCTCCGGCAGTGGTAACCGAATTGGTGTTAACAGGCCCTAGCGTTGGGCTGAGTGAAAGTTTTTACAGTTCGTCAAGATCTGTGAGACTGCGAACCCAATTGCTGGCCTCAAGGCGGTTGCGGACACCGATTTTTTTGTAGACGTTGTACAAATGACTTTTAACCGTGTGTTCGCTTACATCGAGCGCAGCGGCAATGTCTGCGTTGGTGGCGCCATCATTGATGAGTTTTAAAATCTGACGTTCGCGCTTCGTGAGTTTTACATCTGGCGAATGTGTAACTGCAGGTGTTTTACGATTTTTATCGAGAAAATGATGCAGTAGGCGCCGGGGGACCCAATAGTCGCCATCGAGTAAGCACTTAAGACCGCGTATCAACTGTTCCTGGTCGGAATCGACATAGAACAAGCCCGAAATACAGGGCCAGTCGAGCAGGTTTTCATGCTCGCTCTCGTACTCGGCGTTTAGCAGAGCCGCGCTTGCACCACTTACGTGATTGTGCACGTCTTTGGCCGTGTCGATGAGGACTTCGAGTTCTTGGCCATTACAGTCGATCAGCAAAAGTGCCACATCGTTGGGAATCTCGTTGAAATCCCGAAATACAGCGCATTCTAAATCGAGCTCTTCGCCAATAAGTTTGGCGAGTAGCCCGGTTTGGAGGCTGCTATTACCGGAAAACAAGGCAATTCGCTTGGCCGGTTTGTGCGAAAGTGCTTCAGATAATGCCACGTCGTAACCTTAGTATTAAATGCCGCTAACGATAGGTTTTATAGATTTTGTTTTGCTCGCGGCTGTTGCTATTCATATAAGGGCAACAACCGCTAAGTTTAACGTATTAATGAAGAAAAGTATTAAAAATATGACAGTTTTGATGACAAATACACAAAAATCTCATTCTTAAGTGCCACTCAATTCTCAAAAGTTTAGTTTTTTGCGCGTGCGAGTGTTTACAGTTCTATTATGGCGACGTCGCTATTGCTACAATCCGCGCCTTTGCATGTTTACTTGCACACGTTTTTTATAGAGGTCGCATTGAGGTCCGAAGTACTTACTGTTTCGTCACTGGCGCTTTTATATGCGATTCGCATGCTCGGCCTGTTCATGGTCTTGCCGGTACTTTTTATATATGGTGAAGATTACATGGGCGCTACAGCGACTTTGCTCGGCCTGGCTTTGGGTATTTATGGACTCACTCAGGCGCTGTTTCAGATACCCATGGGCTTGATGTCGGATTTTTGGGGGCGCAAACCCGTCATTGTCGTTGGCTTGATCATTTTCGCTGTCGGTAGTTTGATTGCTGCGAGTGCCGAAAATATTTATGCATTGATCGTTGGGCGAGCCATGCAGGGTGCCGGTGCTATAGCGAGTACCTTGATGGCGCTTGTCGCCGATCTGACGTCGGATAAAAACCGCACGAAGGCCATGGTGGCCATAGGTGCTTCTATCGGTTTGTCGTTTACCGTTGCATTGATAACTGGCCCTCTTTTAGCGTCCGCTGTTGGCATGTCGGGAATATTTGTTCTATCCAGCGTGTTTGCAGTCATTGGCATAGGTATTCTGGTTTTTGCAGTCCCCACGCCGCGCCGCGCCGAGCGATCACACCGGGATTCAGGTGCAATTCCCGCACTTATTGCCAAAACGATGCGACACCCTGAGCTGGCCAGATTAAATATCGGGATATTCGTATTACATGCCGTGTTAATTGCCCTGTTTACCTCTGTTCCGGGACTGTTAATCACCCAGCTCGGTATCGAGAAAATATCACATTGGATGATTTATTTGCCGGTACTGCTTTTATCCTTCGGTACAGCCCTGCCCTTAATGATCTTTGCTGAAAGAAAAATGCGCGTTAAAGAAACCTTTGTCGTTGCGATTCTTCTTATCTTTATCACTTGTATTGGTTTTGCGGGCCAACCGTTTGGCGCATTGCTTCTGTTACTTCTTTTTTTATTTTTTGTTGCTTTCAACTTGCTTGAAGCCATGTTACCGTCTCTGGTCAGCAAAATAGCACCTGCGGGAAGCAAAGGTACTGCGATGGGCCTCTATTCGACCTGGCAGTTTTCAGGTGCTTTCGTAGGAGGGAGCTTGGGGGGCTTGGTCCTCGGTGCTTATGGTATCAGCGGTTTGTTTGCGCTTTGCGCAGCATTCAGCTGTGCTTGGTTTTTGCTGGCCGTTTCCATGCAGCGGCCCAAAAATCTTACCAGCTTGTGTTTTGCCGTCAATCAATATGCTGCTGAGCTAAATCTCGTTGCTCGAGAAGGCATTGAGGACGCGGTTTATGTCCGGGAAGATACTATGTTGTATCTTAAGGTCGATCGCAAAACACTTGATTTAAAAGGTTTAGAGCAGTTGCTTGAACCGTATTTTGTGGCTGCAAATACACAATCTAAAGATGTTTTTTAGGTCGTGTTTTATTTGAAACTAGTTAGTGAAAAGAAGCAATTAAGTAAGTTTTGAGGTAGAAAAATCATGGCGTCGCGCGGTATTAATAAAGTAATTTTAATTGGTCATTGTGGACAAGACCCAGAAACCAAATTCACATCAAATGGTGCGGCTGTAACCAATATTAGTTTGGCGACCTCGGAATCCTGGAAGGATAAGCAGACTGGGCAAAATCAGGAACGTACTGAATGGCATCGAGTGGTATTTTTTAACCGCTTGGCAGAAATTGTTGGTGAATACGTGCGCAAGGGTTCCAAACTGTATATTGAAGGATCGCTACGTACGCGGAAATGGCAAGATCAGAGCGGCCAGGATCGTTATACCACTGAAATTGTTGCCAATGAAATGCAAATGCTTGATTCGCGTGCGGCTGAACATGGTGCGCCCATGGGGACACCTCAACCTCAGGCTTCCGCTGCTCCAGTGCCGCCGCAGCAATCTGCGCCCGCGGCAGCTCCAGCAATGGACGCTTTTGACGACGATATCCCTTTTTGATTTAGTCTCCAGTACGCTAAAAAAACGGAGAGATCAATTTGGGATTTAAAATAGTCCTCTTTGGGGGCGTGTCGGCTATATCTAAGTCCTTTAGGCAGCGATCCGACGATATCCCCTGGGTACTTGTCGACGAATCCACGCTGGGTAATATTAGCTCTGTCGAAGATTATTTTCAGGAATCCCAGCCTGGCGCGGTTGTCAATTTATCACCGGGTGGTCCAGCTAACCTGCACGCAGACAAACAAGATGTGCTGCGTGATGTTGTTGAATCTTGTCGCATATTCGATGTGCCCTTCATTCAATTATCCTCATACGTTGTACTCGATGATATCAGTGGTGAAGAAATTTTTGAGGATCAGTCGGCGGATGTCGAAAGCGAACAGGAAGCACGTGTACTTGCCAAGCATTTAATCTTGCGTACGAGTTGGATGCTGGATGGAGAAGAGGGACTATTGTCTCGCTTTGTTCCCCGTTTGCTCGACGGTGGCGAAGAAATTGTTGTCTCAGATCATCACTTTGGACGGCCGCTGAGCGCTCGGTTTGTCGCCGATACTGTTATTGCCATTATTCAGCAAATTCTTACCGGTGCTGAAAACTGGGGCACCTTTCATGTACACAGCAGTGATTTATGTTCAGAGGCGGAGTTTTGCGATCACCTTGTGAGGCAATTGCAGAAAGAGCTGGAACTTGAATTACGTTTTCCTACTGTTGCGCCTCAAAATGATAAACGGCGTTTTTTAGCAGGGAATGCAAATATTGCCGGGCGTCGCTGCACCGAAAACTTTGGTGTACAGTTCCCTACGTGGCGGAGAGGTTTTGGCCGCTTGCTTCGAGAGTGGTTAAAGGTAAACAAGCAGCCTTGAATGTGGCGCAGTGTTATTCGCTTTAAAGGGGTCTTGCTATTCCGCGAACTTTTTCATCACCAATGTTGCGTTGGTGCCGCCGAAACCAAAACTATTAGACATTGCCAAGTCAATTTTCGCATCACGTGCTTGAGTGACAATCGCTGCGCCTTGTGCGGCTTCGTCGAGCGTTTCGACGTTGGCGGAAGCAGAGATAAAGTCATTTTCCATCATCAGTAAGGTGTAGATGGCTTCCTGAACACCTGTTGCGCCGAGAGAGTGTCCAGTAAGTGATTTTGTCGAGCTGATAAATGGTGAGCTATCACCGAATACGTCTTTAATTGCTTTTAACTCAGCCAGGTCTCCAACCGGAGTACTTGTACCGTGTGAGTTAATGTAGTCGATGGTTCCATCGATACCTTGTAACGCTTGTCGCATACAGCGACTCGCGCCTTCTCCTGATGGTGCGACCATGTCATAGCCATCGGAAGTTGCGCCGTAACCGACGATCTCCGCGTATATTTTTGCCCCGCGCGCTTGTGCGTGCTCAAGTGACTCGAGTACTACGCAACCGCCGCCACCAGCGATAACAAAACCATCGCGATTCGCATCGTAGGGGCGCGAAGCCTGTTCAGGCGTGTCGTTATATTTGGTTGAAAGTGCACCCATCGCGTCGAAGAGCCCGGTAAGCGTCCAGTGTTCCTCTTCACCGCCGCCGGCGAAAACCACATCCTGTTTACCGAGTTGAATGAGTTCCATTGCATTACCAATACAGTGGGCACTGGTTGCACAAGCCGAGGAAATAGAGTAATTCACGCCGCGGATTTTAAAGGGTGTCGCCAGACATGCGGATGCAGTGGAGCCCATTGTCTGGGTAACGCGGTAGGGGCCTGCGCGCTTTACGCCGCGACTTCGAATAATGTCGGCTGATTCTACAACGCTGGCAGTCGATGCACCGCCAGAACCCATAATAATGCCACTGCGCTCGTTCGAAACTTCGGCTTCGCTCAAGCCTGCGTCGCTAATAGCCTGCTTCATTGAGACATATGCAAAGCCAGCGGCATCGCCCATGAAACGGTACACTTTGCGATCGATGTGTTCGGAAAGGTCGATTTCAACCGAGCCGCCTATCGTGCTGCGAAAACCGTGCTCAATGTAGGTCGGATTAGTCTTGATGCCCGACGTGCCTGCTCGCAGCGAACTCAAGACCGTGTCTTTATCGTTGCCTATGCAAGACACAATTCCTAGACCGGTAATTACAACACGCTTCATATATAGCCTCTTATTTTCAGGTTCCGCCGCTGCGACGTATCCGTCGGTGGCGCATTATCGCATACGCGCTATTTGCCAACATTAGATAGATTGGTTTTAAAATGTTTCCTCAGAATCTCCGAATAAACCAACGCGCAAATCCTTCGCGAAATATATTTCTTTACCGTCGACAGCCACTCTGCCATCGGCAATGCCCATGACCAGCTTGCGCTCAATCACGCGTTTAAGGTGAATGTGATAAGTGACCATCTTGGCGCTGGGCATAATTTGCCCGGTAAACTTGACTTCACCGGCACCTAACGCTCTGCCTCTGCCTGGGTTCCCTTTCCATGCCAGGAAAAAACCTACAAGTTGCCACATCGCATCTAAGCCAAGGCAACCGGGCATCACCGGATCGCCGGGGAAGTGACAATCGAAAAACCAAAGGTCTTTGTGGATATCGAGCTCAGCGATAATCTCGCCCTTGCCGTATTCACCGCCTGTTTTAGCAATATGAGCAATACGGTCTAACATAAGCATGTTAGGCATTGGCAATTGAGCATTACCGGGGCCAAAGAGTTCGCCTCTACCGCAGGTCAAAAGTTCGTCGCGGCTGTAAGAAGGTTGTGGTTGGAAGTTTTCAATCATGGGCGTGACGTTCGAACGTTAGGGTGAGTTGGGCTTGGACACTGGGGATGCGACATTCTAACGACTAAATCGCGCTTGTCCAGGGAACGCCTGAATTTGCGGAGCGTTTCGCAGCTCGAAACGACGAACTTCAAGCAACCTATGGTATATTTTGCGCCCAAGTTTATCCCACTTTATCAATGTTTGTTTTAAAGGATGTTAGTTATGATCAAAAAGTGTCTGTTTCCCGTGGCTGGTTATGGGACTCGGTTTTTGCCTGCTACAAAGTCTATGCCCAAGGAAATGCTGCCTGTTGTGAATAAGCCCCTTGTTCAATACGGTGTAGAAGAAGCCATAGAATCAGGTTTGACTGAGATAGGCTTTGTTACTGGTCGAGGCAAGCGCGCCATTGCAGATCACTTTGACGTTAGCTACGAGTTGGAGCACCAGATCGCTGGCTCTTCCAAAGAACAGTACCTCGAATCAATTCGCGATGTTATGGCCAAGGGGTCATTTTCATTTACCCGTCAGGCCTCAATGGCCGGTCTGGGAGATGCGATTTTAAATGGGCGCCGTTTGATTGGCGATGAGCCTTTCGGTGTTGTACTTTCGGATGATCTATGTGTTGCTGATGCTGGTGACGGCGTGCTTTCGCAAATGGTCCGTCTCTACAAACAATTTCGTTGCAGCATTGTCGCTGTACAGGAGGTCCCTGAAGACGACATTCACAAATTCGGTGTTATTGCGGGTGATCAGATAAAAGACGGCATTTATCAAGTTAATGACATGGTGGAAAAGCCCGAAGCTAAAGATGCGCCGAGTAATCTCGCCATTATCGGTCGCTATATTTTGACGCCAGACATTTTCTCAATTATCGAGAGCACGCCTCCTGGCAAAAATGACGAAATCCAGCTGACAGATGCGTTACTTAAGCAGGCAAAGGATGGCTGTGTCCTCGCGTATAAATTTAAAGGCCGACGGTTTGATTGTGGTTCGGTAGCGGGTTTTGTCGACGCGACCACTTTTGTTTATGAAAACGTGTACGGGAAATAGGCAGTCACCAATGCAGCATATCGATATTACCTGCTTTAAAGCCTACGATATTCGGGGCAAAGTTCCATCACAACTCAATGAAGACGTGGCTTATCGCATCGGTCGCGCTTTTGTGGATTTTCTAAGTGCTAAGAAAGTTGTTGTCGTTCACGATGTTCGCCTTACTAGCCCGCAGCTCACTGATGCACTGGTTGAAGGCATTACCGATGGCGGCGCAGATGTTTTGCATCTTGGTCGAGGCGGTACAGAGGAGGTCTATTTTGCCACCTTTGATCTTGGTGTCGACGGCGGGATTTGCGTAACTGCCAGCCATAATCCGATGGATTATAACGGCATGAAGTTGGTGAGTTCCGGTTCACGTCCTATTTCAGGTGACTCGGGCCTGCATACTATTCGTGAATTGGCGGAACAGGGACAGTTTAAAGACGCCGTAAAAGGTAAGGTAGAACGTTACGATCACCGCCAGGCTTATGTTAAGCATTTGTTATCCTATGTAGACGCGAGCAAGCTAAAACCGCTTAAGGTTGTTGTAAACCCCGGTAATGGCGGTGCAGGAGCGATTATTGATGCGCTCGAGCCTTACCTTCCGTTTGAGTTGGTTAAAGTTCAATTTGAGCCTGATGGCAATTTCCCCAATGGCATACCCAATCCATTGTTGCCAACCAATCGTCAGGCCACCATAGATGCAGTCAGACAGACCAATGCAGATTTAGGCATTGCTTGGGATGGCGATTTTGATAGGTGTTTTTTCTTTGATGAAAATGGCGATTTTATCGAAGGCTATTATGTTGTCGGTTTGTTGGCGGAAGCATTTTTGGCGAAGGCACCTGGTGCAAAGATCGTTCATGACCCGCGTTTGACCTGGAATACTATCGATGTTGTTGAGGCATCGGGTGGCGTCGCCGTTGAGAGCAAAACCGGCCACGCATATATTAAGGAACGCATGCGGGCTGAAGATGCCATTTACGGTGGCGAAATGAGCGCGCACCATTATTTCAGAGAGTTTGCATACTGCGACAACGGAAATATTCCGTGGTTGTTAGTGTTGGAACTGATTTCCAGTACAGGGAAATCGCTGTCGGCACTGGTCGGCGAGCGCACGCAAATGTTTCCTTGCAGCGGCGAGCGAAACGATACAGTAAATAACGCCCGGCGTATTATTGAAAGAATGGAACAACACTACCATTCATCGGCAGCGTTGATTGAAAAAGTCGATGGCCTGTCAATGTCTTTTGAAGGTTGGCGATTCAATTTGCGTATGTCGAGCACGGAGCCAGTGATCCGCTTGAATGTTGAAGCGCGGGAGAACACACAGTTAATGGAAGAAAAAACGCAGGAAATTTTGGCGCTTATTAAAGCGTTTGACGACTGAGCGTGTAAACACACACGTATAAAAAAGCCGCAAGTAATTGCGGCTTTTTTTTAATTATTGGCGTTGAGAAAACGCTTAATTAAATTTTGTGTTGATGAATCCCAATCTGTGGGGATATCTGTCGTATCAATAGCGGTGGCTACGTGGGTACCCAGCAGTTTTCCAAGCTCCACGCCCCATTGATCAAAAGAATTAATATCCCACAGTACACCCAAAGTGAACACTTTGTGTTCGTAAGCTGCGATTAAAGCGCCGAGCGTTGTTGGATTTAGTTCCTCCATAATAATTGTGCTACTTGGGCGGTTGCCCGGATGCACTTTGTGTTCGGCGAGAAAGTCTATTTCACTTTCACTCACTCCCTGCACGCGCAGTTCAGCTTTACTCGCTTCTAAATCGCGTCCGCTCATTAGCGCCTGACTTTGTGCGACGCAATTTGCAAACAAATATTTTTGTTGGTGGGCGATGGGGTGGTGAGCGCGTAACGGTGCGATAAAATCGATCGGTGTGAACACGTTGCCCTGGTGCAGTAGCTGGTGGAACGAGTGCTGTCCGTTGGAACCTTCGGTTCCCCAGACGACTGAGCCTGTTTGGTAAGAAATACGCTCGCCTGCTTTATTTACCGATTTACCGTTACTTTCCATTTCCAATTGTTGCAGATATGCTGGAAGCAGTTGAAGATGATTCGCGTAAGGCAAAACAGCCTGGTTATCTGCACCGAGCAGATTGCTATACCAGAACATGAGCAGTCCCATGATAACTGGAATATTTTTTTCAAGCGGTGCTTCAGCAAAGTGCGCGTCCATTAACGCCGCACCTTCGCGTAATTTATTAAAATTATCCATGCCAACCGCGAATGCGATGGGTAATCCAATTGCAGACCACAGCGAGTAGCGTCCTCCAACCCAGTCCCACATAGGAAATATATTTTCTTCAGCAATTCCGAAATCAATGGCTTTGTCCACCTTGGAAGAAATGGCGACAAAATGCTTGTGCAGCAATGCTTCTGGGCAACCTTTATCCAACATCCAGGCGCGAGCCGTGAGTGCATTTTGTAGCGTCTCGAGTGTAGAAAACGATTTTGATGCGACGAGCCAAAGTGTCGACTCGCTGTCGAGCTTCTGAAGCATGTCAAAAATTTCCGCGCCATCAATGTTCGCGACAAAGTGCACATTGACGTCGTCGGTATGAAACGGTGTTAGCGCTTTAGTCACCATGCGCGGCCCTAGATCTGAGCCGCCGATGCCGATGTTTACGACATCCGTTATTTTTTTTCCTGAATAACCCGTCCAGTCACCGTTGTGGACGCGTGCAACCAGGCCGGCCATTTTGTCGAGTGCGTCGGCGACCGCTTTATTTTCTTCTGTCTCAGGTTGGTTTAAAAATCTCAGTGCCGTGTGAAGTGCCGGGCGTTGCTCAGTGTTGTTAACATTGTCGCCGCGCAACAACTTTTTGATTGCTGTTTTTAGTTCTGCCTGCTCACAAACATCTAATAAAAGTGCGATGACGTCGTCATCAATATGGTTTTTGGAATAGTCGAGCTCCAACCCGGCAGCGGCGATGCTAAAGCGCGCCGACCGATTGTTGTCCTTGGCAAAGGCCTGCGCCAGCGTTTGGTTTTTCCATTGCGTCGCGCGCGCTTCCAGTGCGTCCCAATTTTGGTACAGGTCTGAGATGTTTTTTGTTTCAGTAGACATTTGCTTAAACTCGTAAATTGTTTTTTGAGCGCGCGGTTTAGCTTTAATAGGAGCGCTCAACGGAAAATCTGGTCAAGTCGATTAGGCATTCTCGCCAGGTTGAAGTGGGCAGGGGTTCAAGGATTGCTATGGCTTTTTCGGCGTGTTCTAGCGCCATTTGGCGAGTGTAATCGAGGCTGCCACTCGCGCGGACAAGGTCGATTATATGCGTGAGTTCAGAGGCATCTGCGTGCTCAATCGATTTTTTTAACAGCGTTGCCTGCTCGCCCGTACTCACGCCAATAGCGTGGATGACGGGCAGAGTGGCTTTACCTTCTGCTAAATCGTCACCGACATTTTTGCCCAACATATCGCTATCGCCTTCGTAGTCGAGTAAATCATCCATCAGTTGGAAAGCGATACCCAAGTGATAACCAAATGCTTTAAATTTGCGCCGATATGCGTGGTCCGCTCCACTAATTGTGGCGCCACATTCACACGCGGCTTCGAACAGTGCCGCTGTTTTCTTATATATGACGTCGAGGTAGTTGCGTTCCTCAATATTGGGGTTTTGCGCATTTGCCAACTGCTGGACTTCGCCTTCCGCAATCACATTGGTTGTAGTAGACATTATGTTCATGACATCCATGCTGCCAATTTCGACCATCATTTGAAATGCGCGCGAATACAGGAAGTCGCCCACGAGTACGCTGGGCGCGTTACCCCATTGCGCGTTTGCAGTCGGCAAGCCACGGCGCAGTTGCGATACATCGACCACGTCGTCATGAAGCAACGTAGCGGTGTGGATGAACTCGATAATCGCCGCCAATTCGATATGCTGGTCGCCTTGGTAACCGAGGGCTTTGGCGCTAAGTAGCACCAGAACGGGACGCAGTCGCTTGCCGCCAGCGTTTACCAGGTGATGACCGATTTCTTCGACGAGAGCTTCTTCTGAGTGCAGGCGCTGAATGATTGTTGTATTTACGCGCTCAAGTTCTGGTCTAATTGCTTCCAGAAAGGACAACATAAAAGGCCTTGATAGTGGTCCCTTAAAAATGAGGTTCGGATGCTAGGGGGCAGGGACACATAAGTCAAGAATGGCAGATTTCTAATCTGTTTGTTTTGAATACGCCTTCGCGTTTTTCTTGTCTGGGACCAGTCGCGCGATTCTATCTGGAAGCATACTGCTACTTGCGAATAAAAGGCGTCTTTAGTAGAATTCGCGCCCTTCTGAGCCCATCGGGCTGAGTTTTACAGATACGGCGCAAGTTTTCCCAGAAGCCTCAGGCTACTTCGTGTCGTCCAATAGCAAAATTGGAGCAACTACATATGTACGCAGTTATTGCAGCGGGTGGCAAACAGCACCGCGTTCAGGAGGGAGAAGTCCTCCGCTTGGAAAAAATTGAAGCAGAGACTGGTAAAACCGTTGATTTTGATCAGGTTTTGATGGTCGGTGCAGGCGAAGACGTAAAAATTGGAGCGCCATTGGTGAAAGGTGCGAGTGTGACTGCGGAAGTGCTGAGTCACGGCCGTGCGGAGAAAGTGACAATTATTAAATTCCGTCGTCGCAAGCACAGCATGAAGCGCCAGGGGCATCGCCAATGGTATACAGAAGTAAAAATCACGAGTATTAAAGGTTAGATGAGGCACTGTCATGGCACATAAAAAAGCTGGTGGTAGCACCCGTAACGGTCGCGACTCGGAAAGCAAACGTTTAGGCGTTAAACGATTTGGCGGCCAAGTAGTTTCGGCGGGTAGTATTATTGTTCGTCAGCGTGGTACTAAGTTTCACGCGGGTGAAAACGTCGGTATTGGTAAAGACCATACGCTTTTTGCCAAAGCTGGCGGTGTTGTTAAGTTTGAAGAGAAGGGAAAGCAGAAGCGTAAAACTGTCAGCATTGTCGCTGCCTAGTTTGTCGCAAGCTATTTCATATGAGAGCCCCTCTACTTCGGTCGAGGGGCTTTTTTGTTTTTGCGTGTCGGGTTTTGGTGACGCCGACCAGGGTTAGTTATGAAGTTTGTAGATGAGGCCCCAATCACCGTTCGGGCCGGCAACGGTGGCAACGGATGTTTGAGTTTTCGTCGAGAAAAATACATCGAGAAAGGCGGTCCTGACGGAGGAGATGGGGGCGACGGCGGCTGTGTTTTTCTCGAAGCCGACGAAAATTTGAATACTCTTGTCGACTACCGCTACAAGCGCAGTTATCAGGCGGAAAATGGCGGACCGGGGCGCGGCCGCAACTGCACCGGCAAGAAGGGCGAGGATTTGGTTTTGCAAGTCCCGGTCGGCACTTCTGCAATTGATGACGAGTCGGGCGAGACGCTCGGCGACCTGATCAAGCACGGAGACCGCCTTTTAGTTGCGCAGGGCGGTTTTCACGGACTGGGTAATGCCCGCTTTAAATCGTCTGTGAATCGCGCTCCCAGGCAAACCACGCCCGGCAGCGAAGGTGAGTTCAAACGCCTTAGACTGGAGCTCAAGTTGCTTGCCGATGTCGGTATGCTCGGGCTTCCCAACGCAGGCAAATCGACATTTATTCGCTCGGTGACCGCCGCGCAGCCAAAGGTTGCAGACTACCCATTTACCACCTTGATACCCAGTTTAGGGGTGGTGAAGGTACAGCGGCACCGGAGTTTCACCGTCGCAGATATTCCTGGCCTGATAGAAGGCGCTGCGCAGGGTGCGGGCTTGGGAATCCGCTTCTTAAAGCACCTCACACGCTGTCGCATCCTGCTGCATCTCGTTGATATCTGTCCGGCAGACGGTTCTGACCCACTTACAAATGCCCTGTCCATCGTCAATGAACTAGAGGAATTTAGTCCCACGCTCGCTCGGCGGGAGCGGTGGCTGGTCTTCAACAAGTCTGATCTGCTCTCGGAGGGTGAACTTGGGTCGAAAGCCGAAGAAGTCGTACGAGGGTTGAATTGGACCGGGCCGGTATACAGCGTTTCGGCTTTGGCAAAAACCGGGACACAGGCGATGTGTGAATCGCTTCTGAACCGCCTCGAACATATATGGGAAGCCGAACGCGAAGCCCCTGAACTCGCTGCCGAGGAACGCGCTGTGCAAGACGCGATGCAGGCGGAAGCGAGACAACGTATCGCGAGTCTGCAAAAATTGCACGCTGCCGATAATCATAACGAAAACGATGACGACGATGATAACGACGTAGAAGTCGTATACACCCACTGATCACAGAAAATGTATGGATAGCATCACTCGCAGACAACAAGTAAAACAGAGCCGCCGCTGGGTAATAAAACTGGGCAGTGCGCTGCTGACTGACGATGGTCGCGGTTTGGACCAGGCCGCCATTTCAGAATGGGTCCGGCAAATTGCCTCGCTCGCAAAGCGGGGCTATGAAGTAGTCGTAGTATCCTCTGGTGCGGTCGCCGCAGGTTTACCTCGCCTCGGCTGGACGGAGCGCCCGCGTGCCATCCACAAACAGCAAGCCGCTGCGGCTGTTGGTCAGGCGCTATTGGTGCAAGCCTATGAGCAGGAATTCCAACGCTACAACTTAAAAACCGCACAAGTATTGCTCGATCACGATGATCTCTCTAACCGGCAGCGCTATTTAAATGCGCGTTCAACTATAAGAACATTGACGTCTCTCGGCGTCGTGCCGGTGATCAATGAAAACGATACCGTTGTTACCGACGAGATCCGTTTTGGCGACAACGACACGCTTGCCGCACTGGTCGCCAATTTAATTGAGGCCGATATACTTTGTATATTGACCGATCAAAATGCGATGTACGATGCCGATCCGCGCAAAAATGCACTCGCCCAGATTATTCACGAGCGCTCTGCACTCGATCCAGAGCTCGACAAAATGGCCGAGGGCGGTGGCGCTGTTGGTCGGGGCGGAATGATCAGTAAAGTCCGGGCGTCGAGGCTGGCTGTGCGGTCTGGAGCAAATACCGTTATTGTAGGTGGGCGCCTGTTTGAATCGATACTTCGCGTTGCGAGTGGCGAAATGCTTGGAACCCTGCTCTACGCGTCACAACAGCCGCTCGCTGCAAGAAAGCGCTGGCTCGCCGGGCAATTACAAACGCGCGGCGTCTTGATTTTGGACGAGGGGGCTGTGAAAGTTTTGCGTGAGCAGGGTAAAAGTTTGTTACCCGTCGGCGTCAAAACAGTTGTGGGCTATTTTACGCGTGGGGAACTCGTGGTGTGTCGGGATGCAGAAGGCAATGAGGTTGCGCGCGGACTCGTTAATTACAGCAGTGATGACTGCCGGAAAATCGCTGGTCACTCCTCGTCGCAAATTGACAAGTTGTTGGGATACCGTGATTTTGAAGAACTTATTCATCGTGATAATTTGGTTTTGAGTTAGATCCAAATATTTACAACGATTTGCTGAAACAGATACATCATAAGGGTTGCGTTGTTAAATTTGGGTACGAGGCATGGATTGGGTACTTGTCCTAGAGACACGCCGTGAATACCTGCAAGCAGGCCCGGCCCAAAATCACAGATAAGGGTCGTTACGCGGAACGAAGCTGTACTTCGCTTTAATCCGCTCCACCCATGTAGGCTCTGCGCCAGCATCTCGACAACTGCTCCTGCGTTGTTCTAACATCCGCCATCCATGGCGGAGCCTGCTGGTGAAGGTCTCTAGGACAAGTACCCAATCCATGCCTCTTCTAAGTTCACGAGCAACAATAACGATTTTTCTAAAAAAACATCGGCTATATGACAATCTTTAAATCACACATCGATGCGATGGGTACCTACAAGCCGCCGCTAGAGGGACGTAACCCCGAGCAATTTACCCTGCTCGATTTTAATGAGCGCACAGTGCCCATATCCAATCTGATTGTCGAGGATTTGGTGGCGTGGCTGCGTTCCGGGCGCCTCCAGGTCTACCCGGCTTATGGAGATGTTGTCGAGCGCATTGCCGAATACGCTGGTGTTGATGCGAATCAGCTAATGATTACGAACGGCTCCGACCAGGCGATAGACCTTGTTTTTCGCGCGTGTTGTGAGCCGGACAGTGAAGTCATTATTCCCGCACCGTCGTTTCCAATTTATAGTCAGGCTGCGCAGCTTGAGCATGCAATTATTCATCAGCCCCATTATTCCTTCGAGACAGGTTATCCTGTCGCCGAGGTGCTTGCGCTGATCAATGAGAAAACGCGGGTGATTGTTGTTTCCAACCCCAATAATCCCAGTGGTACAGTTTTATCTGCAGAGGGCATTTTGAGTATTGCCGGAGCGGCGCCTAACGCGGCCGTTTTAGTAGATGAATGTTATTTCGAATACTGTGGCATCACCGTGGCTGACCGGGTCGCGGCCTTTCCAAATATTATTGTTACGCGTACGTTCTCCAAAACGTGGGGGCTGTCGTCACTGCGTTTTGGTTATCTAGTATCTGCAGCGGAAAATATTCGTGCGTTATTAAAAGTGCGAGGTCCTTACGACGTAAATCAATTGGCTGTTGTGGCGGTCAAATCTGCGCTAAAGCACCAGGCCGAAGTGCACGCTTATATTCGTGAGGTGATGGAAAGGTCGAAACCTAAGTTCGAAGCATTTCTAAATCGCAATGAAATTAGTTACTGGCCCAGCGAGGCAAACTTTATCTGGCTGTTTATGGACAACGCCTTAGCTATTGAAACATCGTTGCGAGCTGCCGGCATTCTCGTTCGGCCAAAAACGGATGCCGAAGGGCGTATTGGCTTGCGTGTCAGTTTGGGGACAGAAGACCAGACAGATGCGTTAATCGCTGCTTTTGAAAGCTGTCTTTAAAAGATATAAAAAAACCGGCGAGCGCCGGTTTCTTTCTTTGCTTTGCCTGCTGAGATTAAGAAGCAGCGAGTGCTTTAATCTGAGCGTTAAGCCGGCTCTTGTGGCGAGCAGCTTTATTTTTGTGATAAACGCCTTTATCAGCAACGCGATCCAAAACCGGAACAGCTTCTGCGTATGCTGCTTTGGCTGCTTCCGCGTCGCCTGCTTCGATGGCAGCTACCACTCGCTTCAAATAAGTGCGCACCATAGAACGTAAGCTGGCATTGTGTTTACGAGCTGTGTCGTTTTGACGAGCGCGTTTTTTTGCTTGAGGTGAATTTGCCACCGCCTAGCTCCTATTACCGTGAAATCAATTGAGTGCGTCCCGAGTTGGCCAAATGTGCTTCGTGGGGCGCGCAAGGTCGCGGTATTATCCGTATTTAATGCGCTGTGTCAACAGGTTCAGCTGGGCTATCAGGAAGTCAAATCATGCTCTGTTGAGAGTTAGCACATAAGTTCACCCTTTTAAAACCGTCGATTCATCTCGATAACTGCTCCTGCGTTATTCTACCTCCTGCATCCATGCAGTCGTCGATAACTGCTCCTGCGTTGCTCTAACA
>JANQJP010000003.1 GCA_028281575.1 Cellvibrionaceae bacterium
GATGTCGGTCATTGCCAGATATAAATCTGTTCATTCTTTTTCCTTTCTTAGCTTTTTGCCTCACACCTGTTTGAATACGTTTTCACACAGCCTCGGTCGACTGCCGACAAATACGCCTATTCAAATTCATAACTCCAACAGAGCTTCCAATAACCCGTGAAAGCGTTCTTTTGCCTGGTGATCTTCCCTATCCGGCAAACCTGCTCATTTTTTCACCATGCGGAGGCATTAACAATACATTCACGTTGCTTTAGACACCTTTCTTTTAGGGTAAGACGCCGCAAGCAGTGTAGATATCACGATAAAGCACTACGTAACGGTTTGGTAAAACGCTTAGGATGCACTTTACCCAAAGATACTGAGTCACAGTCCTGAAAATGACAGAACGCATTAATAGCGTTTGCAAATGCACTGATGACCGCGTCTTCTTCAAAAATGTGTTTTTCCAAATAGAGCGACTTGATTTCCAAGCGACACGTTTTTCGGTGCGCTTTACAATCCATTCGTCCAATAAATTCACCGCGGTAAAGCAGTGGCAGGCAGAAGTATCCATACTGGCGTTTGGGTTCTGGCACGTAGCACTCTAATTGGTAATCGTATTGAAACAGTGCTTTTAGTCGCTCACGCTGAATGACGCTGTTGTCAAAAGGAGAAAGAATTGACATACGGTTATTTAGCCGGGTGAGTTGGCGTTCCAGTGCGCCCGCTTCTGTTATAAAAACTTCACCGTTGCTCAGCTGTATTTGTTCCAAAGTCTGCTGTGCGAGCCTTTCATTTACCAAAGTTTTCACGGCCTTTCTTAGTTCAGGGTTTCGTCGTTGGTAAGTAAACCCTTTGAGTGAAGCAAGCCCGTGGCAGCGCAGTTGCTGGTTGACAATGTGCTCCGCAAATTCTTCCGCACTCGGCATCGTTGTATTTACATCAGATGGTAATACGCGTTCCGTAAGGTCATATGTTTTTTGGAAGCCATCGCGGTTGCATACCATTAAGTCGCCTTCCATATACATTTGTTCCAGTGCCTTTTTGGCGGGTTTCCAATCCCACCAACCCATACGTTTTTTCGCTTGCGTATCCGTTTCTAAATCTCGGGAACGTATCGGCCCATCTGCACGTATGCGAGACAATAGTTCGTGCATATATTTTTTATCACGCGTTTTATACCAGTGGGTTTTGCCGCTTTTGATGGCATGCTTGTAGGGGAGTGAGAAACGAAAGTCGGCGATGGGCAATAACGCGGCGGCGTGTGTCCAATATTCAAAAATATCTTTTTTATAAAGCATTTGGTTAACAAAAGACGCTTTGAAATCGGGCACTCTGGAATAGAAAACATGGTTATGTGCCCGTTCCACCACCGATATTGTGTCGATCTGAACATAACCTATGTGATGAATTGCTTTGCGTGCAGCAGGCAGTCCTTTGCCAAAGGGAGCCATCTGCAACAATCCCTGCGACGCCAATGCAAGGCGACGTAAGCGCGCCAGGTCTTGTGGGTGCTTAATATGGATAATTGTCATAAGTAAGAAACTTCAGGGAACGGGTATACCGAGCTTTGATAGCGTTATGGCTGTCCACATAAGTGGGATGCCGATAATGGAGGTGTAATCCTCACATTCAATTTTTTCAAAAAGGCTGATACCAACCGCTTCAATACGGTACGATCCACAACATTGAAGCGGTTCATCGACGTCGATATATCCTTTAATTTGTTCGTCTGTCAGCTGGCGCATTTTCATTTTTGCAATGCACGTATGTATGTACACTTGACCATTACACATAATGGCCAACGAGGTAATCAGTTGGTGTTCGTTTCCAGCCAGAGACGTTAATTGTTTGAAGGCGTTTTCCTTTGTTTTAGGCTTGCTCAATACCAGGTTATTAAAGCTCGCGACCTGATCGCCACCAATAACAATGGCGTCATTATTTTTTTCACTTATGGATTGCGCTTTTCGTAAAGAAAGCTCCCTAGATAATTGAACGTGATCCAAGCCTTTCTGCTTCAGCGGTTCTTCATCAACATTGGGTGACATAGCTTCAAAATTGAGGTTAAGTCGCTTTAACTGTTCCTTACGATAGATGGATGTGCTCGCTAGAATAATTTTTTTCATTGTCAAAAAAACGCTTAAGTTTAAAAGAAATAAAGCATACAGACTTACTTGATGCCCCGCTCTTATCAAGAAGAAACCTTGCTCATCCTGACCCAGGCCCTGGGGGGTATTTCTGATTAATGGCAAACGGCTTCTGCGTAAGACCAAGCGCGCTCCGAGCCAGAAGTCATTTGCCATTAATCAGAGGTGCCCTAGAATACATAGCAGATATTCAGACCCTAGAGAGTCACCATGTTTCATTTAGTTTACGGTCGTGAAGGCCACCCTATCACAATTATCAAAGACAGCCATTACGATCAATGGTTATCGGAGCAATCGGCGTTTGTTCGCAATTGGCTGGTGCATTCTGGTTTTGAGGGTAAAGGTCATCGCCTTATTCCCAAGCAGGACGGTCATTTGGATCGGGTTGTCGTAGTCGTCGAAGATACCCATTCCGTATGGCAATTATCGGATGTGGCGAAGGCATTGCCTAAAGCGCCCTTTTATCTCGAGGGGGGTTCAGAACAGCTGTCGGCGGCCGCGCTGGGGTGGGTGCTGGGTCAGTATCAGTTTACCGAATATAAAGCCGGCGACGATCGCGCCACCTTATATATTAATGACGAAGCCGTTGTTAACAATGTAAGCGCGCTGGCGAAAGGCGTCATCTTAACCCGCGACCTGGTGAATACACCGGCGGGCGATATGATGCCGGAGCAACTGTCGATGGCAATGCAAACACTTGCGCGTGAATATGACGCGCAATTTTCAGAAATTGTTGGCGATGCCTTGCTCGCGGAAAACTTTCCCACTATCCATATGGTTGGGCGAGCGTCGGATCACGCACCGCGTTTGTTGGAACTTAACTGGGGCGACGAGTCGGCACCGAAACTATGCTTGGTCGGTAAAGGCGTTTGTTTTGATAGCGGTGGCTTGGATTTAAAGCCCACTGCCGGCATGCGCCTGATGAAAAAGGATATGGGTGGTGGTGCTCATGTGCTTGGCCTGGCAGCCGTGATCATGGCGAAATCGCTACCGGTTCGTTTACAGGTACTGATACCGGCGGTCGAAAACGCCGTATCCGGTAACGCGTTTCGCCCTGGTGATATCGTCACCACACGTAAAGGGTTAACAGTTGAAATTGATAACACTGATGCCGAAGGCCGCTTAGTCTTGTGCGACGCATTGGCTTTAGCAGACGACGATCAACCGGATTTAATTATTGATTTCGCCACCTTAACCGGTGCTGCACGTGTGGCGCTTGGTTTGGAAGTGCCGGGGTTTTACAGCACCGATGATGCTTTCGCTTCTGATTTGATGAACGCAGGAGAAACGGAAGAAGACAACGTTTGGCGGCTGCCGTTACATCAACCCTATGCCTCGTATATGAAGGGGTCTATTTCAGATTTGGTGAATTCGGCTTCTACAGGCATGGGCGGCTCAATTACAGCGGCGTTATATCTGCAAAAGTTTGTTGAAAACAGCCCGTGGGTGCATTTTGATGTCGGTGCCTGGAATGATCGCGCGAGGCCGGGTCGGCCAAAGGGTGGTGAAGCAATGGGCTTGCGAGCGGTCTTTAAAGCACTGGAAAAGCGTTATTCTTCTTAGGGCTTGTCCCTAGCGCTTCGAGCAAACGAATAAAACCAAGACAGGAAAACGCCTAAAAGATTTTGACGCTACACACCGGAGACCCGTTAAAGAATTGTCAGTTTTTAGCGGGTCTTTAGCAATGCTTAGCAGCAATCTTTGTCTTGACAACAGCTACCGCAAACACAGCCCTTACTACATTCACAGTGCTCCGTATTACAGCAGCACTTTGCCTCATTGCTATTTTGTTCGCAGCATTCACATATATCTTTCATAGCACTTCTCCCATCGGGTTTAGATGATGCTCAACTGGACTTGTTACAACACTCCCAGTCATTCTCAAAACACTCAACTATCTCGCAAGCATTAGATTTTCTAGCGTCAGACTCGCAGGCATCAGGCGTATCAGTGCCGCACGCGTCTAAAAATTTCTTTAAAGCGCTCACAACGTTTGTGAGGTCAGCAATTTTTTGCTCGACCTCCTGAATTTTGTGCCCAGCTTTCTGTTGAATCACTTGCCTGGCATCACTGGTGCAGGTGTCCAGCATCAGAAAGTCTTTAATTTCTTCTAAAGTAAACCCAATTTCCTGGGCTTTCTTTATCAGGCGAATACGCTTTATGTCGTCTTCAGAGTAATAACGAAAACCTCCGGATTTAGGCGGTTGCGTGATAATGCCTTTTCGTTCGTAAAAACGAATGGTTTCAGTCCCAACATTTGCGCGTTTTGCAAGTACGCCAATCGTAATAGGAGCTTGCTCGTTCATCGTCATATTTCCCAGTCTAGAGCCTGTACTATGGTACGGAGTCAAGTTTTTATTATAGGATTCCACTGCTGTCCTGTTAGCTTAAGGCACCTCAGAATAATGGCAAATGGCTTCTGCGTGAGACCAAGGCCGAGATATGGATAGGGCTGGTATTGGAGACACGCCGTGAAAACATCCATGTTGGCTCGGCACCAGCATCTCGACCAACTGCTCCTGCGTTGTTCTAACACCCGCCATCCTTGGCGGAGCATGCTGGTGACGGTCTCCAATACCAGTTCCCTATCCATATCTCTCAGAATTAACCGGGCAGCAGTAAAAGGATGCTTAAATTCTATTGGAAAAGCCCTTAGTAGAAAGGCTCGAGCGGCGGAGCATTGCCGCAATTTTCATTCAAAATCAAGATGAACAGCTATAATGCGACACACCACCCGCGTTAAAAAACGCTTTGGGTTTTAAGCAATAGTATTTGTCTTCTACTTCTGAGGACTGCTCGTCATAAGGATGGCTCAGCACTTCTTGAAGCTCTTTAACCAGCGTGTAATCACCCTGCATGGCGTGTTGGTAGGCAGGCACAACCAGCCACTCGCGCCAGGTGTATTTTGGATTAGCGAGTTTCATTTTTTTGGATACCGCCGATAAATCGCTACCGGCACTTATTAGATCGCGCCAGCTTTTCAGCCAAGATTCCCATTGGTCGTCGAGTGTTTGTGAGGTTTTAACGTAGAAGCTCTTTTTTAACGCTGAGATATCGTCGGGTATTTGGGATAACTCACGGAAGAAAATGGTGTAATCCACTTCTGAACGGGTCATAAGCTGCATTAGTTGTTTAAATAGTTTTGCGTTAAATTCAGCGAGACCGAGTTTGGCCGTCCACATTAGTTGAATTTGGTTTTGCATCTCTTCGGCGAAACCGCGACGTACTTGGTCGAAGTGTTCTAAAGCTTCAGCATTTTCTGCGATTAACGGTCGCACAGCTGTCCAAAACATATGAAAATTTGCTTCGGCGGCCGCGGGCTGATTAAAGAATGAAAAATGCTGGCCGCCGCCTGTCCAAGGCTGAAATTCAGGGTCAAAAATTTCACAAAAACCAAATGGGCCGTAGTCAAGCGTAAAGCCACCAGCGGCGCAGTTGTCACTATTAAAATTACCCTGGCAGTAACCGACACGAAGCCAATTAGCCACCAATGACGTAAGGCGTTGGCGAAATAGTTTAGCTAACGCAATTAATTGATCTGCAAAACCTAGGTTTTGATCAATATCGTTAAGGTATTCTCTTTCAATCAGATGTATAACTATCGCACGCAATTCTTCTAATGCTGTTGGATGCGCATGACTGCGCACGCGGCGGGCAAATAATTCCAGTTGACCAACACGCAAAAAAGACGGAGCAACGCGCGTTGAAATCGCCACCGGATTATCCATTCGTATATCTGGATCACCTGAGCGGGAACCTTCGGAGTACCACGGTCGGCTAACGGTTTCAAATTTAGACACATACAGTGTTAAAGAGCGCGATGTTGGCACACCTAAGGCCTGCATAAATTCCTGTGCGAGAAATTCACGTACACTAGAACGCAGCACGGCGCGTCCATCGGCACCGCGGCAATAAGGCGTGGGGCCACCGCCTTTTAATTGCATTTCCCAGCGTTTGCCATTAAGTATTCCCTCAAACACGGATATGGCCCGACCATCGCCATAACCATTACCTGTACCAAAGGGACACTGTTGATTGTATTCGGTACCGTAAATGGACAAGGCATAGCCCGTCGCCCAACCAACATGACGCATAGGCGCGCGCGCGGCAGAAATATCACCGGAAAATATTCGGCGAAAGTCGTCATCTAAAGCCAGTTCGTCACTCAAACCAAGTTCATTAAAAAACGTGCGGCTATGGCTTACATATTCCGGCTCAGGAAGCGGCGTAGGTGTTACAGGCACGAAATGACCAGAAAACACCTGGCGGGCTCGGTGATCATCACCATCGCTTCTCGCATCAGGGTCAGCATGTAAATTATCCATCAGAGAATAATCCGCCAACTGTACAAACTCATCAAAAGTTGTCATGTGAGTTTTGACCAATGGTTTAAATGGGTGTGTCATTCGAGTAAAACCTCATAACTGACGCTAATGCTATGCTTTTCTTCAAAGCTGCCGCTTGAGCTATGCCTTAAAACTAAACACGAAAAAATTTATTCGTCTCGGGCGTTGAGTATCGCTTCTATTTCATCCATCACCGCGTCCATGCGGTCGATAACCGCGTTGTAGGGCGCTGGGCTTGTCATATCGAGACCGGCATTTTTTAGGATTTCAACGGGGTAGTCTGAACCACCCGCCTTGAGAAAATCGAGATAAATCTCACGGGCTTTATCATCACCGGATTTCATTTGATCCACAAAATAGGCTGCGCCTGCGATCGAGGTGGCGTATTGATAAACGTAGAAGTTGTAATAGAAGTGTGGGATATAGGCCCACTCGATCATTTCACGTTCAGTAATTTTCAAAACGCCTTGTTCATGGCCGTGATAACGCTTCAGAATTTCACCATATATTTCTGTCATGCGAGGCCCGGTCAACGCCTTGCCCTGCTCCACCTCTTCGTGAATGGCCAGCTCAAATTCTGAGAACATCACCTGACGATAGAACGTCCCGCGCATTTGCTCCAACGCATAGCCCAGATAAAACAGACGCTCTTCCTCATTCGCCGCCTGTTCTAGCATGTGCTCCTGCAATAATATTTCCTTTGCGATGGCCGCAATCTCGGTAGTAAAAGTGGAGAAGTCGGCAAGTTCAAAGGGCTGGTTTTCGTTTGTGAGTACCTGGTGCATCGCATGCCCCCATTCGTGGGCATAAGTTGATGCGTTGTTGAATGTGTCCTGATGATTTAAGAGTATGAGTGGGTGTACGTCATACGCCGCCCCGGACATGTATGCGCCAGAACGTTTGCCCTTCTGGGGATACACATGCATCCAACGTTCAAGCGAAGCTTTGGCGAATTTTTCTGAAAACTCGGGCCCAAGGACATTAACCGAGGCCAGCATATAATCGCGCGTAAGATCGATGGGGAAAGTTAAATCCGTCTCTACCAAATCGGGGTAAATATCGTGATATCCCAAGTCTTCCACGCCCAGCATACGCGCACGCAGTTTGAAATAGCGATGTAGCACATCAATCCGGTCGTTCGTTACCTGCACTAAGGTTCGATAAACTTTTTCTGGAATATTATCGCCAGACAAAAAATACTGCAGCGTGTTTTCATATTTGCGCGCTTTAACCATGGCAACATTGGCCTGAACTTCACCGTTCAATGTCGCACCAAAGGTACTCTCAAAATCTTTATACTTGCCCCAAAAAGCATCGAAAACAGCGATACGATCTTCACGATCAGGGTCCGCGCGATGCAACACATAACCGGCATTGGTTAAATGCGCCTCGGTTCCATCACTCAATGTAATTCGGGGCCATTCGATTTCCGCATTCACGAGAATATCACGGGCACTTTGCGATGCAGAAAGCGCTGTTCCCACCAGGGAAAGGGCTTCTTCCGTTTCCGGTGCAAGAACATGCGCACCCTGGCGCAAGGTATTTCTCAAAAACAACGCGTGCTTATCGAGGCCCGGCTCTTTCTTAATAAATTTTTCTATTCGGCGCTCACCCAATGCAACAATCTCAGGCGCCAGGAAGCTTCGCGCCGCACTGGCAGCTTGGTAAAGGGCCTGAAGTCGTCCAACCATCGCCTGCCCTTCTGGATCACCTAAATTGGTATTGCGTAAATTAGAAGCGTAAGTCCAGACACGCAGTAAATCCTTTGAAAAGGCCGATTGGGCATCCAGCGCGTTAAGAAGCGTTTCAGCATTGCGGCCAAGCTTCCCTTCATACTTTTTAAGACTGTCAATTTCACCGCGCAGGCGTTCGAGTTCCGCTTCCCAGTCCGCTTTGGAGGTATAGAAGCTCGTCAAATCCCACATATACTTTTCATCTACAGCTGAGGTTTTTGCATCTTGAGCCTGTGCCGACCCGACAATAATCGCCAACGCCAATGCACTTGTGCGCGCCAGTCTCACAATCGTAAATTTAAAATCTTTTTTTATCATCTTGTCCTCTGTTTAAAAATCGTCTGGCATTTATCGGCAGACGTGTTTAATTCATTCGTGACTATAAATTGCTGTCTCGGAGAGTAATATCAATTTTCTCCATAAAACTTAAACCGATATGCTGATCATAATAAGCCGCCTCATTAATAAACGCCCCGTAAACCGTGGACTCCCCTTCGTAAACAATCGTTTCACCAGCCAGAGTGATAAATAAAGGGTCTCCAGGATGAATTGCGTGATAATCTTTATCTTGCAAGTTCGGGTGAACCATGGCGCTTATCTCGCCTCTTTCATTTTCTGGCAAAGGAGTTTTTTGGGTAAATTTATAACCGGGCATCTGTGTTGGCAAATCTAAGGCCTGGCCTGTATTTTTTAATTCGAGATAATCCAAAGCGTGCAGTACCGCCTTTTGCGTTTCTGAATATACCTGATAATTCAGTAAGCCTTGAGCAATTGGACCAACTTCAATTAAAAAACCATTTAAACGCCCCATTGATGTTAGAAAGTTATCTTCCAGGCGCTCGCTCGGATTATAAAATAATGCCGCGTGAGGCATATGCTGTTTAATATAAAAAGCCATACCTACTAAAAGCGGATCATCGGTATTAAAAATAAGTGACATACCCATATTTGCTGTAGTGGTATGCATATCAATAACAAAGTCAACTCGGGGGTTTTCCTTTGGACCCAGCAATTTATTTAACGACTTTGCACGTTGTTGCTCATAGCCTGCCAGTTCATTATTGTTAAGATCGTGTATATTGAACTGCCGATTTAAATCTTGGTCGATATAGCGCCTTACTTCTTTGTTGGCTTTAGGGTTCGTTAAATGTAACTCTGTCGAAAAACTGCTTCGCTTAACTTCAATGGGGTGTGATTGCCAATGTTTGACAAGATGTACACCGGTGAGTTCATTGCCGTGAGTGCCGCCTGTAATGGCAACATGTTTAATTGAGTCAGTCATAACTTACCTAAGATACTTTTACCAAATTATTACAAGAATACCTTTAGTATTTGTTAACGAATAATGCTTTGCACATGGCCTTAGAGGTTTGTTCGATATGCTTTGCCATTGCCTCGGCAGAGCAACTGCCCTTGCCAAGCAACCAGTCGATGATGATCACCATTTGAGCTTCAGCCAATTGATGTGCGACCAGGTTGGTGGGTATTGTAGGACTAATAAACTGGCTCTTATAGAGTTTTTTCAATCTAATCTCAAGTGATTCTGCCAACGCCATGATCACTTGTCTGCGCGCCGTTCCAGCAAAAACTCTGGGGGCGAACTGTCTGTTTTGCCAAAAATGTTCCATAAGCTCCAGTAAATCATCCCTGCGATCTTCTGGCTCAATGCTCTCAGCCAAAACCTTCAACAGACCTTGCATACTGGTGACCAGAATATCGTCTTTACTTTTGTAATGTTGATAAAAAGTAGAACGGCCAACATTGGCTTTCTTAATGATGTCTGAGACTTTGATTTCATCGTAACTGTAGGTCAGTACGAGCTCAAAAAATGCGTCTTGTAAAGATGACAATGTCTTCTGAATTCGCCTGTCAGCCTGCTCGACTTCGGTCAATTATAACTCCTCTCTGATAAGACCAGATGCTGAACATCCGTCGTATTTTGTCCACTTATAAACACTTTTAGTACATTGTCCAGCTTCAAATATCATTCCAATGATAGGGTTAAAACAAACTATCAACAAGGAAAAGGTATGCAACCAAATCACTCAACTCAACAACGTCAACAAGCTAAATACATAGGTCTTATATTGGCCCTTTTAAGTTTTATGAGTATTTTTGTCATGCTGCATCATCCCAGCATTTCAACCACGGATATTTATGAACAGATCAAAGAGATAAATCAAGAGTCACAGATAAATTCCTTTGTACATGGGGTACTGATTACATTTACCCTATTAATGAGTTTTTGTTTAACTTTTTATTCACAACTAAGAGGCATTCATCGCGTTAGCATTTTGCTTGGTCTGCTGTGTTTTTGGCTGGGGACCTTTGCTATGGTCAATGCAGCTCTTATGAGCGGGTTCGTAGGGCCTTATCTGGCTGAGGTATATCAGCTGGCCAGCGCTGAACAATTAGAAGTGTTTGCCGGTTTGAATACAATGAAGTTGGCAATCAATCAGGCGTTTGCCAATTTCGGAGCCCTTTGCTGGTGCGGGGCAATGGGCTGCTGGGCAATGGATATGCTGAAGCGCGGATTGAACATTAGAATATTTGCGGCCATCAGTTTTGTCACCGCCACTGCCATTGCTATTAGTCTAGTGGCAAACTGGTTGTCCCTTAATGTGTTCGGGATGACCTTAGTCTTGGTAGCTGTTTGCACCTGGCAATTGGGGATTGCCTGGTTACTTTACTCTTACCAGCAGTCGCACATGTAATTTATAGGGACAACGAGTATCGGAAGTATAAATGCCTTTTATTCTTGAAAAACCTCAGCTGAGTCCACACCCTGACAATATTCACGTGGCCAAACTGGGACGGCTTAAGCGTCCCAAACAATAAATTCGATGGGTGTCGGGTTATAGCCGTTACACGGATTGTTCAATTGCGGACAATTGGAAATCAGTATCGTAACATCCATCTCCGCTTTTAACTCGACATACTTACCCGCACCGGAAATGCCATCTTCAAACGTTAAGCCGCCTTCAGAGGTGATGGGTACGTTCATAAAAAAGTTGACGTTGTGCGTAATGTCGCGCTTGCTAAGGCCGAACTCAGGATATTTGTTGACCGCGAGCATCCAGCTATCACGACAGGCATGCATACTGCGTTTTTCCAAATCGTAACGAACCGTATTACTTTCCGTCGCACAGGCACCGCCAAGTGTATCGTGACGACCACAGGTATCGGCCACTATTTCAAGCATGACGTTGTTTTCGTTTGTACGTAATTGAGTGCCTGTGGTCAAATACACATTTCCCTGTTCACGGATGGTATCCATCGCGCTGTAGCGCTCTTCAGGATAATCGGCATTATAAAATAAGATATCCGCTGCCTGATTGCCTTCAAGATCCAAAATCCGGAAGGTTTGCCCCTTCTTGACTTTGCCAATCCAGTAGTCACCGGAATCAATGACATCGCGCGACACTGCATTCTCTGGGTTCAAATCTGATTCTTTCAACATCTCTTCTTCTCCTCCAGCTTACACACCGATATGGTAAAGGGCGTTATTTTTAAAACCGCGTCCGTTTTCAGGGCGGAAGTTAAGGCAATAGTCATCGTCGTTGACGGCCTGGGCAACACCCAGTTCGACTTGGACTTTGGTGCGCGGGTATTCGCTTGATGTGTCCAGCGGGTGCGGACAGGTGTGCAGCAGTACCAGCGTATCCATCTCGAAACGCAACAGTACAGCATTACCCGCTTTGCTGTGACCCTTTACTAATTCCATATTGCCTTCATCAGAGATTTGCACTTTGCTAAACCAGTTTAGGTTAGCCGCCAGATCGGCAGCACCAAGACCGTATTTTCCCAGTTCAACTAAAAACGAGTCATGACCATTTTGTTTCCACTTGTTACGATCATTCTGATAATCGCGTTTACCCCATTGCGCTTCAACATGTTCAGCGCGAGAGTTACCGGCAACGGTTTCATGCCAACCCAAGCCATCTTCCACAATGGACGCGAAGATGCGGCCCATATCTGAATACAAACAGTTGCCTTTGGTTAGTTTAAAGGTGTGTTGGCATTTTAAGGTGTCCGGCGCGTTATAGCGCTCCAACAGGTCCTCGGGGTTGTAAAACAACATGCCAACATTGGCACCACCAGTTGAGTCAGTTAATCGCATGACAGTGCCGCGCCTTGCGCGTAATGACCAATGGGCACCGGAATCCAGCTCGGTTTTATATTCAATAGAACGTATATATTCGCTCATATCAAACTCCAATCATTAAGTGTTTTGAGTAAGCTCAAACCAAGAACGCAAAGCGCTTTCTAGCCGCTGGGGCAAAAGGATCTTAGGGAATTTCATAAGGCTTTTCAGCAGCATAAGTACACTAAGCATCCTCGGCTTTCACCAATGATCTCCCGGGCTTTTATCCCGCCGTGTAACCTATGCCTTTTGCTGAAAGGTGAAGGTCGGAAGCTCTCGGACCAGGCATCAGCTGTATCGACAACGACAGGTGATCGGAACCCTAGCTTTCTGTTTGACGCTGCAGTATCGCAAGGAGGTCGAGCAAGGTCAAGTCGCCTTTTAGCATCGCGCTAAATTGCCAAAGTGCGCTTATTTACACTAGAGAGTGGTATTTTCGGTTTTTTGTGCCTGTAAAAACCAACCAAGCACTTGTTGAAGGTGCTGACGGCCATAGAATTTTACAAATTGCTGTGTGTAGTAGTCGCGATCGTTTTGCAATGCCAATATGCGCTCTGAAATATAGTGTGGTGTTAATTCAAGACCGCACTCAACGATAATACAATGCCGCCATTCTTCGTAATTCTGGGGGATAAAAGATTTTTCCATGTTTATTTCTCTCGGTAAAACAGTAGTCCAACTTTTTTTGGACCTGTTAACACTTTGAACCAGGCTCCAACAACGATAATTCAATGAGTGTTAACAGGCCCCAAACTTATAGCGATTACGAGTGCTAAGTAATACATATCTCAACATGGTCAGATGAGGTATCTCAATTAACATGCCGATCACCAACGCAGCATAAATTAACGGTTGATCAGGTAGCGCCACCATGGTGATTGCAAGCATTAGCGGCGCGTTGCGAGAAGCCATCGTCATACTCAGCAAGGCACGTTCAGGATAACAAAGTTGAAATAAATAGCTGAGTCCCTCGCCAAGCAAAAAGATGATGACGAAGAAGAAAAATACGGCTACCAATACCCAGACAAACACCGAAAGATGTGCCACGGTTACGGAAATATTTCCGGCAAACAGTTGCAATACTAGAAAAGCCGTCACCCAAAGCGTAGCGTTATCCGCAACGTTCAATACACGCTCAAACACTGTGGGTGAAAGTAGCCGGTGAAATACTTGATGCGCGATAAGCGCCAACAGTAGTGGTAGTAAAAACCATTGCAACAGAGTGTTGCCAATTGTACTCGCTTCGATTTGTACACTATTTTGCGTAAACAGTTGCAAGTAGAAAGGGTAAAGCAACAACTGCAGTACCATATTGATTGGAATAAGCGCAGTACCTAGAGCAACGTTCCCCTTGGAAAGCCGTGTAAAGCTTAAAAACCAATCCGTACAGGGCGACATAAAATAGATAACCAAGCCGATAAACAAAAGTGGGTGCGCAGATAAAAATAAGGCAGCGATACCATAGCCAAATAGCGGTATCGCAACGAAGTTTGTTAGCACAGCTACTGTGAGAAAGCGAAGGTCCTTCACGACCTGAAACAAGGCATCAAAACGAACACCAAAAAACAGCAGAGTAACCAAAGTAAGCAGGGTATAGTCCACTTGGTTACTTAGCCGTTCACCAAAAACTGGCGTAAAGTAGCCTAGCAATGCGCCTATGACTATCCCAAAGATAAGGATGATAGAGGTGGAAACTCCACTGAACAGACGTTGAATTAGGGACTGTAAATTTAGCATTCGCAACCCTCACAACATTCGCTATTACCAAACGGCCCCCAGACACCATCCCCTGCCCCTTCGAGCCATTCAGTATCCAACTGCAAGCGCTGAGCAATTTGCAAAGCAATACGCGCAAAGCGCTGACGAAATTTATAAATAAAGCAGTAAATACGCTGATCATGACGAACTTGGGGCCCGACGAGAAAGAGTCCTGGGGTCATGATGGACTCATCAACCTCACTTAACACGATATGTCCGTCATCATCCCACATCCAAAGGTCTTTAATCTGACGAGCACCGCCACCTTTGAGAAAGCCAGTGCCTAAAATAGGCTGCTGTTCTACGTCCCAATGTCGACCATCCGCTGTATGCACGCGAAAACTATGATCGGCATTTTGAGTGACCTCTATTACGCTCGCATCGTAGACAATTTCCAGTTTGTCGTTGGACTCCATCTCGTGCAGTCGTGCGCGCGTGTAGGGTGAAAGTACTAAACTCGGGTCCGTTTCGTTCGGTAAATCCCACGTTGCCCGACGTACCAGTAAGCGAACCTGGTGACCCAACTTGACTAAATTTATCGCTGCATCCAAGCCACTTTCATAACCACCTATTACGATATAGGGACCGCTCTCAAGAATCTGCCAGTCTTCAATATGCGCGTAGTGCTGGCACAGCTGTCCTCCTGGAAAGGGCGACAGATCAGGAAATTGATATTCCCCGCAGGCCCAGATCAAAAAACGTGTAAACAGCTCACCAAGTTCCGTATTCAGGTAAAAGCCACCGTCGACATGGGGCTCAACATTTAATACTTTACAGCCGCAGGCGATAGGTAACTGAGCAGCCTGTGCGACAGACTCCAGGTACTCGGCGTACTGGCGACCACTTAAATGCTCCGCACCGGCAAAAATAGCGGGCGAAGTTGCAGCATCAACTGCATTCAAATCAGCTAAGCCAAAGGGGTTACTGTGAAAAGATGGGGTGATCAAACGTGTTTGTGCTGGCCAACGAACAAAAGATTCCCCAATACGATTACTTTCCAAAACACCGAAGTCCAGCCCAGGTATCTTGCCCAGCTCCATCGCCATGCCGATACCGGCCGGACCAGCACCAACAATAACAACATCAACACTTCTCATAAAAAATCTTTACCTGATTACGGCTGTAAATCACATGTCGCGATGGGCATACATCTACTGATTTTCTCTACCTCAAAGCTCAGCCTTTATAGTGGTGCTCTTTAATTTCTTTTAATGCCTTCACTTCCGCACAATATTCCGCCGTCGGTCTCGCCAAAAGGCGAGGGATGCCAATCGGTTCATCCGACTCCAGGCAATAGCCATAAGTGCCAAGACGAATACGCTCAAGCGATTGTTGAATTTTGGGTAGTAGCTTTTGTTCTCGATCTACAACCCGAAGCGCGATACTTGATTGTTCTTCCGAGGACGCTCGATCATTGGGGTCGCTTTCAGAGATTGGCGTAGACATCTGGTCCTTAGCTTCCTGAATTCGAACGCGAGTTGTATCATGAAGTTGCACAAGCCTTCGCCTGAAAAATTCCAGCTGATCAGCATTCATGTAGTCTGATTCAGGTGCCTCTAAAATCTGCTTTTCAGATAATTCTTGAATGTTTGAGTTTGACTCTTTCATGACATTACTCTCTCTCGTTATTCTGATCAATCACAACAGCATTGTGGGCATGCAGGCTTTCTTGATGCTCCACTTTAAACCAATATCCTTTTACAAAACTCATACATTCAAGCGCGGACTTAATTCGCCGTGCGGCGTCCTCACAAAACATCAAATTTTCGGCGTTTAACTTAGCAAAGGCTTGCTCATCGACGCGTTTTACAGCTGTTTGTACTGGCGTACCAATGACTTCTTCAAACTGAAAAATAAGGGATGGAAGTTCAGGCCAATCGTTATCGCCAAGTGAAAGACGAATATAGGCATACGAACGTTGACTGTGAGGTGTAGCGATTGAGCCAGCTGAAGATTGAACCCACTCTAGTAAGTCAGCTTTATCAATGGTTGAACTTGAGAAATTTGAATTAATAGCATCTGCGTACAACTGCCGTGCCAAAGATGCCGAACAGGGGCAAGTGCTGGAATAAGGAATGCTTAACTCGAACTCGTAAGACAACCCTTTCGCTGTTTTTTCAGCCTTAAGGCTAACCGGATACGTTTGGAATCCACTTTCGCTACTTTGAAGTGCAGATTTTTTTAGTAGCACTTCAAAAGCGAGTTCGATTTTAGCTTCTTCACCAATATTACATTGGGATTTAATCATCTCATTCAGCAGCTGATCGATGGTTTGCTTGTTTAATTCTCGTTCGGCAAGCTGATTAATGACGCTGTGCAATCGCGACATGTGAATGCCTTTTACTTCTGGTGCTTCCAGACTGACATACACGTTAGCTTTCGCTGCAATAGTTTGCAGATTTTCATTTTGTAGCTGCAGAGAAATCGGCACAGCAATATCCTCCATGCCGACCCACTGCAAAGACGCAGGAGTTTCTGCATTTAGATCCGAAGTCACATCCGGTAAAGCTCTCATTAACAAAAGTTTTCTCCTAGGTGTTAATTAAACTGTTAACGGTTAAATTCAAGCCGCATCGGTGATGTCGGTTGAACACTTATTTGTTGGCCGTCAAATACCTGGATACCATTTACCCAAGTGCCCTGAATACTCGTGGAAAATTGATGTCCATAAAAAGGTGTCCAATGCTTGCGGATGCTCGACCAGTAAATCACCAGTTGAAGCCCCCATAAACACTTTTACACCACAGTGTTTGTTTGGATTCAGTCGTTTAATCTGGTCAAGGTTTGCTTCCGTCGCACCCATATAAAAAGAATAGTTCGCCATGGAGTTCTTTGCGGCAATCTCAAACTTATTTTCTAAGGCCTCAATAGAAGTGGTTGATGGCTTTACGTTAGGCATTTCCATATAACTGGTTATGCCGCCAGCAACGGTTGCTCGGGATTCGCTGGCAATCGACCCGTTATGGGTTAAGCCTGGCTCACGAAAATGGACTTGGTCGTCGATCATGCCTGGCAGCAAATACAAGCCGTCCGCTTCAATAATCCTATCTTGATCTGACGCTGGGATAGCTTTATCGATACGGCTAATACGTTGATCGCTTATCCTCAGATCATCTTCAAATACCCTGCCCTCATTGACAATGTTGGCGCTTTTTATAAGCGTGGAAGCTGTCATCAAGGGGCGTCTCCAGAAATGAGTACTTGCCGATGTTCAGCATCGACACTTAAATAAAAGCAATTGGGGCGCCCGGTGTGGCAGGCGGCACCAAATTGAACAACTTGACACAATACGACGTCACCATCACAGTCGAAAGCCATAGAAACAAGTGACTGAGTATGGCCACTGGTTTCACCTTTTATCCAAAGTTGTTTACGACTGCGTGACCAGTAAGTCACGCGTTTTGTAGATAAAGTAAGCTCCAGTGCCTCTTTGTTCATCCAGGCAAACATCAGGACATCTTTCGTTTCGGCATCTTGTGTAATGACAGGAATCAGTCCTTGCTCGTTAAATACGAGCTGCCCGATAACTTCATCCAGGCTGAACGATGTGAGGTCAGATGCTGACTCAAGCTTCTCAAAATAATCATGTTTCATGGTAAATTCTCTAGGGCCTGTTCGCACTAATTTGATAGCCTCTGCCGGAGACCAAAATTTTCTCCAGCTCGGCTTTGGCTTCCTGCGTCGCTCTAACGACTATATCCCTATAGTCTAAGGCGATATGAGCGTGATGTGGTTGTTCCACATGAGCGAATATCAACACCGTTGGAGAATATTTTGGCCCGGCCCTTTGGGTCGTGACTAAAACAGCGTCACTCGGTGTTGCTCGGCAATTGCTCCTGCATTGCTCTAATAAGCTACCTCCATGTAGCAATCGTCGTTCATTTAGAGCCACTAAACTTTACTCCTCGCGCCTTGATTGACGCTGTTTTAGCCACAACAGAGGCTATCAAATTAGTGCGAACAGGCCCTATCCTGTACTCGACATACAATCTTCGCAAATACAGTTCATTTCCAGTTGCGGGCTCGCAAGACGAAAGCCGGCATCGTCAATATTTTTCTTTAACGCATCTAAAATTAATTTGCTTATCCTGATTTCCTTAACTTTTTGACATTGTCTGCAAATTAAAAATTGCGCTTGAGCATGTTCACCTTCGCAATTGATGTGTTCACAAGCGACGTACTTATTAACCAACTCCAGTCGATGCACTAAATGTTCTGACATTAAAAATTCTAATATTCGATACATTGACGTGGCGGGCAAAGTATCACCCAACTCAGTTTTATACGCATCCAATAACTCATAAGCAGAGAGTGCTTTGCCGGATTTAAGCAATAGCGATAACGTTAACTTTCTTTTCTCTGTTAAACGTGTGCCGTTTTTTTTACAACGACGCTCTGCATAATCAATAACCCGAGTAACGGCATCCATTATTTTATCTCATAGAAACTGCGTGTTTAGAAGGTACGGGAAAAATCAACAGCTAAAGATTGGTGTTAATAACAAGCGGTTTTCACCCACGGGTAAAGTAGATAAATCGAATTTAGGTGTTTAGTTGGATTTACAGAAATCAAGCTGTTTGCTCCCATGCAGGAAATGGGTCCTGCAATGTCGTCCAGTAATCCCTTCCTCGCAATATTTCTTCTTCACTTAATAGGCATTCATCAAGCGCCAGAATCATGCGGTCTTTATCCAAACCTTGGCCAATAAATACCAACTCCTGACGCATATCACCAAAAGGTTCGACCCATTGCTTTTTAATTGAAGCGAGATAATCTTCGTCTTGCGGCCACTTTTCTTTGGGTACGGCTTTCCAAAATAATCCTGCAAATCCGTAACGAGCAATACCGCCCGCCTGACTCCACTGGCCCGCAAACTGAGGGCGCGAAGCCAACCAAAAGTAACCTTTGGAGCGGATTAACTTGCCGTATTGTTGTGTGCTCTGCAGGAACTGGTAAAACTTTTCTGGGTGAAAAGGTCGCCGCGCAACATAGCTAAAACTGCCAATGCCGTATTCTTCCGTCTCGGGAACGTGCTCGCCGCGCATTTCTTTAAGCCAACCAGGCGCCTGCTGCGCGCGCTCAAAATTAAATAGGCCCGTGCTAAGCACCTGGTCAATATCGACTTGGCCTTGAGTAATCGGCACTATTTTCGCGTGGGTATTTAGTGTTTTAAGAATAGCTGTTAAACGCTCAACATCGGAAGGGGTAGTTAAGTCGGTTTTACTAATGAGAATGACGTCGGCAAACTCGACTTGGTCAACAAGCAAATCGGCAACACTGCGCTCATCCTCTTCACCTAGAGACTCATCGGTATCCTGTAAATACTTTGCTTCGTCATAATCCTTTAGAAAATTGACTGCATCGACCACAGTCACCATCGTGTCCAAATCGGCTACATTAGAAAGCGAAACGCCATTTTCATCAGCAAAGGTAAAGGTTTCTGCCACTGGTAAGGGTTCGGAAATACCAGTGGATTCGATAACCAAGTAATCAAAGCGCTCGGCTTGCGCAAGCTTAGTCACTTCCTCCAGGAGATCTTCCCGAAGTGTGCAGCAGATGCAGCCATTACTCATCTCAACAAGCTTTTCCTCGCTGCGTTTAAGGGAGACTTCGTTCTGTACTATCGCCGAATCAATATTGATTTCACTCATATCGTTGACAATCACAGCGACCTTTTTGCCTTCGCGATTGTTCAAAATATGGCTAAGCACGGTGGTTTTACCGGCACCTAGAAAGCCAGAAAGTACTGTCACTGGAAGCTTTTTAATCGTGTTCAGCTGCATACGTGTAGTTACCTTTGAGCCTAATCAGATGCGATATGTTACATCATATCATTTTTAGTTAAAACTCAGTTCCTTCAGTACTGCGCATGCTCAGATCTCGAGGTGAATAAAGGATTCGAAAATAGAAGCCTCAGCGAAGAAGCTTTGATACAAAGCGGGAGCGGAAGTACGGAGGAAATGATGTAACTAATATTTTTTAGTCACGGACTAACTAAATTAGCGTTAATTTGCGCGAGGGTGTCTGATATCAAGAGCTTGAAAATACTGTGATCTATACAATGGTGCCGGGGGCCAGAAAAATCTGACCGGATCAGATTTCGACAACCGAAGGTTGGTTCGCAGGACTGAACACAAGGATGTGCGAGTCACTTAAGCCCCCAGTAAAATCACGGGATTCAGCCCTGCTCGTACCGGCTTATCGGCCTGCGGATGCAGTCTACCAAATAAGCGATAATAGGCATAATTCTGCGAACATTCCTGTTCGTCAACACATACTAAATTTTCACTGAGCTTCCCGATAGCGAAGGTAAACCGCCGGCACCACCAACATATTCAGCACCGTTGAAGTAAACAAGCCAGACAATATGACTACCGCCATGGGCGCTTGAATTTCGCTGCCGGGCTCACCCGCGGCAAGTGCCAACGGTATCAAGGCTAGCGCTGTGGCCAACGCTGTCATGAGTATGGGAATTAAGCGTTCTTCTGCGCCTTGCTCAATAGCTGAGCGCAGCGTTTTGCCTTCACCAATCAACTGTCGAATATGATCTATAAGGATCACGCCGTTTCGTGTCGCGATACCGAACAATGTAATAAAGCCAATCACGGCGGCAATGGTCAACGTTCCGCCCATGACCCATACACCGGCAATGCCACCAATGACCGCCAGCGGAAGGTTTAACATAATCAGGCCGGCGTCTCGTGCTGAATTAAAGGCCGTGACCAGAAGGAAGAAAATGCCCACGATGACGAGCACACCCAGTATGAGGAGTCTGTATCCAGCTGATTGCGCACTTTCAAATTGGCCGCCGTATTTAATGTGATAACCCTGAGGGAATTCGATATTTTCGATAACGCTCTCGCGAATATCATCCACCACACTGACCAAATCTCTCTCCGATACGTTGGCCATCACCACCAACTTTCGTTGTACATCTTCGCGCGTAATGGTGTTAGGACCTCTGCGTTTTTGAACCTCGGCTAAAGCACTGATAGGCACTACTGCGCCACTGGGTAAGGTAATCAACGTATTCTTCAGGGTTTCGGTGGATGCTTTGGCAGATTCAGGCAGGCGGACTACCAAATCAAAATTTGCCTGGCCTTCAGAGATTTTGCCAACGGTGGTACCGGTAAACGCCGTTTCGAGTATCTCAGCCGCGTCCAGCATACTGAGGCCGTAATTAGCCAAAGCCGCCCGGTTGAAATAGACTTGCACCAAGGGAATATCACTTTGTTGCTCCATCGCGACATCTACGGCACCGGGGATGTTGGTCACAAGGGTTTCAATTTGTTTTCCTAGCTTTCGAAGTTCAGCTAAATCATCGCCAAAAATTTTAATCGCAATATTTGCGCGCGTTCCAGAAAGCATGTGGTCGATGCGGTGAGAAATCGGTTGTCCGATCACGACATTGGTGCCTGGAATGCTCGCGAAACTCCGACGAAGTTCAGCCAGCAGTTCTGATTTACTGCGTTCGCCGTTTTCACCACGACTCATGTCCAAAGTAACTTCTATTTCGGAGGCAAACACCTGTTGAGCATGGGGGTCCAGTTCTGCACGACCTGTGCGACGTGCGGTGGCAACCACTTCCGGTTGTTTCAGTAAAAGTGTTTCTACCCGGCGACCAATTTCGTCAGAGGTTTCAAGTGCCGTACCGGGTAAGGTCACGGCGCTGACTGTTAAACTGCCTTCATTAAATTCGGGCAGGAATCCACGACCGGCAAAAAGTAAACCGATGACTGCTAATAGCAAGGCAATTGCCGAGGCGGAAATCACTAAACCACTTTTGTTTAATGCAAATTGTAACCAGGGTCTGTAGTGTTTTTTAAGAAAAGCAATAAGTTTGGAATCATGATCCTCGGTTACCGCTTTACTTTTCGGCAGCAAGTAAAGACACATCACGGGCGTTACTGTGAGCGCTACCAACAAAGATGCAGCCAGCGAAACAATATACGCCAAGCCCAGCGGTTGCAGTAATCGACCTTCAACGCCGGAAAGGAAAAACAGCGGTAAAAAAACCAAAATAATGATCAACGTGGCAAAAACGATGGAGCTTTGAATCTCCCGTGTCGCCCTAAGGATAACCGTGGCGAAGGGCAAACGCTGATCGGCTTCATGTTCAACATTTTCTCGCAGCCTGCGCACAATGTTTTCTACTACGATAATGGCATCATCCACCAGCGCTCCCATGGCAATGGCAATGCCACCCAGGGTCATGGTGTTCAAACTGCCGCCTAACCAACGAATAGTGAGAATAGCGGTTAACACCGATAGCGGAATGACGACCAATGCAATACCGGTGGCGCGAGCACTGAGTAGAAAGACAAACATAATCGCCACCACTAAAATGGCGCCGTCACGCAGTGCGACCATCAAATTATCAATCGCGCTTTGAATAAAATTGGATTGGCGAAACACATTAGTCTCGATATGCATGCCTTCCGGTAAAGTCGTTTCCAGTTCGGCAATGACTTTATCTAACTCTTCGGTGACCGCCAGGGTATTAATGTTGGGTTGCTTCTGAATGCCCAACACAACAGAGGACTTCCCGTTATAGGCGGCAGTACCGCGACGCGGTGCGGGACCGATGACCACATCCGCCACGTCGCGCACTAACACTGGTATTCCCCCGCGCTCAGTAATCACGGCTTGTTCAATATCCTCAATACTGTGAACTCTTCCGAGGCCCTGAATAAGATATTCCTGCAAATTTTCAACAATAAATCCTGCCGCTGCATTGGCATTACTGCCCGCCACGGCATGCTTTAATTGAGAGAGTGAAATACCATAAGCGGAGAGTCTTTCTGGCGAAGCGACCACCTGAAACTGTTTGGTTTCTCCGCCATTGGGAATCACTTCAGCAATACCCGGCACGGCCAGCAATCGTCGCCGTACCACCCAATCGGCCTTCGTTTTTAAATCCATTTCATCGTGACGATCTGAAACCAATGCAATAAACATGATCTCGCCCATGATCGACGATACAGGAGCCATGATTGGTGCCGGTAAATCGGGAGGCAAACTGGACGCAGTTGTTTGAAGTTTTTCGGAAACGATTTGTCGGGCTCGGTATATATCCGTCCCCCAATCAAATTCAATACTGACAACGGCAATACCAACGCCGGTGTTGGAGCGAACTCGACGCACGCCACTGGCGCCATTCATTGCCGTTTCAATGGGAAAAGTCACCAGTCGTTCGACATCTTCCGGTGGCATGCCGTGCGCTTCGGCCACAACGGTAACCAGCGGGGCAGTAAGATCAGGGAACACATCCACAGGGGTTTCCCGCGCAACCAAAGTGCCCCAAATTAACAGCAGACTGGCCGCCGCCAGAATCAATAAGCGATTGCCCAGCGACCAGCGAATAAAAGATTCAACCATAGAATTTTTTCCGAATCAGTGCGCGTGACCGTGACCGATCGCATCACCACCTGTTGAGGCAAGCTTCACATAGTAAGCGCCTTGGGAAACCACCCATTCACCCGGTTCGATGCCGTGTTGAATTTCAACCCAAGGTCCATCTTGTATGCCTAGGACAACTGATCGACGAGCAAATGTTTCGCCGCCGCTTTGCACATAGACAACTGCTTGCCCACCGTCATCGATGATTGCGCTGACTGGCACGGCCAGCTTATTCGCAGGTTCGTTGACATAGATCTGCACAGCATGGCGTGCCCCCAATAAACTCGGCCCGATAGTTGCCGGGTATTGAATGGCTGCGCTGACAGTGCGTGTGGCTGAATTGACGTGCTTAGATACAAACACAACCTGCGCACCGGTGGATGCGTCAAGCACGGAGGGTTCGTCGGAAATCTGCAACCAAGCACCGCTGGCCAGGCTGATGCTCTGACCAAATTTTTCCGGAATTTGAATATTCAGCCAACGTCGGTTTGGATCAGCGATAGTAAAAAGTGCATCGCCTGAACGGACAAAACTGCCAGGGCGCGCGGATACGTCCACCAACTCGCCGGCGAGTGGTGCTGTTAGTGCGATACCTGCCTGACCTTGCTGGCTTGAACGTTGCTGCAAGCGGGAACGATTGGTTTGCAATTCCACTCGGGCCACTTCCAGGTTTTGCTTGGCTTCCAATAAGCGTTTTTCCGGTATCGCGCCTTGATCAAACAAACTCTGTAGTCGCTTAACATCGGCTTCTGCCAATTGCGTTTTTGCGCGGGCTTTTTCTTGGTTGACCAATAAGTTGCCGATATCGGTACCCTCACCCAATCGAGGAATAAGCGAGCCAAGCAATTGGCTTTGTGTCACGCTTTCGCCTGCCTTCAGTGTTGTTTCAGCACTAAAAAAACCATCTGAAGGCGCGCGCACAATCGCAAAGCCATCGGCGGGTGCAGTCACAGTGGCAAAGCCGGGAACCGATGGGCGCAACAGGCGCATTTCTGTGCGCACAATTGCAAAAGGGTTATTCCATTGCTGCTCTTTTAAATAACTGATTTCACCTTCGGCCTCATCTTGATCAATTTCGGCAGCGGTCTTATTTGGATATACCTCCACCGCTCCCAAGTCGTGAACAGCGTGTAAATCGCCGTCATGTACTTCCAGCAGTAATTGATAGTCGCCAGCTTTTTTGGCGGTAACTTCAGGCAGGAAAATACCGGTACGGGCTGGGCCTCTTACTCGAAAACGCGCGACCGTTTTTTCATTTTGTTTAAGATGCACATCCAAAGTGCCGCTGGTTAATGGTTTGAAATTATCCATTCGTGTGAAATGTGCGACGAAGGTGGACGCTTCATTCACAACCAGCGGCGGAAACTCCACAAATAACTCGGTGAAATCTGTGTAATGTGTATAGACCAGCGCAGGTTCGTCACTGTGATCGTCGTGCCCGTGTTCATCGTCATGCGCATGACCGCCGCCGGCATAACTGTCTTCAGAAAAAAATGGCGACGCCCCAAACAATAATGCAGCTAATGCAATGTTACGCAGCGGTTTGCTGACATCAGTGATGGTGATCATGTTCGCCTTCTTCATGGCTATGGGTGTGTTCAGTTTTTTCACTCTCATCAGCTGGCGCGACTTGCTGTTCATTTGACTCGGCTTCTTCTCCATAAAAGGCTTCGGTTTGGGGGGCGTGATCATGATCTCCACTATGCTCGTGATCATGTTCCCCATCTGAGTGATCATACTCGTCCGTGGTGTGAGCGACATTTTTCTGGTCGGGATCTGAATGGCCGTGGTCTTCATCCGGACCATGATCATGATCGCTGCAAGCAACAAGTCCGATACCGAATAACATTGTTAAAAGAAACTTATTCATTTATTTACCTCGTAAAAATTGCAATTGAAGGTAAGCAAGGCGCGCTTGCAAAGCGGTATCAATGTACTGTTCCGTCGCTTCCAGATCTGATTGATAAGCATCTAACAATGCCATCACACTGAGTTCACCGGCGTTGTAACTCGCTTCAGCCAATCGACTTAATGATTGTTCATTGTTTTCGCTCGGCCCCTGTAGTTGAAGTGCCGCGTCTGTATTAGTGCGATAAGAAAGAAGTGCAGATTGATAAGCGACTTCCAGTTGACGTTGAAGCAGAATCATTTCGGCTTTTAATTGTCGGACTGAACTTTTCGCTATCTGTTTTTCGCCTCGACCATGATCAAACAACGGGAGTGTCACACCGAGAGAAACAAGATTGCCGTCCGCTGAAATATCCGGCTCGTTTAACTCTTTTCGTCCCACACCCAAGGTTAATTCCGGCCAGTGTTCCCGCCCCGCAGCGCGCGCACGTATCTCGGCGCTTTGTTGCAGAGAATGAATAGCTTGCAGCTGCGGATGTTCGGACCAGTCAACAGATTCAACAGTAATTTCGGTGGGAAGCAAACGTCCCTCCAGTGCTTGCTGTGGAGCATCAATCTTGGAAAAAAGCGCGTTGCGCAGGCCGGCAAATTTTGCTTCGGCACTGCCGTTTTTTCCGATCAGAACAGACAACTCCTTTTTAATACGCAGTGCATCGAACCGCGACGCATCACCACGCTCAGCGCGTTGCTTCACCATCTTTTCGATAGTTTTTAAATGCGAATAAACCTGCTGAATTGCCGCTAACTTTTGCTGTGCGGCTAACGTCTCGTAAAACGCTTCACGCAGGGTTTTCTGCCAGTGTCGAGCGTCCATCGCCTGTTGTTTTTCTTCGGCTTCATAGGACTTGGCCGCCGCTTTGCGTTCAAGGCCCTTTACACCGGCGATATTAATTTTTTGCCGCAGCCACACGGAGGTTTCTTCACTCGTACCACCAGGCAAATCCAAGTTCTCCTGGCTGTACTCGATACTTGGATTTTCCCATCGACCAGCATGCAACATTTCACCGCGTGCTTTTTCCAGTTGTGCTTTCCATTGCATTTTAATTTCAGGATTTTCAAAACCGAGCGTCACAACCTGATATTCTGTTAGTGCTGCTCTTGCTTGAAGCGAAAAATTAAAGACACAAAAAAATACCAGCGCTTTATTTAAAAAGTGCATGAGGTATCTTTCATTCATTGAAGCCAACCCCATAGGGTTTCCAGACCATGATGGCCGAGCAGTAAAATAATCGGAAACGCAATAACTGCGAGGTACAAAAAACTTATTGCCGAAGGTGTTCGGATTGGGTTTTGGTTGTCGTTAAGTAACAGGCTAATTCTCTGCGACAATTGGCCGCCGCTAATCGATGCAGGAAATGGAGAATTCACACCTACGCGACGCAGTTTCACCAGTACATCTGCGATCTCAAGGGAATCAAATTGCTTCGCTGCATAGGCATCGGCACGAATTTCCGAAGATAAATACCACGAGGATCGCAGTAATTTAGGAAAGAAATGAAGGCTAAGCAGAAACTCAAATAACGTGTTTTTAAGAATATCTTTATTGCGTATGTGCGCGATCTCATGTTTGACCACCATACGCATTTGGCGTCTGTTGAGCAGTTTAGTTAGCCCTCGCGAAATAAAAATGGAAGGTTTGATGCATCCCAAAGTAAACGCCAAAGGACGGTCATCAGATAAGGTCTTTTTTAATCCGGTATCAGATACTAAACGCTGGAAAAATTTAGACTGCGCATAAAGCCCATATTGAGGCGCAATTCGATAGAAAAACAAAGTTAGCGGGCCAAACACCGCTATTAGACCGGCTAGAGAGTTAGAAAATTTTAAGGCTATTTCAGGTAAATGTTCGAAACAAAAATGCGGATGATGCGCCACATGCGTTTCACAATGATCGTAAATCCACCCCTGGCTTTTTGCTAAGGCCAGAAGTAGTAAGGAAACTACTGCAACGACGGGTAAAGCCCACGGTAATGCTGCCATAAGCCATAAATGCTTACGCACACCAATATCCGTAGACGTTCTCGCCAATGGAGCAAAGGTGATAACAAGTAAATTTGCCGCAATCCAACTAAGCGACGCAACAACGACTAACATCCACACCAGATTTAACCAATTCATTGATTGCGCTCCTCACGTCGACGTTGTATTTCCGCCTCAAGAAGGTCTAACGAATCATCATCGATTTGCTCTGCCGCATTGAGAATGGCAGCCGCGGACGATACGGAATCCGCTTGAAAACGGGTAACAAGATCGTTGATTAAATTGCCCAATAGATCAGATTTGGACACTTTCGCGTTATAAAGATAACGATGACTGGATTTACTGCGGCTTAACAAGCCTTTGCGGAACAAGCGCTCCATGGCGGATTGAACGCTGTTGGCTGAGGCGTTGCGTTCCCGGTTAATGAGCTCGTGCATATCTTTGGCAGACATTTCGCCGTTTACCCAAAGTGCTTCTAATACCTGTATCTCAAGTTCACCCAAAACCGGGGTGTCTGTTGTGGAATGTTTCATCTGCCGCCAACCGTAAGAATTTAGAGCTTATCTTACAGCCACAAAAAACCTATCGTCAATTGGTTTTTTGTCGGACCAGCAGCCGGCCTACTAAAAACAGCGCGGTTTCACGCTGAAAAAGTGATGGTTACGTTAGATATCGACAAAGTGCCTTATGGATATAAACTACTTCGAGGAAAGGCTACAAGTCTAGTTCCAGCTGTTTGTGAACGCTGGCACAAGTAAAATAAACTTACGGATTAATCTGTATAGATAGCACAATTACGTTTCCAACACTCGCACCACTTCTCTAAAACTGTTTAACCCAGCCTTCATATTTTCAATAATTTCTTCGGCCAATACTTCAGGCTCTGGTAGGTTGGTCCGTAAGACTGAGCACAAGGATGTGCGAGTCACTTGGGCCGACGGTTCAAGGCTGGTGCGGACAATATAAACATAAAAAGAGCTTTAAGTTTCAGAGAACGATGATAAAAGGTGGTGCCCGATTCAGGTCTTGAATCAAACGCCAAAAGCCATCTTTTCAATGAGTGGGAAAGGAATAATAAGAGGCTTTCAGAAGCCCCCTATTCCGATCTGGATATAGATCAGTTATTCGAAACACTAGCGAACTGGAATACCATCCTTGAGCAGGACGCACCTTATTTTCAGGAGGTGCAGCCATGAATGCCCTCTTACAGACATTCGGTGAAGCCTCCGAATATCCGCAGCAACACACCACAACACCCAAAGCCGAACCAACCAAGCCTTTCTCCATCCGCTTGACGGAGCAAAAAAAAGCCTATTTGCAGCAGCAAGCAGGACGCCGTCCTTTAAGCGCGTATATCCGCGATAGATTGCTGGGTGAACAAGCGCAAAAGCGGCGCGAGCTTCGCCAGCCTCAGCTTGGCGATACGCAATATGCATCTCTGCTGGCGGCGCTGGGTGAATCGCGCATGTCCTCCAATATCAACCAGCTCGCCAAACATGCCAATATGGGCAATCTGGACGTATCCGAGGATGTGGAAAGGCAACTGGAGGAAGCCTACAACGCTGTTCTGGCAATGCGCGAAGCATTGTTTATCGCTCTGGGCCTGAGAACCGGGGCAGAAAAATGAACCTGCAAGGCTCTCAGCGCGGGGGCGCAAAAGACCTTGCGCTGCATCTGCTCAAAGACGAAAACGAACATGTAGACATTCACGAGCTGCGAGGCTTTGTCTCGGATAATTTGATCGATGCACTCAATGAAGCCTATGCAGTCAGCCGGGGAACGAAAGCAAAGCAGTTTTTATTCTCGGTAAGTTTTAACCCGCCGCCGGAAGAAAATGTCTCTATAGAGGATTTCGAGGCCGCCATTCAAAAAGTCGAAGATCATTTTGGCTTAACAGGACAACCCCGAGCGATCATTTTTCATGAAAAAAATGGTCGCCGTCACGCGCATGCAGTTTGGTCACGGATTGATACAGAAAACATGAAAGCCGTGCCGCTGCCTTATACCAAGCGCAGTTTGCGCGATATATCACGTCAGCTCTATATACAGCATGGCTGGATAATGCCTCGCGGCTATATGAACTCTCAAGAGCGCAACCTTGATAATTTCACGCTGGCGCAGTGGCAACAAGCCAAACGTGCAGGCAAAGACGCCAGAGACATTAAAACCGCGCTGCAAGATTGCTGGGCGATAAGCGATACACAAGCAACCTTTCAGCAAGCTTTAAAAGAGCGGGGCTTTATTCTTGTGCGTGGGGATCGGCGCGGCTTTATCGCGGTGGACATGGCGTGCGAGCCGTACTCGATCTCTAAAAAATGGATCGGCCTGAGCGGGAAAGAGATTAAAAGCAAACTCACCGATTTAAAAAGTCTCCCCTCATTCGAAGACGCTAAAAATCAAATGGCTGGGCAGATGAAAGCGCGTTTAAGTGAATTGGAGAGCCAGCAATTCGAGACGGTGCAAAATCGCCTGTCCGAGATTGAGGACAAACGCATCGCTCTGGTCAGCCAGCAACGAGCGCAGCTCAGCGCTTTGAAAGCGCAGCAAGAAAAACGTTACCATGCGGAAACAATGAAACGTCAAGCCAGATTTAGGACAGGCTTTAAAGGGTTGTTTGACCGCATGACGGGTCGGCACCGCCGGATTAAGGAGCAAAATGAGCGAGAAGCACGTTCATCAATGGCTCGGGACAGGCAGGAAAAACAGGCCATGATCTTCACGCAGCTTGATCAGCGCCGGGCCTTGCAAAAACGTATGGAGCGCCTGCGGAACTTTCAACGCAAACATGAACGCAGCCTTGAGCGTGACAAAGGCCAGTATGAGCAAATCCAAAACAATCAGCGCGAGCATTTCAGGTTCAATGAGCGCAGCCAAGATTTTGAGAGGGAGCGGTGAAAGAGTTTCATTTTGACAAAAGTTCACATATTTGGTAACTTTAAGTATGAGCTGGACGATCACGTTTTACAGCGAAAAAGTGGAAAACCAGACCTTAGCCCTGCCGAAAGGGATACTGGCAAGCTTTCTGCGGATTGCTGAATTGATAGAAGAATTCGGCCCTGATCTGGAACGGCCTCATACGGCTCCTCTAGGTCAGGGGTTGTTTGAAATCCGCGCCAAAGGCAAAGAAGGCATTGCCCGCTCAGTCTTTTGCACGGTGAAGGATCAGGAAATTATCATTCTGCTGAGCGTGATCAAAAAAGGCAACACGATCCCAAAGCGTCATATGGATACGGCGCGCAAACGATTAAAGGAGATACAAGACGATGAATAAGCGACCAACATTTACAGATTTTAAGAAAAAAACGCTTAAAGATAGCAAAGTGCAAGCGGAGTACGATGCGCTCTCCAGTGCTTATGACATGAAGCGCCAGATGATTGCCATGCGCAAACAGGCCGGCGTGACGCAGGAGCAAATGGCGGAAATTCTGGGCACAGCAAAGAGCAGTATTTCACGGCTGGAAAGCCTGAGCAGCCAATCATCCCCCAGCCTTGCAACGATTGAGAGCTATGCCAGCGCCCTTGGCTATCGCGTCAAGGTCGAGTTCCAGCCCAATGCCTGAGCTTTAGCGTGGTTTTTTTTTAATATTACCTCGCAATGCTTTGTCGAGATCAGAAAAGCTCTCACCTTTAATCAGATAAAAGTATCGCTTCGCCCTTTTGATAAGCCTACGATTTCCGGCATTGCAGAAATTATATTACTTCTCTAACAATGAGCCATGAAAGAAAAATCGTATAGATACCCGAAAACAGAGCCGGAAAAAATTGATGAGTTCATTATCGGCTCTTACGATCGGTTTGTGCAGTTAGAGAGACGAAACCTTCTTGTGGTTTCGCTGGTAATTATTTTTTCTACTGTTATGGATATTTCTCCTGAGAAAAGCTCTTTTGCAGGTATAACGTTTAAAAATTTGGACACTGGTAACTTTTTTTAATTTTATTAGTTTCATATTTTTTGAATGCGTTTTTGGTATATGGCTATCCAAACTATAGACAAACAAAGAAAGAGAAAAAGGAACTAGATAGTAATGCAGTCGTAATTACCAGCCGTGTACGCCGTTGGCATATGGAATGGGGTCGCATGATACCGAGTTTTAGATACCATTTTTGGCTATTTATTCATTACTATTTGCCAGTTGTGCTCGGTGTTGTATCTATTGCTATCGGAGTGAAACAGGCAATCTAACAAGGGAAATCGTGTTATTCACACCATACAATTTTATCAATGTAAAACGCATTATAAAAAACCTAATCAAACAAATACCTATCAGGGTCTTCTTCACTCTGAGAGTGCGCTTCTATCTGGTCACGCAGGGCTTTATCGAAAGGTGACGGGTTTTCTTCTCTCGCAAGCGCATGTGTTTTTCTATCGTACATTGCAATATCCAATATCATGTGTGCATAACGTATCATTCGGGTCTGGTAATTTCTAATGGCGTTTCTTCTTATCATGCCGCAATCCTCCTTTTCAATGTTGCAATCTTCCGTGGTTTATCCTTTTTTTTCTTGCGCACCTCACCTTTCTTTGGGCGGTCTAAAATCGCGCCGCGCAAAAATAGTCTAGGGTCAATCTAGAGGTCAACACAATCTAGTCTAGAGGTCAAGTCTATTGATAATATAATTAATATTTTTCGCAAGCTGACAATCAAACTTAACCTCTTCACTCACCCCATAAATCGCATTTGACACACCACCATAATGTTTCAAACCAAACACCTCGGCAATCTCATTTAAACGAAAATCACCGCGTTTTTGCGCCATATACATCGCTACCTTTCGCGCGATATTTTTCTTGCCTCGACCTTTACTCACTTTAAGCA
>JANQJP010000011.1 GCA_028281575.1 Cellvibrionaceae bacterium
GGTGAGGCATAGGGATATGCCGAACAAACTACGTTCTTCGCGCCTTAATTGAGGGCTTTTCATGCGCAACAGGTGTGATTTAATGAGTGTTAACAGGCCTTAGGCAAGCGCGGCCTCCAGATCGTAGCCCTCATCGCGCAATCGAGCGAGTTTATAACGCAGCGTTCTCGGACTGATACCCAAACGTTCGGCGGTATTTTTTTTGCTGCCACGCTCCTGTTTCAAGGTTTTGACAATAATATCGAACTCGTGGCGACGCATATCCTGACCAAGCTGCGCCTCATCGTTTTCAACCACAGCAGGATGAAATTGATTCGCTTCTCTGTCAGCGTCTAAGCGCTGCAAATTAAGTTCGGATACCAGCGAAGGCTTTTGGCTGAAACCAAAGCTCAGCTCCAAACCGAGATCGTGAGAAAAAATACTTTCACCGGTCTGCAGTATTAGTGCGCGTTGCATAACATTATCGAGCTCACGAACGTTGCCAGGCCATGAATATTCAGTCAGCGTTTGTCTGGCATCCTCCGATAACGTCACGCCGACACGATGCTGCTTGCGCGCGTGCTTGGCCAATAAGTTTTCTGCCAGAGGAAGAATGTCTTCTTTCCTGTCGCGAAGGGGCCCCCACTGCAGCGGCAACACACTCAATCTAAAATACAAATCCTCTCGGAACTTGCCACAATCTACTTCCGCTCGCATATCGCGGTTCGAGGTGGCTATCACGCGTACATCGAGGTCAATCGTCTTGCGCCCACCCAAGCGCTCTACTTCTCTTTCCTGCAATACACGTAGCAATTTTGCCTGTAGGCCCAAATCCATTTCAGAAATTTCGTCTAATAAAATCGTACCGCCATTCGCTTGTTCAAATTTTCCAGGCGCTGACGTATAAGCGCCGGTATACGCACCTTTTTCATAGCCAAATAAAGTCGCCTCGAGCATATTTTCGGGAATTGCCGCGCAATTAACTGCGATAAAAGGGCCGGCAGATCGCGGCGATTGCTCGTGAATATAACGCGCGAGCACCTCTTTCCCCGTACCCGATTCACCGATAAGCAACGCAGTTGTATCTGACTGTGCAACCCTTCTGGCCAACTGTAACAACTGCCGACTCGATTCCGATTGAGCGATTGGCTCTGACGCATTTGTGCTATTTGGCAGGACAAATTTGTTCACTGTATCAACAAGCAATTCCGGCTCAAACGGTTTAACCAAATAATCTGAAGCTCCGTCCTTCATGGCTTGCACAGAATCTTCGATACTCGCAAATGCCGTGACCAAAAGCACGGGGACTTGAGGATACTTTTCCTTCACTATTTTCAATAGATCATGACCCGACATTTCTCCCATGTTGACATCGGAAATAATCAGGTCAAATTCGCAATTTTTATGTAATATTTCAAGCGCAGCTTCGGCGCAATCCGCTTGTTTCACTCGCATTTTTGCGAGACTGAGCGTGTCGACAACGGCTTCACGTAAATCGTAATCGTCTTCTACAACAAGTACCGACGGATTTTTTTTACTTACTGATGTCATACACTGGCCTCATTAAAATTATTCATTAGCATCAACTGGCTTTTAAACTATGCTGTTCGTCTATCAACGCGGGAATATCCACCACCGCGAGCGTTCCTTTCCCCAGCTCAGATTTTAGAGAAAATTCAGCACCGTGTGCTTTAGCAACCGATCGCATCACCGATAAACCCAAACCGGTTCCGTGACTTTTAGTGGTGGTAAATATTTCCTGTACACGTGCAAGTGTTTCTGGGTCCATACCTGCGCCGTTGTCGAGAATGGCGACTCGCATAAACCAGGAGTTTTTAACTTCCACTGCAGAAATGCTCACCCGTAAAACCACACCCTCTTCACCGCTCTGCAGCGCGTTATTAACGAGGTTCATTAATGAAGAAACCAGCGCTTCCTTGTGGCATTTTATCTTTACGCCAACAGCGTCATTTATCCAGCAGCAGCGCGATTTGCTCGCGTGAATGGCAACTTCCGCTGCGGCTTTTAATTCCTGCTCTAACACGTGAGCATCGAGCACATCATTGAGCGGCAATTCGCTTTTAACGAATAACATCATGTCACGCACCTGCTTTTCCATATGCTGGAGTCGTTTAAGACATTTATGCGCAAATCTTTTTTGCACACTCCTCTCCAACCTGTCATCGCAAAGGTGACCCGCATAAAGTATCGCTGCAGATAGTGGCGTACGAATTTGATGCGCCAGTGCAGACACCATTTTTCCCATCGCCGATAAACGTTCGTTGCGGCTTAAGTGCTCTTGCAATTTGCGCGTCTCGGTTTGATCGGTCAGTAAAATAATCTGCCCCTCTTCACCGAGTGAACTCGTAGAGATACTCAAGCGCCGACCCTGTTTGGTCGAAACTTCGAAACCATCATCGTTTTTTGGCGCAAAACATTCAGCGATCACATGCCGCCAAATTTTTCCTTCAAGCGCTACACCGAGTAATTTATTTGCCGCTGGATTGCTCTCGACAACCGCGCCACGTGCATTCAATACAATGACACCGCCCGGCAAAAAATCGAGCAGCGCTTGCATGCGCTGCTCCAATTCAACATTCTTTTTGTTTTCCGCAACGCGCTCTGCTTCAACCTGATGTAATTCCAGATTGAGTTCTTGAACCTTGCTTTCCAACGCATGATAAGAGCGTGTAAGCTGCTCCGATGTTTCGTTAAAAAACGAAAACGCGGCTTCTAAGCTCTGCTGGCGTTTGGACTGCTCAGTCTTGGTGTGAAGGCCAGAATTACCCAAGCGTGCTTCCTCTGATTTAAATTTGTCGCTCAGAGTGGTGAACTGCAAAGGAAGTGCCAAATAATAATTTTCTTTTAAATCAAAGGGTTACATAGGAAAACATGTAATAGAATAGAAAACAGTCAGTGATTTGACGTTAAGAATCAACGTTGGAAATAACCCGTGGTGCATTTAAGAAAAATTTCCTCTCAATTTTGGCACATACGCGTTTGTGTGCCGGTGATAGGTTCAAAAACCGTCAATTCAGGGATGTATTTATGCGTTTTTTGAACCTATCACCGGCGCGCGAACGCTTCGAAGGCATAGATACTGAAGTTGTTAAGCTATATGCACCACGGGTTTGAAAATACTATCGCTGTGTTTTTTGATTTTGCATAAACTGAGCGTGTGTGCCAGAGGCGAGTGCTGAGTGGTGGTTAAAGACACGCCGTAAATACATCCTTGTAGGCTCTGCACCCGCATCCCTGCGGGTGAAGGTCTTTAACCACCACTCAGCACTCGCCCTCTCCACTGTCGATTTAAGATTAAAAAGGTAAAAGGAGATATAACAGTAATAGGAATTCAAACTGTCTATGATAAGAGGGGCGATCTGTCGAAATTTATAGAAATTAAAAACTTAAGGCACCTCTGAATAATGCAGTGGTACCTTAACGCTGCATTCCGTATTTACGCATTTTCTCAACTAAGGTAGTACGCCGAATCATCAGCTGGTCAGCTGCACGAGCAACAACACCGGAATTATTGTCGAGCGCCTGCTGAATCAAATTCTGTTCTAAATCCGAGATATATTCCTTTAAGTCTATGCCGGATTCTGGCAACAAAACTGTATCGCCAATGCCGACAACTGCCGGCTGCTGCGATTCTTCATACGCAACTTCGACATCATTCAAGTCTTCGTCGCTGTCAACGTAACGGTATTTGCTAGGCAGCTCCTGAACACCGACCACACTGTAAGGGCGCATGATCGCCATGCGTTCCACCAGGTTTGCAAGTTCTCGTACATTGCCGGGCCAGCTGTGGCGACACAGCGATAATATTGCTGAAGAACTAAAGCGAATCGAACCTCTGCCCTCGCTTTCCATACGCTTTACGAGTTCATTTATTAGTAGAGGGATGTCTTCCGAACGGTCTCTGAGCGAGGGCATTTCAATGGGAAAGACATTTAAACGATAGTAAAGGTCTTCTCTAAAACCGCCGTCATCGATCATTTTTTCGAGATTGCGATGGGTCGCAGCAATAATTCTCACATTCGTTTTAAACGTTTTGTTACCACCGACTCTCTCGTAAGATTTTTCCTGCAGTACACGTAATATTTTCACTTGCATATGCAAGGGCATATCGCCAATTTCGTCCAAAAATAGCGTACCGCCCTCGGCCATTTCAAATCGCCCTGCACGTGCATTTACTGCACCAGTGAATGCACCTTTTTCATGCCCAAATAATTCGCTTTCAAGTAACTCGGCCGGAATTGCACCACAGTTTACCGGCACAAACGGCCCGTCTCTGCGGTCCGAATGATAGTGAAGGTTACGTGCAACAACCTCTTTACCTGTGCCGGATTCGCCCTCGATAAGTACCGTCACGTCTTTATCTGCAACTTGCGCCATCATGTTGCGCACGGTTTGAATTTCCCGGCTCGTACCCACCAGGCTTCTAAATAAATGAATGGGCCGCTTAGCGCGCGTTTCGTTACGCGCTAACATTGCCTCGTTAAAACACTGCGCACGGTGAATCGCATCATTTAAATCGTTATAACAGGGCAAGCTGGGGAATTGAGATACAAGCATGCGCCGAACTTTTGGTTCGAGTTCGTTGTCCGGTAAAGTGCTTTCACCTACACATACAACCGCCACTTCGCCAAGCACTTTATAACAATTATTGAGAAATTCTGCCGCGCTCTCACCTTCGGGAAGCCGACAAAATACCATACCAATATCTACGCTATCACTTGCTGCAAGTTCACTCACCCAGGTGCTGTAATTATGTTCGATGGGATCTTCGCCTATAAACCCGAGAATAGTAACTATATCTCGCCGCTCCTCTATGTCATCGGCCATGACAATCACGGATTTATCGTTAAGCATGAAGGTGTTTCCTGTAGCCAGCTCCGCCCTACAACAGCCTTAAATAAGGTTCTCTGAAAAGACGGTTTTTACAAACAATTGCAGTTTGTATAGTCAATTAACTGACTATAGTCAAATTACCGACAGGATTTAATCGCGAATAAATGTGAATAAAAACTAAACTCGCTAAATAAGAAAATTTTAGATCTAACATTTATATCGTGTGTGGAAACGATGTCAGGCAACCTTCTGCACTATCAGGAAGGTTTGCTATTAATCGAGCATAGGTGTGAAGTACACGTTCCATTTCCTGAACAAGCTCAAATGTATCTCGCTTATCATCGTCAAATGCACGATTTAAGTTTTCACCGAGAACACGATCCCACTCTCTAAGCGCCTCCCAATCACCTCGTTCAAAGGCGAGTTCGAGGTTGCGGCGGGAACGCACGAGTTCAAAATGTGCTCTACTTACAACTGACATGACGTCTCCAGATGCTGTTTCTTTGCGCTGTATATAGGTTAACGGCGTGCGCAACTGGAGCTTTAGATCAAAATTCAGAAATGTTCTTGTGCAAACTTATGCCGCCGCTTTCGTGGCTATTTCATCCCAGCCAGACTTGACTTCTTCCATCAAGCGAGACACTTCTTCAAGTGCAAAGCTTTCCTGCTCAGCATTTTCTGCAGAATCGAGTTTGTGAATCATGTAGCCGTAAAGCGTATCGAGATTCACGGCTATTTCTCCACCGGCTTTAAAATCTAAACTGCCGCGAAGACCTTTAACGATGGCGACAATCTTGCCAAGCAAAACAAGCTTATCTTCTTCGTTACCAGACTTAATGCAGTCCTTGGCTTGTGCAACGCGCTCAAGCGTTCCTGCCATCAATAAAGATATAAGTTTGTGTGGAGACACATTTTCGGTGGAACTTAATTGTTCCGCTGCTTTCGTTACTTCTAGAGTCATGGTTTTCTCCCGATAAGTATTAAAAGCGGCAAGTGTGTGCCGCTTTAAAGAAGTACTATTACTAATCAGCAGAAAGCATGCCAGACTTTAATTGAGAATTTTAGAGAGAGATATACACTGCAAAGATGCTTCAACATGTGTGCCTTCGAATCGTTTGCGCGCCGTTGCTACGTTCAAAAAACGCATAAATACATCCTTGTAGCTCCGCCAGTTCATCCCGGCATCTGCTCCTCGATAACTACTCCTGCGTTATTCTAATACACCACATCCATGTGGCTATGCGTTGCTCTAACACCCGCCATCCATGGCGGAGCATGAATTGACGGTTTTTGAACGTAGCAACGGCACACAAACGAGTGTGTGCTAATACGAAGAACAAGATTTTCTTAGATGTACTAAAAGAAAGGGCTAACTGATATCAACCGATTTGTTTCCAGGCGGAAGCAATATCGTCAATTAAGGTATACGCCGTGTCTAATTTATCCATATTGTTTTCACGGTGCGCTTCTGCAAGCGTATTTTGTACGAAAACATAAAGACCATCGAGGTTTGCCGAGATCTCGCCTCCCTGTTCATGATTTAGGTTTTCACGCAAACCGTTCACAATATTTATTGCGCTGTTAATTCGGCTACCTTTTAACTCGACATTATTGTGCTGCATTGCACCTTTGGCTTGAGTAATGCGTTCAAGCAGGCCATCAAATAACATATCTATCAATTTGTGCGGCGAGGCATCTTCCACTGCAGAATGTGTTTTGACCTGATTATATGAAGCAGCGGCAGTTTGATAGTTCACGATAGACCTCTAGTACAATTTTCTCTAGTCGATATTCGAAATATCGGCGCCTGTTGAAAAAGCTTTAGGGTGTAATTTGTTAAGGCACCTCTGATGAATGGCAAATAGCTTCTGGCTTCCAGCGATTCCTGCTGTTTAGGCAGGTTTCTAAGCCGCACTGGTGGTGCGTCGAAGAAACATAACGACAACAGCAGGAATCGCTGGAAGCCCCGAAGAGCGTGGCCAAGCGCACCCCGAGCGTCGTTGTTTCTCTTGCCAAGGGCTACGGCCATTGCCTGCATGGACGCAGGTAAGCGCCGTGAGCAGGACGCGGAAGGCTTACCGGCGAGAAACGCCT
>JANQJP010000013.1 GCA_028281575.1 Cellvibrionaceae bacterium
GGTGAGGCATAGGGATATGCCGAACAAACTACGTTCTTCGCGCCTTAATTGAGGGCTTTTCATGCGCAACAGGTGTGATTTAATGAGTGTTAACAGGCCCTAGGATCTATTCAAAATTTTATGTCAAAAGATACCGATTTTTTTCCGAACTTTCTGGCGCAGCTGAGTCCTCCTCAGCTGCACTTGTTGGTCGGAAGTATTTCTAAATGCTTAGATGACCCACAGCTTGTGCTAGAGGTAAAACGGCGGCTTCATTTAGGTATGAAGATTCGTTACCTGGATTTGGATACGGGGCAGATGCCGGTTGTGAGGCTTGAAAAAATCAAACAAACACGCGCAGTTGTGTGTATAGAGGAGGGTAAACGGCGCATAGATGTTCCGCTGACTTTGCTCGTGTTAGATGACGACCCTATTTTAAACGTCGAGTTTGATGAATTTGCTTCCCGGGGTTTTGAGCAGCCCATCGTAGGGGATCAGGTGAGTTTCACTGATAAGTATGGTGAACTACGTTTCGGTGTGGTGAGGCGGGTTAACCCCAAAACCTTAACGTTGGATGTTGATGGGGAAAAGTGGCGAGTGGCACACCACCTCATTCATAAAGTTGTTGATGTGGAAGCCGAGCCGTTTGTTGCCCTGGGTGATGATGAATTTGAAAAGCCGAATTTGTCCCAACCGATTACGGACGACAATTGGATGGATTTGCTCGATGCGTGCTTGATTTACTACGGCGAAGAAGATTCGTTGCTTAACCTTTCTGAACTGGATGGTTTTTTTGCAGGTGTACTATGTGCGCCTCGAGCTATTCTGCCCTCCGAGTGGCAGCCGCTTATCTGGGGGCGAGGCAGAAGTGTGCCTGCTGCGATGGAATCGATTGAAGAAGTGCAAACACTGATGGAGTTAGTGATGGGGCACTACAACCTGGTGGCGTCTGCGCTGATAGATGACGATTATCACCCGATGTTTCTTTCAGACCCCACTGATACTATCTTTTTGGTGGAAGGTTGGTGCGAAGGTTTTTTTAAGGGGCTTTCATTGTGGTGTGATGTAAGCGCAATGCTTCGTTTGCCAAGCGAATTGGAAAGGCTTTACCCTGCTGCTGTGTTTTACTTTGATCAATTGGAATCGGTTGCGGATGCGTTTAGTGAAAAGCAACGCAATATTCAAATAGGCAGGATATCACCCATGGTGGTGGCGCTGGCAAAAGAAAACCGTGGGTCCGCGCCTACGCCAGCATCGAGTACTAAAATTGGTCGAAATGATCCATGCCCATGTGGTAGTGGAAAAAAGTTTAAGAAGTGTTGTATGCACTAGGGTTTACTTTTTGGTTTGTATGAAGAGAACATCAAAGCCCTATCGAGAGATTATTACCTTTGCGTGCGAAACTGAGCTAAGGTACGTTTGCGTTACATAGCGTTACCCATGCATCTAAAGCAGGGTTAGTTAATTTGCCTTTATGCCGAACAATGTAAAAATGTCGGTCCATGTTCCGATTTTTTAACTCCAGAGGCGCCAAGGTCCCAAGCTCAATCTCATCTCGCACGGCCATTTCCGACAAACACCCCAAGCCCAAACCCGCCTTAACCGCATTTTTCACTGCGTCATTGTGTGTAAGCTCGGCGCGTACGTTTAGTTCAGATAATATGCCTTGCATTGCGCGATCGAAAGTTTGCCTGTGTGCTGAGCTTGGTTCTCGCAATATCCACTCATAAGCAAGTATGTCCTTGTCTGTAAGGCGGGATTTGCCTGCGAGCGGGTGATTGGGCGCACAAAAGGCAATCATCTTGTCGGAGCGCCACGGCGTAAACAGAAGCTGCTCGTGATGCTGTTCAGCTTCTACGAGTCCTACGTCCACGTCATAATTCAGCATTTTTGCGATAATTTTTGGCGTACTTCCTACAACAATATCGACTTTGGCCTTGGAGTAGAGTTGTGCATATTCGGCGACATAGTTGAAAGCCAGATAATTTCCTATGGTGTAACTCGTTCCCACTTTAAGGTGGCCAAGTTCTTCGCGCTGGAGTAATTCGCGATCAAAATCAATGGCTTGGGCCATCAGTTGCTCGGCTTTGCCGCGCATTGTTTCGCCCAGCCTATTGAGTTTTAGGCGTTTACCCCCGCGGTCGAATAGCTGTATTCCGTATCGGTTTTCAAATTCTTGTATCGCCGCGCTCGCAGCTGACTGGGACATGGATAAACCTTCAGCGGCTTTGCTAATACTCTGTGTTTTGGCTACAGCGAGAAACACCTCGAGATGGCGCAGGGTGAATTTCATTGTCTTTTCATCCTATTTGGTATCGAGGTTTTCGGAGTTGTAGGATGGTCTGACATAAATCCTATTTTGTCGATATTAATATTCAATTGATTCAATACTGCGCTTTTAACTTTGTAAGTCCGGTGCGGCCCAATAACCATAAAAAAGGCCACCCTGATGGGTGGCCTTTAGTTCGGAAAAACAGTTACATCCCTGTTCGCACATCCTTGTACTGTGCAGTGACAAACCCTTGTCACTCTAGGGAATTAGTGCATCCGTTGACCATCCTGGTCGACTCGCATCCCTGTCTTCCTCCATGGCCGTCGCGTCCCTTGACCGTTCCTGGTCATTCGCTGCGTCCTTGCTTACGTCCATGTGTTGACTATATTGCTAGTTTATTGCCGTGCGATGAATGGTCATTGTCTCGAAGTTTTGTGCGACATTACCTATGTGATTTGACAGAAATTCGGCATCATTTGTGCTTTTTTAACGGGCTGCATCATGTGGCCAAGTTGCGTATAATCGCGCCCCGCGCGTTGCTTGAAGTCGACTCGCGCTAAAGATTGTTATGAGGATGAAAGATGAAGATAACTGTTGCTGGGACGGGTTATGTTGGCTTGTCTAACGCTGTACTTTTGGCACAACATAATGAAGTAATGGCGCTGGACATTGTTGAGGAAAAGGTCGACCTCATCAACGCCAAGCGTTCGCCAATCGAAGACAAAGAGCTGGAAGATTATCTCACTAACAAACAACTTAATCTGAGCGCAACGACGGATAAGACGCTCGCGTACAAAGATGCCGACTTTGTCGTGATCGCAACACCCACCGATTATGATCCAGCGACCGATTATTTCAATACCTCTTCGGTTGAATCAGTGATTCAGGACGTGACAGAAATTAATCCCAATGCCGTGATGGTTATTAAGTCGACAATACCTGTGGGCTTTACGGAAAAAATTACTGAGCGTTTAGGCATTACGAACGTCATCTTCTCACCCGAATTTTTACGTGAGGGCAGAGCGCTATACGATAATCTCTATCCGTCGCGTATTGTTATCGGTGAGCGTTCGGAGCGAGCGGAAAAATTTGCTGGGTTACTTGTTCAGGGTGCAAACAAAGAAAACATCGATTTGTTGTTTACCGAGCCGACAGAAGCTGAAGCAATCAAGCTTTTTGCAAACACTTTTTTGGCGATGCGTGTTGCATACTTTAACGAATTAGATACTTATGCGGAAACGCATGGGCTGGACTCCCGCCAAATCATTGATGGTGTTTGCCTGGATCCTCGCATCGGGTCGCATTATAACAACCCGTCCTTTGGTTACGGCGGTTACTGTCTGCCGAAAGACACGCGGCAATTGCTCGCAAATTATAACGATGTGCCCAATAACCTTATCCGAGCAATTGTGGACGCAAATACCACGCGTAAGGATTATATCGCGAATAGTATCGTTGGTCGCAATCCACGCAGGGTTGGGATTTACCGGCTTATTATGAAAGCCGGTTCAGATAATTTTCGGGCTTCGTCAATACAAGGCGTTATGAAGCGTATCAAGGCAAAAGGTATCGAGGTTGTGGTTTACGAGCCGGTCCTGAATGAGGATGAATGGTTCCGCTCGAAGGTGGTGCGCGATTTGGAGGAGTTTAAAACGAGTTGCGATGTGATCGTCGCAAACCGAATGGTCGACGAAATTCGCGATGTGAAAGATAAAGTCTATACACGCGATTTGTTCGGTAGTGATTAAGCTTAGTGTCAACAAGTCCTGGACACGTGCTTTAGTAGAAAAAAATAGGCCGCTCTTAACAAGAGCGGCCTATTTACGTTTTGGGATATGTAATCCTGATATTCGCTGCGCAAGCCGGTTTACATATGGCACCCGCTTGCCAAAATTAAAGCGCATCCTTTGACCTTCCTGGTCAACTAAGTATCCGTATCTTCCTCCATGGCACGTTTCCGTCGGCCTGTCCTGGCCAAGAGTCACTTCCATGTTGACGTCCATGCGGGAGCTATTCTGATGGATTCTGGTGATTGCAGTTAGAGCGGAATGCTGCGAGCTTTGTAAGACATTGGCTATCTGTCGCGTAAGACTGATGCATGCTCTGGAGCTGAAAAGGAGGCAACACGTTATCGATTGGTCAGAGCTTTCGATAAGCGTTATGTCACATTGCCTGTTGTGCGGACACGCTTCGCACCTTTGATAACCACTCGTTTGGCTGCCTGGCGTTTTTCAATCTGAGCATCGATGGTATTTTTTAGTGCGATCAGTAAACCGGCGACAAGAAACGCTCCCGGAGGCAGAACAGCAACCAAAAATCCTTTATAGCTATCGCCAAACAGGCTGAGCTGCCAATCACGAGCGACTTCGCCAAAGAGCAAGTGCATGTTGGCGAACAGCGTACCATTACCCAGTATTTCGCGGGTTGCGCCAATCAATAATAGGGCAATCATAAAGCCCAAACCCATCATAAAGCCATCTATTGCGGATGGCAGAATGGGGTTCTTACTAGCGAATGCGTCGGCTCGGCCGAGGATCGAGCAGTTGGTGACAATAAGCGGAATAAAAATACCCAGAATTTGGTACAACTCATAGGTAAATGCCTGCATTAAAAGCTCAGTTCCTGTGGTAAACGACGCAATGATCATTACAAATGCCGGTAGTTTTACTGCGTCGCTCACGGCGTTTCTAATTAATGAGACGGAGATGTTAGAGCCGACGAGCACTAACATGGTTGCCAGGCCGAGTCCCAGAGCGTTAACGAATGAGCCGGTAACCGCCAGCAATGGACAGAGCCCCAACAATTGCACCAATGCTGGATTATTTTTCCACAAGCCGTTTGCTGTCAGTTCTTTCAATTCAATCATCGCTGGCTTCGCCCGAATAGTTCGACAAGATAGTATTTTTGTGTGCGCCGAAGAAAACAAGCGTTTTCTTTATTCTTCCGATAACCGCGCGCGGAGTAATTGTTGCGCCGGTAAATTGATCAAATTGACCGCCGTCTTTTTTCACTTGCCATGCTATCGACTCCGGGTTCGCGAGTGACAGACCATCAAAATTTAATATCCAGTCACTTTTATTCAAATCTATTTTATCGCCGAGTCCGGGTGTTTCTTTATGGCTTAATACTCGGACCCCGGAAATTGTGCCGTCGGTTAATACACCCACCAGCATAGTGATGTCTCCGCTATAGCCATCTGGAGCAACTGCCGGAATAATAAGTGCGACGGGGGTCTCGGCCCGTGTAGCAACATGAATGTTTGTTGCTGAGCGCAAACCCAATTCAGGCCATAAGGCTTCGGGCACGGGCCAGGTACTCTCAAGCATGTCGTTGTCGTGCAATGCGCGCGGCACGATTTCGAGCAGCGCTTTTGCCGCTGCGCGTTTTTCTTGCGCGGCGATTCGTTCAGCCGTACTGGCGTGAATGAATGCGAGCGCACCTGCGGTGAATATTGCAAATACCCCAAGGATAATGGCATTTTTGCCGATGGATATGCCGATCAAGGTGTCTCTCATTTCACCCTACCGCTGCGTGATTTTTCATGGCCGTAGGTGCGGGGTAAGGTATAGTAATCGATAAACGGTGCGGCGAAATTCATAAGCAATACCGCAAATGCTATGGCGTCGGGGTAGTTGCCCCAAGCGCGAATGACAAACACTAAAATTCCGATACACGCGCCGTAAATTAGACGACCGCGGGTGCTCACAGCAGAACTCACCGGGTCGGTAATAATAAAGAAGGCGCCGAACATAGTCGCGCCCGAGAGCAAGTGGAATAGCGGTGAGCCGGTGCTTGTCGAGCTGCCACCATCGTAAAAAAGCGCAGCCATTAGCGTAATGGCAAGCAGCATGGCTACGGGCGCATGCCAGGTAAACACTTTTTTATAGAGTAAATACACGCCGCCTGCGAGAAAGGCCAGGTTTACCCACTCCCACCCGGCACCCGCCCAGCGCGCAGAGGAAAAAACCGGTTCTGTTGAATAAAGCGTGTCTAGCGTAAGGCTGTTATTTTGTTTTAAGACGTCGAGTGGCGTTGCTGCTGTATAGCCATCAACTAAAACGCTGTCCGCACCGACAAACACCAGTGTGAGAGCTTGAAGCAAGTCTGGATGTTTGATGCCTTCTGGCAGCGCGGCAATATCGAGCGTCCAGCGTGTCATTTCTACTGGAAAGCTAATAAGCAATACAACGTAGCCTACCATGGCGGGATTAAAGGGATTAAAGCCCAAACCACCATACATTTGTTTGGCGACAACGATCGCAAAAAAACTCCCGACGGCGACTATCCACCACGGCGCATAGGGCGGCAGTGCGAGTCCCAATAAAACCGCGGTTACCAGCGCACTATAATCTTTTAAATAGAATGCCAGTGGTCGGCCTCTTAATTTCAGACAAACGGCTTCGAACGCTAAGCAAAAAAGTGCAGTGAGTAAGGTATTAATAATGCTGCCGATGCCGAAGCTCAACGTAAGTGCGACTAAACCTGGTGTACATGCGATGATAACGGTTTGCATCACACTGCCAGCTGTGCCTGCGCGCGTAGTATGGGGAGAAGTGATTCGTAAAAAAGTCATAGATTGAGAGATCAACAAATAGATGGGCGCGTTCTACGTAAAAAACGTACCCATCCTTGTCGTTTTTTACTATAAACGAGTATTGCTGTTCCGTTAGCTCGGAGGGGCACGAATTGCGCACTTGCACTGGAGACTTTCACCAGCAGGCTCCGCCGTGGATGGCGGATGTTAGAACAACGCAGGAGCAGTTGTCGAGACGCTGGTGGAGAGCCTATATGGGTGGAGCGGATTAAAGTGAAGCACGGCTTTGCTCCGCGTAACGACCAAAATCTATGATTTTGGGCCGGACCTGCTTGCAGGTATTCACCGCGTGTCTCCAGTGCAAGTGCGCAATTCGTGCCTCGTATTACACTTAAACAACGCGATCCTTTTTGATACATGTGCTTCAGTAATATCCTAAAATTTAATGGGACAGCAACGAAAAATTATATTTTCAGCTCGCCACTTGGTGCATATGTACATCTTGCTGTGGGTAAGGGATGCTAACACCATTTGCATCGAAGGATTCTTTTATTTTTTCGAGTAAATCCCATTTCACATCCCAATAATCCTCAGCGTTGACCCAGGGGCGAACCACGAAATTTACACTGCTGTCAGCAAGTTCGTCTACAGCGATAACTACGGCGGGGTCTTTGAGAACACGCTCATCCGCGTTGATAATATCGAGCATTAATTGGCGTGCCTTTTTAATATTGTCGTCGTAGCCGATACCAAAAACCAGATCAATGCGGCGAGTCGGTTTTGCCGATACATTCACAATGGTGCCACCATAGACTTGTGAATTTGGAACAATAATTTCTTTATTATCTGGTGAGCGGAAAATGGTGTTAAACACCGTGATTTTTTCGACAATGCCAGCAACACCTCCGGCTTCAACAAAGTGGCCAATGCTGAATGGCTTGAAGATAATGAGCATTACGCCGGAAGCAAAGTTTGCCAGCGAGTCTTTTAACGCGAGACCAACTGCCAGACCAGCTGCACCTAAGATTGCAAGGAAAGATGTGGTCGGTACGCCCAATACTTCGAGTGCCGCGACAACGACAATGAACTTCAATACTGTCGCCATAATCGCAAGCAAAAAACCTTGCAATGCATCGTCAAACTTGCGCAGCGATAACGCTCTTCTAACTAAAGATACTAAAAATTTGACTATCCAGAAACCAACAATCCAAACAGCGATTGCAACGCCTAGATCGATCAAAAAGGGAACGATGGCATTGACCCACGCGCCATCAGTAAAGAGTGTTTGCGTACTTTCTACAATGCCGGCGGGACTATCGTTTGCTTCTTCTGACATACGGTTTTCCTCCAATGGTGACGTTTATTTAAATAATGTTTAAGCAGGGTTTATTTATATTTGAAAACCCGTGGTGCATTTAGCTTAACAACTTCAGTACCTGTGCCCTCGAAGCGTTCGCGCGTCGGTGATAGGTTCAAAAAACGCATAAATATGTCCCTGTAACTCCGGCAATTCATCCCTGAATTGACGGTTTTTGAACCTATCACCGACGCACAAACGCGTTTGTGCCAAAATTGAAAGGAAAATCTTCTTAAATGCACCACGGGTATTTGAAAGTTAGAGCCAAACTATTCTACGTATTCACAGCGCCTTTGAGCTATAAAACGATAAAAAAATTAGTCCTTTAGTTTTTTGCTTTCGCATCGGCAAGTTTTTTCTCAAGTGTGACAACGCTCGCGCGAAAAACTTCTAAATTTTCATCGTTGTTGGCTTCTGCGGCACTGAGGCGCTCACGGGCTTTGTCCAGGCGTTTTTCCAGCGATACAATTTTGGCGACAGCTTTATCGGCAGGGTTCATATTGGCGAGTTCTGCTGCACGTGTTTGCGCTTTGCTTATCGCGGCTTCGGCGGATTTCAATTCATCGGTACTTGCTGAAGTATCTGTTTCGGGATTGTTGATGTTCGCGAGTTCTTCCTTTGCGTTCTTCAGCTTGTCACGTATTTTGGCTACGCCCTGTTCGAGTGCTGATATTGTCGGCAAACCTGAATTCACTGCTTCCGCCAGCTTCTGCTGCGCTGTTGCCAGGCGTTTCTCTAATTGTACGATTGATTGCTCCAGCTTTTCGCTAGCGCTATTTTGCTCTTCGATAGTATTTACGCCTGCCTTTGCATCTGAGTTGTTCTGTTTAAATGCATCTAGGCGTTTTTTTGCATCATCGACTTTGAGTTCTGCCTGCTTTAAGCGTGCTTGAAGCGTATCCGTTCTAGCTGTGTCATCCGTTTCAAGCGCATCTGCAACTTGCTTTTGTGCGCGTTCCAGTCTGCTCATCGCGCTACTAAGCGCTCTTTCAAGTTTGGCGGCTGTTTTATCTGGTGAGGTCGTTTCGGGTTTTGGTGTGGCTGTTGCAGCAGCTGATTCGGCATTTTCGGCTTGCTTTTGTCTCGCCGCTGCGGCGGCTTTTTTTCGCGCTTCGCGTTGAGCTTCTTTTTCGGCAGCAGCTCTTTCGATGCGCTCTTTACGAAACTCAAATCGCTGGCGCGAGTGCTCGGCTTTGCGCTTTTCCTCATCGTGCTGGCGAATTGCGCCTTTGGACGCGCGGTAATATTGCACAAGCGGGATATTGGATGGGCACACGTAGGCGCAGGCACCACACTCAATGCAGTCAAATAAATTGTGTGTATGCAGCCGATCGAAATCTTCTGACTGAGAAAACCAAAACAATTGTTGGGGTAGCAGCGAAGCAGGGCAGGCCTCTGAGCACATGCCACAGCGAATGCAGGGTTGCTGAGCCGCTGGCGCTGGTAATTCAGCTTTTGTTGGTGCCAACAGGCAATTTGTGGTTTTGACGATGGGGGCATGTAAATGCTCCATCGTATATCCCATCATTGGTCCGCCAACAATTAAACGCGCGCATTGGTCATGCTCGAACCCATGCTGTTCGAGGACGTGGCTCATCGGTGTGCCTATCAGCACCTCAATATTTCGCTGGATGTTTAATGACTCGCCGACGATAGTTGTGACGCGCGAAATAAGCGGCTCTCCATACGTAATAGCGCGATGCGCCGCATAGGCGGTGCCGATATTTTGCAGCACAATACCTATGTCGGCAGGCAACTTACCAGAGGGTACTTCTTTACCCGTCAGAATTTGGATAAGTTGTTTTTCACCGCCGGATGGATACTTGGTCGGGAAAGAAACAATCTCCACTTTGGCATTTTTTGCTGCGTCTGACATCGCCGCAATGGCTTCAGGTTTGTTGTCTTCAATGCCAATAATAATATTGGCGGGTTCACCCAAAATAAAAGCGAGTAATTCGGCACCTCGAATCACTTCTGCGGCTTTCTCCCGCATTAGCATGTCATCGGCGGTAATGTAGGGCTCACACTCGGTGCCATTCAGTATCAGCGTATCGATACGTTGATCGCCGCGCGGCTGAATTTTGACAGCCGTTGGGAAACCTGCGCCGCCCATGCCTGCAATGCCCGCGTTGCGAATAAGCTCGGCCAGTGCGCCCGGTTTTTTTGTGCGAAAATCATCTATTGGTGTAAGTGCAACCCACTCGTCCTGCATATCAGGTTTAAGCACAATGCAGCGTGCCGACATGCCGGAGGGGTGAGGAATAAGGCGATCCTCTATCGCGGTAATTTCGCCCGATGTTGATGCATGCACGGGCAAACTTACGAAACCATGGGCTTCCGCAATCACCTGTCCTTTTTTCACGCTATCGCCGATATTGACTATTGGATCTGCGGGTGTCCCGACATGCTGGTTCAGTGGCAAAATAATTTCGTCCGGCAGATCTATAAGGCCGATAGGCGTTTGCGTACTTTGCGATTTATTTTCTGGCGGGTGAATGCCGCCGTGAATATCCCATATTTTTCTCATGCGGCCGCGCCCTCGTCATTTGGGGGGACGCTATCGCGATCGGTAGCAATAATATTCACGGGTTTGGGCAAGTCCCAATGCCAATCGGCAGGGCCGGATTCGAGAGGGAGCATATCTATACAATCGACCGGACACGGATCGACACACAGGTCGCAGCCGGTGCATTCAGATGCAATGACAGTATGCATTTGTTTTGCAGCGCCGAGAATGGCATCGACGGGACAGGCCTGAATGCATTTGGTACAGCCGATACATTCGTCCTCACGGATATAGGCAACCGTTTTTACGTCGGATTCTTCGCCGTGCTCTTCATCCAGTTCAGGCGCAGGCATATCCAATAAATTTGCCAACTCTTGAATGGTTGTGTGGCCGCCGGGTGGGCACTTATTTATGGCGTCGCCATTGGCAATTGCTTCGGCGTAAGGGCGACAACCCGGATAACCGCATTGGCCGCATTGTGTTTGTGGAAGAATTGCGTCAATTTGCTCGACAAGGGGATCGCCTTCGACTTTAAATTTTACCGCGGCAAAACCTAAAACGGCACCGAAGCCCGCTGCCAAAATACCCAGAGCGACGAGTGCTAATATGATCGGTGAGTTTAAAACGACTTCCATTAAACTAAACCTGCAAATCCCATAAATGCTAAGGACATTAAGCCGGCGGTTATCATGCCTATCGCAGCGCCTTTAAATGGCGCTGGAACATCCGCGACGGCAAGGCGTTCACGCATCGCCGAAAATAGAATAAGCACAAGCGAAAAACCCAGTGCGGCGCCAAAGCCGTAGAGTGTCGATTGCAAAAAACTGTGTGCTTTTACTGTATTTTGTAGAGCTACACCGAGCACGGCGCAGTTAGATGTAATGAGCGGTAAAAAGACACCGAGTACGCGGTAGAGCAGGGGGCTGGTTTTTTCAATAAACATTTTTGCAAACTGAACCACAGCCGCAATCACCAGAATAAATGAAATGGTTTTTAGATAGGTAAGGTTGAGTGGTTCGAGAACCCAGGTATGTACCATGTAGCTGCATACCGACGCGAGTGTAAGCACAAAAGTCGTTGCAGTGCTCATACCGATGGCGGTTTCCAGTTTATTTGAAACACCCATAAACGGGCACAGGCCTAGAAACTGAACCAGGACGAAATTATTTACCAATACGGTGCTGAGTAGTATTACAAAAAATTCAGTCATTTTTTCCGTTGCTGTTTCGGACATTACAGGGGGACGTGGTTGTTGACACGCCGTAAACCCGTCCATGGGGGCTCCACACTCGCGTCCTGCGAGTGAGGGTCAACAACCACGTCCCCCTGCAATGTCCTACCATCGGAGAAGTTTTAAAATAAATCTTGCATTAGCAAATCGAATCCGCAAGATATTTGAATTACAGAAGTTAATTTCTGGCTCTCAAAAATAGCTACTGTCATTTTTGGGTTTCTGCATATCTTCGAGCGTTCGTCGGAACGTTGATTGCCGACCGTCGCCAGCATGTGCCGCCACGGATGGCGAGCATTAGAACAACGCAGGAGCAGTTGTCGAAATGCTGGCGCCGAGACCCCATGAATGGGTTCACGTCGTGTCGGCAATCAACGTTCCGACGAATGCCTTGGCACCTGGCCTGAAATACCGTGATTACATAACCCGCATTCCCGGTTGCGCGCCTGAATGAGGTTCCAAAATATACAATTCGTTTTTCCCAGGTCCGGCAGCCAACACCATACCTTCGCTTATCCCAAACTTCATTTTGCGCGGTTTTAAATTCGCAACCATCACGGTGTGCTTACCGATCAAATCTTTAGGGCTGTAGGCGCTCTTTATCCCCGCGAAAACATTGCGTGTCTCGCCGCCCAGGTCCAAAGTCAGGCGCAGCAATTTATCTGCGCCATCGACATGTTCTGCATTTTTGATTAATACCACACGCAGGTCGACTTTGGCGAAGTCATTAAACTCGATTTCATTCGCAATGGGCTCTTTTGCCAGCCAGCTGTCAGGGTCAATTGCAGGCTGTGCAGTTTCCTCTTTACTTGCATCTATCATGGTTTGAACTTTGTCTGTATCAATACGTGTCATTAAAGGTTTAAACGGGTGTATTTCGTGCTCGCCGAGAAAATCAATATTCTCAGGCCAGTCGAGTTGTGTATTTAAAAAGTTCTCGGCTGCGCTCGCAGTTGCGGGAAGTACAGGTTTCAAATACGTCATTATCACTTTGAAGCAATTGATACCGAGACTGCAAATATCAATAACTTTTTGTTCGTTACCTTCCTGCTTACTTAAACTCCAGGGGGCGTGTTCGGCAATATATTCGTTAGCTGCGTCCGCAAGCGCCATGATTTCGCGCATCGCTTTGTTAAATTCGCGCTCCTCGTAAAGCGCGCTAATGGTTTTATTCGCATCGAGAAATTTTTGCCATAGCGCTTCATTTTCAATAGTCGCGGAAAGCTTGCCGCCTGATTTTTGGATAAATTTGGCCGTGCGGCTGGCGATGTTGACTACTTTGCCAACCAAGTCGGAGTTCACGCGCTGGACAAAGTCGTCGAGGTTTAAGTCGATATCGTCGACGCTGCTATTTAGCTTACTCGCGTAGTAGTAGCGCAAATATTCTGGATCCAGGTGTTCCAGGTAAGTGCGGGCATTAATAAAGGTACCGCGGGATTTGGACATTTTTTTTCCGTCAACGGTCAAAAAACCGTGCACGCACACTTTTGTTGGTGTGCGAAAACCTGCGTCGTGCAACAGCGCGGGCCAGAATAATGCGTGAAAATTTACGATGTCTTTTCCAATAAAATGATACAGCTCGCAGTCAGAATCGGCTTTCCAATAGTCTTCAAAGTTTTCGCCGGTCTTTTCGCAAAATTGTTTGAAGCTCGCCATATAACCGATGGGCGCGTCTAACCATACATAAAAGTACTTGTCGGTTTCGCCTGGTATTTCAAAACCAAAGTAGGGTGCGTCGCGGGAAATGTCCCATTCCTGCAAGCCCGCTTCGAGCCATTCTGCCAGTTTATTTGCAACCTCGGGTTGCAAGTGGTCCTCGCGTGTCCAACGTTTTAAAAAATCTTCGAAATCAGGCAGTTTGAAAAACAGGTGTTTGGATTCTTTTGCGACGGGTTTGGAACCGGATATAACGGAAATGGGGTCGATCAGTTCGAGCGGGGAGTAGGTCGCACCGCAAGCTTCACAGTTGTCACCGTACTGATCCGGCGTTTTACAGTTTGGGCAGGTACCTTTGATATAACGATCGGCCAAAAACAGGCCTTTGTCAGCGTCGTAAGCCTGGGTAATCGTGCGTTCCGCAATATGCCCATTGTCACGTACGCGGGTATATATCAGGTTTGCAAGCTCTTGGTTTTCACTGGAGTGGGTTGAGTGATAGTTGTCGAAACCAATGTGAAAGTCGTTAAAGTCTGAAATATGGGTTTGTTGAACTTGCGCGATTTGTTGCTCGGGGGTGATTCCCGCCTTTTCGGCGCTCAACATAATGGCTGTGCCATGGGCATCATCAGCGCACACATAGATACAACGATTGCCCCGTTGTTTTTGAAAACGAACCCAAATATCTGTTTGGATGACTTCCACCATGTGGCCCAGGTGAATGGCGCCATTGGCATAAGGCAGCGCGCTGGAAACAAGAATCTTGCGTGTATTCGACATAGGTTTTGACAACAGATAAACCAATAAAAAAATAAGCGCGCCACTATAGCAAATTTGGCCTTTGATTTCCCAAGTCCTCGACGCCAAATGTGTTTTTTGTACTGGTGGGATATGTACACCTACCAGCGGCGTGTTATTTAATTGTGGTACGAGGCATGGATTGAAGGCGTGCATTCAAGACACGCCGTGAATACCTGCAGGCAGGCCCGGCCCAAAATCATAGATAAGGGTCGTTACGCGGAGCGAAGCCGTGCTTCGTTTGAATCCGCTTCGCTCATGTAGGCTCTGCACCAGCATCCCGACAACTGGTCCTGCGTTGTTCTAACACTCGCCATCCATGGCAGATGCCTGCTGGTGAAGGTCTCGAATACACGCCTCCAATCTATGCCTCTCCGAGTTAACGGGGTTGTAAAGTTTTTGAATATATCTTTGTGCTTGCTATTTTTCCTGGCGGACGCAAATATCTGCGCTCAAGAAGAGAGGGACGAGAAACTATGCACGATCACACCAGTAATGGCGCACTGCGTGAGCAGGTAGAGCAAATATTAACCAGTTTGAGTTTTCCTCGTTTGGATATCTCACTATTTGAGTTACTTGCTAAAGCGCCTTCATGGACGGATGAGCCGGCGCCAACGCTGCTGTTATCTTTTGCGGTACCGGTAAAACATGTGGCGGAAGATATCGCGCTTGCGGTAAAAAGTGCGGTTGAAGCCCAGGGAGTTGCGTTAGCGGCAATTGAAATTGAGCAACAGCTAGCTGTCGCGCCGGCAATAAACGCTTCGGGTACCGTTTCGAACGTAAAGAATATTATTGCCGTCGCTTCTGGAAAGGGAGGCGTGGGGAAGTCGACGACGGCGGTGAACCTGGCTTTGGCCCTGGCGTGCGAAGGTGCGTCGGTAGGCCTTATGGATGCCGATATTTATGGGCCGAGCCAGTCGCATATGCTTGGTGTTGCGAAGCAGCGTCCAGAAGTCCTCGAAGGCAGGGTGATTCGGCCCATCGTTGTGCACGGCGTGCAAATGATATCTATGGGCAATATGGTAACGGATAAAACCCCGATGATTTGGCGCGGACCGATGGTTAGTGGTGCGCTGCAGCAACTCCTATTAAACACTCAGTGGAATGATGTGGATTATCTTATTGTCGATATGCCTCCAGGAACCGGGGATATTCCGCTTACGCTCTCGCAAAAAGTGCCGGTCACTGGTGCAGTGATCGTGACAACACCACAGGATATTGCGCTCCTGGATGCCAAAAAGGGCATTGAAATGTTTCAAAAGGTGGATATTCCGGTATTTGGTATTGTCGAAAATATGGCGGTGCATATTTGCTCCCAATGTGGTCATGAAGAGCATATCTTTGGTTCGGAGGGTGGGGAGGCTCTGGCTGAAGCTTATAGTGTTGATGTATTAGCTAAGTTGCCTCTGGCAATGTCCATTCGCGAACAGACCGACAGCGGCAAACCGCCCGTTGTTGCCGACCCAGAGGCCAAAATCGCGCGTATCTATCGCGATCTTGCGTTAAAGCTTGCGGCTGAACTTGCGCAGTCGGCGAGTAGTGCAGGCCCGGAAATTGTCATCGTGGATGATTAGTCGCAAGCATAGAACTAGGCGCTAGTTGCGCTGTGCACGCGTGGCGATTACCATCGCGCCAGATTCAAAAATGGGGAGACAGAATGAGCATCAAATCCGACAAGTGGATTCGCCGAATGGCGGACAGCGAAGGCATGATAGAACCGTTCGCACCAGAGCAAGTGCGCCATGCCCAAGATGGCCATCGCATCGTCTCATATGGGACATCGAGTTACGGTTATGATGTTCGCTGTGCAGACGAGTTTAAGATTTTCACCAATGTGCACTCCGCCGTTGTCGACCCGAAGGCCTTTGACGACGACAGTTTTGTCGATGTTAAAAGCGATGTCTGCATTATTCCGCCCAACTCTTTTGCGCTGGCGCGCACGGTGGAATATTTTCGTATTCCGCGCTCCGTACTGACCATATGTTTGGGTAAGTCGACGTATGCGCGCTGTGGCATCATCGTCAACGTCACACCTCTTGAGCCAGAGTGGGATGGGCACGTGACGCTTGAATTTTCAAATACCACGCCGTTGCCCGCGAAGATTTACGCCAACGAAGGTGTCGCTCAAATGCTCTTTTTTGAAAGCGATGAAACGTGTGAGACTTCCTACAAGGATCGCGGTGGAAAATACCAGGGTCAGGTGGGTGTGACCTTACCTAAGACATAGGGTCTTCTTGTGCGCTTTGGGCGATTGTGCGTAAAAACTGTGTTGGCACATTACAAGCGTCATTGAATGCCTCTATAATCCCGCCAGTCAATAACGAAAAACACCTAAAGGGCCTGAGAATAATCGTTCGTATGGCGTGCGCGCTCATGCTTCGCCGCACATCACGCACACTGTTCGCAAAGCCCCAAGCTTCTAAGGGATCTGATCATGCGTTTATATTCTGCTGTTGTCGTGGCTGCGCTCAGTATTTTTATCGCGAGCTGCAATACTACACCCGTAAAGCAAGAACCTTTGCTTGCCCTGTCTCCGGCACAAATCCAGGAAGTGCGCAATTACGACGAGTTAGTCAGTATGCATGCGACTTTGTCTTCCGGCCTAGCCGGCAAGTCACAGGCTGAGTATGCCGACGACTATGCAGCGCTTGCACAGATTGAAGCGCAAATTGTGGATGTGAAAAAATCGGAATTGAGCTCGCAGTTTGCTGCGAAGCGTCTGGCGAACGGCGCTGTGCCTCAGCCCCTATTGGAGGCAACACTCAGCGACCTAAAGGCAAGTGCGCCAGTTCCAGTAGCAAAATGGCAAGCTGTTTTGGGTGCTGTCGAAGGTGAGTTGGCTCGCACGCAAGCAACCGCCACAGAACTCGAGGGCAAGGTGGCGGCTGAATCGGACAGCCAGACTCAGGTCAAATTATATGAAGAACTCTACGCAGTTACCGGTCAAGAGACGTGGAAAGCAAAGAGTGACGAATTGTTGGATAAATTGGTAGAAGATGTGCGCGCGGCTGTTACGAATGAGTCCTTTGACGAGGCAACTAAAAACAAAGTTGACCTGATTAAGAGCATCCGCGGTGAAGATGCCTCGCTTCTGGATGAAATGATAGGCGTTGATGCAAAAATCTATGCGAAGCGCTTCTTCGATTTTCTTGGCGAAGGCCTGGCGGATTTAGCGTATAAAACCCTGGTGACGATGTCAGAAGCCAATGATTTTCCAGCGATTAAAGATAAACTCACGCCGACCAGCGAAAAGATGGCAAATTACTTTACGGCGCTGGCGGACGAATCGGTGAAGTCCCCTGAAAATCTGAGTCAAAGTTATCGCTGGTATGATCAGGCACGTGAAGTTCGCAACATACTGGGTGTCGCGCCTGCTAATGCGAACAGCTTCACCGCTTTGGCGGATCAGCTTCACAGCAAGTCAAAAGCGCTCGATGAGTCTGGTGAAACGGCGGCCGCACTGGCCTATTTATATTCGATCAGAAACTTTGTGCCAAATCGTCCTGGCTTAAGAAAACAGCTTAATGATCAGCAAACTAAGGTTCGCGACCTGGCGATAAAGCGTCTTAGCACAACCGATTTTGAATCTCCCTATAAAGATCAGGATTACGGCGACGTGATTTCGTCGTTTATCACGCAATATTTATTTGAGCATGTGCCTCATGATGTACGAATTGTTGAACGCGAGCAGTACGACGCGATTTTGAGAGAGCGTGCGATCAGTGGAGACTCGAGTTCCCTGTCTTCTGTTAATTTATTGGTGAGTGGCAGCGTGCTTGAATCGAAGGTCGATAGCACCGAAGCTAAAAATAAAAAAATGATGCGCGTGGAAGTAGGTAATGAGACGATTCCAAATCCAAATTATATTCGCTGGTTGGAGCTTCCCTCAAAGGAACGTAAGGAGATTGAAAAGCCGAGCGAGACCATCGACGTACCCAAACATGAAAATATTTCCGTGGGTGTGACCCGGCACCGAAAAGTAGGCATTTTTTCGGTCAGTTATCGTTTGGTTGAAGCCTCTACCGGTCGGGTGATTTTCCCGGACTCGATTACGATGGATAGTGAGCATCAGGATGAGAGCAGCGAAGGTGTCGAGATGGGAGATTTTGTTATTCCATTTAAGTTGGCAGATTTACCGTCAGACGTTGAAATTCTCGATGATCTTGCCAAAAAGGTCGCTGAGCAAATTGGTAAAAAGCTTGTTAATGAATTAAAGGATCAGGAAGCAAAATATCTCGCTGACGCTGAAACATTTAAGCAACAAAATGACTGTGCCGGAGAGGTAAGTGCGTTGGGTCATGCGCTTATGATTATGGAATTGAAAGGCCAGGACAGTTCAAAAGTTGCACCGCGTTTTCAAAAGCATGCGGTAGCTTGCTTTAATTAACGCGCACCCAAGTGCCGAGTTCGTTTGGTTAGTCGTCGACATCAATGTACTTTAATCACTGCTGTCCCATAAACTCGGAGAGGCACCTGTGCTAGAGACCTTCGCCAGCAGGCGCCCGCCATGGACGGCGGGTGTTAGAACAACGCAGGAGCAGTTGTCGAGATGCTGGCGCAGAGCCTACACGGATGTATTTATGGCGTGTCTCTAGCACAGGTACCCAATTCATGTCTCGTGCCCCGTTTAAACTGCGCAATCCTAATAGATGCTTATGTTCCAGCAATATCCCCAAAAAGTTTATGGGACGGCAGTGACTTTATATAGATTGCCAATCAGATTTTCCATGCAGGAGGGTCCTTTTCCTATGCTCGAAAGGGCTTTGACCCAAATGGCACTTACTTAAGTGCATTGTTCCCCGGTGCGGCGGAAGTTAGCGCGTAATGAGACACGACGTAAACCCCCGCAAGCGGGTCCGGCCCAAAATCCCGGATTTTGGGCGTTTCACGGAGCAAAGCCGCGCTTTGCTTAATCCGCTCCACCCATGGGGTCTCGGCGCCCGAATCCCTCGGGCGACGGTCTCATTACGCGCTAACTTCCGCCGCACCTAATAGCATATTTTGCCTTAAGTGAGAGTCATTCGGCTTTGACTCTTTAATCGATATGATGTGCTTACAAGTGATACATCCGGGGTGGAACTGACGCGCCACTATATCTTCTACGTCTCAGCATGCACCTCTTCATAGTTATGCCTGCGCACTAGCTCGATACACGCATCCGCTTCTTCACGCGTATAGTGGCATTCACGTAATACGTGACCGGCCAATTGCATGCTCGATTCATATAGCTCGGGAACGACGCGTGTTGCGCCGGCTTCGATAAGGGCATCTAAGTGTTCGTCGTCTTTGGCGCGAACGACGATGGGTAAATTTGGCCAGTTCTGACGCACGGTTTTTACTGCGCGCAATGACGCTGCTGGATCATCCAGTGTGATTACGACGGTCTGAGCGTTTTCCATTCCAGTGCGCTTAAGCAATTCGATATTTGTTGCGTCGCCGTGAAATACCGGTTCGTGGATATCCTTGTGATGGGTAGCAACGTTTTTTGGGTCCAGGTCGAGCGCGACATAGGGGATGGACTGACTATTTAATATATTGGCTACCGCGACACCGACTCGCCCAAATCCGGCGATGATCACGTGATCGTGTTCATGCGCGTGATCGGGTGTGTAGCTTTCGTCGGAGGGGTGTTTGTCTTGTTCGAATCGCTTAGCGAGTTTGTTTGCTCCAAAGGCGATGAGTGGTGTGAGTGCCATAGAGAGACCTGCAACCACGACCATAAATTGGCCGACGGCAATGTCGACAATGTTGTAGGTGAGTGAGGCTTGACCGATAACTAAAAACGCAAATTCGCCTGCTTCAGACAATAGCAGAGAGGCGCGAATTGCGTTGGGTACCGACTGTTTAAACGCGAGCAGGACAATAAAACCCAAAAAGGCTTTTATTGTAATTAAACCTACGACGGACAATAAAACCCAATAGCCCCGCTCGAACGCAAGCCCAAAGTCGAGGTTCATTCCCACGCCGGTAAAGAAGAGACCCAAAAAGAGGCCTTTAAAAGGTTCGATATCTGTCTCAATTTGATGTCGGAACTCCGTTTCGGCGAGCAGTAAGCCGGCGAGGAATGCGCCGAGTGCCATCGACAATCCGGATACGCCAGTGACAGTTGCAGTGAATAGAATTGCCAGCAGCGTCGCCGCCATAAAAACTTCGACTGCGTGAGTACGCGCTGCAATTCGAAATAGGTAACGGAGCACATAGCGACCGACAAAAATGATCGCGACAATGGCGATAATCGCTTTAACGAGTGCAATGGCAACCACGCTGCCGACACCACCTTCGCTCTTAGTCCCAAAGACTGTGACGATAATCAAAACGGGAACGACCATCAGGTCCTGGAACAGCAGCACTGAAAAAACCGAGCGTCCATGGGTCGTTGCAATTTCGCCGCGCTCGTTAAGAAGTTGCATAACCACAGCGGTTGACGAAAGTGCCAGACATAAACCGATAATAATTGAAGATTCTACGCTGTTTCCCCAAAAAAACGCGGCGGCACTGATCGGAATTGCACATACAATAAAATGTAAACTACCGACCGCAAAAATTTGGTTGGCAAAAGCCCGTAGACGCTCGAACGAAAGTTCAAGCCCGATGGTAAAGAGCAGGAAAATAACGCCAAGTTCGGCGACGTGTTGTACTGTAATGACATCCTTTACCAGAGCGAAACTGTGAGGGCCAATGATGGCACCGACGGCGAGGAAGCCAATAATGGGGCTGACTTTTAAACGTTTACACAATGGCACGACGATAACTACCGTCGTTAAAAATGCCAGTGTTTCTATTAAATAAGGTACTTCGACAGCGGGAAGTTCTTTTGCCATTGGGTTCCGTTTAGGCCTCTTATTGTGAATTGTCGGAGTTCGTTAAACGTTTTTCGGTTCTAGCCATGATCGTACCATCGCAAAATTGAACCTGAATTTGTCGGTTAACATCGCACTGTTTGACAGACTTAATTATGGTCCCGTGGCTGTCTTTCGCAACTGAATAACCGCGTTTTAGCGTGGCCAGTGGGCTGACAATATCCAAGCTGGATACCGAACGCGCCAATGCAGCGCGCTTGTCTCGCAGCACTGTCGTCGTAGCATATTGAAAACGCCGAACAGTTTGTCTCAACTTGTCGCTGGTGTGTTCAATGTTTTGAATAGGATTTCTATTGCTTAAACGCTGTGTGAAGAGTGCCATTTTCTGCGTGAGCGCGAAAAAAATATCGTATTGTTTTTCGTTCAGGCGCCGTTCGCAAAAATCCAGGCGTTGTTGCCATTGTTCGATTTTATCACTCGGGTGCCTAAGCCGCGGCAGCAAATGGCTGGTAGTTTGATGTGCGTCAGATATCTTACGTAGTATTAATGATTCGAGCAGTTTTTTCGTTGCAGATAATTTATCTAACCAAGTATCTAACGCGGGTGATAATAACTCTGCCGCTGCCGATGGTGTCGGTGCGCGCATATCGGCGACGAAGTCCGAAATGCTAAAGTCAACTTCGTGTCCAACGGCCGACACGACAGGTGTTGAACAGGCGGCGATAGCGCGTGCAAATTCTTCATTATTGAATGCCCACAAATCCTCGAGTGAACCGCCGCCCCGGCCGATAATAATTGCGTCGTAGCGCGAGTTTTCGGCCAGCGCCAATGCGTGTATTAGTTCTTTCGGCGCCGCTTCGCCTTGTACTGAGGCGGGAATAATATGCAATTCGATTGTCGGGTTGCGTCTATTAAAAACATGCACAATATCGTGTACGGCCGCACCGTTAGCCGATGAAATAATCGCCACTTTTTTCGGGTGCGCGGGCAGCATTTTTTTCCGTTCTGAATCAAATAAACCTTCGGAAAATAATTTTTCTTTTAAACGTTCAAATTGTTTTTGCAAATCGCCGAAGCCTGTGGGTTCCAGGTTTTCAGCAATAAGCTGATAGTCGCCCCGGGCTTCGTAGATGCTTACACGGGCGCGCAAAACGACTTTATCTCCAGCTTTCGGTGAAATTTTTACCAGTACATTTCGGTTGCGAAACATCGCGCAGCGAATTTGTGCATTACTGTCTTTAAGTGTGAAATACCAATGCCCTGAACTCGGTTGGCTAAAATTAGAGATTTCCCCTTCAACACGAATTTGATTCATTTGTGTCTCAAGCAGTTGTCTCGCTCGCCGGTTGAGCTCTGAAACAGAAAAAACTTCAGTATTATTTGGCGTGTCCAGCATTAGTGAAAATTGCGGTTAATTCATTTGAGGTGAAGACCCTACAGTTATTAGTCCGCGAGAGCAATGTCGATAACCGATAATTGAAGAGTGCATATCCAAGGGGTCCGTTTACGCTAATTAGTAAGCACGTTATAATTGACCGTTTAACTATTCGCGCTGGAGGACTATGTTCACCAGCCCCCACACTATTTAGTGGAATGAGTCTATGTTAAGAATTGCTCAGGAAGCACTCACCTTTGATGATGTTTTATTGGTGCCTGGTTACTCTGAAGTGACCGCTAAAGATGTCAGCCTTAGAACGCGTTTGACGCGTGAAATTCAGTTGAATATACCTCTTGTCTCAGCGGCGATGGATACCATTACCGAAGCTCGTCTCGCTATTGCGCTCGCGCAGGAAGGCGGCATTGGTATCATCCATAAAAGCATGTCGATCGCCCAGCAGGCAGATCAGGTTCGCGCGGTAAAGAAATTCGAAGCGGGTGTTGTGCGCGATCCAATCACGATTGACCAATCTGCCACCATTAACGAGCTTATAGAACTCACGCGTACCAACAATATCAGCGGTGTGCCGGTAATGGGTGGCGGCGACTTGGTGGGCATTGTCACCCGCCGGGACGTGCGCTTTGAAACTAATCTTGGGGCTTCGGTGGCCAGTATTATGACGCCCAAAGAGAAGCTGGTAACCGTTTCCGAAGACGCGTCAGCAGACGATGTGCGTGAAATTTTGCATCGGCACCGCATTGAAAAAGTTCTTGTTGTAAACGACAAGTTTGAGCTTTGCGGGTTAATTACGGTTAAAGATATTGATAAATCTGAGCGTTATCCGAGTGCGTGTAAAGAAGTGGATGGACGTTTGCGAGTTGGTGCGTCAGTTGGCACGAGCCCGGATACAGATGATCGTGTGTCTGCCTTGGTAGAGGCTGGTGTAGACGTTTTAGTGGTCGATACGGCCCATGGTCATTCCAAAAATGTGATTGATCGAGTTGCGAAGATCAAACGCGATTTTCCAAAGATTCAAGTGATTGGTGGCAATATTGCCACTGGTGAGGCTGCGAAGGCGCTTGTTGGCGCCGGTGCGGATGCCGTCAAAGTTGGCATCGGGCCGGGCTCAATCTGTACTACACGAATTGTTACTGGCGTTGGCGTGCCGCAAATCTCTGCGATTGCCAATGTCGTGGAAGCACTGGCCGATACCGATGTTCCGGTGATTGCCGATGGTGGTATTCGCTTTTCCGGGGATTTGGCGAAAGCCATTGCTGCTGGTGCCGATGCCGTCATGATGGGGTCGATGTTTGCTGGTACGGAAGAGGCGCCGGGTGAGGTTGAACTCTATCAAGGGCGCACGTATAAATCGTATCGAGGCATGGGTTCGCTCGGTGCGATGTCCAAAAGCCAGGGCTCTTCCGACCGCTATTTTCAAGACTCCAGTCAAGGTATGGAGAAACTGGTACCTGAAGGCATTGAGGGCAGAATTCCTTACAAGGGGTCACTCGCAGCGATTGTGCATCAGCTGATGGGCGGACTGCGGGCATCAATGGGCTATACCGGGTGTGTCGATATTACTGATATGCGCGCCAGGCCAAATTTTGTGAGAGTTACCTCGGCGGGTATGAGCGAAAGTCATGTGCACGATGTAAGTATCACTAAAGAAGCGCCAAATTATCCTGTGTCTGGCCGTTAAGTTTTATTTGAAGCTACCTTGCTAAAAGTTTAAAAATGAAGCTCTCGGATGAGGGCTTTTTTTGTTATTGATATAGAGCCTTTTTTAGAGGTAGTGATCGTTTTATCGAGGCCATGCCTATCCATCTTCTACGAAGGTAGATTTTTACTTTAAGAACGGACTGCCATCTGATCGTTTTTTAATTTGGAAGCAATTTTATGAATCACGATATTCACAGTCAGAAAATTCTTATTCTCGATTTTGGTTCGCAATACACGCAATTAATTGCGCGTCGTGTGCGAGAGGTTGGGGTTTACTGTGAAATTTGGGCGTTTGATGCAGAAGATGAAGCCATTAGAGCGTTTGCGCCAAAGGGGGTTATTCTATCGGGTGGGCCTGAATCCGTTACCGCTGAGGCTTCGCCGCGAGCCCCGAAAAGTGTGTTTGATTTGGGTGTGCCGGTATTGGGTATTTGTTATGGCATGCAAACAATGTCGGAGCAGTTTGGCGGTGTTGTACAGGGTTCGAAGGTACAGGAATTTGGCCATGCTCAAGTAAAAATTGAAGCGGATTCACCACTGTTTAAAAACATCAGTGACCATGTTGATCACGAAGGTGGTAACTTGCTGGATGTATGGATGAGTCATGGCGATAAAGTGACTCAGCTGGCGCCAGGCTTCGAGCTTCTCGCATCGACCGAGTCGTGCCCCATCGCAGCTATCCATCACCCGGAAAAAGCCTTTTTTGGTTTGCAGTTTCACCCAGAGGTTACGCACACCTTACAGGGCGTTCGAATTTTCGAGCATTTTGTGTTGGATATTTGCGGGTGTGAGGCGTTGTGGACGCCGGCCAACATTATTGAAGATGCGATTGCACGTGTTAAAACGAATGTTGGTGATGACAAGGTGCTCCTCGGTTTAAGCGGTGGTGTTGATTCTTCCGTTGTTGCGGCGCTATTGCATCGCGCAATCGGCGATCAGCTCACCTGCGTGTTTGTCGACAATGGTTTGTTGCGCAAAAACGAGGGCGATCAGGTGATGGAGATGTTTGCGCTTAATATGGGCGTTAAGGTGATTCGCGCCGATGCGGAAGCGTTATTTCTCGGACGCCTGCACGGCGAAACTGACCCTGAAAAGAAACGTAAAATTATTGGCAACACGTTTATCGAAGTTTTTGATGCAGAGGCGGCGAAGTTAGAGGGTGTTAAATGGCTTGCGCAGGGCACTATTTATCCAGACGTGATTGAGTCTGCCGCGTCGAAAACGGGTAAGGCACACGTGATTAAATCGCACCACAATGTCGGCGGTCTGCCGGATGATATGGCCCTCGAACTAGTCGAACCGCTGCGCGAATTATTTAAAGATGAAGTGCGTAAAATCGGTTTGGCATTGGGTTTGCCGTATGACATGGTGTACCGCCATCCGTTTCCCGGCCCCGGTCTTGGCGTCAGAATTTTAGGCGAAGTGAAAAAAGCGTACGCGGAGATATTGCGCGAAGCCGATGCTATTTTTATTGAAGAATTACACAACGATAATTGGTATCACAAAACCGCCCAAGCGTTTGCCGTATTTGTCCCGGTGAAATCTGTTGGCGTTGTAGGTGACGCGCGCCGTTACGAATGGGTCATTGCACTTAGGGCCGTTGAAACAATTGATTTTATGACGGCGCGCTGGGCGCACTTGCCTTATGAATTTCTGGAAAAAGTTTCCAATCGAATTATGAATGAAATATCCGGTGTCTCTCGTGTGACTTATGATATTTCCAGCAAACCGCCCGCAACGATCGAGTGGGAGTGATCGGTATTGACAGGCAATAACTGGCCTTGTCAGCGCTGCTGGTCACGCTGTGCATTGTGCGTGGGTAAACTGGCACAATCGGTCTCGGTATCTCTTACCGTCTTTTGTACTTTATTTGGCATTTTAATGCAGTCTTCCCCACGCCCGTGGGGGTATTCCTAGTTTCAATAAGCCAATGCCGGAGTATGGCATCCCAGCAGTGTGGTTAAAGCTGACATTCCGTAAATTTTTTACCATACGTGATAAAAAAGATGTTTGATAGGTATGCAATAATAAAATTATTACGTGCGGTATAAATTAGTTGTCCTTACGCGATATGCGTGCTATTTTTTTATCGTACGGTAATTTTTTAGGTGGAATATGAGCGACCATCAAGTGCAATACGGTGCGATCCGATCAGCGGAGGAGCTCGGCAAGCTTGCGCGTGCTTACCGAAAACAACGAAAGCTGACGCTGGAAACGATTTCGGGATTAGGTAACCTGAGCCCCCGCTTTTTATCTGAATTCGAGCGCGGGAAGGAAACCGCCGAGCTGGGCAAAGTGTTAAAAGCACTACGCACCCTGGGGCTTGAAGTGGTGATTCAGCCCCGCCGCGGTATTCCTTCCAGGCCGTCATCAAAACAAGATGGAGGTCGCCATGCTTGATCCGGACGGCCTCAATGTCTGGTGCGATCGGCGACTTGTCGGCTACCTGTGGCGAAACGTTCAGGGGCTAATCGGTTTCCGTTACGAAGAGGAATGGCTGACGCAAGGCGAATTTGCCATTTCCCACACACTGCCTCTGCGCGAGGAAGACTTCACACCGGAAGCAGGCCTCGCTCATCGCTTTTTCGCCAATTTACTTCCAGAAGGTGGCGTTCGCGATAAGATTGTTCGCGATCTCAAAATTACTAATACCGATTTTAACTTGCTCCGTGCCATAGGCGGCGAATGCGCGGGCGCGTTTTCCATATTGCAAGCGGAACATCAACCATCAACAGAACACGAATACTATAAAGTTACTGACGAAGAGCTCGCCAATCTGGTTGTCCGCCGGGGTCACGTGTACACATGGACCGCCAATGAACGCCCCCGACTGTCTTTGGCCGGCGCCCAGGACAAATGCCCCGTGCTGGTTAAAGATAATAGCTACTGGCTGCCCAGAAAAGAATCTCCCTCCAGCCACATCCTGAAATTTGAATTGTCCGATTACCGTCACCTGCCTGCCTACGAGACCTATACTACCCTGCTGGCGGAAGCCATCGGCTTACCAGTGGTCGAGATCCAGCTGCGCTCAATAGCGGACACAAACTATGCACTGATTGAGCGCTATGATCGAAACAAGCTTGAAAACGGTCAAATTGTGAGGCTGCACCAGGAAGATTTCTGTCAGGCGCTGGGCTTCGGGTACGAACGCAAGTATCAGGAGGATGGTGGCCCTACATTTGCGGACTGTTATTGGCTGGTCCAGGACGTTTCCACTGACCCCGCCAACGACGTACAGCATTTACTTCGCTGGCAAATCTTCAACGTCCTGGCAGGTAACTCGGATGGCCATGCCAAAAACCTTTCTTTACTGTACCAGGTTAATGGCGAAGTTCGGTTAGCCCCTTTTTATGACCTCGTTTGTACCCGCGCCATTGAACGTATTGATTATCGTTTGGCATTTTCCGTCGGCGAAGAAAGAAACCCCGGTATCGTGTCCATGAAACACTGGGATGTTCTGGCGCAACAGTGTGGTTTGCGTCCCCGGTTTCTCCAGGATCAAGTCCAGGATGTTGCTACACGGCTGTTGGAGAAACTGCAGCCAGCGAGGGAAAGGTTTGAAAGCCTATATGGAGAGTATGCCGCGCTGCAACGGATAGAACAGGTGGTGACAAAACAGTGTCGGCGTACGGTCAACGAACGGGTATGAAGGCCTGCCTCCACTGGTTGCTGGATCTGGGCGAAAAGAGCGTTAATTCTTCTGTGCTTCGGCAGTTTTTTCGAGAATTTGGAAGAATTTTTTTTGCATGGTCTTTTTCATGATATTGCTGCCTGCGCCAATAAGTAAATTATTGATACTAAGTCGAAAAAATTGCTCGCTTACAATCGAATCGGAGTAGGGCTGGCATTCCAAGGCAGCTCATATGCTGCTTTGTTATCTTTTATACCCTGTAAATTAAATGCAGCCTGCACGGTGGTGACGATGAATCTACCGTGGGGAGCGATGTAATAGTCATTTCTTTGCCAAAGCTTATGGCAAGGCTCAATGCAAACGGGCTTTGCTGTCATTGGGCTAATGTATGGTCACTTCAGGCAGGATGCTTATTGTGATGATAGTTTGTGCCGTCGTGCTTGATATTGTGTGCAATTGGGTTTAGTTTCGCTTTAGCGAGGTTGTAGCATTCCGAATCAGGAAATACCATCATTCGATGACCGGAACGGAAGCGAGGGCCAATTGTCGTGCAGCCATTTGACCGGGTTCAACAGCTCCATCAGATCCTCACAACACACCGCAGGCCCGTGTCTGTGCGCACCTTGTGCGAGCACATGGAATGTACCGATAAAACCGTAAAGCGAACCATTGATACGCTACGCGATTTCTGTCGGGCGCCACTGGTTTACTCCAGCGAGGAGAAAGGCTGGTACTATGACAGCAAGCAGGGCGAGCGTTTCCAGTTGCCCGGTTTGTGGCTTACGGGTAACGAACTGCTATCTTTATCCGCGTTAACATCGATACTTGAAGACCTTGGCGACGGCGTGCTGCACGACGAACTGAGTGCGATCAAGCAATCCGTCGATGCCTTGCTTGCCGCCAGAAACATTGACCCTAAAGTGATTGCCTCCAGGGTGCGTGTGCTACCTATGGCTAAGCGCCAGCAAACCTCCTACCAGTTCACTGCAATAGCCGATGCTCTGATTCAGCGTAAGCAAATAAACATTCGCTATACCAGTTATAGTGGGCAGAATACTCAGCGCACAATCAGTCCGCAAACACTAGTGTACTATCGCGACAACTGGTATCTCGATGCCTGGTGCCACAAGCGCAAAGACCTACGCACATTTTCAATACCCCGCATCCAGCATTTAAATTTGCTCGCCAGTAAAGCCAGAACTGTCAATAAAAAAGAGCTCGGCGAACACTTTCAGCAAAGCTACGGCATTTTTGCCGGTGGCAGTCACAGCACAGCAAAACTGCGTTTTTATGGTGCGACCGCTCGCGATATAGCGGCTCAGCACTGGCACCCCGAACAACAGGGGAAATGGCAAGGCGATGAGTATCTGCTGAGCTTTCCCTACGCTGATGATCGTGAGTTAATCCAGGATATTTTGCGCCATATGCCGCACGTTTATGTTGAAGCGCCTGTAAAACTACGCAAGCGAGTGCAGATAAAGTTGCAAGAAGGGCTGGAACGCCAGTTGAGGAAGGGGCTGGGTTTTTTATAGCTGGATAGATATTCAGGACAGGATTTGGCTGGAGCGTTTGATAGGATCGATAAAAACGGTGGCCGAGATGGGAAGCAAAATAGAAAGGTGGTCAGTGCGATGAAGTGTCAATACATAGCTCATGTTAGACAAGGGGATAACGGTGAATGGAATATTCATACGCTCCTCGACCATTCGTTGGGCACCGGGGATAGAGCCAGGCTTTTTGCTGCACCGTTTAACAGTGCCGAATGGGGCGAGTTAGCGGGGCGGTGGCATGATCTGGGTAAGGTTCGGCCTGCTTTCCAAAAGTATATTCAAACGGCTTCTGGTATGAACCCGAATGCCAGCATCGAAAGTGAGAAAGACCCCAACAAAAACCATGCTTCTACGGGCGCGATGTATGCAATAGATTTTATGAAAAAACAAGGAGCGGCGGCTTTCGGGCGAGCGCTGGCCTACATGATCGCTGGACACCATGCGGGGTTGCCGGACTATACCCGCGACGAAGCCAGGGGACGTTCTCTCGATGATGCTTTGAGTGACAAGCATTTCTTGCAAGAAGCTTTGGCAGAAGATCTCGCGCCAGAGCTATTGGAAGGAAGCGTTCCGAAGTCCCGGCTACCTGTAGATAGTTGGGATGACCTGCACTTATGGGTGCGAATGGTGTTTTCCGCGCTAGTTGATGCAGACTTTCTGGATACTGAGTCCTTCATGCAAGAGGGTAAGTCCAGGTTGCGCGAAGTCGAATATCCCACGATGAAGATGCTGCTAAGTCGGTTCGACCAACACATGCAACAATTGGTTTCTGGCAGTGATGACGGTGATGTCAACAGAATACGTAGCGAGGTTCTGTGCCAATCTAGAATTCAGGGCAAAGATGAACCCGGAATTTATACAATGACTGTGCCTACGGGCGGAGGTAAAACACTCAGTAGTCTGGCTTTCGCATTGGAGCATGCGGTGGCGTGCAATAAGAGAAGAGTCATCTACGCCATTCCCTATACCAGCATAATTGAGCAGACAGCGGCCATTTTTAATGAGATGTTCGAGGGCTGTGGAGAGGCGGTGCTGGAGCATCACAGCAATGTGGAGCCAGAAGACAGTAAAGAAACCACGAGTACGCGCTTGGCCGCAGAAAACTGGGATATGCCCATTGTAGTGACGACTACTGTGCAATTATTTGAATCGTTGTATGCCGCCAAACCTTCACGCTGTCGTAAATTGCACAACCTGGCAAATACTGTGATTGTGTTAGATGAAACGCAGTTATTGCCGCCAGGTTGTTTGAATCCTATCCGCCACGTTATCCAACTTTTGGCTGAGCACTATGGCGTAACATTTTTATTAACAACAGCGACTCCTACACCCTCTTCAGGTTTTGATGATGCGTTCGGCAAAGTACTGTTACAAGATTTGTTAACACGAGAAATCGTCGAAAGGCCGGAGCAGTACTATCAGCAGCTGAGGCGGGTAGCTTATCGTTTGCCAGGCGATTTTTATGAATCACAAAGTTGGCATGACATAGCTGAGGAAATACAGGAATACTCGACAGTACTTGCTATTGTCAATCGGCGCGATGACGCACGAGAACTTTACATGCAATTGCCGCAGGACGGCACGCTCTTTCACCTGTCTGCGTTGATGTGTCCCAAGCATCGCCAGCGAGTTATTACTGAAATCAAGCAGCGCCTGAAGGATAGGAAGCCTACGCGAGTCGTCAGTACCCAGCTCGTTGAAGCAGGCGTGGATTTTGATTTTCCGGTAGTGTTTCGCGCTGTTGCCGGACTGGATTCCATTATTCAAGCGGGTGGACGATGCAATCGCGAAGGTAAGCTTAAAAATGCAAAGGGTGAGCCAGAGCTAGGCCAGGTAGTTGTATTCGTACCTCCCACAAAGCCTCCCAAGGGTTTGCTGGAAAAGGCTTTTCAGGTGACCGCTTCTTTACTGCAGGGTTTTGATAGAGAGATCGATACACCACAAATCATTCACCGTTACTTTGAGCATCTACAAGCCGAGTTGCGCGACTTTGACGAGTATAAGGTCTTGCCACTACTGCAGGATGACGCGGATAACATCAACATCCAGTTCCGTACGGCAGCGCTGCGTTTTCAAATGATCGAAGACCAGAGCTTTACGCTGTTTGTTGACTATGGGCGTGACGAGGCTGAAGAAAAGCAGATAAAACGTTGGCTATCAATGTTGGATGGTGAGCAGGAAACCCGTTGGTTGATTCGTAAACTGCAGCCCTTTTCGATCAGCTTATACAACTACCAGAAACAGCAGTTGTTAAATGGTGGAATGATAAAGGAAACAAAATCGGGTTATTACGTTATCGCTGGTTCGGCGGTATACGACAAGTATCTGGGTTTTTTGATGCCCGGTAACCAGAATGTCATTAAGCAGAACTCAGGTGTTATTTCATGAGTAAAGTGAGTGCAAAAGTGAGTGCAATGGCGATTACGGCTAACCCAACAACGGTCAAGCTGATTACGACACCCCAGAAGCGCCGTTCTGACATTCGTGATAGGGCATCAATCGTGCCTGGAAGATCAATCATATTTCATTCATATTGCATTTGAAGATATAGCATAGTATATTGGCTCCGTCGGCATAAGGTCAAGCAGCCTTTTGTCGTGGATTGAAACATTCACATTGCTTTTGGTGCATTCTCAGAGGTTTTCCTCTGAGAATGACATCCAGCCAGTTTGATTAATAAGGAGATAGCATGCCCAGCCAGGAACTATTTTGCCTTGAGGTCAGCGGTGATTTTGCCTGTTTTACACGTCCGGAAATGAAAGTCGAGCGGGTCTCTTACGACGTGATGACACCTTCGGCAGCACGGGCAATTTTTGAGGCCATTCTTTGGAAGCCCGCCATCCGGTGGCAGATAGAAAAAATTGAGGTGCTAAAACCTATACGCTGGATCAACATTCGCCGCAACGAAGTGGCAGGTGTTGCCAGCCAACGCAAGACACAAATTTTTATTGAAGATGAGCGCCAACAACGCGCCGGGTTGTTTTTGCGTGATGTTTCTTATCGTCTCTACGCACGATTTCATTTATTAGGCGATAGTGAAAATGATTCATCTGAGAATACCTACCCCAAGTTTGCTGAAATGTTTAAGCGCCGTGCCCGTAAAGGTCAGTGTTTTAATCAGCCGTATCTGGGGACGCGGGAGTTTTCTGCAAGTTTCCGTTATATCGAGCCGAAACAGTTAACGAGTGAAACATCAACGATTGATGAAGATCGCGATTTAGGCTGGATGCTGTATGACATGGACTTTTCCAACACCGATAACCCCACACCCATGTTTTTCCACGCCCAATTAGCACAGGGAACGATAATTGTACCGCCACCGGAAAGCGAGGATGTGAGGCGATGATACTACAGGCTTTGAATCGATATTATGAGCGCATGCAGGAAGCTCACCCTGGTGAACTCGCTGAATTCGGCTTTGAGCGCAAGGCGATACCGGTCATTATCCAATTGAACGAAAATGGTGAAGTTCACCAAATTCGTATTGATAGTGACAAAGATTCCAATACGGAATACGTCCTGCCAAAGGCCATAAAGAAAACGTCCGGGGTGGCTTCCAACCTGTTGTGGGATAATGCAGAGTACGTGCTTGGTCTGGTACGCGATGGAGGTAAGCCGGAGCGAGTAGCTAAACAGCACCAAGCATTTATTGAAAGGGTTGAGCAGCTTGGTAGTGATGACAAAGGTTTGCAAGCATTAATACGCTTTTTGCACTCCTTCGATTTGCAGGCATTGCAACAACGTGCGGATTTCATTGATGAAACTTTTCATAAAAATCCTAATGTTAGTTTCAAACTTGCCAATGATACAAAACTTATCTGTGAGCGTGATTCGGTTCGAGATGCTATAAGATTGAGTTTCGTGTCCGAATCACCAGAAGCGCAGAGGACATGCCTTATTACGGGTCAAGATGCTAATCTGGAGCGGCTCCACCCACCGATCAAAGGCGTTTGGGGAGCACAGAGTTCTGGCGCTAATATTGTTTCATTTAATCTGGATGCTTTTGCATCATTTAATAAAAAGCAGGGAGATAACTCTCCAGTTGGTGCTCAGACGGCTTTCAAGTACACCGAATCACTCAATTATCTACTCCGTAAGGGCTCATCACAACGAACTCAGCTCGGTGATGCATCCACCGTGTTTTGGGCTGAAAAAGGTGATACGGAAATTGAAAACGCCTTTTTTCAGGTGATGTCATTACCAGACAAAGTCAGCAAAAAAGACGACCCCAACAAAAATGCCCGAAAAGTTAAGAGCGCGCTGGAAGCTTTTTACCGCGGTAGCCGTATCTCAGATGAAGATAACCAGCGTTTTTATGTACTGGGTTTGGCGCCCAATGCTTCGCGTATTGCCATACGGTTTTGGAAGGTCTCTACGATTAAGGATATTTCCAGGAATATCCGCCAACACTACGAAGATATTTGTATTGTCCACCCAGCACAGGAAGTGCCGGAAATTCCTTTGCCGCGCCTGCTATCGCATCTGTGCTTGGAATATAAACTCAGTAATTTACCCCCGAATCTATCGGGAGAAGTCGCGCGCAGCATATTGGACAACAACCCTTATCCCTACACATTACTGGCAGCAGCCATGCGCCGTAATAAAGCGGAACAACATGTTAGTTTCCCCCGCGCCGCAATTATTAAAGCTTGTCTGAATCGACAAATTCGTCAATCACTATCATCGTTAACGGAGCTTACTATGGCACTTGATATAAACAATACGGATACCTCTTATGTGCTCGGTCGATGGTTCGCCACACTGGAAAAAATTCAGGAGGAATCACATCCGAGTATCAATGCAACCATTAAAGATCGCTATTACGGGGCAATCAGCAGTAGTCCGGTAAATGTATTCAGCATTTTGGATCGCCTAAAGAACCATCATTTAGCCAAACTTGAGAAAAGCCACCGCACTAACAAAGAAATTCTACTGGGGGAAATTGTTGGAAAGCTCCCCGCGCGGTTACCCAGTCAGTTTTCGTTGCCGGAGCAAAGCAGTTTTTCAATTGGCTACTATCACCAGCGTCAGGACTTCTTTACCTCCAAAAAGAAATCTGACCAGTCAACTTCTTAAATTAAACGCCAGAGCAAGGATTTAACTATGAGTATTAACCACCGCTACGATTTTGTTTATCTATTTGACGTGAAAGACGGGAACCCGAACGGCGATCCAGATGCGGGTAACATGCCGCGGATCGACCCGGAAACAGGGCAGGGTCTGACTACCGATGTTTGTTTAAAACGCAAAGTACGTAACTTTGTAGAAATGACGCAGGTGGATGTGCCGAATAATAATATTTTTGTTAAGGAAAAAGCCGTTCTCAATAACCTGATCGCGGAGGCGCACCAGCAGGAAGGCGTTAAAGAGAAAGAAAAAGGAGATAAGACTGCCGCAGCGAGAGACTGGATGTGTCAAAAGTATTATGATATTCGAACCTTTGGCGCGGTCATGAGTACAGGCGATAACGCCGGTCAGGTGCGCGGCCCAGTACAATTAACTTTTTCGCGCTCAATTGACCCAATTTTTGCTCAGGAGCATTCCATTACACGAATGGCCGTTGCGACTGAGGCGGAAGCAGAAAAACAATCCGGGGACAATCGAACAATGGGGCGTAAAGCAACAGTGCCGTATGGGCTGTATCGATGCCACGGTTTTATCTCGGCGCACCTGGCTGCCCAAACTGGGTTTGATGACAGCGACCTGGAGCTATTCTGGCAGGCATTATTGAATATGTTTGATCATGACCGCTCGGCGGCACGTGGCGAAATGACAGCTCGCGGTCTTTATGTTTTTAAACACGATAGTAAATTGGGCAATGCCCAGGCTCATGACCTCTTTGATCGTATCGACGTTTCCAGGGCCGGCAGCGAAGCGCCTAGAGCTTTTACGGATTATCAAGTTTCTGTCGAGGAAAAAGATATGCCAGCAGGTGTTCAGCTTCTAACCGAGTTCTTGTAACGTGGCTTAAGAGCATGTTTCAAGGAAAAGCCCATGGACGACTACCTCTTTATCTCTGCTCTCCAACACTACGCCTACTGCCCGCGCCAGTTCGCACTGATTCATGTTGAACAGGCATGGGCGGAAAATCGTTTTACCGCTGAGGGGCGTATTTTGCACGAGCGGGTAGACTCTGGTGAGAAAGAGCAGCGAGGTGCTTTGCGTTACGAACGAAGCGTTCAGCTTGTCTCCGAGCGTTACGGAGTAAAGGGGAAAATGGACTTATTAGAAATCGAGAATGGCGATCCGCCGCGATACTTTCCCGTTGAGTACAAACGTGGTAAACCCAAGGTTGAAGACTGGGACAGAATCCAGCTCTGCGCTCAGGCGCTGTGTATCGAAGAGATGAAAAACACGCAGGTATCAGAGGGCGCTATCTGGTACTGGGAAGTGCGGCGGCGTGAAACCGTGGAGATGAATGAAGCATTACGGCGAACCACCGTTGCCGCTATTGAAGGCGCTCGGGAAATTCTTACTCTCGGTAAAACGCCGTCACCGATCGATAAAAAACAACGTTGCCGCGCCTGCTCCCTGGTTGATTTGTGTCAGCCGGAGACATTTCGGCAGGATTGGTCGGCGCGTTATGTTGAGCAGCTATTAACCCGACAATAAAGATTGTCGGGTTAATAGGCAGCGCAGGGATGCGCTGTCGATGACCGAGGGGTCAGCGCGAGACAGGTAAAGTCAAGAGGTTTCGCATAACATCGCCAGATTTTACTGGTCGACGGACAAATTGATCAGGAAGATCTATTTGTTCGCTAGGTTAATAGGTGCATGAAAAAATTACTGAATACGCTCTACATCACGCGGCAGGAGAGCTATTTGCACAAAGAGCGGGAAACCATTGTCATCAAGCAGGGCGACGAAAAGCTGGGTCAGTTCCCAGCAATCAATATCGGCAATATTCTTTGTTTTGGCCAGGTTTCGGTATCTCCCTTTTTGATGGGTTACTGTGCCGAAAAAACGATTGGTTTGAGTTTTTATACTGAGTACGGACGTTACCTGGCACGCGTAGAAGGAAAACCGGTTGGCAATGTACTGCTGAGAAGAGCGCAGTATCGATGGGCTGATGACCAAGAGAAGTGTAATGCCATTGCCCGTTTGATTGTCGCCGCAAAAATAGCTAACAGCCGCTCTGTATTGCAGAGAGAGATACGTAATCATGGCGAAAACCCGCAATTAGCCGAAGCGGTAGAAAAGCTTGCGGTCAGTTGTCGTCGGGCAAAGCATGCACGGAGTGTAGACGAGGCAAGAGGCATAGAGGGAGAGGCCGCTTCAGTGTATTTCGGCGTGTTTAACGAGTTGGTGCGTGGCTCGGGCTTTGCTTTTGGAGGGCGTTTTCGTCGCCCACCGCTGGATCCCGTCAATGCATTGCTTTCGTTTACATACTCATTAATCGCGCAGGAATGTGTTTCAGCGTTGGCAGGTGTTGGGCTTGATCCCTATGTTGGCTTTCTGCACAAGGATCGACCAGGGCGAATCAGTTTGGCGTTGGACTTGCAGGAGGAATTCAGAGCGGCCTGGGCAGATCGTTTCGTTCTTACTCTGATTAATCGTAAGCAAGTGGCGTTGAAGGACTTTGTAACTGAGGCGAGCGGAGCAGTTAGCTTAACCGACGACGCAAGAAAACAGTTTTTAGCTGCCTATCAAGAGCGGAAGCAGGTGGAGATTATGCACCCCTATTTGAAAGAATCTGTTCCCATTGGTTTGCTGCCCCATTGCCAGGCGATGCTGTTGGCGCGACATATTCGTGGTGATACGCAATACTACCCACCGTTTTTGGCCAAGTAATGTTAGTTCTCGTTACCTATGATGTCAGTGTTGTTTCCGAAGGTGGGCAACGACGCCTGAGGAATATTGCCAAAGTCTGTCTCGATCACGGCGTTCGGGTTCAAAATTCCGTATTCGAGTGCGAAGTGGATCCTGCCCAGTTCACCGTTTTCAAGGCCGGGCTGGAAGCGATCTATGATCCGGAAGAAGACAGTTTGCGGTTTTATTTTTTAGGTAAGAATGGTAGAAGGCGTGTAGAGCATCTTGGTGCTAAACCCGCTGCTGATCCCCTAAGAGACAATCTAATTTTGTAATCGCTAACGCTAAGTGCTCATGAAAAGCCTGAATGGTTAGCGATTCTCTAAGTCCCTGTTCTTTAACAACATATTTCGATAACTATTCAGCCAAGTGTTTCTTAACAGGTGTGCTTTGTTGTTTTAGCGGACTATTAAAAATTTATGGAGATAAATCATCGTGTTATGCTAGCGCGGTCGCGTCCTTCGCGGACGCGTGGATTGAAACCGAAGAAATTTTTAGAAAAATCCCTGTATTTAGGTCGCGTCCTTCGCGGACGCGTGGATTGAAACCTAAAAAGAGATTAAACTTTAGCCAAAGCCAACGTCGCGTCCTTCGCGGACGCGTGGATTGAAACTGTTGTCTATCTCTCAACCCAGTCTGACAAGCCGCGTCGCGTCCTTCGCGGACGCGTGGATTGAAACCGATACTGCCGCAGGCGATCTCGAACTAGTTAAGTCGCGTCCTTCGCGGACGCGTGGATTGAAACGCACATAGATATATCTAATTTTTGATCTAATGCGTCGCGTCCTTCGCGGACGCGTGGATTGAAACTCAGGATCTTGATAAAATAAGGAATGCCGCTATCGTCGCGTCCTTCGCGGACGCGTGGATTGAAACGTGCGGGTCGTGCCGGTAAAAAGTATCTTACAGACGTCGCGTCCTTCGCGGACGCGTGGATTGAAACAAAAAAATCCGCCATCGGCCCGCCGCCGGTTTGGGTCGCGTCCTTCGCGGACGCGTGGATTGAAACTAATTTTCCCCGTTTGTAGCATAGTATTGTAAAGGTCGCGTCCTTCGCGGACGCGTGGATTGAAACGAGAATCGCGTAATCGAAATCGTCTTTTTCCCAGTCGCGTCCTTCGCGGACGCGTGGATTGAAACTAGTGATGTCGTACCCATCATGCTCTAAACCGCTGTCGCGTCCTTCGCGGACGCGTGGATTGAAACACGCTCGTCAACACGGAATGAAGAAACCAACGTAGTCGCGTCCTTCGCGGACGCGTGGATTGAAACGCGTGTCTGGATAAAATACTGCGGACAAAAAATCGTCGCGTCCTTCGCGGACGCGTGGATTGAAACAAATTGTGGCTGATCACCAGACACAGATAATGACGTCGCGTCCTTCGCGGACGCGTGGATTGAAACGCCAACTCTGCGGGACGATAATGTTTCCCAAGCGTCGCGTCCTTCGCGGACGCGTGGATTGAAACTCACGCGCGCGCGTTTACCATCATCCGAGATTCCGTCGCGTCCTTCGCGGACGCGTGGATTGAAACAACACGCACTGGGCGCACATTGTTGCAACCATAGTCGCGTCCTTCGCGGACGCGTGGATTGAAACCGACTCGATAGTCAACCTCATCAGCGACTACGCCGTCGCGTCCTTCGCGGACGCGTGGATTGAAACAGCATTAAATCGACGCATTGGTGTTGACTTAATACGTCGCGTCCTTCGCGGACGCGTGGATTGAAACTAAGCCCTGCTCAAAAAAAGGCTCGGGATCGAATGTCGCGTCCTTCGCGGACGCGTGGATTGAAACTGGCTCGAGGGATGGTAATCCTTTCAGGCTATGAGTCGCGTCCTTCGCGGACGCGTGGATTGAAACTCAACAAATTCTGGAAAACGAGCGATCTGCTCTGGGTCGCGTCCTTCGCGGACGCGTGGATTGAAACAAAACCACAAGTGACACCTTGATTTTGTTCTGATGTCGCGTCCTTCGCGGACGCGTGGATTGAAACTAGCCGCAATTAAATGTTACACCCCCTGTATACGTCGCGTCCTTCGCGGACGCGTGGATTGAAACCGGTTGCCGCTGTTGTTTTTACCATCAACAAGTGGTCGCGTCCTTCGCGGACGCGTGGATTGAAACTTACCATCAACAAGTGCATTGACCTCATCAACTGTCGCGTCCTTCGCGGACGCGTGGATTGAAACAGCCCGACCTCGAGGTTGCCCATGAGGAGCACTACGTCGCGTCCTTCGCGGACGCGTGGATTGAAACCTGACACTGTCCCCGACGCTGCTCCTGACGCTGGTCGCGTCCTTCGCGGACGCGTGGATTGAAACGTGCAACTCGTCAAGCAAGTAAGCAAGCTCGACTGTCGCGTCCTTCGCGGACGCGTGGATTGAAACTGTAACGCTATGTAACGTTACAAATTCATATGCTGTCGCGTCCTTCGCGGACGCGTGGATTGAAACCCGGTACAAGAAGCAGCAAAAGCTCAAGGCCAATGTCGCGTCCTTCGCGGACGCGTGGATTGAAACAAGTATCGAGAGTGGTTGTGTAATGCAAGTACCGTCGCGTCCTTCGCGGACGCGTGGATTGAAACCAGCGCCCATGCCGCAATACCTGATACTTCAGACGTCGCGTCCTTCGCGGACGCGTGGATTGAAACACCATTTCAGCCAAAGTACGTGCAGCACGAGCCGTCGCGTCCTTCGCGGACGCGTGGATTGAAACTTTTATGCCCGTTAACGTGACGCCGACCGGGCCCGTCGCGTCCTTCGCGGACGCGTGGATTGAAACTACAGCCCCACGCGTAACACCCTTGTAAGTGTCGGTCGCGTCCTTCGCGGACGCGTGGATTGAAACACCGACCGCTCCGTTTGATGAGGGCGAACAAAGTCGCGTCCTTCGCGGACGCGTGGATTGAAACACTCAAGGCGGTAGCGCACAAGGCAACACTATGTCGCGTCCTTCGCGGACGCGTGGATTGAAACTTTTAGCATCCGACGTGGGCCGCCGGATTACATGTCGCGTCCTTCGCGGACGCGTGGATTGAAACGAAGCGATGATCGATGCCGGTTGCGCCGGATGGTGTCGCGTCCTTCGCGGACGCGTGGATTGAAACGCATTGAAGATGCGAGCGAAATCAAGATTTATCGTCGCGTCCTTCGCGGACGCGTGGATTGAAACTAGTGAGATAACAAATTCTTCTCGCTTTCCTGGGTCGCGTCCTTCGCGGACGCGTGGATTGAAACGGCATTATGTGACATGCTCGCGGACTGATCACCCCGTCGCGTCCTTCGCGGACGCGTGGATTGAAACTAAGTGACTTATTTGTCGCACGCTTAAACCGACGTCGCGTCCTTCGCGGACGCGTGGATTGAAACGATACAAAACGAAGTCATTGCCGCGCGAACTGAGTCGCGTCCTTCGCGGACGCGTGGATTGAAACGCTAATATTTTCGGCCGCGTTTAGTGCACCGAAAGTCGCGTCCTTCGCGGACGCGTGGATTGAAACAGATTCGGTAATGATACGCTTCTCGCCCTCGGTGTCGCGTCCTTCGCGGACGCGTGGATTGAAACCGGGTATTTGCGGATGCAGATTTCTGGGCTTAGTGTCGCGTCCTTCGCGGACGCGTGGATTGAAACAATCAATCCGGTATGCTGCGGCGGGGCTTGGTCTGTCGCGTCCTTCGCGGACGCGTGGATTGAAACATGCGAGTTTGCCAATGGCCAAAAACTCGGTTGGGTCGCGTCCTTCGCGGACGCGTGGATTGAAACATCCGGGTGCGCAGTGCCACCCGCAATACTTCCGGTCGCGTCCTTCGCGGACGCGTGGATTGAAACTTGAAAAAGAAGTGCGGCACACTCCGGCCAATTGGTCGCGTCCTTCGCGGACGCGTGGATTGAAACCTTTCCTATGTCCGGCAGATTAACCTCAAGCAATGTCGCGTCCTTCGCGGACGCGTGGATTGAAACACATCCTTGCCCAGGTTTTTCTGTCGTCGTTTTGTCGCGTCCTTAACGGACGCGTGGATTGAAACAGCCAATGTACAATCTTAGTTTTTAGTTTCTGAAAAATATGATTGTTTTTGACGTGAAATAGGGCATTTTCAAGAAATTTCTAAACATGCTATTTTTCATAGTATCACGATGTAAATCAGCAGCTAACCCATTGATATCAAGTGGTAAAAATGACGTGTTTACAATCGAGTGGGAGTAGTTAGGGTTTGCAGGCACTAATTCGAAAGCTCTTTTACTTTGCGCAACGCCAACGTGTGGTTGGCATCTATCTCGAGTATGCGCTGGTATTTTTCCAGTGCATTATCGCCCTCAGGGCTTGTCAGTCGGCCTTCTTCCTCGTCAATGCCTGCGCTTTTGACCAGGCCATCTATCATTAACGATTTTTCCATAGACAAAATCGAGGCTTGTTCGCGCCATTCCGCATCGGTCACGCGATTGAGTTTGGTTTGAATAATTCTGATGACATCCAGGTGAGGGGCCGCGGTACGTGCTTCCGCCAAATAGGTGTTGGCTATACTATAGTCCCGGCTTATCAGTGCCCGATCTGCCAACTTTGCGTATTCCTCGGCAATTTGTTCCATCGCAGCCAGAGCTTCGGGATTTTCAGGCGCGATTGCCAATACGCGTTGCAGTTTGTTGAAAGCATTATTCGCATCGGGTTTTTTCAGTCTTTTTTCCCGGATATCTATTTGCGCTTCGGCGAGCAGTCGTTTAACGGTGGGGTTATCGGTGACATTCTCAATCGTTGTTGGCGGCGCAGCGTTTTGTTGCGGAGGGCTAAGCGATGGCGTATCCGTTTTCGTAAGTGTTGGTTCAGCGCCACCGGAAAATTTAGTGAAAAATATTATGACCGCAACGAGCATCAGTGCGATGGTGCCAGTATAGAGAAGCCATGCGGGTGGTTTTGATCGTTCGCGTGGTGCTTCCTCCGCATCCGGTGGGACTTGCATGGCCGCCGTTTCGTCGTTCACTGCCGCGGCACTCGTGTGCGTGGCTTGGTTGTGCGGGTGCACGATAGTCGGATCCAGCTCGGAAGAAGGCGCAATAAACTCTTCGGTAATATCTAGATTTGTTGCATTTGTTTCGCTGGGGCCAACGAGTTGTTCGAGCGCTTCGACAATTTCCATCGCCCGGCGATAACGGTCTTCGGGCGCTTTGGCGAGCATGGTTTCGAGAATCGGTTGAAATGCGGATACGAGTGGCGGTAGTTGGGGGACCGGGTCGTTAAAGTGTTTGTACGCCGTTGCAACCATGTCTTTGCCCTGGAAGGGTACGTGGTTGGTCAGGCACTGAAACAACAGAATGCCCAGGCTATAAATATCGGCTTGCGCGCTCGGCTTGGCACCGCGGATTTGTTCGGGCGCCATGTATTTGGGTGTACCGACAATAAGACCCGTTTGGGTAAAATTCATATCCGAGTCAATTTCTTTGGCGATGCCAAAGTCGGTTAGAACAGCTGCGCCGTCTTCGCGGAACATAATGTTGTCGGGTTTTATATCGCGATGAATAATGCCTTTTTGGTGGGCGAAGTCGAGTGCAGAAGCCGCTTGTTTAACGATTTTTATCGAGTCTCTAATCGCGAGCCCTTCACCCAAGCGGGTGTTTAGATCACCGCCGTGCAGGTATTCCATTGCGATATAGAAATTATTTTGGAATTCGCCAACGTCGTAGACTTGGACGATATTGCTGTGATGCAGTTTTGCGACAATCAGGCTTTCCTGCACAAAGCGCTGGCAGAACAGCTCGTCTTCGCTGAGGTCAGGTTTTAAGACTTTAAGTGCGACATCCCGATCAAATGTGTGCTGACGGGCGCGATATACCGAAGCCATTCCACCCCGGCCAATACGTTCCTCAATATCGTAACCCGGGACTTGTAGTTCTTCGTTAGCCAACTTTTTTACCTGGTGAGTATATTCCGAACTATTGTGCGCTAAAGAAAGGTGATGGTCTAGCCAACAACTCACGGATGTAATTAATCGTGATGGGCCTCCAAACTAAGTGGTGAATGTTACACTATGGCCCATGAATACTTTCTATTGGCACGATTACGAAACCTGGGGAACCAACCCTGCAATCGATAGACCTAGCCAGTTCGCTGGTGTGCGTACTGATCAGGATTTAAACATTATCGGCGAGCCGCTGGTTATTTACTGTCGGCCACCGGAAGATATATTGCCTCATCCCGAAGCGTGCCTGGTCACGGGTATTACGCCTCAACGAGCGTTGGCTGAAGGTTATACCGAAGCAGAGTTTATTAAGCGCATTCATTCGGAACTCGCCCAACCCGGGACCTGCACCGTCGGCTATAACTCGCTGCGTTTTGACGATGAAGTAACGCGTTACTGCCTCTACCGAAATTACTATGACCCCTATGAACGCGAGTGGCGCGATGGTAATTCACGCTGGGATATTATCGACATGCTTAGGCTTGTCTACGCGCTGCGACCGGAGGGCATTGAGTGGCCACTGGTCGATGGCGCGCCATCATTTAGACTGGAGTTACTTACCGAGGCGAACGGCATTAGCCATGTGTCCGCTCACGATGCGTTTTCAGATGTCGTTGCCACCATTGAACTTGCGAAGTTAATTAAAGTACGCAAGCCTCAACTATATGACTATGTACTTAAAAACAAATCGAAACAAGCTGCAGAGCGCTTTATTGATATTAAAAATAAAAAGCCCATGTTGCATATTTCGTCGCGATTTCCAGCTGCGCGTGGTTGCAGTGGATTGGTGGTGCCGTTGGCAGAACATCCTACAAACAAAAACGCTGTAATTGTCTACGAGTTGTCGGTTGACCCTGAACCACTTGAATATCTGTCCGCAGAAGAAATAGCACAGCGCGTATTTGTTGCTTCCGAAGATTTACCAGAAAATACAGAACGTTTGCCGATCAAACTGATACACCGAAATAAATGCCCAATTTTATTGCCGACAAAAATGCTTACAGATGATATCGCGAGCCGTTTGGGTATTGATCGACAACTCTGTGAGCGGAATTGGGCAAAGATTTGTACGATGGAACTGGCGTTTAAGCTTAGAGGAATGTATTCGCTGCAGACATTCCCGCCAAAATCTGATCCAGAACAAAAATTATATGATGGTTTTTTTTCAAACGATGATAAAAACGTGATGGGTTTAGTGAGAAGTGCCGATAGTGAGGCCTTGGCGTCAACAAATTTTGTCTTCCAGGATGAACGTTTAAATAAAATGTTGCCTCTATATAAAGCTCGTAACTTTCCAGACTCACTCACAGATCAGGAAATGTTGGACTGGGAAGAGTATAAGGGAATCAATTTATTCGAAGGAGATGAAGGAAAACTCACCATTGATCAATTTTTGGCTCGTGTCGATGAGCTGGAAGCTGACGAAAAATACACAGACAAAAAAGGTATTCTCTCAGACTTGCGTGCTTATGCATCATCACTACTAGAAAAATAAAACACCTGTATTGCATTTGCATGATGTTTTTGTGGATTATTTTTTTAGTTTTTATTAAGTCATATTTCTACAATACAAGCTTAAAGAAAGCGTCATAGGCGCTTTTCACAATTCCCCCGCATATTTCTATTTTGGGGGAACTACTATGTATGCATTTAAAAAATCGCTTTTGGCGGTCGCCATCTCTACAATTTCCATTTCTTTATGCGCTCAAGAGACACCAGAATCACCGGAAGGAACCATTGAAGAAGTTTTTACAATAGGTAAAAGTGTGTCTTACGCGAACAACGCATCTACAGATACGATGTTAAGCCAGCAAACGACGTTGACGAGTGCGCTTGCGGTTATTGATAACTTGCCGGGCGTATTAATTAATGAAGGTGATACTTTTGGTGCAGATGATTGGTCGACGACTGTGTCGATACGCGGCTTTTCTTTGAGTTTGGACGAGCAGCAAATTGGTATCACGATTGACAGCATTGCCAATGGTAACTCTAACTATGGTGGAGGTGCTAAGGCGAACCGGTATATTGATACAGAAAACCTGGCTGCGGTAGAGGTATCTCAGGGTACGGCTGATATTGCTTCACGTTCTAACGAAGCTTTAGGTGGCACTTTGAATTTCACCACAATCGATCCCAGTGACCGTCAGCAAATGGTTGTTAGCTATACCAACGCAGAATTTGATTCGCGTAAATATTTTGTACGTTATGAAACAGGTGAAATTGCGCCGGAAACTTATGCTTGGATTAGCCTCTCCTCTCAAGAAAGCAGTGACTGGGTAGACCAAAGCGCTGAAAATACGCGCGATCATATTGCTGCAAAGCTTATTACCAGCCTGGGTGCGGTTGATCTTACGGCTTATGCGTCCTATGACGATACACACGAAGATAATTATCAACGTGTAAGCCTGGGTCAGTTTGAAATTAATCCTGAGTGGGATCGCCTGAATCCGGATTGGGTAGGTATTCCATATGTGGATCAGGTTTATCGTCGTGGTTGGTCTACTTTGCGCGAAAATACCTTCGCCTATTTGCAAGCCGATTATAGCGAGGGTGGCCTGGAGCTTAGTGGTAACGTTTACTTCCACGTAAACGAAGGTCGTGGTGACTGGATACCTCCTTATATCCGTGACGTGACAGACGATGAAGGCGCTTCCGAATCTGAACTCGTGAGCGGGAATACAATAAGGTCTGGTAATACGATCGGTCGCGTTTACTTTGTTGATGCTCAAGGTGTCGCTTTGGCCCCAATCGATGGCTGTGTAAGTTCAATTACCTTCCCTTATGGTGGTTCGGGTGCAAATGCTGATCCTGCATGTCATGCAGATGGCGCAATTCCCGTTGGTTCTTATCGTCATACACATTACGAGAAAGAACGTTTTGGCATAAACGGTGATTTCAGTTGGACAGCAAACTTTGGTGACGTTGAAAATACTTTGAGAGGTGGTTTTTGGTACGAAGATTATCACCGCGAAGAGTCACGTGACTGGCATAAAATAATCGATTCGCGTTCAAGCTTCCGTTTTGACCATACACCCTATTTGGTTCAATACGATCGCGATTTTCCAGTTGAAACGACTATGGTGTATTTGGAAGATAGCTTAGCGTTTGGCATTGTGACAGCGCGTTTGGGCGCAAAGCAATTTTTTGTAGATGTTGAAGCAGAAGATAATTTCAACGGAAATACCATCAGCGTTGAATCGGATTCAGACACATTGTTATCTGCCGGTGTTCTTGTCGACCTTCCAGTTGATGGCCTTGAAGTATTCGCGGGGTATGCGGAAAACTTCGCCGCTGTTAAAGATGTTGTATTAGAGCGGCCGTTAGCGGATTCCGCTGTAGATTTCGAAGATATCGAACCTGAAACAGCTGAGAATATTGATATTGGTTTACGCTATTCTAATGGCGACTTGAACGCGTCACTAACTTATTACCAAATCGACTTTGAAAACCGTTTGATTTTCGTTAGCACGGGCGATCCAGTCCTGGGTATCGATTTTGGTGAAGAGGTCAGCGGCGGATATACCAATGTCGGTGGTGTTGAATCCTCTGGTTTCGAAGCTTCGTTAAGCTACGCGATTAACGACAACTTCTCGCTCTATTCTTCATATACCAATAATGCGTCTGAGTATGTGGGTGACAACCCGGCGTTCCCAACGGGGAATACTGTTTTCGGATCTGTTGAAGAGCAATTCGTTGTGTCGTTGGATTGGACGCGCGACAAATATGTCGGCGGGATTTCTGCAAAGCAGGTTGGTGATCGTTGGCTCAATGCAGAAAACACACAACGCATGGATGCATACACCGTTGTTGATTTGTATGCAGGCGTTAGCATGGAGCTTGGTGGCGACATTGAACAATTGGATATTCGCTTCACCGTTAACAACTTAAATGACGAAAGTTATTTAGGGGGTGTTTCGGGTGAATCCGCATGGATAGGCGCGCCGCGCACCGCAGCGGTAAATATTAAAGTGACGTTCTAATTTTCACTGTTCGATATGGCAGCTTAGTCTGCTATCACTTTATAAAATCCCCACTTGGCGGTGGGGATTTTTTATTTACGGGGATTGTATTGTGTTGACGTTAAGAAAAGTTTTGTCGAGTGTCTTATTCATTGCGTTTAGTCAAGTAGTTGTAGCAGATGCGGAAGACACAACTGTTAGCAAAATTGCCTTTGGTTCGTGCGCAAAGGAAAGTAAAGATCAACCTATCTGGACAGCGGTACTCGCTGAAGAACCAGATGTTTTTGTTTTTCTCGGTGACAATATTTACGCGGATACTTACGATCCAGCAGTCATCGAAAAAAAGTATCAAAAGCTGGCAGAAAAACCCGGTTTTAAAATGCTTCGCGAGCGCGTCGATGTTATTGCTACATGGGATGATCACGATTATGGTCAAAATGATGCCGGTGTAGAAAACCCGATAAAACGCGAATCGAAAAAAGCGATGCTGGATTTTTGGGGGGTGGCCGAAGACAGTCCTCGTCGCGGTCGCGAAGGAGGTATTTACGGTGCCTATTATTTTGGCGATGGTGAACATCGCGTGCAGGTGCTGTTATTGGATTTGCGTTGGAATAGAACGAAGCTAAAAGAAGTCGGTACTTTCAGGAAGTTTTGGCGCAATTTTAAAAATGTTGGTCCCTATGCTCCTGTGGAAGACGAGAACGCGGTGTTTCTCGGCGAAGCGCAGTGGCAATGGTTGGAACAGGAACTACAAAAACCGGCGAAAATACGCATTGTTGGCAGCAGTTTACAATTGCTAGCCGACTTTACCGGTTGGGAGTCATGGTCGAACTATCCACGTGAGTTGCAGCGTTTGTTTGATCTGGTTAAAAAACATGAAATTGAAGGTCTGCTCGTTATCAGCGGTGATACGCATTGGACTGAACTTTCGCGCCGCGACGACGTCATCGGTTATCCGTTATATGATTTGACGTCGAGTGGTTTAACCGAAGAGTGGCACCAGATTAGCCCAAATAAATACAGGCGTTCCGACGCTTATGCCGAAGCAAACTTCGGTCTAATTACGATCGATTGGGAAGCTCAGCCCGTTGAAATTACCATGGAGGCACGGGACGTCAGAGGTAAAACCATGATCTCGCAACAAACGACATTGGACGAGCTTAGCTTCGACTAAGCGTTGTTCCAGCGCGTTGGGCTTGTGTAATATAGCCGCTGACTTTTAGGAGCACAGCGATAATGATCAAGTTGTATCAGATGCCGGTTTCCCATTTTTGCGAGAAGATTCGTTGGGCTTTGGCGTATAAGCGCCTGCCGCACAAATATAAAAACTTATTACCCGGGCTCCATATTCGCCCTATGATGAAACTCTGTGGTCAGAGTTCATTGCCAGTGCTAAAAGATGGCAAGCATATAGTTTATAACTCATCGGATATTTTGACGTATCTAGATGATGCATATCCGCGCTTTCAATTGACGCCAGAAGATCCAGCATTAAAAGAGGAAGCCTTGGACTGGGAAAAATATGTCGACCAGAATGTTGGTCCCGCGGTTCGCATCGTCGCATATTCGGAACTTTTAAAACGCCCCGACCTGCTATTGCCTATGTTTGCGCACGAGGGGCCCTGGTATACAGGTTTTGTGCTTAAAAAAGCCTTTCCAAGAATTCGGTCTGCGCTCAGAAAGTTTTTGCCGGTCAATGAAGAAAGTGTAGCGAAATCATTTTCTCAGTTAACTGCAGCTAAAGAGAAACTCATGCCGGTTTTGCGTGATTCGGAGTTTTTGGTTGGCGACACGTTTTCGCGCGCCGATCTCGCAGTGGCAGCACTTTGGGCGCCGCTGTTTTCTCCCGGTAAATACGGGGTGCCCTGGCCGGACACAATGCCGCTGGAGTTGCAGAACATTGAAAAACAGTTTGAAGAATTAAAGCCTTGGGTTGAAAGTGTATATGCGAAGTATCGCTAAGGTGTATCAGAAATTATACTGCTTCGGCACCTAGATCGAATCGTCCTTTCGCAAATTGCATTTGGAATGCTTTTTTATCTTCAGAGATATTGTGTAGCGCGGCGACAATGTCTTGTTTGATATTCGAATCAATGTAGGGACCTAAGTAAATTGCACCTAAGTCGCCAGCATCGTAGCTCCGCTCGTTTGTATCGTCTTCTTCTGAATCTGTCGCTTCACTTAAAAAACGCCACTCCCGCTCGTTTCTATAAACCGGTGCTTTCATCAGAAAACGTTCATTGAATGTTGCCGATGGGTCTGCGTTTACATTGTGAAAAATTGCACTGTATTGCTCTTTCAGTGTTGTTATTTCCGGGTGAATATTCTGATAGGTCATCGCCATGGGTTCGGCAAATGTTGTTCTTTCGCCGACTTTAAAACGTACGACGACTCCCCTAAACGCGTCTCCGTGCTTGTCCCAGACAACAAAGTTGTCCGGTTTTTCAAACATACTCAGGAGGTGAAGCTGCTTACAGAAGTCCTGCCATTTCACCATTAGCTTTTCCAGCTCTTCAAAGCGATGGTCCACCATCTTGATCAACAAATCGCGCAGTACCGCCTCGGCTTCTTCATGAGTTGAAAAACGTTGAGCTTCGCGCCAGCGGCGTATTGCACCCAATATAGGTGTGTCACCTTTAGGGTGCTCCCTGCCGAAGATAAGATTGACCGCCAATTTGATCGATGATGAGGTGAGTGAACTCTTATCGAAGCCGAGCTCACTGAGGTGGTTGATTTCCGTCGTGCCGTTAAGGTCCTCAGGCGTGTACCAACGCAATTTACGTGTCTGCAGGAGCGCAAGTGCTTGCTCGGCGCTGCAGTAGTAAAACAGTTTCTCCGGCGTAGTATGCTGCACGTTGGGTCCCGAGGTAGTATTAAATGGTTGAAAAGGCGTTTCTGCTTATAAGCGTAGCTCATATGCAGCATCTTCACTGAGAAAATATAAGCCGTTTGTGTTACGCCTGCCGGTTTTTTCCCATTTTCGACTGAGGGCACTGGCGTTACAATAGCTCGCTATTTTATCCAGGAGACGGTAGGTAAATATACGTGGAATTTGCTGGCGCTAACATACTTTCTGTAGACCAATTTGAACGATCAGATATTGAACAGGTGTTTGCTGTGGCAGATAAAATGGAGCCTTATGCCAAGCGGCGTATGGTTACACGTGTATTGGAAGGAGCGATACTTGGCAATATGTTTTTTGAGCCGAGTACCCGCACCCGGGTCAGCTTTGGTTGCGCATTTAATTTGCTCGGTGGCGAAGTACGGGAAACAACCGGGTTTAAGAGCTCAGCGATCGCCAAGGGGGAGAGCCTCTACGATACTGCACGTGTTCTCTCCGGCTACAGCGACATTATCTGCATGCGCCATCCCGAATCGGGTTCAGTCGCTGAATTTGCAGCCGCGAGCAGGGTACCAGTGATAAACGGTGGTGATGGCGCGAACGAGCATCCCAGCCAGGCGTTACTTGATCTCTATACTATTCAAAAAGAAGTTGCGGCCAAGCGCGGTTCTCTGGATGGTTTGCGGATCGCGATGATTGGCGACCTGAAATATGGCCGGACTGTCCACTCACTCGTTCGCCTGTTGCGCCTGTATAAGAAATTGCATGTAGTGTTGGTTTCGCCACAAGAGCTATCCATGCCAGAGAAGTATGTCAGTGAGTTGCTGGAGGCCGGTCACAAGGTCGAAGTATCAACTGAACTGACGGATGGTATAGCGCATGTGGATATTGTGTACTCAACTCGCATTCAAGAGGAACGGTTTGCCTCACAAGAAGAGGCGGATGTGTATCGCGGACGTTTTCGCTTAAACCAGGCCATTTACACCAAATTTTGTGAGCCCAATACCGTTATCATGCACCCGTTGCCGCGCGACTCGCGCTCGGGTGCGAACGAGCTCGATAATGACCTCAATCAAAATCCCAATTTGGCCATTTTTCGGCAAGCGGATAATGGCGTGCTGGTGAGGATGGCGCTATTTGCGCTGATACTCAATGTTGTCGATCAGGTCGATCGATCCGCGCGTGAAGTGAATTGGTACCATCGTCGAACCTAGGATCTGATAACAGGCCCTAAATGTGCAGCTGCCGCTTTGAGCAAACTGCAGATTTTGTACAGGTTTTTGTTGGGCTATAAGAAAAATGCCTGCATATAACAAAAGTGAAATATCTGTCCAAAATATAGTCAAAAAGAGTCTATTTTCACCTAGCTAAAGTGTGAAACCTTCTGGTATTTTGCCTACCTAATGCGGCTATACTGAATTTAAGATGAGTATGAAGTCGCAAAAAGCCGTTCCGCAGTCGGTTTTTGCGCGAACTTCAGTCGCTTCTTAACCCAATAAATACGATAAACAGGTGAAAATCATGGTGCGTAAAACGATAATAGGCGTGCTGATAAGTATGTTAACCCTAGCATCTGCCAGCGCACAGGAAGGTGGTCCGGACGAGCAGTGGTTGCTCGCGAAATATGATGTAAATGGTGATCAGGTCATTAGCAGCAATGAGGTTGCGGACAAGCGCAAGCAGGCCTTCGTAAAAATGGATTTTGACCAAGACGGCGATGTGAGTTTCGCTGAATATGAGCAATTGGATCAAATTCGTCGGACGATCCTTTTAAAGGCGAGATTTGACAAACTGGACGCCAATCATGATGGTCGACTTACCGGGGCTGAATACAGCTCATATCTGGGAAGTTTTGATCGCCTGGATCAAAATCGTGATGGTCAGTTATCTCAGCACGAGATGACGCGTAAACGAGAGATCGCAAAGAAAGATAAAAATGAAGCGGACGTGTGCTTATTGTGGGTCTGTGTGCGCAAAAACATGTGGTAGTTCTCGTGTTTTTTAAGGTGTTATTTGGTACCTAAAAACTGGTCGATTTTTGCAATAAGCTGGTGCCCGTCAATGGGATATCTCAATGTCCCATTTGCACCAAGTTCTTTTCCTATTTCTTTTATTTCGTTTTTATTCAGCGATGAAAGCAGCAGCAGTGGTGCTTCATTTAAATGTATTCGCATGCTTAGCTTGCGGTAGATATCAAGTACTTCGTCAGATTCATTTTCAACGTTCACAATAACAAGCTCGGCTTGACTGTCGTTTTCAGCAAGGTGCATATCATCCTCTTCTTGGATGACCGACAAGTCGCAATGGCCTTCCAGCGTCGAGTTAATCTGTTCGAAGCTCACCGGGTCTTTGTCGATTAATAAGACTTTATGCAGATTGGTAAAATCACTTATGTTGGAACGGTTGCGGCCCTGGCGCTTGCTTAAATAAAGTGATCTATCAGCAGAACTGATGATTTGTTGAAGGTCGGCACCCGTCGTATATTTCAGGGCGCAGCCGCCCACACTGACAGTAACCCGCTTGTATTCCGGCGATTCCGAATGAGGGATATCCAAGGCGTAAATCGCTCGAATCAGTTGTTCCGCGACATGCGTTGCGCCAATTCGGTCGGTGTCTGGCAGCAACACAATAAACTCTTCACCGCCGTAGCGCGCTACCACGTCACCCGCGCGGTTGAATTGGCTGCTCAGTGTTTGTGCGACGTTGACAATGCAGTCATCTCCGGCCAAGTGGCCGTAGGTGTCGTTATAGCGTTTGAAAAAATCGATATCGAGGAGCAGGATTGCCAGAGGTTGCTTGTTGCGCGTTGCCGTGCGCCAGGCTTCTGTGGCTTTTTCTTCAAAGGTGCGACGATTATATAGGTGGGTAAGGCTGTCGCGCTGGCTCAGGCGCTTGAGTTCTTCATTCAGGCGGTGGAGCTGGCTGCGCATATTTGCAATGCGTTCCATTGCCGCGATTTTAGCTTTGAGAATGACTTTACTGATGGGTTTTATCAGATAGTCGTCACCGCCAACGGCAATGCCTTCTTCCAGACTTTTTTCTTCGCTTTTGCCGGTGACGAAAATAATGGGAATCCAATGTTCGGCCAGGCTTTCGCGAATAAGGCGGGTGGTTTCGAAGCCATCGAGTCCGGGCATCTCAACATCCATGACGACCATGTCAATTTGCATTTGATCGATGATTTGTACGGCTTTTTCCCCGTTTTCCGCAATGACGGTCTCGTGGCCAGCCTCGCGGATGTATGCGTCCATCGCAAATCTTAGAGTTGCACTATCTTCAACAAGGAGTATTTTCATAAAGCACAAAGCAGCGTCAATAAGGAGATGTTAGCACATCTTTGACCAATCAATTTCAACCACGGGGGATTCTCTATATAATGGCTCGCTTTGAGCGAAGGGAAGTTGCCCAAATGATAAGTATGAGCGCACTGATTATTTTCCGTCCAGATGTGCCGCAACGGTATTCGGTTTTCTCTTAGATTTTTCCCAGGACACTATCTCCATGTCAGATTTTGACGCTATTAGGCCGTATCACGATGATGAGGTGGCGGCAATTCTCGTTCGACTAGTTAATGACAGAGAATTCCTGAATTCAATAATTCGCCTCAAATTTGGTAAAACAGTAAGCCTTTTTAGCTTTGCATTGCGCGGCCTTGTGAAAGTCCGTTTAACAAAAGAAATACAACATATCCACTCCATTGCTGATTTTCAGGCGGAGATAGAAAATTACCTGGTCAAGTCCTTAAGCACAACGACATCCCGAGTCACTGTTTCTGGTTTGGAGAATCTCGACAACAATGAGGCCTACCTGTTTATCAGCAATCATCGTGATATCGCGATGGACCCCGCATTAGTGAATTTGATGATTTATCGCAATGGTTTTTCTACATTGCGCATCGCCATCGGAGACAATTTGCTCACCAAGCCATTTGCCAGTGACTTAATGCGTTTAAATAAGAGTTTTATTGTCAATCGTTCGGCGACTGCACCACGTGAAAAATTAAAAGCTGCGCGCCTGCTATCAAGCTATATTCACCACTCGGTATTGAAAGATAAAGAAAATGTCTGGATTGCTCAACGGGAAGGGCGGGCAAAGGATGGGCTGGATCGCACCAACACAGCGATTATCAGCATGTTGGCGATGAGCAAGCCTAAAGCGCAGTCGCTGTCGGAATATATGCAAGAGGCGCGCGTAGTGCCTGTGAGTATTTCTTATGAATACGATCCCTGTGACGCGGATAAAGCGCGCGAACTCTACAGTGTTCAAGAACATGGTGGGTATCAGAAAGATGAGCACGAAGACGTGCAAAGTATCGCTCAGGGTATTACTGGATACAAAGGCCATGTCCACCTTGCGTTTGGCAAAACACTGCAGGACGATTACGAAGATACCTCAACCGTTACTCAAGAATTAGACCGGCAAATTTTGTTGAATTATCACTTACACCCATCGAATTGCATCGCTTTTGAAATACTGGAGGGCCATGCGCCTGAGGTGGAAATCAACGGTAAGTTATTTGGTGAGCAAGAGTTTACCGAGGAACGCAAGCAATTTAAGCTCAGGCTGGATGCCATCGACGCTTTGCACAGGGAAATATTTTTAAGCGCCTATGCAAATCCGGTTAAAGACAAACTTAGTTTAGCTGGTGAATAAAGCGTGAGACATGCCAAAATAAAAATATTTCCCTTCACTGTTAAAGCATATGCTTGAGGAAAAAACAAAAAAGATCATTCAACAAGCTTACAGTGAGTTTTTAGCTGCTAAGACGTTGAAACCCCGTTATAGCCAGAAGTTAATGATCGCAGAGATTGCGAAAACACTTGGCAATATTCAATTGGATGAAAAAGGCCACAATACGGCATCGCCGAATATTGCAGTTGTTGAAGCCGGGACGGGTACAGGTAAAACAATCGCGTATCTACTATCTACACTTCCTATTGCCCAGCAACTCGAAAAACAAGTCGTACTTTCGACAGCGACGGTCGCGTTGCAGGAACAAATAATTTATAAAGACTTGCCTGAGTTACTTCGTCACAGTGGTCTGGATTTTTCATTTGCGCTTGCGAAAGGGCGCGGTAGGTACGTATGCCTGAGTAAGCTTGAGCGCATTCTCAGCGAAAGCGGTCAACAGGCCACATCGCTTTATCCAGACGAGGCGATTTCCTTATCTAGTTCAGAACTCGGCCTTTATCGCGATATGATGCAAAAGTCTGTCGACGGTGATTGGGATGGCGATAGAGATAGCTGGCGTGACGCGCTTAGTTCAGATGAGTGGCAGCGAGTTACAACTGATCACAGGCAGTGCACCGGCCGTAAATGTTCAAATATTCGGGATTGTGCTTTTTTTAACGCGCGAAATGCGCTAGAAAACGCTGATTGCATCGTCGCAAATCACGACCTTGTATTGGCCGATCTCGCGTTGGGGGGTGGAGCGATACTATCTGCGCCTGAAGAGACAATTTATATACTCGACGAGGCGCATCATCTGCCCGAGAAAACCTTAAATCATTTCTCCGTTAGTATGCGTTTGCGCAGCACAATACGCTGGTTGGGGCAGTCTGAAGCTCAATGGCCCGCGCAGCTGAAAGCACTGCAGGATTTAAGTTATTTTTCACAATTAGCTGAACCTCTGGAGCGTTGTTTTAGCAATGCGCGTTCAGTACTTGAGCAGGGACTACCGGTTGTACGCACTTTGTGCGAAGAAGTTGATATTGATCGGCCATCACCGAAATTGCGCTTTCAGCGTGGCGAAGTGAGTGCCGAATTGGAACAAATTGCCGAACAGGCAGCGCAGGCGTTCCAAAAGTTACATTCTGTAGTAGATAAAATGTACCGGGAGATAGACGCGATAGTTAATGCGGATAGCCATTTGGTTGCGCGCAAAGATATTGAAGCGATGCACGCGCAGTTGGGAGCCTGGGTAAATCGAACGCAAAATGCAATCGCCCTGTGGGAAAGTTATCGCGCTACTGGGTTTAACATCGAACAGCCGATGGCGCGCTGGGTTGCTTTATTTGATTCAAATAGTGGAGATGATTTTGAATTGGTGTCGAGTCCGGTATTGGCTTCGAGTATTTTGCAAAAGGATTTGTGGGAGAGGTGCTGTGGTGCCGTACTTACTTCTGCAACAATACGGGCGTTAAATAGTTTTGACCGTTTTTTTATGAAATCCGGTCTTTCTGAAAACGCACATACTTGCGCCTTATCGAGCCCTTTCGATTTTCAAAATAACGCAACGCTATGTATTCCAAAAGAAAGTGTTGAAGCAAATCTCGTTATTCAGCATACGGAGAGTCTCATCAGTTTATTGCCACAGATCATCGACGTGAGCGAAGGTACGCTCGTGCTGTTTGCGTCGCATACGCAAATGAATCAAGTGTATGAATCGCTGCCGACTTCTCTGGAAAAGAGAGTGCGCTGTCAGGGCTACGAAAGCAAGCAACGTATTATTGAAATACATAAACGTAATATCGACCGGGGCGAAGGCAGCGTGATTTGGGGGCTTGCAAGTTTTGCGGAGGGTATCGATTTACCGGGTGAATATTGCAGTCACGTGATTATCGCGAAGCTGCCGTTTGCAGTACCGGACGAACCTGTCGAAGCGGCTTTTTCAGAGTGGATTGAAGCGCGGGGTGGCAATGCATTTATGGAAGTGGCTATTCCCGAAGTGTCGGTTCGCCTTACACAATCCTGTGGCAGGTTGCTGAGAACCGAATCTGATTCCGGCCGAGTGACTATTCTTGATAAACGTTTAATAAGTAAGCGCTACGGTCAAGCGCTTTTGGATGCTTTACCACCGTTTAGACGTCAAATTTGACGTGCATAACTCCGCTTGGGCGCGGCAATCCTTATTAAATTTTTTAGTCATAATACTTTTCTTTTTTTTTATTTTTCTAGTCAAAAACTTATTTTTTGGCACTCGAAATGCACTAAATTTTTGGGGTCCGTTCTACAGGACAACGGCTCATTCTCACACCAAATTCGTCCGTGAAAGTCTACACGCAATAATGCATTCGCAGGGTTAGCTCTGCGGAAAATAAAGTTGCTCGGTTGCATGTGCAACCCTGGAGCTAATGTCTATTTGGAGTATTCAATATGATTCGCAGCAATAAACCGGAAGACCGACCTGGAGAAAATTCTGTAAGTCGACCACTTGGAGATCTGCCGACCGCTTCCTCATCATCCCCATCAGCATCGACTGTAAAATCGACACATTCAGTTGTAGATGCCGCACCGATCGCTGTAATTGGTCCAAAAATTCAATTTAAGGGTGAGCTTGTTGGTGAAGAGGACCTGCTTATTCAAGGCCATGTCGACGGCACAATTGATTTAAAGGGGAATAATTTAACCATCGGCGACAAGGGTGTTGTAAAAGCAAATGTACTTGCACAAACCATTACCATTGAAGGCACGATTGAGGGTGACGTTTATGGAGAAGAGCGTATCTCAATTTTATCTTCGAGTAATGTGAAAGGAAATCTCGTCGCTGATCGCGTTACATTGGAAGACGGTGCTAAATTTAAAGGCTCCATCGATATGGAAATCGAATCGCGCAAGGAAGATTTTCAAAAGTTCAATGCAAATTCAACGTTAGCGCGCTCGCCATCGCTTGACGTGAACAAACCCAAACCAAAGGTTACTGAACCTGCATAGTACATCGCTTGTAGGTCCGGTAGTGTGCCGGGCCTTTGTTTACTTTTTGCATATTGAGCATTTATGGCCATTTTAAATCACAGATCGCCAGGCATTACCGCAATCTATAACGCTGTAAAATCCAATCAAAAAAACAGTATTTTGGATTTTGGTCCTTGTATCTCAAAAAATTTACTCTTTTTTTCTAAGCTTGGCTGTCACTTCTATTTTGAAAATTTTAGCGATCAAATCGCTTATTATCCTAAGAAGGGCGCAGAGCATACTTATCTCACGAATTTCAATGAGCTTCTCGATGGCGTGAGCTCAGGAAAAAAATTTGATGTAGTATTGCTTTGGGACTTATTAAATTACTTAAGTCTGCCAGATATTGTTCAGGTGCTAAATCGCATTGAAGCCTATCTACGACCCAATACCCTGGTCCACACGATAAATTATGTGGGTGCTAAGAGTCCGGCGACACCGGGGCGGTTTGAGCTTAACGACCAATACAACGTAAGCGTAAGCTTCCAGGAATTTGAGGAGGCCAAGCGAGTGCGACTTACAACCGCAGATATGCTTAGATCTGTTCCGCAGTTTGCGATACTGCGATCTTTTTTAAAACGCGAAGGCATGGTCTCTGGGTTGTCTGAACAGATAATGTGTTACCAACCCCATAAACAACAGTGTCAGCGTGTTGCAGTATTTTCAAGTGCAGAACCAAGTAAGGCTGATTTTGATGTCGAACGTCATATTGCGTCGCCGGCAATCAGCCAGCTTTGTTCTGTGGATGGCAAAGGTGCGCGACTACTCGATTTGGGTGTGCACAATGATGTCAATAATGACGGTTGGAAGCGCATATATTCAGACGTCTATTCAGAAGATCTCAACGCGGCGCTCAAACGTTTTGCCAAACTTGAATTTGGTCAACGTAAACAGTTAATGCCCACATCGCCTTTTTTGGCCTTTGAAAAAAATACGCGCTTCGATGTCATTGTTGCTTGGGATATCTTTAATTACCTGGATGATGAACTGCTGTTTGAAGTGGGTCGGCGTCTCGTCGATTTAGCTCGTGATGGAACAAAGATGATTGTGATGTGTTATTCCGGTGCTCGCATTCCCGCCAGGCCGCAACCGTTTGTGCTCACCAAGGGGAAAATCGGTTTGGCAAAAAACTACATTAAAAAATCTGAGCAGCGGCGATTTCCTGCATTGACATCGGTAAAAATTCAGCAGGCTTTCCCCGGTTTTTTTGTCGAAAACACTTACGCATTTCGACCGGGGATGGAGCGGGGTTTAAATGAATACGTATTTGTATTTAAAGATGCCGAGACGCAGTTACTCGAGCGGCAAGCCCGCGCCGAACACATCTTGGCGCAAAAACGTGAGCTGAAGCGTGGAAGTAGCGTTTGTTAAATCTTGAGGGGAAGAGCTGAAATTCGTTTCAGCTTACATTCTTTCCATGACTTCAATACCCAAGAGGTCTAAGCCAAGCCTAATTGTTTGCGCCGTCGCCTTACTTAACTGAAGACGGCTCAGCTTATCAGCTTCAGCAACTTCTGTTTTGAGAATGGGACAGGCTTCATAAAAGCGCATAAATAGGCTGGCGAGCTCATATAAATAATTACAGAGGACATGAGGGTAGGCGTCTTCTGCGACTTGTTCGAGTACTTCAGAGAATTTCAGTAGTTTGAGCGCCAGGGCAATTTCTTGGGGCTCGTTTAACTCAATACTGGCATCGAAGCGCTGTAAATCCTGTTCTGCTTTGCGAAAAATACTCGCGATTCGTGTAAAAGCATATTGTAAGTAGGGGCCGGTATTACCTTCAAAGCTAAGCATGGCGTCCCAGTCGAATACATAGTCATTTGTTCGCGTAATTGAAAGATCCGCATATTTAACTGCACCGATACCAACTTTTCGCGCGATTTCGGCTACCTGCTCAGAATTAAGTTGGGGATTTTTTTCTTTTACTACGGTTACTGCTTTTTCGACAGCTTCATCTAAAAGCTCGGCGAGTTTCACCGTGCCACCTGTACGCGTTTTAAAGGGTTTGCCGTCTTTACCCAGCATTTTTCCAAATGCACAGTGTTCCAAACGCACGTTGTTTTCAACGAAGCCCGCTTTGCGCGCGACGGTAAAAACCTGTTTCATGTGCAGTGATTGCCTGTCATCAATAAAGTACTGAATTCGCGTTGCTTTGAGTGCATTTGCACGGAATCGAATTGCAGCCAGGTCGGTCGTCGCATAGAGATAGCCACCATCTTTCTTTTGCACAATGACAGGGCTCGGATTTCCTTCTTTATCAGCTAATTCGTCGAGGAATATAACGAGTGCGCCTTCGTCCTCTTTCGCCAGCCCAGTTTTTTCTAACGCGTTGACGAGTACTTCCAAATCATCGTTGTAGGCGCTTTCGCCGCGAATATCTTCTGGTTTAAGGGTTACATTGAGCAGACGATAAATATCGCCGCTGTGGGATAGGGATACATCGCGAAAGCGTTGCCAGAGCGTCAGTACCTCGGCGTCGCCCGATTGCAGTTTAACGACGTAATCCCGGGCACGATCTGAAAACGTGCTGTCATCGTCAAAACGCTTCTTGGATTGTTGGTAGAACTTCTCCAGGTCCTTAAGCGCAAACTCGGCTGAACAACCCTCGCCAAGTTGGTCACTAAGTTCGGCGATCAGCATGCCAAACTGTGTACCCCAATCGCCAACATGGTTTTGGCGAATAACGGAGTCGCCGATAAAGCTCAGTATCCGCGCGGTAGCATCGCCGATAATCGTCGAGCGAAGGTGACCCACATGCATTTCTTTCGCGAGGTTGGGCGAAGAGTAGTCGATCACGACGGTATCCGGCTGTTCTTTGGTGGTTACGCCCAACTTTTTATCTAAACTTGCATGGTAGAGCGTATTTGCGATCCAGGTGTGATCCAAATGGATATTGATGAAGCCCGGTCCTGCTATTTCGATTTGTTTGGCGATGCCGTCCAATAGCAGGTTGTCGCATATTTTTTGCGCAAGCTCCCGAGGTTTTGTTTGCATGGATTTGGCGGCAGCCATGGCTCCGTTGGCCTGGTAGTCACCAAATTTCGGGTTTTTGCTTGGCGTCACGTGAGCACCGAATGCCTCAGGTATTTCAGCTGAACTCATTGCCTCGCGGACTTTCTGTTGCAAAAAAGTGCGAATATTCATGGATGCCTCAAGCGCTTGAAAGAGAGCGGGATTTTAGCCTCAAAACCAGGCTATGCAAGGCATACAAGCAAAAGATCCTGGATTAAGAGGTTGTTATGGCGGATTTAATAAAAAAAATTCCTCGCGGGGCGGTGGTCGAGCTGCAATTTAATCGTCCTGCAAAAAAAAATGCAATTAACCTGGATATGTATGTTTCGCTCATTGGTGCGCTGGAGAGCGCCAGTTCTGATCAGAGTGTGCAGTGCGTGGTGTTTACTTGTGTTGGTGAAAGCTTTACCAGCGGAAATGATTTAGAGGATTTCGTCAACGGTGGTGCAGACCTTAAAGACAGTCCCGTTTTAAGGTTTCTGAAGGTTTTTTCCCAATTTGAAAAGCCTATTGTGGTCGCGGTGAAGGGCGATGCCGTTGGCATTGGCACGACCCTTCTGATGCATGCAGATATGGTATTTGCCAGCCCCGATGCACGTTTTTCTCTGCCGTTTGTGAAGCTAGGTTTGTGCCCGGAGTTTGCGTCTTCACTGATTTTGCCGAGATTGGCAGGTCATGTCAGGGCTTTCGAATGGTTGGTATTTGGTGATGTGTTCTATGCAAAAGATGCGCGTGAAGTCGGGTTGATAAACGCTATCGTTGAAGATCCCGAATACGCGGCATTTGAAGCCGCCTCTCGCCTTACATCGCTGCCGCGCAACGCAATAAAAACGAGTAAGCAGTTGTTGAAGCAAGCGGAAAAGGCGTTGATCAAAGCCACAATTGATACGGAGGCAGAGGCGTTCGGTAAAGCGCTAAAAGGTGCTGAGTTCGCTGAAGCTGTAAGTGCATTTTTCGAGAAGCGAAGCCCTGATTCTACGAGCATCTATAAAGGAGATTGATATGTTGGATTTTAACGATAAAACAGTAGTTGTGATTGGCGGGACCAGCGGTATAAATCGGGGTATTGCGACAAGCTTTGCAAAACACAGAGCCAGAGTGGCGGTGGCCAGTCGTGATCAGGGCAAGGTCGACAATACTGTTCGTGAACTGGAGCAACTCGGTGCAGACGCCCACGGCTTTGCTGCTGATGTGCGCAATAAAGAAGATCTGGAAACGGGCATGGGCGAAGTACATCAGCGCTGGGGCGATTTCGATGTACTGGTATCCGGGGCAGCAGGGAATTTTCCTGCGTTGGCAAACGCCATGTCGGCAAACGGTTTTAAATCTGTGGTCGATATCGATCTACTTGGCACCTTCCACGTCATGCAATCGGCCTATCCGTATTTGCGCAAGCCGGGTGCAAGTATTGTCAATGTGTCCGCGCCTCAAGCGTTTTTGCCAATGATTGGTCAAAGCCATGTATGCGCTGCTAAAGCGGGGGTGGATATGATTACGCGCACATTGGCGATGGAGTGGGGAGCCGATGGTATCCGGGTTAACAGTGTTGTTCCGGGGCCGATAGAGGGCACTGAGGGGATGAAGCGGTTGGCGCCGACGCCAGAACTGCTTGAAAAGTCTCGCCTGTCTGTTCCCCTACAGCGCTTAGGCAAACCAGAGGATCTGGGCAATGCCTGCATGTTTTTAGCATCTGAGCTTGCCAGCTATGTCAGTGGCGCGGTGATTCCAATTGATGGTGGCTGGTCGTTGGCGGGCGCATCTAGCCTGAGTTCCGCTCTGGGCAAGGTGCTGCAAGCTTCGACACCCAAGTGAAGCCGCGATACAATCGCCGGCTTGTTATTAGCATGCTGGAGTAGGGCGTGGCGAGTCAGATAGAAGAACTGATTCTTAAATTTAGTTGTGATGATCAGCCGGGCATTGTTGCTGCGGTGGCAAACCTGTTTTCTCTGCAAGGTTTCAATATTCGCGAGGCGTCGCAGTTCGAGGATGTTACGACGCAGCGGTTTTTTATGCGTACGGTTATGGAATCGGTCGAGGGTCCCAAAGATCTCGCTGCATTAAAAGGGGCTTTTCATTCGGTAGCGGAACGCTATCAAATGACTTGGGAGATTCACGACAAATCCAAAAAAATGAAAGTACTCATTGCCGTCTCGCAATGGGGGCACTGTCTTAACAATTTATTAAATAGTTGGAAAAATGGCACCTTACCCGTCGATATTGTCGGCGTTGTTTCTAACCATGAAGTTATGCGTGGCATAACGGAATGGTACGATTTGCCTTACTATTATTTGCCGATTACTGCGGACAATAAAGCTGAGCAAGAAGCCAAGATATTAATGATTAAAGAAAAAAACGATGTAGAGCTTTTGGTACTTGCGCGCTATATGCAAATTTTATCGGACGACATGTGTAAACACCTGCAAGGTCGTGCGATTAATATCCATCATTCTTTTTTACCTGGTTTTAAAGGTGCAAAGCCCTATCACCAAGCCTATGAGCGCGGTGTAAAGTTGATTGGTGCAACAGCGCACTACGTGACGAGTGAATTGGATGAAGGGCCGATTATCGAGCAGTCGGTCGAACGTGTCACGCATGCGAATTCTCCCGATGAACTCGTCGAAATTGGTCGGGATATTGAAGCTGTTACTTTACAGCGGGCAGTTCGCTGGCACGCTGAACATAGAATTTTATTAAACGGCCAAAAAACAGTCGTATTTAACCGTTAACCTTTCCCATTAATTAGAGATGCCCTAGGCTTTCCAAATAAATCGTTAGTTGTTCGAGGCCCGCGCTCCAGCCATTACCGCGTTCCGCAAGTGCGGCTTTGAAGGTCGCAGCTTCCTCTTCTGTGGGGTCGATGGGTTCCCAGACAAAATGTAAATGTGTTTTATCGCCGGTTTCTGTCAGGGTAATGGTTGCGCGTATTTCTTTTGGCCAGGTTGGCATTTGAGGGTTGGGAAGAATATCGCCAGCGTCGTTCGACATATATTGTCTGAATACCAGGCGTTCGGGCGGGCTAACTTCCTCGTATTTTGTCAGCAGCCACATTTCGTGACCGTTGGGTGTCATCATTTTATGAAGGGAAGAGCCGCCCGATCTGATATCGGCTGACACATACTCACAGCTAAACCCTTTTTGCGGGAACATCCAGTTATTGAGGTGTTCGACTTGCGTCCAGGTGTCAAATACCAGCGATCTTGGCGCGTTAAATTCGCGGTCTAAAATAGACGGTTTGACTGCAATCTTGTTGTCACTGCTCATCCTTCACCTCGTTGAATTTTATCTAAATAGTCTTCCAAGTGGTCAAGCCGGTTCACCCAGAGTTGATCAAATTGGGCGACCCAGTCATGAATGGGTTTTAGCTCGGCCGCGTTCACTTTGTAGACGCGATATCGGCCGTCTTTGCGCTCGGATACTAAACCCACCTGTTTGAGTACCCCTAGGTGCTTAGAAACCATTGGCTGGTTCCAGCGCATAATCTTAACTATTTCGTTGACCGATAATTCCTGTATCGCGAGCGTTTCTATAAGCGCCCGACGTTTGGGTTCCGCTATTGCGTTAAACGCATCGTAAGTCGTTCGTGTTCGTGCCATACAAACAATATATTCCAATATGGGAATATGTCAATAGAGAATATGCTGGAGTGGGGTGCGGTAAAGAGGGGACGGCGCCACTTTGCGCGCGCAGTGGCGCCTTTAAAGGTAGCGGTGGAACCGCGCTCTTAGCTGGGTTCGAAATGGTAGCGTTTGTTTTTGACAATGACATTCGGAGGTGTCTTATGGGTATTGAAGTATTCGTACCCCTCCTGCAAGTTTTTCCAGAATCCGTGCCATTTATTTTTTCTATGCTTTTTTAATTTTGCCTCTTCCATTCTAAACGGGAAAATATGTACTCTAAAATAGGCTTGACCCTGCTCAAATGCGGCATGTGCTAGTGCGTATATTTCGTTGATATATTTGTCCGTCATCGCGTAACAGCCGATCGAAACACATTTTCCATGTACCATCAAAGCACTACCGGTATAGCCGTGGGCTCTATCATAGGCGTTTGGATATCCCAGATTAAAAGATAGGTGATAGGAACTCCATGGGTTTAAATTGCCCGGACGTACGAAATAGAAACCCTCGGGCGCCTGCCAGTCACCTCGTTTCGTTTTAGGGCCTAAACTCCCAGAAAATGCGCAGATATCGTAGGTTTTGAATAATTCAAATATATCGTTTTTTTTAATCCAAATTTCTAACTCCGCCGATTCTTTAAATATGCGAATATAAATAGGACTGCCATACATTAAGCCCTTCGTGGAAAGCTCGTTTTGTATTAGCGGACGTGTTTTCTTTATCGCCCGTTCAGAACGGGCGCTAGATGGAATTTCTGCAACTGATACTTCTAGAATGAAAAAAGTCAATATTAAAAAAATATGTCTATTCACTTTTCTGTCTATAAACATAGCCGTTCAGTTAACTCAGAGAGGCATGAATTGCGTGCTTGTGCTCGAGACACGCCGTAAATACCTGCAAGCAGGACCGGCCCAAAATCACAGATTTTGGTCGTTACGCGGAGCGAAGCAGTGCTTCGCTTGAATCCGCTTCACCCATGTAGGCTCTGCACCAGCATCTCGATAACTGCTCCTGCGTTATTCTACCTCCTGCATCCATGCAGTCGTCGACAACTGCTCCTGCGTTGTTCTAATGTCCGCCATCCGTGGCGGGCGCATGCTGGTGAAGGTCTCGAGCACAAGCACGCAATTCATGTTCCGTATCCTGCTATCAATCCAGTCCTTATTTATATATGCTTTTGCTTCTGCAACACTGTAAAAAATGGCACAGAAATAATCTACTTAGAGCTTATATGTGAAGGAGAAAATATGCTTAACCTAAATAACGCGTTACCCATCCCGCGATAACATCGGCCACGTACGTTGCATCCACTCTTTTTGTTAGCAGGTGGTCGGCATTATCCAGGCTTACAAAGCTTTTAGGGTGTTTGGCGGACTTGTAGATTTTTTCCGCTTCTAAAATCGATACAGTTTCGTCTTTGGGCGAATGGAAAATAAGCAGTGCTTTTTGTAAGTCGCGGATATGTGATGGGTTAGCGGATTCGCGTATATCTTCGAGAAATTGTTTTTTAATTGTAAACTTGCGGCCCGCCAAATCGACCTCGGCTTCGCCTTCATCTTCAATGACTGAAATATCACATAAAAATTGTTTAGCGACGTGCTCAGGGTCTGCGGGTGCGCCAATAGTTACGATCCCTTGAGCTTCAGGAATATGGTGGGCAGCGGCCAGCACGGCTGTACCGCCAAGGCTGTGGCCAATCAGCAGTTGAGGGGCTTTTTTTTCCGATCGCAGATAATTTGCAGCAGCGACCAGGTCGCCGACATTGGAGGAAAAATTGGTATTGCTGAAGTCACCATCGCTGCCGCCAAGGCCAGTGAAATCGAAGCGTAGAACGGCGTAACCCTTGTCCACGAGGCTTCGCGCAATACGCGATGCGGACGCGATATTTTTACCACAGGTAAAACAGTGAGCCATAAGTACATAGCCGTGGGGGGCTTGCTCTGGCTCTTCTAGTAAGCCGTCGAGGTCGACGCCGAGCTCACCGGTAAAGGTCAGTTTTGTGCGGACAGGCATGACAGTGCTCCTTGTTGGTTTGCAAGTTTAGCGTCACTTAAAGAATATTGCATCGCTGATTTACTCTGGGTCAACGGCTATTAGGCCCTGGCTCCGTTTGTCGTGGTGAGGTTCCTCAGCCATTTTCTCTGGTACGTGCGCCAGCTAAATAAAATACCTTTTGTGACTTCTTCTGAGTAAGAAATGAGGACAACCATAATCAGCGGCCATTTTAAAACGAAGGCTGCAAAGGCCGTTAATGGGATACTGACCATCCACATACCAAAGGCGTCGATGTACATGCATATTTTGTTGTCGCCACCTGCACGCAGTACGCCCATTGCCAGCGTCATGTTGATAATTTTTAACCAGGTTGAAAGCGCAATTAATGCAAATACTGCGTGGGCCATCTGCAGTGTTTCACTGGGTACTCCGGAAAATGGCAATAACACCAAGTCGCGTGCAAGCAGAACGAGACAGCCAATAAAAATAGCGATAAGCGGGTTTAGCAGAGAAAAACTTCGCGCGTAGTTCCACGCTTTGTCAAACTGATTCGCGCCGAGTTGTTGGCCCACCATAATGGTGCATGCGGAGGCCATACCAAAAAATAGCGCTAGAAAAACGCCCTCTATCGGCGTGAGTAGGCTCATGACTGCGAGTTCACGTGTACCCATGCGCCCGAAAATAATTTGATAGACAAAGGTTCCGGTAGACCAAAACCCGAAACTGATCATCATCGGTGTTGCAAGTTTTAGGAAATGTGCGATTTCTACCTTGTTTATCAGGTTTGGCAGATCGCTCCGCCGAAATTTAAGTAAGTGTTTTTTTCTATTGAGCAATGAAAAAAGCATGACAACATGCAACAAGCGCGCGATGGCAGTAGCCATTGCTGCTCCGGCAACGCCGAGCGCGGGAACACCGAGCCCACCATTGATTAACCAGAAATTTAAACCGATATTAAAAAATATGGCTGCGGCGCTTAGCAGCAATGGCGTTTTTACTTGGCCCAGCGCGCGAATGGCGTTTTCATAAACAAGGATGATTGCGACCAGCGTCATACTGGGGATTGTGAACCAGAGATAGTACTGTCCCTGTAGAATAAGTTCTGGGTTTGTAGATCCGAGCGCGATTATTTTGTCGGCAAAGAAAAAGTTTAAGGTAATGATGGGCAGCAATGCAATATTTGCCATCAAGCATGCCATGCCTATTGTGCTTCGAATTTTATGAATTTTATCGGCACCAAAATACTGGGCAGAAAGCACACCTACAGTCCAGGCAATGCCCATCAGGATGACAGTAACCATAAATTGAAAGCGGTTGCCTAAACCGACCGCACCAACGGCTGAGTCGCCAAGGTGACTGACCATAGCTACATCAATCATGCTAAGTAAATTAGTCAATACACTTTGCAACGATATCGGCCAGGCGAGCAGCAAGCTGCGTTTAATGGTGACGCGATCCATCCAATATATTTTACGGAAACTATGCAAAGCTATGAGGCGTCATCGGCAAGTATTTGCTTTATGACTTGCATGGGGTGTTTGATGGATATTTGCTGTTCGCGTCTGACTTGACTTCGACAGGAGTAGCCGGTTGCCATCAGCTTGTCTGTATTTTCATTGGCGTTGATTGCTTTGCGCCAACTTTGATCATAGATATTTTTGGATGTATTTAAATTTCTTGCTTCGTGCCCGAAGGTGCCGGCCATGCCGCAGCAGCCAAGTTCCACTACGTCAATAGCATGACCGAGTGCGGCAAATATCTCTCCCCATTTTTTTACTGAATTTGCCGCATTTGTTTTTTCTGTGCAGTGTGCCAGCAATTTAAAGATCTTTCCCTGCATGGGTTTGCGCGTTGTAAATGTGTCCGTATGTGTCGCAAGCCATTCCTGCAGCAGCTCTACGTTCGGAAGCTCGTTATCGTTTAGATATTTTTTATATTCAGCGCGATACGTTAGGGTCATCGAGGGGTCTATACCGACGAGCGCTATACCCAAGTCGCTAAATGCCTTAAGCGCATGGGCATTTTTACGCGCGGTTTTCTCAAAGGCGTTTAGGAATCCGTGCACATGTAAAGGCTTGCCGTTGGCTTTAAAAGGCGCGAGTAGCGGATTAAAACCCAGTAGTTTCAGCACGTCGATAGTATCGAGTACCAGTTTTGTTTCAAAGTAGCTTGTAAATGCGTCCTGCACGATGATAACCGTTTTGGTCCGTGTATCGTTATCCCAACCTTTAATAGCGGACACATTCGCATATGCAATATCCCGGTGTTTAAGGTTTAAATAGCTTAGGCGCGGGCCGTCGACAAAACCGACCCATTTTCGCAAAAGGTATTTAACAGGTGCGAACTGAGTCAGTCCGTTGTAGACATGGGGGATTTTAGCAGCCTTTGGTAAGACGAACTCAAGGCTTGCAACCAGATAATCTTTGAGAGGACGAAGGTAACGCGTGTGATACAGTGCTAGAAATTTGCTTCTAAACTCAGGCACATCCACTTTAATTGGGCATTGACCCGTACACGATTTACAAGCCAGGCAGGCAGCCATACTTTCATACAGCTCGTGCGAAAAGTCGTATTCTCCTTTGCGCGCCTCGAGCGTATTTTTAATTTTATTTGGTAAATTTGCCAGCGATACGAAAAGCGATTTGTTTTTTATTGCTGTTGCGGTGTTGAAATGGGATTTAGACAATAAGCGCAGCCATTCGCGTATCAGTGAGGCGCGTCCTTTGGGTGTATGTGTGCGCAGGCGGGTACCTTTCCACGAGGGGCACATCGCATCATCAGGATTCCAATTGTGACAGGCACCATTGCCGTTGCAGTAAACAGCTTCGTCAAATTGTGACCACATGACAGCTGGAATTTTGCGGTCTAGTTCTCCGCGCGTATTTACTTCACGTATTTTTAATAATTCAATTTCTTTTGCAGGCGTGGCAATTTTGCCGGGATTAAGTTGGTTGTAGGGATCAAAAGCGGCTTTAATACGTTGCAATTGTGGGTACAGTTCGCCAAAAAATTCCGGTGCGTATTCCGAACGAACCCCTTTTCCGTGTTCTCCCCAAAGTAAGCCGTGATATTTTTTAGTTAATGCCGCAACTTGGTCTGAAATATCCCAAGCCAACGCCGCCTGATTAGCATCCTTCATATCGAGCGCTGGTCGCACATGCAAAACACCGGCATCCACGTGGCCAAACATACCGTAAGTGAGCTTGTGTTCGTCTAAAATTGCACGAAATTCCATAATAAAGTCGGCGAGGTGTTCTGGAGGAACTGCGGTGTCCTCGACAAATGCAACAGGTCGCGCTTCACCTTCCATATTACCGAGTAAGCCGACAGCGCGCTTGCGCATCGTCCAAATTTTATTGACCGCGTTATGACCCATTGCCACGGCGTAGCCAATACGGGTATTGTCTTTTTTACTATTGAACTGTTTAAGCAACGTCGACATCTGTTTTTCGAGTTCTTGCTCCGTGTCGCCCGTGTATTCAACCAGGTTTATTCCTTTCACCGGAATAGGGGTCTTGTCTTGGAAAAAATCCTCTACCTGGTGCCAGCTAAAATCATTCATCGCCAGGTTTAGTACTTTAGAATCGATGGTTTCTATGCTCGTTGGTTCGGTTTGCATTAATTGGCTGGCGTCGCGCAATGAAGCTTCAAAGTCTGCATACTTGACGATGATGAGGGCGGTTTCATTTGGAATAGGCAATACATTGAGTTTTGCTTCGCTGATAAACCCGAGAGTGCCTTCGCTGCCACACAAAATATTATTTAAGTTAAATTGATTATTTTCGTCGCGGATATGCGCTAAGTCGTAGCCAGTTAAGCAACGGTTGAGCGTAGGGAAAGTCTCGGCAATGTTTTCTTTGTGTTCGTTGTAAATATTATTTGTTAAGCGGTGTATGAGTGCAGAACGATTTTGTAATTCGACGATAGATTCAAATTCTTCTTCGCTAAGTGATTTAGAGTGCAGTACAGAGCCGTCCATTAAAACTGTTGTTAGCTCTAGCACGTGATCACGGGTTTTACCGTAGACACATGAGCCCTGGCCGGAAGCGTCCGTATTTATCATGCCGCCAATGGTTGCGCGATTACTGGTGGACAGCTCGGGCGCAAAAAATAGGCCGTGAGGCTTGAGTGCTGCATTGAGTTGGTCTTTAACCACACCCGATTGAACCCGCACCCAGCGTTCCTCTGTGTTAATTTCTAAAACCTGATTTAAATGCTTCGATAGATCGACAATAATCCCGTCACTTAATGATTGGCCGTTTGTGCCCGTGCCGCCGCCGCGTGGTGATAACACAATATCGTGAAAACACTCTTCGTTTGCCAGTTGGGTGAGCAACACAAGGTCATCGAGCGTCTTTGGATAAACGACCCCTTGGGGTAGTACCTGGTAAACAGAATTGTCGGTGCTAAGTACTGTACGATTTGCGTAATCAGGGCTGATATCGCCGCTAAAGTTAGAGTGTTTCAACCTCTCAAAAAATGATAGGTAGTGCGATTGAACATCGTCGATATTGTCTAGTTTAGGTATCATTAGCGCCAGCGTGGTTGAATAAAAAACGAACACAAAGTATTCAGTATCGCCGATGACAGCGGCGCAGGCACTATTTTAGCGCCTGCGCCGCTGTAGGTTAAGCGCTGGAAGGATCTTCTTTGGGACTTATTTTAAGGGTTCAGATGATTATCTAGATTTTACTAGAGCCCGCCTTCACTTTAATCGGGTCCTTGAGGTTCTTTTGGGAAAGTTGACTCGAATTCACGCCACTATCACCATAGAAATTTACGACTATGTCACGCTTTGTATTTTCGTGATGAAAGCTCCCCTTGGCTGGGTGAATTGTGAGTTCCTGGTTTTTGTCATTCCACGTGATTTTTGTTGTTCTGAGCTGATCCTTGTTTCTGTAGTCTTCTGTTACGCCGTCATCTTCAATTAGCGTCGCCTCGCCATTTGCGCCCATATATACGTCTAATATCAATGCGCTTTTATCGATAAAGGCTGTGCTCAAGGCATAGGGGTGTTTAGTGATAATAGAACCTGCTTTCACATAAACAGGTAGCTCATCAAGCGCCGGTGTAACGGTTAAAACACGATCGCCTTCAATTTTTTCGTTACTACCAAATGCATACCATTGCCCTCGAGGTAACCACAGCTCTTTTGTACCTTCGTCTGAAGTAAGTGGTGCAATAAGCATTGAATCGCCCCACATGTATTGCAGGTCGTATTTCCACGCGAGCGCTTCGTTTTGATGGTCGAGAACCATGGCTCTTGCGATGGGGGCGCCGGTCTCGGCCGCCAGGTGTGCAGCGCTGTAAAGATAGGGCATTAACTCATAACGCAAGTGCGTGTATTTTTTAAAGACGGTTTGAGAGCTTTCTTTTCTATCTAGAGGCCAGCGTGATTGACCCATGCCGTGCGGTTTCCAAATTGGCGAAAAACTGCCCATCGCCGCAGACCATCGTTTATACAAGGCTTCGTCTGGCCCTTTGCCTTTTTCCCAATCGTGGAAGCCGCCTGCATCGTGGCCCCAAAAGGGGAATCCTGACAAGCCAGCTAATTGCATGCCGCGAATTTGAGTTTTCATGTCTTTGTAGTTGGGGTATATGTCGCCGCTCCAGAGTGTAGCGTAGCGCTGTGCACCGGCGGTCATACCGCGAACCCAAACAAATGGACGTTTGTTAATGTCTTCCGCCTTATCCCAGCCTTGTTGAACGAGTGATTTTGCGATAAGAAAAAACCAATAATTACGCATTTCGCCAGAGCTTCGGCCATTGCTCAGTATCATGTCTTTGGGTGCTGCACCTTGCTCGTCGAATTCATCAATCCATAGTGCATCGCCTGGATATCCTTTATTTGGCGCCAAGGCATTTTTGTAGAATGCCTGCCAAAACCAATCGCGGAAATACGCGTTGGTTAAGTCGGGCGCACTTTCCGCAAAGTCAATTTTTCCGGTTTTTGGAAGGTTAAATGACGCCTGCCAGCCGTCGGTGTATTGACCAATGCAGCGATTAAAGTCGAGTGTTAAAACCAGTCCATTTTCATCGAGCCAATTTTTGTAAGCCGCAGGATTGGGATAGCGTTCTTTGTCCCAGGCAAGTTTTGACTCGCAGCGTTTTCCACCTTCAGCTCGCCAACGATTGTCGTTGACAACGTGATCTAAAGCGTAACCTGCGGCTTTGTGTTCACTGATTTTATTCTTCCACCAAGTTTCGTCTGAAGGCGTAGCTGAATTGTGGTCATGGCCTTTGTCGGATAATTGAAGTCCGAACATGGCTTTAGCGGGTAATCTTGGTCGACCGGTGAGTTTCGTGTAGTTGTCTAAGACACGGCTAAGCGTTTGTCCACCGATGAAGAAGTAGTCCATTTGGGTGTCAAAACCCAGACCATCAATTTGAATAGAATAATCGTCATTTAAAAAATTAAAGCGATTTTGAAACATGCTGTTAAGGAAAACACCGTAGCCCTTACTGGACATGTAAAACGGCACTACTAGAGGTGCTTGTTCGATCTGCTTGCGGCCATAGTTGCGTTCGATACTCTGACCCTTTAAGTCGATACTTTCGGCTCGTGCAAAATAGCCGTGGCCCAAGCCCGTGAAATGTTCGTTTTCATCTGGATTGAAACTCACTTGGATTATTGAATCTTGCCAACGTATCGGTTTATCTTCTGACAACAACGGATCGCTGTCTCCAAGCGTTAAATCATAGAAATTAGCGGTCAAATTCGTTTTATCGACAGTGACCTTCAATGAGCGAGTAGAAAAAACATAATGGGTTGCAGTTTCACTTCGTTGTAAATCGCGTGGCCATTCATGAGTTTCAACCATTTCATAGCGATCGTCGCTAAAAAACGATGATTGAGACTGCTTGGTTTGCACGCGAACGATATCGTCACCGTAGGCTGTGAGTCTAAGTGTCACGCCATTGGGCGAACTGATATGAAAACTGCCATCCTGTTTGTGCTCAATAGTGCTGCTTGGTTTGTCTACGCCGTTATCTGTACATGCCGCTAGGCCCAGAATGGACCCCAAAACCATGGCCATAAAAAAACACTTACGTAGTAACTTTTTAGTGGCGGTATGAATCGTTGTGTCTTTCAGTGTAATCATATTTGGCCCTAGCTTTTAATGGTATGGAGGCTGCGGGCAGACTCGCTGCAAATTTCACGGAGTGTTAGTTGCCTATATTGTTACAGAGCATCTCGCAGAAGGCTTTTAGTGTGCCGTGCACACGCTATTGTCGTGCTCGTCCGTGCAACTGCGTTAATTCAGTGAGGTAGTCGAGAGGCATCGCATCGTATTCCTCTTGCGTCATGCGCCAGGTCCAGTTACCGAAATTATCTGAGGGATCGTTGATGCGGGCGCGGCTGGGTAGGGCGATAAGATCTTGCGCCGTGACTATCGAGATATTGGATTTCGATGCGAGCGTTAAGTCGATTAAATTACGCACGACCCCGGTTGAATCGGTTGAGTTACTGATGCATTTAAATAAGTGTTCCTTGGTTGCGCTGCTTGCTTCGTCCTCATACCAACCCCGCGCGGTGTTATTGTCATGGGTGCCGAGGTATACCACCGAATTTTGGCAGTGGTTTTCAGGTAAATAGGGATTATCCGCATTGCCATCGAAGGCAAATTGCAAAATTAGCATGCCGGGTAAACCGTAATGGTTTTTTGCTTCGACCACATCCGGCGTAATAATGCCCAAGTCTTCAATAATAACGGGAAAATTTGGAAATTCAGCGATCAGTGTGTCGAAGAGTTCGTAACTTGGCACATCTTTCCATTCTCCGTTAATGGCGGTTTCTTCATTAGCGGGGACTTCCCAATATTGAATTAGTCCGCGAAAGTGGTCGATGCGCACCACGTCAAATCGCTCAAATAGCGCGCCCATACGCTTTACCCACCAAGCGTAATTGGTTCTTTTTAGCTCATCCCAATCATAGACTGGGTTGTTCCAGAGCTGACCAGTTGCGCTGAAATAATCAGGCGGGACGCCAGAAACACCCGTAGGTTTTTTGTTTTCGTCAAGTTTAAAAGCTTTGCTGTCAACCCAGACATCAGCACTTTCGTAACTGACATAAATCGGCATGTCTCCGAATATTTGTATACCTTTGCTGTTGCAATAACTTTTTAGTTTTTCCCACTGCCCAAAAAAGAAAAACTGTAATATTTTTTCACGTTTTATTTCCGCTGCTAATTCGGATTTAGCCTGGTTTAGCGCTGTACTCTCGCGGTCGCGTAAGGGCGTTGGCCAGTCTGACCACGACTGGGATTTTTGATGCCGTTGAATAGCGGTAAAAAGCGCGAAGTCGTCCAACCAATCAGTGTGTTTTTCACAAAACGTTGTAAATACGGTGCCATTGTCTCTTTTTTCAAAATTATCACACGCTTTGTATAGCAGGTTAAGTTTAAATTCTCGCACGCGATCAAAGTCAACATTTGTGGGAGGAAGTTTAGCTGGTATATGGATGTCGGCTTGCTCGAGTAAACCACTTGCAACAAGCGCATCCAGATCGATGAGCAACGGATTACCAGCAAACGCCGAGCTACTAAAATAGGGCGATTCACCGCTTGTAGGGCTGGACGGATTTAGCGGTAAAATTTGCCAATACGTTTGTCCGCTACGGTCAAGTTTATCTGCAAAATCGAACGCGGCCGCTCCCATATCTCCAATGCCGTATTTAGACGGTAGTGCGGAAATATGTAGCAATACGCCATTTGAGCGTGTATCGAACATAAATTGCATTTCCTTTTTTGTTTTTTAAGACAACAAAATGGTCCTGCTGGAATAAAGTAAATTTCTCAGCGTTTTGAAATTCGAAGACTTATATATCGAACGAATATTTATTGTATTTATTTGCCAGCTATGATTATCGGGCGAGTATACGGAAGTCGATTAGCAGTTCAAACACGCATTCGTATGCAAGAGTAAAATTCGTTGGTTGATCAAAACAGTCCGCTCAAGATCATTCATATTTTGCCTGTTTTGCGGCATTGCATTGTTTTTCTATGGGTCTGGCTGTGTCAAAGGTGGTAGTGATAGAGAAGTTGATATTCGATGGTCTAATGGCAGGGGCATATCATTTAAGCGAGGTACGAAACATAGGGTGCGCGCCTGTACTAGAGACCTTCACCAGCAGGCGCCCGCCATGGATCGAGCGTTAGAACAACGCAGGAGCCGTTGTCGGGATGCTGGTTTAGAGCCTACATGGACGTATTTATAGCGTGTCTTTAGTACAGGCGCGCACCCCATGTTTCTTCTAGTTAATGAGAAAGTAATCGAGTCGCATACTTATAACGGAAAGACATCAATCATGTCGCCACGACGCACACGTGTGTTGTCGGGGATTAGCGCGAGCGCGTCGGCCCAGCAAAGTGACGATAAGACGCCAGAGCTCTGATTGGGGTATCGCTCTACACCCAAGTCACTGACTTTGACACGAATAAACTCTGTACGTGTGTTGGTTTTTCTGGTTTCAAATAAACTTTGCGCGCGATAGCTCGTAAGTCTATTGTCGCAATTGCCCTGTAAAGATCGGATGGCTATTTTGGCAAATAAGAAAAAAGTAACGAAGGCCGAAACTGGGTTGCCTGGCAGGCCGACAAAGGTCTTGCCTTCAATATGACCAAATGCGAAGGGTTTACCTGGTTTAATCTGGATTTTCCAAAAATCTAATTCACCGATATCGAGCATGGCACGTTTTACATGATCTTCATCACCGACTGAGACGCCGCCACAGGTGACAATAATGTCGGCGATACCGGAGGCTTTTTTAAGTTGATCGCGGGTGCTCGTGAGATTATCGGGGAGTTGCTCAGATAAGGTCAGGTCACAACCCAAGTCGCGACACATAGCGGCAAGCATCATTCGGTTTGAATCATAGATTTGCCCAGCGAGCAGTGGTTCACCTGGAGCGACTAATTCGTCGCCGGTGCTAAAAATCGCAACTTTTAGTTTTCTAAACACCGGTAATGCCGTAAAGCCCATTGATGCGGCAAAGCCTAAGTGTTGAGGCTTAAGCAACAAGCCTTTAGTTAATGCGACTGTACCCGTTGAAATATCCTGGCCGGAGGGGCGAATATTGTCACCTGGGTTTGCAGTCACATTGATTGATACGGTGTCATTATTATTTTCTATACAATTTTCTTGAATGACGACGCAGTTAGCGCCTGAGGGGATCGAGGCCCCGGTAAAAATTCTCGCAGCTGTTCCCGTTTCTAAATCTTGTGCGACAGATCCGGCGGGAATTCGCTGGCTAATGCGCAGGGTAATGGGTAGCGACGTTATTGCGTTGGTATTTATTGCATAACCATCCATCGCACTATTGTCCATGGGTGGGATATTGACAGGGGCGACAAGGTCTTCTGCCAGGATGCGGCCGAGCCCCTCATCAATAGCAATATTTGAGCTGGTTAATTCAAGTTTTCCGGTTGTGATGGTTTTGATATCTTCGCAGGCTTCGCGAAACGTTCTCATTTCAGTTGACCAACGAAATTGCAGGGCTTATGGCGAGAATCCAGTTGAGAGGCAATAATTTTTTCCCAAGCGGTGACACATGCGCCTGTCGAGCCGGGCACACAGAATATTACGGTATTATTTGCCAAACCTGCGAGTGCTCGCGATTGAATAGTGGAACTGCCTATTTTGTCGAAAGAAACTGATCTAAACAATTCGCCAAAGCCAGGAATTTCTTTTGCAAATAGCGGTGAGACAGCTTCGGGCGTACTGTCTCTGCCAGAAAAACCGGTGCCGCCAGTGATAAGTATTACCTGGACGTCAGCGTCGAAGATCCATTGGGCGACGACAGCTCGAATATGATAAATATCGTCTTTTATTATTTTTTTCTCTCTGCAGATATGGCCAGCTTCTGTGAGCAGTTCTACCAACTTTTTGCCCGATGTGTCGCTGTGCTCGTCGCGTGTGTCGGAAACAGTTAACACATTTATTTTAAGGGACGTGAACGCATCGCTTGTTGTCGACATGTGATCTCCGATTATCCACCAGTGGCGCTCATAAACCGCAAAATTTGTGGTTCATGAGCTAAATCAAATTCGTGTTTTTCTGGCTTGATGGTCATGGCCTGCACGATTGTACGCTTTAATGCATTTTTTTGTTGAGAGGCCGGAAAAGTACGCATGATTTTTTTTAAATCAATACTGTGTTCATTACCCAGGCATAGCAGCAGGCGACCGGTTGCTGTAACGCGCACGCGATTACAAGTAGCGCAAAAGTTTTCGCTGTGGGGAGAAATAAACCCAACCAAGTTGTTGTAACCCTGCGCTCGCCAGAATCGGGCCGGACCTCCGCTGCTATATTCGCTGGGACTAAGTTGAAATTTAGCTGACAGCGCGTGCCTGAGCTCTTCGCTGGATACAAATTCCAGCTCGCGTGAATGAGAGTGAATGGTTCCGAGCGGCATTTCTTCTATAAAACTTATATCTATGCCGCGATTGAGCGCAAACTCAGTGAGATCGCAAATTTCGTCAAAATTAAAATGCTTTAGGATAACGCTATTGATTTTGATTTGATCAAAACCGACTTGAACGGCCTTGTCTAATCCCGCGAGTACAGTATCGAGCTCCCCGTGTCTGGTTAGGCTTTTAAAGCGGCTTGCCTGGAGCGAATCTAGACTGACATTGATCCTATTTACGCCGGCCCGCTTTAGCACCTCAGCCATGTTCTCCAATTGCGATCCATTGGTCGTTAAACACAACTCGTGTAACTCGGGTTGTGATGAGATGTGTTGCAACAGCTCAATCACGTTTTTTCGTACCAAAGGTTCGCCACCGGTGACGCGGATTTTTTTAATGCCAAGCTCGATAAATGTTTCGGCGACAAGCGCAAGCTCTTCAAGGCTTAACACTTCAGAGCGCGGCATAAAAACCATGTCTTCTGCCATGCAATAGGTACAGCGAAAATCACATCTGTCGGTTACAGACAGCCGCAGATACGTGATTTGCCTACCAAAACGATCAGTGAGAGGAATACTTTGCATGGCCGCATTATAAAACTAAATTTGAGCCTGGCCAGGCAATATGCGCGTTTTGTCGTGCCCTATATCAGGGCAAAAATCTGGAAGTGGCTGGATAAAAAATAGTCTTTTCGAATATTTGCTCTTTAGTTTTTCTGAGTGTATTTGGGGCGAATGATCTTTTATGGTGCATTCTTGTATTCAAATACAGAGAGCATTAGCCGCATTTTACTTATCAAATTTTTCTCCAGAACTGAATAACTCATTGTTTTATAAGTATAAAAAATAATTCCACACAAGCCTTTATGCTCTTGGTATCAAGCTTGCAAACTCGCAGGAGACTTTTCTATAACAGCGCTCTTTGTAAATTCGCATAAATAAGCGTGTAACAGTGAGAGCTTGCGGCTTAGACGTTCAGAAATCCTGGTGCAAAGACTTTGAGGTTGGTAAGTATGAGTAAACAACGAATCGTTGTTGTCGGCAATGGCATGGTAGGCCATAAGTTTATTGATAATTTGGTTAACCACAATGACGCTGAGAACTATGACATTATTACCTTCTCTGAAGAGCCGCGCCTTGCTTACGACAGAGTGCAGTTGAGCAGCTATTTCGCAGGTGCGTCAGCCGAAGATCTAATGTTGACTAGCGAAACATACTATCGAGAAAACGGCGTAAATTATGTGCTCAGTGACAGGGTGGTTGCTATCGATAAGCAGGCTAAGAAAATCACTACCGAGAGCGGTCGTGAAGAGCCCTATGATGTATTGGTACTCGCTACAGGTTCGTTTCCATTTGTGCCTCCCATTCCTGGTAAAGATCAACCCCACTGCCTGGTCTATCGCACCGTTGAAGATTTAGAAGCCATTACGGCCTCGGCCAAAGAAAGCAAAATTGGCGTGGTAGTCGGTGGTGGTTTGCTTGGCCTGGAAGCGGCAAACGCCTTAAAAAACTTAGGTTTGGAAACACATGTCGTTGAGTTTGCGCCGAGATTAATGGCCGTTCAGCTTGACGAAGGCGGTGGTCAGGTTCTGCGGAAAAAAATAGAAAGTTTAGATGTATCCGTGCATACGGAAAAGAATACGAAAGAGATCGTCGCTGGCGAATCGTCACGCTATCGCATGAACTTTGCGGATGGCTCTCATCTCGAAACGGATATGATTTTGTTTTCTGCAGGTATTCGACCTCAGGACGCTTTAGCACGCGAATTTGACTTAGCTATTGGCGAACGCGGCGGTATAGCCGTTAACAATTATTGCCAGACTTCCGACGAAAGTATTTACGCAATTGGTGAATGTGCGCTGTGGGGTGGCCGCATATTTGGTTTGGTGGCGCCGGGTTATCAAATGGCCAAGGTAGCGGTTTCGCATATTACCGGTGGAGAAGAAGCCTTCACGGGTGCAGACATGAGCACCAAGCTTAAACTGCTTGGGGTCGACGTCGCGTCAATCGGTGATGCTCAAGGAAGAACGCCAGGGGCACTGAGTTATGTGTATCAGGATGGCGTGGCAGAGGTCTATAAGCGTATTAATGTCAGTGCAGACGGTAAATCTCTGCTCGGCGCAGTGCTTGTCGGCGATGCAGAGGCCTACGGCACTTTACAGCAGATGTGTGTTCACGGGATGCCCCTACCTGAAAACCCGGAAGCGTTGATTTTACCGGTGCTCGATGGTGAAGAGGCAAGTGCTGGTGTTGGCGTGGAAGCCCTGCCCGACGTCGCCCATATTTGTACGTGCCACGAGGTGACCAAAGGTCAAATTTGCCAGTCCGTGGCCGCAGGCGCTCGCACCTTAGGCGATTTGAAAACGGACACAAAAGCGGCGACGGGTTGTGGTGGCTGCGCTGCGCTTGCGACGCAGGTGCTCAACGCTGAGTTGGCGAAATTGGGTGTAGAAGTGAACACGGATATCTGTGAGCACTTCCCATTTACCCGCCAAGAGCTTTATCACATTGTGCGCGTTGAAGAAATTAAATCGTTTGATGAGCTGTTGGCCAAGCACGGTAAAGGCCTTGGCTGCGATATTTGTAAGCCAGCGGCAGCATCCATTCTTGCAAGTTGTTGGAACGACTACATCCTCGAACAAAGTCATGCCGGCTTGCAAGACACCAACGACCATTTTATGGCCAACATGCAAAAAAATGGCACCTATTCAATTGTGCCGCGCGTTGCTGGAGGTGAAATCACGCCAGAAAAATTAATTGTTCTCGGCGAAGTGGCAAAAAAATATAACTTGTACACGAAAATTACCGGTGGTCAGCGCATAGATTTATTCGGTGCTCAGCAACACGAATTACCTTTAATTTGGAAAGAGCTAGTCGATGCGGGTTTTGAAACGGGTCACGCCTACGGCAAATCTGTAAGAACAGTTAAATCGTGTGTCGGGAGTACCTGGTGTCGCTATGGCGTTCTCGACAGCGTCACAATGGCTATCGATATTGAAAATCGTTACAAGGGTTTGCGTGCTCCGCACAAATTAAAATTTGCGGTGTCTGGTTGTACGCGCGAGTGTGCTGAAGCGCAAAGTAAAGACGTTGGTGTGATTGCAACCGAAAATGGTTGGAGCCTTTATGTGTGTGGTAATGGCGGTATGAAACCACGTCATGCAGATTTATTTGCAACCGGGCTTGATGATGCCACATTAATTAAATACATCGATAGATTTTTGATGTTTTATATTCGCACAGCCGATCGTTTACAGCGTACCTCGGTCTGGATGGACAATCTTGAAGGCGGGCTCGATTATCTTAAGTCCGTCATCATTGATGACAAGCTCGAGCTCGGCACTGAACTTGAAAGTGAAATGGCGGCTATTGTGAACACTTATCAGTGTGAATGGAAAACAACCATTGAAAACCCTGAAAAATTAAAGCGGTTCCGCACTTTTGTAAATAGCGATGAAAAAGATGAGACCGTTGTTTTTGTCGAAGAGCGCGAGCAAATTCGTCCTGCGACGGAAGAGGAAATCATTCGGTTTGCGCAAGCAGATGAAGATGTCGCTGAGCTGGCTTAGTGCTGCAGGCCTAGGGCCTGTTAACACTAATTAAACGACTCCTGTTGGAGGCCATTTTGTTGCCAGCAAGGCGTCGGGAGTGACGTGTAGTTATTCTACATGAACGACCGACAACACCGCGGGCGATAAAATGGGACCAGCCCTCGACAATTGCTCCTGCATTGTTCTACTACGCCACATCCATGTGGCTATACGGGTTGTGCCTAAAAAACCCTCACTTGGCGTTGCCCACATGGATGTGGGTAAGGGGCGAGAGCAGGATGCGGTATGCTTTGCTCATCACTTATTTGGAGCAATCAAACTACATTCTTCGCGCCTTAATTGAGGGCTTTTTAGGCACAACAGGAGTCGTTTAATTAGTGTTAACAGGCCCTAGATGAGGAGAATGCAATTATGAGAGAAGTTAGATCCTGGCAAGCGATTTGTGCGTCTAACGACGTGGCGCCCTACCTTGGCGTTCGCGCCCTGCTCGACGGAGAACAAGTGGCGGTATTCCGTGTTGGTGAACAATTACATGCGGTCGATGCGATTGATCCATTTACAAAAACGGCTGTTTTGTCGCGTGGTATTGTTGGCGATTTAAAAGGGCAGGCGGTGGTTGCCTCCCCGATATATAAGCAGCATTTTAATTTGGTGTCGGGTGTTTGTTTGGAAGACGAAAACGTCTCAATCAAAGTTTATCCAGTGCGGGAAGTTGATGGTGTAGTCGAGCTGGGAAGGGTTGGCTGACTGCAGGATCTGTAGATTATTGAGTGCTTAGCAGATTGTTCCTCCAATAATTTGCACCAGTTGGGCAGCTTTAGCTGCCCTTTTTTTTGTGATTAAATTCTAGTACATTTAGCTTAAAAGCTTCGACATATGCGCCTTCGAAGCGTTCGCGCGCCGGTGATAGGTTCAAAAAACGCATGAATACCTGCAAGCAGGACCGGTCCAAAATCAAAGATGTTGGTCGTTACGCGGAACGAAGCAACGCTTCGTTTTAATCCGCTCCACCCCTGTAGCTCCGCCAATTCATTCCGATAACTGCTCCTGCGTTGCTCTGACATCCGTCATCCATGGCGGAGCATGAATTGACGGTTTTGAACCTATCACCGACACCCAAACGCGTATGCGCCAACCTTGAAAAGGAAAACGTCCCTAAATACGCCACGGAGTATCGTCATTTAATACTGAATTAACGAATAGCTTCAGGTGGCTTGTCGATACCCGGAAAACACGAAATAATGCTGGGCAAATCGACCAAGCGGGAAGTCATTAAAATGCACACTATCTCAAAGTTGTTTGTTAGCCTCCTTGTAGCGCTTGTCTCCATTGCTGTCTCTGCTGACGAAGTTGAAGATTCGGTTCGCGAGGCGATGGAATATTACCGGGCGGGCCAATATTCGGATGCTGCTCAGAGCCTTAATTACGCCGCTCAATTAATTCAACAACTGAAAGGTGAGAGCCTAGAGTCTTATCTTCCCGCGGCACTACCGGGTTGGACTTCCCAAGACAGCAGTTCAGAGTCTATGGCTATGGGCATGTTTGGTGGAGGCATTACTGCCAGACGCGAATACTCACGCGGTAATAGTTCTATTTCGATTCAGATAATTACAGACTCTCCGCTTATGCAGTCCGCGTTAATGATGCTGTCTAATCCGATGATGGCGCGTTCAAGTGGTGGTAAGCTCGAGCGCATAAAGGGTGAGCGGGCGCTGGTTAAGTATGAACAAGCCGATCGCCAGGGAGAAATTCAAATCGTTGTTGCGAATAAGATGCTGGTGACCATAGAAGGTTACGATGTGACGATCGATGAGTTGCGCGCTTATGCACAGGCGATTAATTTCGCGAAACTAAAACAGGAATAAGTCATGCGGGCGTAAATCTGAAAACCCTGGCTTCCGCCAGGTATTCATCCTGTTATTTGGTGACATTCCGATCTATCGGCTTCACCTGAGATTCATTGCTGTGCATAGCGGAAGAATTAAATGTTTCGATAACCTGCGATTAGCGCTAAGCTATTTTTTTAATTTCCGTTTTTTTATCAAGGCCTGAGCATACGATTTGATTGCGGCCTGCTTTTTTAGCCTGATACATTGCTTTATCTGCGCGCTCAAATAATTCGTCGAAACTGTCATCCATGGATAGCGACGCAATGCCGATAGATACTGTGGCGCCAATGCGCGCATCGCTGGCTACAATTTCGTGTTCAGCGATATTTGCGCGAATTCTTTCTGCAGTGAGCATTGCGTTTTCCATATCTGTCTCATTGAGCACTGCGACAAACTCTTCGCCGCCATAGCGGAAGACTTGGTCCGTCTCGCGCAGCGAATCGCTAATTAGCCCGGCAATTTTTTTGAGCACGACGTCACCGCGTTTGTGACCATAGCTGTCATTAATTTTTTTAAAGTGATCGACGTCAATGAGGAGTACCGCCAGGGCTTTTTTATGGCGTTTAGCCAGTTTTATCTCGCGGCTGAAATTAAACTCAAGTGAAAAACGATTGCCAACACCGGTAAGTGCGTCTTTTAAAGAACTTTCGAGCGCTTCTTTATATTTGAGTGCGTTTCTCAGTGGGTAAAAGAGTACACCTATAAGGGTTTCCAAAACCGCGAGTTCAGCTTCGGCAAATTTATTTGAGCGTAAAAAGCAGAGCTCGCCCAGTTTGTCTGCGCCGGACGAGACATTGTAACTCACCCGGTGGCGGCCTTTCGTGCCGATGACAACTTCAGACTCAGACTGACGCGAGGAAAATAGCATACCTGAGCAGCCAATTACGGATTGCACGTGGCGAAAAAATGTTTTTAAGGTCGCATCTAAATCCAACGAGCTTTGCAGGTTGGTGGATAGTTTAAATCGGAGCTCGTTGAAGTGGTTTTCTCCAAATTGCGTTTCCGTACTGCGAGCGTTGTCAGATTGCGCCTTATTGTTTGCTTGAGGCTTGTTCGTGGCTAGCTTCACCATAAGTTGTCTCAGATTCCAATGGTTGATTTGGATAAACTGTGATCAGCGAAAAGTGTGCCAAATTGGTTTTTTAAATAAAATCTATAAAAAACAAAGGTTTACTGTGTATGTGTTGTGTGAGTTCTAATTTTCGTCAAGAAAATGGCTGCCGGAAAGGATTGATTTTGCCCAAACGGCAGAAATTTGCCTGCTTGCGCCATCGGTAGAAAAAAGTGCCGGCAATGCACCGATATTTGCCTTCGTCTACAATTAACAAGCCCTTCTGGCTTTCAGGTTATTACGTCGATGATGAAAAAAAACAAAGGTTTTACTCGCGTCTACAAGGCGGCGTTTTACTCATATCGCGGGTTGTTGTCGGCGCTTAGGCATGAAGCGTCTTTTAGACAAGAACTTGTGGCAGCATGTGTTCTAATTCCGGCAGTTTTTTTTCTCGATGTAAGTAACGTCGAGAGAATACTCATGGTGGGCGCAGTAGTGCTCGTGCTTATTGTTGAATTGTTAAATTCCGGGATTGAAGCTGCTGTCGATCGTATGGGCTATGAGCACCATGAGCTGTCAGGGCGCGCAAAAGACTTTGGTTCTGCAGCAGTCTTCGTCAGCATTTTACTTTGGGCCTTCGTTTGGGGGTCGATTTTGTTCGGCGTGGCTTAGGCTTTAACCCAGGGGGTCTGTGCCGAATTCCTTGAGCAGTACAACGCTTCTCACAAGAAATTTTGACAGTCAAGACCTGTTTCACTATCATCGCGCACCTATGTCGGAGCAAGCATCTGTTAAGCGGTTGCCGAAGGTCGTAGAGCCTCGCAAGTTGGTGGCTACAGGCGCCACATTCAAGCGCGAAATCGATCTTTCAGATCTTCGTCGTTTGCGCGAAGCCGTTATCTCTGCCGATTACGTCAAGGTTGATTTGCGTTTCGAGCGCGATGAGCAGGGTCGGCCTCAAATGGTTGGCAAAATAGATGCTTGTCTAAATTTAGAATGCCAGCGATGTTTAAATCCTATGGATTTGACCTTGGCGCTGGCAACAAGACTGTCCATTGTTTGGGATGAGGCTCAGGCGCAGGCCTTGCCCAAGGATGTTGATCCTTGGATTGTCGATGGTGTAGAGGCTGATCTCTGTGCCATCGTCGAAGAAGAAATATTGCTTTCGTTGCCCGTAGTTCCAAAGCACGAAAACGACTGCTTGGATGCATCTGCTTACCGTTCAGGCAGTGAGCCAGATGAATTGGAAAAAACCAAAAGCCCTTTCGATGTGCTCGCGGGGTTAAAAGGGGAGTAGTCCCTTTTAAAAAAAGACTTATATAGGAGGCTGTAATGGCAGTTCAGCAAAACAAAAAAACGCGTTCCCGCCGTGATATGCGTCGTTCTCACGATGCACTCGGTACTGCAACGACATCAGTAGATCCAGTTTCAGGTGAGCGCCACTTGCGCCATCACGTTAGCGCCGATGGTTTTTACCGCGGTCGCAAAGTGGTAGATACTAAAAACGACGATTAATTTTGTCGCAACGCGTCAAAATTGCTTTTGATGTTATGGGCGGGGACCACGGTTCCCGCCCTTGCGTTTCAGCAGCTGTAGATTTTGTTTCCGACTATCCCGATGCTGAAGTGGTGCTTGTTGGCCCCAGGCAGGTCTTAGCGCCTTTGTTGGACGAACATTGCGTTTCAAGCGGGCTTTCGCTTGTAGATGCGCAGGGCGTTGTTGAGATGTCAGACGAACCGGCAAAGGCTTTGCGTGCTGCCAAGGATTCGTCGATGTGGGTGGCTTTGGCAATGTTGCAAAGCAATGAGGCCGATACATGTGTCAGTGCCGGAAATACCGGTGCGCTTATGGCAATTGCACGTCATTTAATCAAGACAATCTCGGGAATAGAAAGACCGGCAATTTGTAAGCCTATGCCGACCCCAAAAGGGCGTAGTTTGCTACTGGATTTAGGCGCAAATATTGATTGTGGAGCCGAAAACTTAGTGCAATTTGCGGTGATGGGGGATGCTCTTGCGCGTGCCTCAGGAATTCATCAGCCGCGAGTAGCGCTGTTGAACATTGGTTCGGAAGTATCCAAGGGTAACGCGGTGGTCAAACAGGCCGCGGCGATATTAACAGCAGATCCGCGGATTTATTATGTCGGTTTTATCGAGGGTGATGAACTTTATTCCGGCAGTGTGGATGTTATTGTTTGCGATGGTTTTGTTGGAAATGTTGCGCTCAAGGTAAGCGAGGGTTTGGCAAGGTTTATGCGGACTAGCTTGGATGAGCACCTAGAACAAAATTGGTTCGGTCGCATGTCTTCGACCTTTTTGGGTGCTGTTTTGCGCAAGTGGAGCCAAACACGTAATCCTTCTTTATATAATGGAGCTGCTTTTTTAGGGCTTAAAAAGTCAGTTATAAAAAGCCATGGCAGCTCTGATGAGCTTGGCCTCTACAAGGCATTGGAAACAGCTTACGAGCATGTTCGCGCGCAAATTCCAGATCGCATTGGCGCTCACATCGCCTAAATCAGGTATGTATTTAGTCAAATTTATTTCTCTATACCGTCGGGGTTGATTATGACATCAAAAAATCTAGCTTTTTTATTCCCTGGACAGGGGTCTCAAAAAGTGGGAATGCTCGCTGAATACGCGCAAACCTATCCCGAGTTTGTTGCCGTTTTTTCCAAAGCGAGTGAGGTATTGGAATACGATCTCTGGGACTTGATTCAAACTGGCCCAGAGGAAAAACTGAATCTTACGGAGATTACACAACCGGCCTTGTTGACTTCGAGTATTGCGCTTTGGGAAGTTTGGTCAGCAAAGCAAGGAGTGGTGCCTGCATTCGTTGCTGGTCACAGCTTGGGTGAATGGTCAGCACTGGTTTGCGCGGGTGTGGTCACTTTGGAAAATGCCGTTAAGCTGGTGCAATTGCGCGGGCGCTATATGCAGGAAGCCGTGCCGGTGGGCGAGGGTGCTATGGCGGCAATCATTGGCCTGGATGATGATAAAATCCTGGCAATTTGTGCGGAAAACAAAACGCACGGAGAAGTGGCCGCAGTGAATTTTAACGCACCAGGCCAGGTCGTTATCGCCGGCGTAAAAGCCGCTGTTGACGCCGCTAGTGAGGCCTGCAAGGCTGCTGGAGCGAAACGTGCGGTAGAATTACCTGTCAGTGCACCGTTTCATACTACATTAATGAAACCTGCTGCGGATAGACTTGCGAATGATCTAAAAGATGTGGAGTTTCATGACCCTAGTATCCCCATCTATCACAATGTTACAGCGGCGCCCGAGGCCAGCGGAGCAAAAATAAAAGATTTAATGATCGAGCAGATATATTCTCCGGTCCGTTGGGTTGAATGTGTCGCTTCACTTGCAGATCAAGGTGTTACGCAAGCGCTGGAATGTGGCCCTGGCAAAGTACTGGCTGGACTCGCCCGGCGCATCGACAAACGTGTGAGCGTTGCAAACGCAGAAACAATCGCAGCGATGGATGCGGCGTTATAAAATAATTATTTTGTTCCTAGAGGACCCACTATGTCACTTGAATCAAAAGTTGCCTTGGTCACAGGCGCGAGCCGCGGTATCGGTGCTGCGATCGCAACCGAGCTTGGTAAAGCCGGTGCGATAGTCATCGGCACGGCGACAAGCGACCAGGGCGCGCAGAATATTACAGCAAAACTTGAAGAAGCCGGCGTGAAGGGCGAAGGCATGGTATTGAATGTTACCGATGCAGATTCCGTCGCGTCTTTGCTCCAGCAAATTCAGGATAAATACGCGGCCCCGCAAATTTTGGTTAACAATGCGGGTATTACAAAAGACAACCTGTTGATGCGAATGAGCGAAGATGAATGGTTCGACGTCATCAATACGAACCTGAGCGCTATTTACCGTTTAAGTAAAGCGTGCTTGCGAGGCATGATGAAAGCGCGATGGGGGAGAATTGTAAATATCTCGTCTGTGGTGGGACAAATGGGTAATGCCGGTCAAACCAACTATAGTGCAACAAAGGCGGGTGTTGCTGGATTTACACGTTCACTTGCTAAAGAGGTTGGTTCTCGTAATATCACTGTTAACGCAGTTGCACCTGGTTTTATTGATACTGATATGACGAAATTGCTTACTGAAGAGCAACGAGGTGCCATGCTGGGCGCCATTCCGTTGGCCCGTTTGGGACAGCCTGATGAAATAGCAAGTGTAGTAAAATTCCTCGCAAGTGGCGGCGCTGCCTACATTACCGGGGAAACTCTGCATGTGAACGGTGGTATGTATATGTGCTAAGCGTTTGATATATAAAGGTTTTATTTTAATTTTTAAGAAAATTTGTCGAATGTATTAAATCTCAGATTAATTCGGGGTAAAATGCGCGCACGTGAGCTTGAGCGACAGTCTTCCCCCAATAGATTCGGCTTCGCAAAGAATGACAATTAGGAGTTTATTTAGATATGAGTAGCATTGATGAACGCGTTAAAAAGATTGTTGCAGAGCAACTTGGCGTGAAAGAAGAAGAGGTTAAGAACGAGGCTTCCTTCGTTGAGGATCTCGGTGCGGACTCTTTAGATACTGTAGAGCTTGTTATGGCTCTTGAAGAGGAATTTGAAACAGAAATTCCTGATGAGGAAGCTGAAAAAATTACAACTGTTCAGCTTGCTATCAACTACATCAACGAAAACTTGGCGTAATTGGTTGCACCAAACTAAAACGCACTGTTGATTTGATTATGAAAAGCCGCATCTATTTCTATAGTGCGGCTTTTCTTAGTTTTGCCCCTCGTAAAAATAAACCTTTGTCTCATCGGTTTATATGGATAGTTCTGGAGATTGCACGTGACCCGCAATAGAGTTGTTGTTACAGGTATGGGGATGGTTAGTTCCGTCGGCCATGATGTTAATTCCACCTGGAGTTCCATTCTCAATGGCGTGAGTGGCGTAGCACCGATTACTGCATTCGATAGCAGTGCCTTTACGACCAAGATCTGCGCTTCGGTAAAAGATTTTGATAGCTCTCCTTACATGGCGGCAAAGGAAGCACGTAAGGTCGATACGTTTATCCAATATGGTGTCGCTGCCGGTGTTCAGGCGATGGAAGATTCGGGTCTCGAGGTCAACGATAAAAATGCTCCCCGTATGGGTTGCATCGTGGGATCTGGTATTGGCGGCCTGGGCTCCATCGAAGACACGGCAGTTACGATTAGAGACCAAGGACCACGACGCGTTTCTCCATTTTTTGTGCCGGGATCGATTATCAATATGATTTCCGGCAATCTGTCCATTCGCTATGGCTTACGCGGCATTAATCTAGCGATTTCCACCGCCTGTACAAGCGGTACACACAGCATTGGTCTGGCGGCGCGCGAAATTATGCATGGTACCGCTGATGTCATGGTTGCCGGTGGTTCGGAAATGGCTTCCACGCGCGTTGGGGTGGGTGGTTTTGGCGCGGCGAGAGCGCTCTCAAAGCGCAATGATGCACCGGAAAAAGCCAGCCGGCCCTGGGACAAAGACCGAGATGGTTTTGTCCTCGGTGATGGCGCTGGCATTCTCGTATTAGAAAACCTCGAACATGCACGAGCCCGGGGCGCAAAAATATATGCAGAACTTGCGGGCTTTGGTACCAGCGCAGATGCTTACCACATTACCATGCCATCTGGAGAAGGTGCAGAGCTCTCGATGCGCAACGCGCTGAATGATGCGCAAATAGATAGCAGTAGTGTTGATTATATTAACGCGCATGGCACGTCTACTCCGGCTGGAGATATCGCCGAATGTCAGGCGGTAAAAGCGGTATTTGGCTCTTACAGTGACAACTTAGCGGTAAGCTCCACTAAATCGATGATTGGTCACTTGCTTGGTGCCGCCGGGGCGGTTGAAGCAATTTTTTCTGTGTTATCTATTTGCGATCAAGTCGCTCCGCCAACAATTAATTTAGATAATCCCGACGAAGGCTGTGATTTGAATTTCGTTCCCCACACTGCGCAAGAGACGAATATCAATGTTTCGTTGAGCAATTCGTTTGGTTTTGGTGGTACCAACGGTTCACTGGTATTTAAAAAATACTAGGGCCTGTCTAACACACTAATTGAATCGTCACTGTTGTGATTGAAAACGGGCTAGTTTAGGCGTGAGGAGGGCAGTTTGGTGAACCAAATAAACGACGAGCAACGACGACTAGTGCGTTTTCAGCCACAACCCGAATTTCTGCATGAATGTAGGTTATTAGAGCAACGCAGGAGCCGTTGCCGAGGCCTGGGACCACAACGCCCAGCAGGGTCATCGCTCTCTCATGTATATTCAATACGCCACGGTCGCTCTGCCCTGCTGGACGAAAAAATGGCTTCCAGCAGTGATGATTCAATTAGTGTGTTAGACAGGCCCTAACGATTTTGATGAAAACCGTCGCCTTCAAAAATGGCACTGCCTATGACACAGCCGTGTTTGCAGAGCGGGCTTTCATGTATGCAGACGGCTTTTTCGAAACCATGCGTTGTCGGCGCGGTCGCGTCGCGCTATTTGATTATCATATTTTGCGCATTCACCGCAGTGCCAAAGCGCTAAAAATTCCCGTTGATAGCGATACTTTGCACCGCCGGCTCGCTCAGGCTATTGGCAGTGCCGGCGACGATGCCATTTTAAAAGTTGTGATTGGCAGAGCGTATTCAGATCGTGGCAGTTATGCGTGTACCAACTCTGTTTCTGACACAGATCAGGTAAATATATATACCTTTGTTCGCGACGTTGCGCCGCGTCTTCCGCGTGAAGGCGCGGCATTGAAAACGTTGCCGGAACCGCTCATCGGGTTCGCGGGATTTAACGGTTTAAAATTAATTAATCGTTTAAATTATATTGTGGCTTCGGTCGGTGTAAAACTCGGTGAAAACGAAGAGTTACTTTTTGTTGACTCACGTGGCAACGTGGTTGAAACAATGCATCACAATATTTTTGCATTTTGTGATGGTCGGTTTATTACGCCTAAAATGGAGCTCGCTGGGGTGCGCGGCGTCATGCGGGAATACTTGCTCGACGAAGGTTTCGAGTTACTTAATGTTCCTTTTGAGCAAAGTGATATCACATCAGCAGAACTACAAAGGTGTGAAGAGGTATTTATTAGTAATGCTGTTGATGGCATTGTCTCTGTTAGTACGGTTGATGGTTACAAGTTATTGGGCCGGCAACGAACGCTAGCGCTTCGTGAAAAAATCCATGCGAAATGGGATGGAATGTGAAATCTTTATCAAGAATATTGCTGTTTTTTGCGTTGTTGCTGTTTGTCTTTGGTGCTGGATGTTTAGCGTTTTTTTTTCATTGGATGCATACGCCAAAAGCAATCCCTGAGTCGTATCGCGTTTTTAGTATCGAAGCGGGCGATACGCTTTACGGTGTTTCAGAAAAATTGCGCTCAGCTGACATCATCGGTTTCCCTAAACTCTGGGTGAATTTTGCGAGAATCAATAATCACGGCACTATAAAAGCCGGTGAGTATATGCTGGCTGAAATGGAAAGCCCGGCGTCCTTGCTTGCGTTATTTAATTCCGGTCGAGTGATTCAACATACCATTATGTTTGTCGAAGGGTCGCGATTTGCCGACATGTTGAACGTGCTTGAAGCGCATCCCAAATTGAAAAAAAAATCTGATGGTCAGACTTACCAAGATATTTTGAAGAGTATTGCGTTTGAGCAAGCGCACCCCGAGGGTTGGTTTTTCCCTGATACTTACGCCTTTTCCGCCGAAGATACGGTTGCATCGGTCCTGGCGCGTGCTCACGTCAAAATGAAAAAGGTCTTAGATGAAGAGTGGCAAGCGAGAGCGCCAAACCTGCCTTACATGTCTCCATATGAGGCCTTAATTATGGCGTCGATTGTTGAAAAAGAAACAGGAGCACCTCACGAGCGAGCGCAGATCGCGGGCGTCTTTGTTAGACGACTAGAAAAAGGAATGCGTCTTCAGACGGACCCTACCGTGATTTATGGTATGGGAGAAAAGTACGATGGCGATATTAGGCGTAAAGATCTTAAAGAGAAAACACCCTACAATACTTATGTCATTGACGGCTTGCCGCCCACGCCAATAGCATTGCCAGGGCGTGCGGCTATTCACGCTGCGTTAAATCCCGAGCATGGTGTTGCGTTATTCTTTGTCGCCAAGGGTGACGGTACTCATCACTTTTCCGCGACGTTTGAGGAACATTCCGCAGCGGTTAAAAAATTTCAAAAGGTTCGTCGTGAAAATTATCGCTCGAATTATCAACTACCAAGTAATAATTAGGGCCTATTTACACTTACTTTGGTCGTCACTGTTGCAGCTAAACAAGCGCCAATCAAGGCGAGAGGAGAGAAGTTTGGTTATTCTAAATGAACGACGAGCAGCGCCGAGTGGCGCTTGTTTAGCTGCAACCCTTTGGGCCAGATCAAAATTCCCGCTCGCTGTTTTAACACTCGCTCGCGCAGATCTACTGTACAGAGCTGATGTTGTTTCGTGGATAGAAATTTTGGCCTCCGGCAGTAATGACCAAAGTAAGTGTAAATAGGCCCTGATGCTATGCGTGGGAAATTTTTGACAATTGAGGGAACTGAAGGCGTAGGTAAATCCACAAATATTGCTTTTATCAATGACTTTTTGCGTTCTCGAGGGATTGATTTATTGGTGACTCGTGAACCTGGTGGTACGCCACTCGCCGAGGAGCTGCGCGAAATACTATTAAAAAAGAGAGATGAGGCATTTGATCCGACTGCTGAATTACTCGTTATTTTCGCTGCGCGATCACAACATTTACAAAATATTATCTTGCCGGCATTAAATCGAGGTTGTTGGGTATTGTCTGATCGTTTCACTGATGCAACCTACGCCTATCAAGGTTACGGCCGTGGTTTGGATATCAAACATATCGAATTGTTAGAAAATCTGGTGCAACACGAGTTGCGGCCCGATTGTACCTTTTTGCTTGATATCGATGTGGCGCTAGGTATGCAACGAGCTCGCGCTCGCGCGGAATTGGATCGCTTCGAAACGCAAGAGTTGGCATTCTTTGAAGATGTACGGAAAGGTTATTTAGCACGCGCGCATGCAGATCCGATGCGTTATACAATTGTGGACGCAGGACAAACGTTGGCAGATGTGCAACAGGATCTTAGTATGTCGTTGGAAAAACTGTTGACTGACTAAGCGCTAAGACACGAATGGCACTTACTGAAGGCAAAATATGCTTTTATGTGGCCGAAGGTAGGGCGTGATGAGACGCGACGTAAACCCGTCCATGGGGTCTCGGCGCCTGAATCCCTCGGGAGACGGTCTCATCACGCCCTACCTTCGGCCGCACCGGAAAAAAATGCCTTTAAGTAAGAGCCATTCAGCTAAGCTACTATTGAATAAGTACGATTAAAATTCCGGCTCGCAACGCAGCGATATTGGTTTGCCGCGAATTGGGTGGAGAAAATTCAGCTCGCAGGCGTGTAAAAGTAGCCGTTCAGCTCGGAGCTCGGATCCGTTGAGGTTGTACAGTGCGTCGCCGAGAATAGGGTGGCCGATTTGCCACATATGGAGTCTCAATTGATGAGTGCGTCCGGTTATTGGTACAAGCTCGATTCGCGTAGAGTCGGATTTACTTTGCATCACGTTGTATTGCGTAATTGATCTTTTCCCGTTGATCCAGTCGATTTTTTGCTTTGGACGTTTTTCCCAGTCGCAAATGAGCGGTGACTCGATTTCTCCACAGTGATTATTGAGTTTGCCGAATATCTCAGCGATGTAGCGCTTGGCTATTTGTTTTTTTTCGAACATGGCTCCCAGTTGTTTTTGGCTCGGGTAGTTTAGCGCAAAGATGACCATGCCTGAAGTCGACATATCCAGACGATGCACTACGCGAGCATTGGGGTAGGATTTTCGCACAGTGTCGTATAAATTACGCGGGTCACTAAGACCGGGCACACAGAGCATGCCGGAAGGTTTGTTATAAACCACCAAGTCTTCGTCGGCGTAGATGATTTTTGGCATGGGTAATGTTCGGTTTGAATAAAAAGTCACGTTTTACACGCGCTTGGTGCGTTAATAAAGGATTTTCAGTTTAATGGTGCCCATTACAGCGATGCCGCCATTTCCATGGCAGAGCAGTTACTGGCTTGGTTTCTGCAACAAGGTTAAAGCAAAACGTTTGCCGCACGCGATGCTTGTCTGTGGGGTGGATGGCATAGGTATTGAGTTGTTGGCCCAGGCGATGACCCGCTACCTGTTGTGCCATACACCGATTGAGGACCTTGCATGTGGCCGATGTCGCGGTTGCCAGTTATATGAAGCGGGTACCCACCCGGATTTGAAGCAGTTATCGAAGGAGGAGAAATCTGCGTTTATCAAAGTCGATCAAGTGAGAGATTGTGTCGAATTTGTTGGCAAGACGCCTCACTTCCCGCACTACAAAGTGGTAGTGATTGAATCGGCTGAGACAATGAACATCAATGCAGCGAACGCGTTGCTAAAAAGTCTGGAAGAGCCCGCAGGGCAAACAATATTTATTCTCGTTACTACGCGCGTTAATGCGATCCTCCCGACGATACGCAGCCGCTGTCAAAAGGCGTCTCTACCCGTTCCAGCGCTTGAAGACGGACTCGCGTGGCTGCGCGAAGAGCAGATAGATAGTCCTGAGGAATGGCTCGCGCTCGCTGGTGGAGCGCCGGTTCTCGCTCGACAATGGGCACAGGGTGCATACGCGAGTGAGCGGCGGGAAGTGGTTGATTCAATTTTGGGTATTTTTGAGACGCGACACTCCACACTTTTTGCTGCGAACATTTGGGCCAAATTGGATTTTGAGTTACTCATTGCGGTTCAAATTTCGTTAATGGACGGTATTTTGCGAGCCAAATTGGGTTTAGAACAATACGAGCAATCATTGCAAGAGTGTCAGCAGTTTTTCGAAATACTGGAACCGCCGTTATTGTTTAAGATGCGCGACAAACTGCTTACAAAATTGGCTCAATGGCGCAGCAACAATAATTTAAACCCGACAATGCTGTGTGAAGAATTGGCAATGGATTGGGGAGCTTTAGTGCAAATGGCCAGTCGAGCGCAAAGAGTGTCGTAGAGCCTATAGAATTAGTGTTAACAGAGGCTCCAGTGGACAAGTGACGTAAAAGTCACTAATGTTTTATATGCAGTACTTTGCTGAGTTACAGGATATTTGAATGAATGGTTTAGGCGGCGGCGCACGCAACGGAATTTTGTCTTTGACGATTCGAGACAAGGCGGTGCTTTATGCTGCGTATATGCCTTTTATTAACAATGGTGGTTTGTTTATACCTACGAACAAAACATACAGTCTCGGCGATGAAGTGTTCATGCTTCTCAGTTTGATGGACGAACCGGAGAAAATTCCTGTTGCCGGTAAGGTTATTTGGATTACTCCCAAGGGGGCCCAGGGAAATCGCGCCGCGGGAATAGGGGTCCAGTTCAGCGGTGAAGATGACACCGCATCGAAAAAGATTGAAACGTATTTAGCGGGTTCGCTAGAGTCAGACCGTCCCACACATACGATGTAAGACTTGTCGCGCTTACGCGCGATTTCCCCCTGTTTGAATAGGCTAGGCTGTTCAGTGCTCGTAGATTCTCATTGCCATTTGGATCGCTTAAAGTGCGATGACTTGGACGCCGCGCTCGACCAGGCGCGCGCTCGAGGCGTTTCCGCCATGCTTTGTGTTTGCATAAGCGCAGAAAATAAGTCAGCGGTTCTGGATATTGCCTCAAGGCATTCAGACGTGTATGCGTCCGTTGGTGTGCATCCGTCCGATACCACAGAGAGCGTTGTTTCTGTAGCCGAACTCAAACGTTGGGCGCAATCCCCGGATGTTGTGGCAATAGGTGAGACCGGGCTCGACTATTACTACACCAAAGATACGTCGGCGCAGCAACTGGAGAGCTTTCGCAACCATTTGCTTGCTGCAGGTGAGCTCAAACTGCCGGTTATTGTGCACACACGCGATGCACGTGGAGACACCATCGATTCAATTAAGCGTTTTGGCAGCAAAGACAGCGCGGGCGTCTTACACTGTTTTACTGAAAGCTGGGAGATGGCGCGAGAGGCGCTGGATCTGGACTACTATATATCGCTTTCCGGCATTGTTACGTTTAAGAACGCAGAAGATTTGCGCGACGTCGCCAGGAAAGTTCCACTGGATCGCTTACTGGTTGAAACAGATTCCCCGTATTTGGCTCCAGTGCCGTTTCGGGGTAAGCCAAATGAGCCTAGATATGTCAGGGAAGTTGCCGAATTTGTGGCGGAACTGCGCGGGTTAAGCTTTGAGGCGCTTGCCGAAGTGACAACGCGAAACTTTTATACTTTGTTCGCGCGTGCTCAAAACAGATCCTAAAGAATAGTTGGAATCGGGGCTTTTTCGAAGCTCGGTACGTCTTTGGCGACGGTTTCTCTCCAAAGCCCAACAATCATGCTATGCAGCTTTTCCTGGTTCAGCCAATCTCCTTCGCTAATCCATTTAACGATCGCCTCTGCGACATTGGGGTAGAGGATTTGTTTGCCTTCGGATTGGGTGAGCCAGGTTTCCAGCACGTTTGTATCGAGCGTATCCATCGACATGCCCAAACCTAAAAGATTTATCGCCTCCGCATTGGATAATTGCTCCATCTGGCCCAGCAGTGGCTTGAGTAGCAATTTTTTGCCGAATTGAATTGCTTCACTGGAAAGTTCAAAGCCCGCGTTGCATATAACACCGCCGGCAGTTGCGAGGTCGTTGTGAAAGCCTTCGCGCGAGAGGGGTTTGAGTTGGATATGTCCACGGCTCTCATATTTTGAGAACGGTGCGTAATACGTGAACAGATAATTTTCAAAAGGTTCGAGTAGCTGTATAACCTGATCCGGCTCTTCGAACCCTAAATAGACGACTACCTTGTTAGGATCGCTGGGTTCTTCTGTTTTATGAATTTCCGCGATTGGTGGCAGAATTGGGCCGCCGAAATGGTGCCAGTGCAGTCCCAAGCCCACATCAACCGGGGCGAAATTGCGCATAATCGTTGAGGCGGCAAAATCGGCTCCTCGACGGGGAATATCGTGATAAAAGGCGTATTGATGACCAATGCCGACGCACAGGCGCTTTTGACGTTTCGCCGCCCAGGCTGTCACAGGCTCGAAATCCGTGACGATAAGGTCGTATTTACTTAGGTCGAGTGAATGAATGTCGCGGTATAGCTCGCGTAAGCTATTGTTTTTAATTGTTTTCGCTAGCTTGAGTTCACCGGCTTCATGAACGAATGTCAAACCGCGGCAGCAGCGCCAGTTGCCAAATTCGTCCATGTCCCAAAGCTGGTCTTTGGGGCGCCCTGAAAAGAGGAAATCCGCCTCGATATCGTACTCGGAAAACCACTTGTTAAGTGCGCGAGCACGAGTAATATGGCCATTCCCGGTGGCCTGAACGCCAAAAAGTATTTTCATTTAAAAGAGATAATTTATTAGAAGTACGCAGATTCCGCTTCCCATAATCGCGCCAGCGAGCACATCTGTAGGGAAATGTACGCCGAGAACCACACGTGCAGTGCCCACGCATAAAGCCCACGGAAACAAGAGCATGCCAGCGATAGGAAAGAAGTAGGTGAAGGTGCATGCCACTAAGAACGCCGCGGAAGTATGACCGGAAGGAAAACTGAACTTATCAGAGGGTTCTACGACGCTCTTGAATCCAGGAATTGCTTCGGGAGGTCGGTTCCGCTTGAAGAAACCCTTGAAGATCTTGTAGCAGACGCGCTCAATAAGAAAACCAAGTGCGAGCAGTAAAGCGATCTCCCACTGCCGAGTGAGCAACAGTAGAGCACCGGCAGCCACATAAAGTGGGCCGTCTGCTGATAGAGACACAATTCTAGCAACTTTCACAATGGTGTCGCGATGCTTGTGGCGTACGAACCATGTGAAAGCTGACAGATCAACTTGGTGAATACTTTCTAACAAACGCATTTGAGCTTGACCTTCGGGTTTCGATCAAATCTAGCGTGGCTTGATGACAGATATATTTAGCTAATATTTCAGTAATGTTACATTTTTCTTAGCAAAAACTGTAGGGTCAGCGAAAATTTTGCTGTGCTATTATGCCACGCCATTGACCTGGTGAACCACAAGACTTATGAAAGAAGCAATAATTAGCATGTTGGAATTGCAGGATGCAATGAACTCGAAGGTGCATCCGCAATGGCGCGCTCAAGGCAACGCGTGGTATCGGGCAATATGGGTTGAATGTGCGGAATTGCTTGACCACTACGGTTGGAAATGGTGGAAAGCGCAGCAGCCGGATATGGAGCAGGTGGAACTTGAGCTTATAGATATCTGGCATTTTGGTATGAGCATCGCGCTCGAAGCGGGTGGGTCTTACGAGCATATTGCCGAAGATCTTGCAGAGAGACTCCACCAGCGTGCCCAGCAAGACGATTTCCGTGAAGCGATTGAACGTTTTGCTGAGACAACATTGAATACAAAAGGCTTCGATGTGGCAGGATTTGCTGAGCTTTTGTCATTGGCTGATGTTTCGTTTGACACATTATTTCGCAGCTATGTCGCTAAAAATGTACTTAATATCTTTCGGCAAGACCACGGCTACAAAGAGGGAACCTACAGCAAGCTATGGAATGGGCGCGAGGACAACGAGCATTTGATGGAGATCATGGCTTCGTTAGAAGTTACTGAGTCAGGAATGAAAGACGAGTTATACTCTCAACTAAAGCGGCGATACGACACCATCGCCTAATTGTACTGGTGTCACCTACATCCGCGTTATTCTTGATACGTGGCCTAATAATTATTCATTTCATATTTACGGAGACCTATCGTGAAAGCACCCGTTCGTGTTGTTGTGACTGGCGCTGCTGGCCAGATTAGCTATTCCCTGCTGTTTCGAATTGCCGCTGGTGAGATGCTCGGTAATGATCAGCCGGTAATACTGCAAATGCTCGAAATTCCGCCGGCGCTCGACGCATTAAAAGGCGTGGCCATGGAAATCGAAGACTGCGCATTTCCACTTGTTGCCGGCATGATATGTACTGACGACGCTAACGTGGCATTTAAGGATGCGGATTACGCATTGCTAGTTGGGGCTCGACCCCGAGGCCCTGGCATGGAGCGAAAAGATTTATTGGAAGCTAATGCCGCTATTTTTTCTGTTCAGGGCAAAGCGATTAACGATCACGCTTCACGTGATATTAAAGTGTTGGTTGTGGGTAATCCCGCAAACACCAATGCGTTAATTGCGCAGCGCAATGCGCCGGATATTAACCCTCGCCAATTCACTGCTATGACACGTCTGGACCACAATCGTGCGATGTCGCAACTTGCAGAGAAAACGTCCACGTCTATTAATGACATTAGCTACATGACTATCTGGGGAAACCATTCATCAACACAATATCCCGATTTACACCATTCGAAGGTGAATGGGGAAACTGCCATTACCATGGTTGAAAAAGACTGGTATGAAAACACCTATATCCCGGACGTGCAGCAACGCGGAGCGGCAATAATTAAAGCCCGCGGTGCTTCCAGCGCTGCTTCAGCGGCAAACGCGGCCATCTTTCATATACGCGACTGGGCATTGGGCTCGGCTGACGACGATTGGGTGAGCATGGGTGTATATAGCGACGGAAGTTACGGCGTTGAAGAAGGGCTTATTTTTTCATTTCCTTGCGTCTGTCGAAATGGCAATTGGGAAATTGTTCAGGGTTTGGCGTTGAACGACTTCTCGCTGGAAAAAATAAAGGCGACTGAGCAGGAGCTAAAAGAAGAACGCGATGCAGTTAAATCCTTGCTGCCATCCTAAGTATTTCAAAACGCTCTCAAATCATCCGAGTTGAGGGTTTTGATCGTAGATTAGAGCGCGGGCTTTTCGCCCGCGTTTTCTTTTTCGTTTATTGGGGGAAACATGAGCTTACCTAAAATTGGTAATAAAGCGCCTAAGTTTGAATTAAGAAATCAAGACGATGTGAGTGTAAAACTATCCTCATTTGAAGGGAGTAAGAATGTCGTCATCTATTTTTACCCTAAAGCCATGACGCCTGGCTGCACAGTGCAAGCGTGTGGTATTCGCGATTCAAATGCCCAGTTCGCTAGTTTGGATACAGTGGTACTTGGAATAAGCCCCGATCCTGTTGTCAAATTAGAAAAATTTAGGGAAAAAGAGCAGCTTAATTTTGATCTTCTGTCGGATGAGGATCACGTCGTAGCAGACAAGTATGGCGTTTGGGGGCTCAAAAAGTTTATGGGCAAAGAATATATGGGGATTTTAAGAACGACATTTATTGTCGATAAAAGTGGCAAGCTTCGCCATATTATTGCCAAAGTGAAAACCAAAACGCACCACGATGACGTCGCACAGTACATAAAGGAAAACTTATAAAGGTAAAGCTAATAGAAGATTTAATGCATGCATTGATGCGGGTAAGTTCACATTAAACTTGTTTGAATTAAATATTGTCGTCAAAATCGTCTGCATGGCGCTTCTGTTTCGAAGATAGGGGGTGCAAAAGAGAAAAAGCTATCTATAATCAGAACGTGTGAATTTCTAAGAATTAATAACCTTTTTTCATATAAGAACATGCGTCGTTGGTGATAGTGTGAATGAATCTCCGTTAGTTGCAGATCAACCAAAAATAGAGGAATTAGGACTCCCCGATTTCTCTCCAACGCAAATGTCGGATGGAGATTTGAAATCACTTGATCAAAGTGGTTCGGTTCAGCTCCTTTATCGGGTACTTGCTAATCATAATAAATTTTCATCTTTCAGCTCAGCTATGAAGGTGGTTTTGGCATTGGGTCGGGCGCAGTTTGATGCCTCTATCGCAATGTTACTTAGGCAAATTTCAGACGAGATATTTGAAATTCAAGCGTGGTCTGCTGAGGATACGTTTTTTATTGGTCAGCACATTGCGATTTCAAATCTCCGATCTCAGAGGAGATTTGATGAAAAACGCGTCTTTACGGTTGATGATTTTGCTCAAGTCACTTCTCAACCACATTCAAAAGCGTATAATCTCGAAGAAATCCGCGCGTGTTTTGGAGCTAGTCTGGAATTGAGTGGTTCCGAGCGCGGTCTCTTATGCTTTTTTGATGTAAGGCCTAGGCCATTAGGTATTACTCAAGAAAACAGATTACTGCTGGAACTCATGGCGGAAGGAATAGCCTGTATGACGGAATTACAGAAAGCTCGCGCTCAGCGCAAAACTGAAGATTTGGCCATCTTTGCCTCTGGTTCACTAAAAAGCCTGGAAGAATATAAACAACTTGCAGATCTCCCTGAAGGTTTGGGTATTTCGGGCAAGGTTGTCGATGTTCTCAAGAAGCGAATTGGTCATGCATCACTTAGTATCGATAATATTGCTGAAGAGTTAAATCTATCAAAAAGAACACTGCAACGCAGATTGCAACAGCAGGGTATTAGCTTTGCAGAGTTGCGTGACAAAGTTCGGTTTCATTTTGCGATTGATATACTCGTTAAACAGCAAACATCTATAGATCGTATCTCCTCTACCCTGGATTTCTCGGATCGCACCAGTTTCACCAACGCGTTTAAGCGTTGGACAGGTTTGTCTCCGAGCACGTTCAGAAAAGTTTTTCGAGACTACGCATAGTCTCTCCGCTCTAGCGGCTAGCCCCTTTACGCTAGGGGCTAGCCGCCTATTCATATCCGGATTGCTTAGCCCCTTCAACTTTAGTAGAGTTGTGCGCCCTAAATTTGTGGACCAAAAGAGGTTACATCATGAGTTTCTTTATCGCTGAAGCTACAGCACAGGCTCAAACTGCGCCTGCGCCAGGAGCTGGCAACTCAATGTTTTCTATCGTTATGCTGGTCGGTCTGTTTGTGTTTATGTATTTCATGATTATTCGACCGCAGCAAAAAAGACAAAAAGAGCATCGGCAATTGGTAGACAGCCTCTCGAAGGGAGATGAGGTTGTCATGAGCAGCGGTTTACTCGGAAAAATATCCGAGGTAGACGAAAGTTATGTGACGATTAAAGCTGCTGACAATGTTGATTTAAAATACCAAAAAGCTTCTGTGCATGCGGTTTTGCCCAAGGGAACGATTAAAGCGATTTAGTTGTATTGAAAGTGGGCAGTACGCCCACTTTACCCGCCCGTCATTTCAATGTAGCGTGACAGAATGATTGTGCGCACTCCCCAAAAAATAACACTTGCCAACCTTCCTACACCGCTTAGGTATATGGAGCGCTTATCTCAGCGATTCCCGGGTAAATCTCTTTGGCTAAAGTCAGATGATCAAAGTGGTTTCACTTTAAGTGGCAACAAAGTCAGGAAGCTAGAGTTTTTATTATTTGATGCCCTAGAGAAAAACTGCGATACAGTCATTACCTGCGGAGGCATTCAAAGTAACCATTGTCGCGCCACAGCATTTGCATGTGCGCAATTGGGATTAAACTGTCATTTAATTTTACGAAATGATTTAGACCAGCATGGCAATGTGTCTGCCGGGCAGGCGAATCATTTTCTAGCGGGCTTGTGCGGTGCGAGCATCGAACTACATACTCAAGTGCAATATGCGCGGACATTAAACGACTTATTTGCTGATGCTGAAGCGCGATTGCGAATAAAAGGCAGGCAGCCGTATGCGATTCCAGTGGGAGGCAGCAATGCTCTGGGTGTCTGGGGTTATATCGCTGCCATAGCTGAGCTTAAGCAGCAATGTGAAGCGTTTGATATAGAGCCAGACATAATTGTCTGCGCAACCGGCTCAGGCGGGACCCAAGCAGGTCTGACGCTCGGTGTCGTTTTAGAGGATATGACAACTGAAGTCTTGAGTATGGCAGTGTGCGATTCAAAGGAATATTTTGCCAAAAAAGTTTCCGAAGATATTCGGCTTTGTTGTGAAAACACCGAGTTAAGCCCGTTGCAGATAGACGACATTATGAGGCGGGTTCGAATTCAAACCAACGACAATTATATAGGTCCCGGTTACGCGCTCGCCGATCGGGAGGTCTACCAGACCATTGCGGATCTCGCACGACTCGAAGGTGTACTATTGGACCCTGTATACACCGGTAAAGCCATGCATGGCCTGCTGTCGGAATTGTCTCGAGGGCAACTTGCGCATGCGGAAACGATAGTGTTTATGCATACTGGCGGAGCTTTTGGTTTATTCCCACATGCGCGAGCGTTTGGTGATTTTTTGAGGTAGAGCTTGCTATGAAAAGTACTGTGACAGAAAAACTCGTTGTCGCGCTGTCTTCGCGTGCGTTATTTAATTTGGACGAAAGCCATAAAGTTTTTGAATCGGAAGGGCTGGAGGCCTATTCACGTTATCAAATTGAACGCGAAGAAGAGGTATTGGAGCCCGGTGAAGCTTTTTCGATGGTTAAAAAACTCCTTAATGTGAATCATCAGCTAGATGGTTCTGCGCGCGTTGAGGTGATTCTGCTTTCGCGCAATAGCGCAGATACTGGATTGCGCGTATTTAATTCCATTAAACACTATGGTCTCGACATTTCGCGCGCAGCGTTTACAAGTGGTCAGAGTCCCTATCGTTATATTGCACCGTTCAATTGCCATTTGTTTTTATCGACAAATGCGGAAGACGTGAGAAACGCGCTAGAGAATGGTGTTGCCGCCGCTACATTAATGCCGTCGAATAAAGAAAATATGGAATCGTCCAAGCTGCGTTTTGCCTTTGATGGTGATGCGGTACTGTTTTCGGATGAAGCAGAAAAGATATACAAGTTAGAAGGCCTGCAAGCTTTTACTGAAAAAGAAGTGGCGTCCGCGAAAACCCCGTTATCCGGTGGGCCGTTTAAGTCATTTTTGTCCGCGCTACAGTGTTTGCAAAAAGAATTTGAGGATAATTGTCCGATTCGGACGGCTTTGGTGACTGCTAGATCAGCACCCGCACACGAGCGTGTTATTCTCACGCTCCGAGCGTGGAATATCCGTATTGATGAGTCTTTGTTTTTGGGGGGGATGGACAAAGGTGAGTTTTTGAAAGCCTATGGTGCGGACGTGTTTTTTGACGATCAACAACTACATTGCGAATCTGCACAAAAACACGTACCCACCGGACACGTGCCTCACGGTATTGCCAATGCAAAAAAAAGCGTAGGTTAACTAACAAAAATAAATTTAAGGCCAATTAACATCAGCAAACTGGCTAAAAATCGCTGCAGCACATTATTTGGGATTTTTACGGCTAATTTTGCGCCGATATGCACTGCTGGGAGTGAGCCGATAAGCAGGCCAACTAAAAGAGTCCAGCTGATATTGTCGTTCCATATATGTCCCATGCCTGCGACCAGGGTTAACGGGACCGCGTGAGCGATATCCGTACCAACGACATTCATTGCGGGTAAGCGTGGGAACAGCGTTAATAATAATGCAGTGCAAAATGCGCCGGCGCCCACAGATGAGAGCGTAACGAATACGCCGAGAAATATTCCTGAAATAACGGCAATAGCGCGATAGTGTTTGCGAACCCAGCTATTGTGCTCAGTATCTTCCAGTGCTTCACCTTCGATACGTTTTTTGAATAACAAAACTGCCGACGTAATCACCAGCATAATACCGAGGCTTATTTCGAGCTCGGTCGAGTAGTCGGTCTCGGGGTTGACCAAGAGTTTTAATACTGCGCTTGTGAGCAGGGATGCTGGAATGCTGCCAAGTGATAGCAGGGCGACGATGTCCCAACGAATGGTCTTGCGACGGTGGTGAGCCAGCATCGCCCCAGATTTTGTTGCAGCGGCGTAAAGGAGGTCGGTACCGATCGCGATTTTGGTGGGCACTCCTGAAAAAATAAGTAATGGTGTCATCAGCGAGCCGCCACCGATCCCTGTTAAGCCCACAGCGAGACCAACACCAGCTCCACAAATAACGAAATACAGCAATTCGGGCATAGTTTTTTTAATAAAAGTAAAAGTTATGACTAAACTTAGGTATAAGCGGTTGGCAAATATATAGAATCCTTACTATTCTTCAAAAGAATATTTGCTTATATTTTTATAATTTTCAGTGCTCATGCCTCGTTGTGACCTGAGTTTGCCAGACCCCACGGCGGCCTATTGGAGGGAATATGAAACTGCAGCAGTTGCGCTACATCTGGGAAGTTGCCCACCACGATTTGAACGTGTCGGCGACAGCGCAGAGCTTATATACCTCTCAGCCCGGAATCAGTAAGCAAATACGCTTGCTCGAAGATGAGCTGGGGGTAGAGATATTTTCTCGAAGTGGGAAGCATCTGACGCGTATTACTCCCGCTGGTGAAGCGATTCTGCGTACTGCCGGAGAAATTCTGCGCAAGGTCGAAAGCATTAAGCAGGTGGCTCAGGAATTTTCTAATGAGAAAAAAGGCAGCCTTTCTATCGCAACTACGCATACGCAGGCACGCTATGCTCTTCCACCAGTGATAGAAGGGTTTATTGAAAAATATCCCGATGTGTCTCTGCATATGCACCAGGGAACACCGATGCAGATTTCAGAAATGGCTGCGGACGGATCAGTTGATTTTGCTATTGCCACTGAAGCCTTGGATTTATTCAGTGATTTGATCATGCTGCCTTGCTATCGCTGGAATCGCTGTGTCTTGGTACCTAAAAATCATGCGCTTGCTCAGGTATCGAACCTTACTTTGGAGGATGTGGCTAAGCACCCTATTGTCACTTATGTATTCGGTTTCACTGGACGTTCAAAGCTGGATGAAGCGTTTATGCAGCGCGGTCTGGCACCGAGAGTTGTATTTACTGCGGCGGATGCAGACGTAATTAAGACTTATGTTAGGTTGGGTTTGGGCATAGGCATTGTTGCGAAAATGGCTTATAACCCTGAGGTTGATTCAGATTTAGTCGCCTTAGATGCGAGCCATCTTTTCGGTTCAAGCATTACTAAAATAGGTTTTAGGCGGGGTACTTTCCTGCGCGGTTTTATGTATGAATTTATTGAATCGCTTGCGCCGCATTTGACTCGCGATTTGGTGAGTGAGGCATTTAATCGTCACTCGAAAGTCGAACTTGATGAACTCTTTTCGCATGTGCAGTTGCCAGAGTGGTAGATGTATTGTGTTTATATAAAAAAGGCTGCCATCGGCAGCCTTTTTTGTTTTGAAACATATTTAAAGAAAATCGAGATCCTGATTATCTTTCATAATTTCTTTTAACTCATCCGTTTCTTCGGTTTCTTGTTCAAACACTTCTTTTACGAATTTCATATATACCGTGTAGATTTCTGGGGCGGTATCGGGGCGTTCGACGATAAAAAAGGGCGCTCGGTCCACGCTGTATTTTTTTGCCAGCTGAATGCCTGGGCTTTCCGAATCGCGCTCGTCGGCAACAAGCACCTCGTCTATTCGCGCCATCTGTCCCGACGCTTCCAATTTGGCAATGACGTCAGCGCATTTTTTACATGGACTGCCGTCAGACAGAATTTTTTTAACTAAGGTAATTTTCATGTGAACTCTCACTGGATACGCGGGCGATTGAGTCTGTGCATCGCCCGCATCAATATGGGGCTATTTTTCGATATTGGAAGCGTGCAAGCCGCATTCTTTTTTGGTTGCTTCTTCCCACCACCAGCGGCCAGCGCGTTCGTGTTCGCCTGGTAATACGGCGCGAGTGCAGGGTTCGCAGCCGATGGAAATAAAACCTTTTGCATGGAGTGCGTTATGAGGCATGTCCTCAAGGCGAATATAGTCCCAGACCTGTTTGGAACTCCAGTTTGCCAGAGGGTTATATTTCATTAGGAGTTCGCCTGGGCGGGAAAACACGCGGTCCACTTGAACGACGGGTATTTCTGCGCGGGTATTTGGGCTCTGATCCTTGCGTTGGCCGGTAACCCATGCATCCAAAGTGAGTAGTTTTTGCCGTAGTGGGCCCACCTTGCGGATGCCACAGCACTCCTGATGGTCGTCCTCATAAAAACTGTAGAGACCTTTTTGAGACACGAGCTTTTGAACCTGCTCGGTATCGGGAAACAGCAGCTCTAGACGAATGTCGTAGGTTTTACGCACCTGCTCAATAAACTGATAGGTCTCAGGGTGCAAGCGACCTGTATCCAGGCAAAAAACCTGCACACCGGGTTTGATTTGACTCGCCATATGAACCAGGACAACGTCTTCAGCACCGCTAAATGACAGTGCAATATTATCGTGTTCTCCCAGGGCGTATTCGAGGATTTGAAATGGCCCAGCTTCGCTAAGTGATGCACTAATATCTGTAGCAGAAAGAGAATTGGTCATAGTCACTTCATTGATATGGAGTAAGATCGATTGGGGGACGCTTCTATCCCCAAAGGCGCAAAAGCATAACAGACCGACTGTAACATTAGAATTCCCCGACAGAAAATATCTGGCGTAAAGCAGCGTCCTTACGTTGAATGGACGTTTATTTTTGGTGCCGCTGTATTTGCTATCTCCAGGTGAAACCGGTAGATTGCCGGGCTCAATTTTATTCAAATTTCTTAGTGACAGGAGAAGCAGTGTGGAAATAGCATGTCTCGATCTGGAAGGTGTCCTTATTCCCGAAATCTGGATTGAATTTGCTAAAAAAACCGGGATTGAGGCGCTAAAGGCAACGACGCGAGATATCGCCGATTACGATGAGTTGATGAAAATGCGTCTCAACGAACTCAATAAGGCTAGTCTGGGAATACATGAAATACAAGAGGTGATCGCGACCTTAAGTCCCTTAGAAGGCGCACCGGACTTTGTTAATTGGTTGCGTGAACGCTTCCAAGTCGTGATTTTGTCCGATACTTTCTACGAGTTTGCAGGCCCCTTAATGAAGCAGCTTGGCTATCCTACACTGCTGTGTCACAAACTCACGGTTGATCAAAAGAACGGTAAAGTTCTCGACTATAACTTGCGCCAGGCAAACCCCAAGCGCCAAGTGATCTGTTCCTTAAAATCTATTTATTACCGAACGATCGCCGCCGGAGATTCTTATAACGATACCACCATGCTGGCGGAGGCCGATGCGGGGATTTTGTTCAAAGCGCCGCAAAATGTTATTGAGGAGTTCCCTCAATTTCCAGCTGTGCATACCTATGAGGACCTGCAGAAAGAATTCCTGAAGGCGAGTATTGAGGTGCGCTCTTAAATAGGTTTAACGTGCTCGGCCAATCGCATCCATTAGTACTTTGACTTTGTGAATAGACTCTTCATATTCAGCGTTCGCTGTTGAATCTGCGACGATGCCACCACCACCCCAGCAGTGGATGGTGTCGTCACGAACACGCAGTGTTCTGATTGCGATATTGGCGTTTGTTTTGTCGTTTAGGCTTCGATACGCGATGCTTCCACAATAAATGCCTCGCGGGTGCTTTTCCAACTCATCGATAATTTCCATCGCACGCTGTTTTGGCGCCCCGGTGATAGATCCCCCTGGGAAACAGGTGAATAAAAATTCGCTCGGACTGACACCGGGTTTCAAGGTGCCCTCAATGGTGCTCACAAGATGGTGCACATTAGCATAACTTTCGAGTGCGAAAAGCGTTGGTACTTTCACTGACCGGGGTTCGCTCAATTTACTGAAATCGTTGCGTAACAGATCGACAATCATCATGTTTTCTGCACGGTTCTTTTCGCTATGGAGTAGATTGTCAGCGCGTTGCCGGTCAGTCTCCGGAGAAATATCGCGCGGTGCAGTGCCTTTAATCGGTCTCGTTCGCGCCTGCCTGCCTTGAATATCGATAAATTGCTCGGGAGAAAAGCTCAGGATGTGTTCGTCACCAAGATGAATGTAAGCCGAGTAGGGCCCGGGAAGCACTTGTCTTAGATGGCAATAAGCGACATCTGCCGCGCCGCTGAATCCTGCGCTAAAGCGCTGAGAGTAGTTAATTTGATAGCAGTCGCCTGCGTTTATATATGATTGAATTTTTCTAAAGGCGTCGAAATATTCTTCTTTGCTGGTGTCGGTTCTGAAAGTGCTCGCAGAGAAACGGTTGGTCCCCGGCTTAACTTTTTCTGAAGTAAACAGTGCGAGTCGCCGCGCCAGCGCTTCCGCATTGCAGCATGGGGTTGATATCAACCAGCAGCGCTTTTGATGATGAGCTTGGACAAGGGCCCAGTCGAATATTCCCCATAAACTATCAGAATTGCGCGTATTGGACGCTTTGGTCAATCCAAATTCCCGATGACAGTGTTCGTAATTTAAGTAACCAATTGCACCGCCGCAGAAGGGTAAGGCGCGGATATCATCGCTTAGCAGACAAGCATTTTTTAGCTCGGATACGGCTGTTTCTATCGTGCTTGCATCAGGGTTTCGCAGAATTTTGCACGGTTCTGCGGTCAATATGTCAAATTGTGGAACGTTTCCGTTTTTGAAAGACGTGTCTAGCCATACTCGACCGCTGAGGGATCTCATGCGCTGAAAATAGCGTTCGCTGCTCGGCTCATAGCGAAGTTCAATGCACGAAAATGGTTGGAGCATCAGGGGGGGTCGATAAGTTATAAAGCGCGATTCTAGAACGTAAGCTCCGTGGAAACCAGTGTAGAGCTGGTAAATCTGTTAAATTATCGCTATATTTACAGATAAAATGATATATCGCTATTATAAACGATGGAAAACGTCAATTTTGATAATTCGTCCTTAGTCGCCGTCATCACAGGCGATGTGATATCGTCGAGAAAACACGCGCAATCGCTTTGGTCAACACAGCTAAAGTCATCATTGCATGAGCTTGGCAGAGAGTCGCTCGATTGGGAAATTTTTAGAGGTGATGCCTTCCAATTGCTGTCGAATTCTCCGAGCGAAATATTTTTCACTGCTATGCGTATAAAAGCGGGCTTCAAATCTACAAAAGGCCTGGACCTGCGTATGGCGATTGGTATCGGTGACGTCAGTGCACGTGAATCCAGAGTGGCCGAAAGCAACGGCAGCGCGTTTATACGTTCAGGAGCGTTGATAGACAAGCTCGACCACCTCTATGTTAATCTTGCGATAAGCAGTGGGGACAAGGACTTTGATGAGCAGATGAATGCCGGGATTGCGATGGCGTCGGTACTCATGGACCGCTGGTTGCCGAACTACGCTAGCACCGTCGCTGGAGCACTAAAATACCCCGAATATAATCAAAGCGAACTGGGTAAAGTTCTAGATATTGCTCAAAACACCGTAAGCGAACGCCTTGGGCGTGCTAATTACAGGGTCTTACTTAATTTTGACAAATATTTTCGTAGTTGCATGACTAAATTTATACAAAGGTCTGTTAACAGACCCTAAAAACATGAAAGTAATATGGAAACTTTAATCAAGTTACTTTTAGTACATTTTATTGCTGACTTTCTTTTGCAATGGCCACAAATGTTACAAAGCAAAGAGGGGCGAAAGTTTTTTTCACCTTATTTGTATGTGCATGGTTTTTTGCATGCGCTATTAAGTGCAGTATTACTTTTAGACATATATTGGTTGCCGGCAATTGGCATAATTGCTGTGACGCATATTGTTATCGATGGATTAAAACTCACGTTAACAACGGAAAAAAATGAAAAATTATTATTTTTTATAGACCAGCTATTACATATCATTATTATTTTTTCTGTTTGGTATTATTTTAGCAGTACGACTATTGATTTTAGTAAAGCTTTTGTATTCTTCTGGCCTCACGCACTTTTTGTATTTTTTATCACCTTCCCGACATCGATATTTATTCAAAAACTATTTTTGCAGTGGCAATTGCCGGAGGCGGCGAAAGACTCTCTGATCAGCGCGGGTGTTTATATCGGCTTTATCGAGCGTATATTAATTTATATTGCTGTTGTCACTGGTAATTGGTTATTAATAGGTTTTTTAATTGCGGCGAAATCGATTTTTCGTTTTGGTGACTTTAGCAAAACGCAGGATAGAAAATACGCCGAGTATTTATTTGTTGGCACAATGCTTAGCCTGTTTTTTGCTGTTTTGGCAGGTTTGTGTTTTATCTATGTTGCCGATTATGTCGGAAGCTAAGTAACCCCTGGGGTGAGTTATGCCGTTTTGTGCACTCGAGCAACTCAATAAGCTGTATGATGGTTATAAAAGAGCGTTTTGTGTAAATGGCCACAACGTTTTGTTACTTCAGGAAGAAGGAAAGCTCTACATTATCGAAAATCGATGTCCGCATATGGATGTTGCGCTCGAATACGCAGACATTCTTCCAGGGCAGAAAATTCGATGTCGAGCTCATGGCATTGAATTTGATTTAAATAGTGGGCGAGCCGGAGGGCCACTTGCCGATAGCCTGGATTGCCTGAAACATTATACCCCTGTATATCACGGATCTTCGGTAGGTTTGGATATCTAATTGGGGTAGGTACTTAGTTTTACTTATTAGTAAGTGGTGAGTGTCGCATGTTGATCAAAGGATAATGTGACCTACGGTGCGACGCTTGTAACAACTAGGCTTTTTAGTGCGAAGCTATTTTTAGCGCCATCGGTGCCACCATTGCCCGTAAACGTGGTATTAGCTTGTAAGTAGCTCATATTCATAAAGTCACTTAAACGTACACTGTAAGTACTGCTGGGTAAATTCACAAGCAGCGGCGTAGACAATACCCATGGCTTGTTTCCATCTACAACTTTTGCGTGAGGCATTTGTATGACTCCATGTGTGACCAGCGTTCCAGATGCGTCAAATATTTCGAGCCATTTAACACCGTTAGTGATGCCGAGGTTAATTAAATTGTGATCGTTGTGATAGCGCAATTGCAAAGCAAAACGTCCTTCTTTTTCAATAACCACGTTACTTATTTTAATTATATCTTCGGGTTTTCCAAAGTTCTTAAATGCGATGTTATGCGCGGTTGTTTCAGTCGAGCTTGAGTGCTGATTAAATTCAACGCGCGGATCATTGATATTTATCTCTTGTTTAGGGCCGCCGCAGTGCGCTGGGCTCGAGTGCGAACTATTACCATTGGTTTTTTCAACAGAGCGCAAGGTATAGCAATGAATATCGGTATTAAGCTCTCTGCTTAGGTTTACGATTTGTTCAGCGCTAACAGTTTTTGCGAACCTGCCATTTTTATAGAGGTGATAGTAAACACTGTCATCTGCGACAAATGTTGAGTCAAAAACAGGTTCCACGGGCGCAAATAAATCGGGATCATCGGTGGAAAACGGGTCGCCTTTTACTCGTGTCATCTTGCGCTTATCACGCAAGGCCTTACCCAGTCTCACTGTTATAGTGTTTTCTTCACTCAGCGCCGACCAGGGGATATTACTATGTACCGTTTGGTCGTTAAGCCAAATATGTTCGACGGTGAGAAAACCTTCTCCTTCACTTTTTTCGGGCAACTGAATTTCGATATCGATTTTTACGCCGCGAAGCTTTAAATCCAATAGTTTTAGTATTGAGCTATCACCAAATTCTTCGCGCAGCAGCACAGCTGGAATCGCTGGTGCTATATGCAAACCTTCTTTATTTGTATGTACACCGAATACGCCTTCGATCACTGCACTTAGGTAGCCAGCTACCGACCATAATTGTCGTTGCGAATTAATGACTGGACCTGAGAGTTCAGGGTTATTTTCATCGAGCAGCAGTGCCTGACCAGATAACCACTCGAGATTTTCCATATTAGACATATTTAATGCGGCTGAGCGCAAGAGCGTGCGGTAAGCCTCTTCGGCAACCGCACTGTTGCCCGCTTGAATGGCGGCTTTTAGCCCGTAGCTTGTGACAAAGGGCCAAATTGCCCGGTTATGATAGATGGGTATGCCCGGTTGTTGTGGGAAAATCACCGGAGCGCCCATGGGGCCGTGCGGATAGTTTTCGACAATCAATTTTGCGCGACGCTCATCGGCAATGCCGGTAATAATCGCTAGCGAAAGGCCCAGTAAGTCGTATTTTTCCAGCGTCGAATTATCGAAATGCGGGCCGGTAAGACTGCTGTATAGTCCGTGTTGCTCCAGCCAAAACTTTTTGTTTATCGCCGCTTTTAGATCGGATGCCCAGTCGTCAAAACGAATAGCGTTTACAGGTTCCTGTTCGAGACGCGCGAGTTTGGATGCCAGGCGCAAGGCTTGAAAATGGCCGATATTGGTCGATAAAGATTTTGCTGAGCCGAGACTGGCAATGTCATTGACGATCCAACTGGCATAGCTTTGCTCGCGCCAGTCCAAAAATGATTGTTCGCCTGAGTAAAGTCCATCGCTGCCGTCAAATGCGGCTACCCGGTCAATAGCGATGGTGTTTTTTAGTGCGCGATAGGCTTTGCTTATAAATAACTGGCGTTGTTCGCCGGATAAGTTTTCAATCAGTTTTTCTGCCCCGAACGTCCAGCTCACTCTGTCGGTACTTATTGGCCAGCTTCCTCCAGTACCGGTGTCTTGAACAATTTGGAACCCGTCCTGGTCGCCTGGCACAGCGGTGGGTCTGGACAGGCCTTCGCGAAAAGGAGAGAGTTTAAATTCGAGCGAGTTTTTTGTTCTCTCTGGATTGAGCATCGCCAGACTTAAATGTGCCGAGTACGCGAGATCCCGAGTCCAAACATAGTGCCATTTCGCACCGGTTTCAAAACACTCACAATCAATGGACTCGCCGTTGTTATAGTTGCCGTCGCGAATTTGGTTCACGCTGTTCAGCCGCATTTCCTCCATTGCCAAAGCAAATAGTGCATCGAATAATAAGTTTTCACTTCTCACTCGCGTATCGCCAGCTGCCTCTGAATAGCTGCGTGATGATGGTATTGGGTCGCGCAGATTTTGTGATGTGGAATGGATGTAGTTTCGATGCGTTGCAGCAATGTTTGGCGTTGATACAGTTACTTTCTCTTTGCCTTTAAAGCCAGCAATATGTGTGACTACTTTAGATGTATTGCCCTTATGTGGATTTGATGAAGCCGTTGTTTGATCGCGTAGTTTGGCAATGTGCAGCGTCGGTTTTTTTGCATCAGCAAAGCTAACGACAAATTTGAAGGTGGCTGTTCGTTTAACGAATAGGAAATTACCCTGGCCACCGTTTGTTAATGAGTATGTTGTGTTCAGACCCAGTGAGACGCTGTTGTCGACTACCCATTGGTGGCGCCAGTCCTTGGATGCTAATTTGAATTCGTGGTTACCTGGTGCAACCAGCAGGGTCGCCTCGTATGTTGCGGGCTCAATTTCTTTAAACGCATGCGTAGAACCCCAACCGTTAAATGCCCCGCGCACATAAAGCGAGTAGGGTAGTTGTAATGGTGTACCTATCTGGGAAGAGGATGTGCCGTGGTTGCTAGGTATATGGCTCTCCAATGTCTTTTTGTTTGAACATGCGGTGAGGCAGATGAGAAGCAAGTATATGCAGCAGCGGTAAGATTGAGCGTATTTATTCATTTTTTTGTTTAGGTAATGGCCTTTACTGGTGTGTGATTTCCTGGAGCATCGCAAGTTCAGCACGACTTTATATAATAATCATAGCTTTGAGTCGCATGCATACGTCTGCAAACCGTCGCAATGTCACGTATTTATGGGTTTCGTCATGGAATTAAATTGGTTGTCTATCATCCTTGCTTTAATGTTCACAGGGTTGATTTCAGGCGTATTCGCCGGCCTTTTAGGTGTGGGTGGCGGCATCGTGATTGTGCCCGTATTGTTTTTCTTTTTTCAGTTCTTGGGGATATCGGCGGCGACATCGATGTCTGTCGCGACAGGGACATCGCTTTTAGTCATTGTTGTTACGAGCATGGCGTCCACTCGCGCCCATTATAAAAAAGGCAATATGGATATTCGTCTACTAAAATTCTGGTCGCCGTTTATGATTGTTGGCGCTTTGTTGGGCGGGCTCTTGGCTGTCAAAGTGGGTGGACTTTTTGCCTCCGTGGTATTCGGTATTGTCGCGATTCTCGCGGCGATGAATATGCTGTTCCGGGCCAGTGCTTCAGCCTTATTGCGATCTCTACCAAATAAATGCGTTCAGGCCGTTTTAGCGACGACGAATGGCGCAGTGTCGGTCATTATGGGAGTAGGGGGCGGCACTCTCGGTGTACCGATCTTGACCGCGTGCAATTACTCTGCGCATCGTGCTACTGGAACTTCGGCGGCTTTCGGGCTTTTGATCGCGCTACCAGGTGTTCTTTTCCTGCTCTTTTTTACAATTCCGCCAGAAGATGCTCCACCCGCGACAATTGGTTTTATCAACGTTCTCGGCTTCGCATGTATCGCGCCCTTATCCGTTGCTGCGGCACCTGTTGGGGTGAAAATAGGTTCCTTAGTGGACGACCTAGTGTTGAAGCGCCTATTTGCCGTTTTTTTATGCTTGAGTGGTGTTCGAATGCTTTACCAGGCGATATTGATGTAGCGGTACGTAGCCCGTCTTGCATACTCGTGGCGTATGCATGCGATGTGATTATGTTTTTGAGGTCCATAGTCTCGCCCGAGCACTCTTGGAGGATGCCAATCAAAGCCACCTTCATAGAAGGTGGCTTTTTTTAATTAGAAACGGTAAGCGAGGGACAGGGTGATGTCGCGGGGCTCACCGTACTCAAGCTGATTGAAAAATCCAATTTGGTTGAAGTAGGTTTCGTCCAGCGCGTTATCCACGTTTAGCTGAATATCAAGGTCGGAGTTAAATTCATAGCGCGCCATAAAACTGACAAGACTGTAAGCGTCTTGTGTCAGCCTTTCAGGGTCGCCTGTAAACGGGTTGTTCGTCGCTGTGTAATTTGCCGATTGCCAGTTAACACCACCAGCGATGGTTAGCTTATCCAAAGCACCGGCAAACCGGTATGTCGTATAAAGTTTTAGCAGTTCATCTGGCTGGTTGGTGTTGACCGGTTCGCTTTCAGCATCTTCAACGGTAAAGTTGGTGTAACTGAAGCTGATGTCCCATTCCCCAAGAATACGACCCACCACTTCAAGTTCATAACCTGAGCTATTTGCGCCTTCGGCACCTCTGTAGGGTTGAAACATATCACCATTTTCCAAAGTAATTGGAGCACCGTCGGCTTGCCCTAGATTATCCTGTTGGATATCGAAATACGTGATGGTTGTATGCAAGGCTTCGTCAAAGAAACGCGATTTCAAACCGATTTCCCTGCTTTCTCCGATAATTGGATCGAGCGTATTAAAATTCCGATCTCTTAGATCTTGCGCTTGAAAAATTTCAGAATAACTGGCGTAAAACGTGTGCTCCGAAGTAATATCAACAAGGATACCGGCATAGGGAATGACCACACCGGTATCGCCATAACTTTCTTCACCGCCGAAGCTAATACCATCTCTCTCCCAATCGGCAATGCGGGCACCAACTATCAATTTCACTGGGTCTGCGAGAGACAGACGAGTTGCGGCATAGGCACCGAATTGATTTGTCTCCAGGTCAACGTTTCTTGAGCTCTCGCCCCAGGCCGGTTGAGGATAATTGCCATCCCATTCGAAGAAATTCCCCACGGGGGCTACGTCAGTACGCGAGTAACTTGAACTCACGCTCTCTTCGTGACTATCGATTGCACCAAAGGTGACATCGTGTTTGCGCCCAAATAGCTCGTAACTGCCACTTAGCTGGAAGCTGACGCTGGTCTGATCGCGTTCAGTGTCCGCGCGGTACGGAGATGCCCCTAAACCTAGCCCCGTTTCTCTGTCAACAACACCGAAGAGAAACACAAGATCCAGATCGGCCGCGTTTACATTGCGATTCCAACTGATTTTAGCTTCCCAATCTTCGCCAAAATTGTGGATAAGCTCAGCGAAGTAATTCTCAACGGTCGAGCCCCAGGATGACCAGTTCGCAGCAACTGTTGTCGAGCGATCCCAGTCTGTTCGGGTGCCATCGCTATACCAAGAAGACAGACCACCCCAGGTAGACGCGGTTGGATCATTATCCTGATACGAAGCGCCGACGCGAATCAAGGTATTGTCGGTGGCGTCTACGTCAAATGTGGCGTAAAGAACGGATTTGGTATCTCCGGCTAAATCGCGGAAAGAGTCACCATCCTGATAATTTGCTACCAAGCGGCCCCGAACTGAGCCACTGCGATTAAGTGGGCTGGAGATATCGGTGTTGATTCTGTGAGTGTTCCAGCGTCCTGCCGACACAGATGCTTTACCGCTAAATGCTTCACTCGTCGCGTGTTTTCGTACAAGATTAATGGATGCAGATGGATTTCCCGCTCCAGTCAGGAGGCCGGTTGCACCGCGCACTACCTCTACTCGCTCGTACAGCGACGTATCGGATTGGCTTTCTCCGGCCTCACCACCGCCAATCCACGAAATAGGCACGCCATCTAACTGATAGTTATCAATAACAAAACCGCGAGAGGAATAGGTCTGTCGAGCGCTATCTAGTCCTTTGGCCGAAATGCCAGGGGCGTTGTTGACAATATCTGTCAGCGAGCGCAAGTCCTGATCCTGAATGCGATAGCTGGTAATGACGCTTACCGACTGGGGTGTCTCTTGAAGAGTAAGGCCCAGACCCGTGGCGGTGTCTATTCGTTCATTTATCGTGTACTTTCCTGTAATAAAAACTTCCTCGACCGACTCTTCGTCCGGTTTGTTTGATTCGGCTAACACCGATGATGAAGCAACCAGTACTGAAAATCCGGTAGTGAATAGACGGATCGCTGTCGCTAAGCGGTTGCGAAACGGTTGATTGATTTTTGTGTTTGTCATTACATTTCCCCCAGAGACAAAAGCACTTTCAAAGCACCAACCGCAAGCATTTATTTGAGAAATCTCGTGGAGTGGTGATTTAAAGCTATAGAAGTCACAACCTTTAAATACATATGATAATAATTATCATTTAGGTTTTTGTGGCCGCGATTCTAGAGGATTGAATAGGGTTTTACAAGGCTGAAATAGCGCGATTTACTCGATGAAGCTTGAGTGCTTTACCAAGCGGATATTCAGTGTGTCTTGATTCAGTTTTGTCGCTCTCCGGCGACGCTTTTAACCTATCTGTTAGTGTCTTATTCTATTAAATTGGTCTATTATTGGATCATATTGATTTTAAGTGCTCTATTTATAGATCATAATTTGTATTATGGCTAAGACAGCAAATCGCGCATATTCACGCTATACCCGCGAAGCAGTTGAGCTTCTCGCGGTGATGATCCGCGAGGCACGTATTGAGCGCAAACTGCCTGCAAAGGAGCTGGCAGAGCGTGCGGGCATATCGCGGGGTTTGTTGCAGCGCATTGAAAAAGGCGACCCCAATTGTTCTTTGGGTGCTGTATTTGAAGTGGCGTATCTGCTCGGTATTCGTCTATTTGATAGCGATGAGCGCGCGTTGGCATCGACCTTGGTGATGAGCAAAGAAAAGCTCAGCTTGCTGCCCAAGATGGCAAGAAAACCCGCACGTGGGGTTGATGATGACTTCTGATATATATGAAGAAGCCTATGTCTGGATATGGCTACCCGGCAAGACCGAACCCGTCGTTGCGGGTAAGCTGGAAGCTGATAGCGCCGGTCTTCGGTTTAACTACGGTAAAAGTTATTTAGCGCGCGCTGAAGACAAGATGCATCCGGCCATCGCAATATTTGATGAAGAGCTTCCACTGCAGGCCGGCGTGATAGAGCTAAAAGATGGGCTATCCATACCAGGCTGCATTAGAGATGCTGCCCCCGATGCATGGGGACGCAGGGTTATCATTAATAAGAAGCTTGGCACCAAGGGTAATCGGGCGGCTGACATCGAATTGGATGAGTTAACTTACCTGCTGGAATCGGGCTCAGATCGCATTGGCGCTTTGGATTTTCAGCTTTCGCCCACTGAGTATGTGCCAAGGCGAGCTAGTAATGTTTCGCTCGAAGAATTGATGGAATCAGCGAAGAGAGTGGAGCAGGGTGTACCGCTCTCACCAGAGCTGGATCAGGCGTTGTTTCACGGCTCTTCTATTGGCGGTGCGAGGCCAAAAGCGCTTATTGAGCAAGATGATACCAAGTACATTGCCAAATTTTCATCCAGTGCAGATCTTTATAGCGTTGTAAAAGCCGAATTCGTCGCGATGCGTTTGGCTTCGCTTTGTGGCTTGAATGTAGCAGGCGTGTCTTTGGCTAAGGCTGCGGATAAAGATGTACTGCTTATAGAGCGTTTTGATCGTGTAAAAACTGAGAATGGCTGGCAGCGCAAAGCCATGGTCTCGGCACTGACGTTATTTGGTTTGGATGACATGATGGCGCGTTATGCGAGCTACGAGCAGCTCGGCGAAATTATGCGCAAGCGCTTTGAAGACCCAAAAGATACACTGCGCGAGCTTTATGGTCGGCTTGTGTTTAACATTTTATGTGGCAACACCGATGATCATGCGCGCAACCACGCGGCGTTTTGGAATGGTAAGTCGTTAAGCCTGACGCCTGCCTATGATATTTGTCCTCAAGGGCGAGCAGTTGGCGAGGCGACCCAAGCGATGCTGATACAAGGTAAAAACCGTGTGAGTATGATAAGTAGCAGCATCGCAGCCGCGCATCACTTTTTATTAAATAAAAACGAAGCGTTTAATATTTATCAGGCTCAACGACAAGTTATTGAAGAAAACTGGGAAAATGTGTGTGAAGAAGCGTCACTCAGTGAGGTTGATCGAAACCTTCTATGGGGCAGGCAGTTTCTAAATCCTTTTGCATTTGAAGGTTTAGGTGCTGACGAAAATTAGGAACGTTGTTGCCCGCATAGCCCCTTTAGTTTTCTTGTACGTGCATATGTGTTTGGTCTTTTGGTTTAGAAGGGGCCGGTATTCGAGCTCCTGATCATTTGATTGTTTGAGAAGAATGCACGGTAAATCTTGCTGAGCGAGGGTTGTTATAGAAAACCACTATAGCAATTAATATGTATTTAAATATATATTTAAATTAGTATTTTTGGTGTGTTTTTGATAGAGTTATATAAGAATAGGAGAAGACTATGGAAACGTTGTTAACGAACAAAACGGCGTCTTTGACTGAGCTTAGAGACCCTAAAAAAGTGATTGAGCAGGCAGGCGGCAAGCCCGTGGCCATTCTCAATCGCAATCAGCTTGAAGGGTACTTCGTACCTGCGTCTGCTGTTGGCAAGTTAGAGTACGCGCCAGCAGAAGAGGGTGAGGCTATGGCAGCAATGAAACGCCGAAAAGTGAAGCTTAAGCCCACGCTTGACTATCTTAAAGATAAATAAAAGAAAGTCTCAATCATGAAAATTCTGTCCGCCAAGGATGTCGTGGCGATCCATGAAGATGTGATTGAACCCAATGAGCTGCAAGGCATGGCTTCCAATAAATCAGTGGAAGCCATTCTTGCGCGTATCGACAACCGCATCGCCTACGGCATGATCGATGATGTTTATATGTTGGCAGCGTGTTATGCATGTTATATCGCCGTGGGGCATGCTTTTCATGACGCTAACAAGCGAACGGCGTTCGCGGCTATGGATATTTGTTTCGTGATAAATGGGATTCAACTCCAATACGAAACCGTTGAAGCAGGTGACATGATCATAAAGGCTGCGCAAAGTATTATTGATGAAGCTGAACTTGCTCAATGGTTACGCGAACTGCCTGTTGAATAAACTTTGTGGGTTATCTCTTCTCTTTACTCTCAGGTAGAATGCCCAGCATTTTGCGGTAATGCAGCGCTCTATGATAAGAAGCGTTCGGCTTTATGTGCTAGGTGTGCGCCAAACGCGACCTACGCTCAGCCAGAATTTTTGTGTACACGGGTGTGTACACGATTGGGAAATTAAGTATGTCAGAACAAAATTTTGTCAATGAAATCAATAAAACAAGGACGTTTGCTATCATCTTGCACCCCAAGCAGAACATATAAGACACCCCAAACACAAACTTTAATAAAATCAAAAAGTTATAACGTGTCTGAGGTTGTCGTATTGACTCCCCGAGCCTTACTTTGACATGCTTAGTCGCACCAGATAGGTGTTTAAATTGCCCCTCAAAAAAATTTAAACCCATTCTTTGTTGTGCTTGATTACACAGGCAAAGTCTATTCGCTATCTCGGCATGGTGGCGTTTCAACAAAAGACCTTAAAAACCGTTTGGGAAGCCCCGAGCAATTACCGACAGTTGATGCGACGAAAGGCAAAATACGCAAATTTTATACTGCTGATATTCTGGATCGTATCAACGCCCTTAAACGAAAACATGAGCAAGCACTATTGCCTCTAAAAGATAAAAAGGCGTTGCTTGTGCATATTCAAAAAGCCGAACGGCGCGAGCTGTCAGATCAACAACGCGTATCGCGTGATTTGCAGCAGTATTACTGCAAGAGTGGTTGGCTTGAATCTGTAGGGCGGGGGGCATACAAAAGGCCGAATGATGAAGTCGGTTGGCAGGATGCATTACAGGCACTGGTTGAGCAGGCTGGTCTCAATATACATGTAGGGGGCATGACGGCGCTTTCCCAGCAGGGCGCGGGGCATTATGTGCGATTGTGGAAAGAAAGGGTTTACCTCTTTTCCCCGCTAGGGGTTTCCTTGCCAGCATGGTTTAAAAAGTATGATTGGGGTGTACCGATAGCGCACGTCAAAACGGGCTTTTTGCCCAACAATGCGGATTTAGGGGTGGCCTATAGCATGAAGCTGGATTCTACAAAAGGAATGACCGCGAGAGTATTTTCAGATACGGCGCGAGCTATGATGGAATGTCTATATCTAGCACCCAAAAAACAGGATTTGGTAGAGTGCTATCAGGTGATGGAAGGGCTGGTAAATCTGCGTCCTAAAGTTGTTCAAGGCTTATTGGAAGCTTGCACTTCCATCAAGGTGAAAAGGCTATTTCTCTATATGGCGGAAAAGGCTGACCACCAGTGGCTACAGTATATTGATTTATCCAAAGTAACCCTTGGCAAAGGAGATCGCTCTATTGTTGGAAAGGGTGTTAAACAGGGGGTCTATGTCTCTAAATACAACATCATCGTACCCAAAGCATTGGAGGCTGTATGATAAGTCCTGCATATCGTGCACAGGTTGAATTACTGCTTCGTGTTTTGCCCTATGTGGCAAAAGAAGACGTATTCGCGCTCAATGGTGGCACGGCAATTAACTTGTTTGTTCGCGAGCTTCCCCGATTTTCAAAAGAATTCAGAGAAACATGCACAGCAACTCGATAGGTTGAAAAAGTGCCTTGGTGTGAGTGAGTAGCTGTGGTATTGGTAGGTTTAGTCTCTGTCCTACCCTTAGCTAACATTGACATTTTTCCGCTAGCTAGAGCGCTATGAATACTTAAAATACATTCAATAATTCAGAAAGAGATTAGCGAGTATGGAAGTTCCTATCGAATCTAAACCCGCTGTGCAGTTAAACGTTGATCACACATCAACTTTCTCCCTGGCTGCACAGCAAAATGCTTACCCTCTATTTCGTACAATGAGCTTGTACTACCCAGCTTTAAGCAGCGATATATTAAATACCCAACCTCCCCTCAAAAACCTTATTGTTAAACTCTCTTCGGAACCAGAAATATTTGCTTCCGAAGAATGGCTTGTAGATGAAATTCGACCTGGGCAGGGAATATCATTACAAAAGCGCCCGCTAAATGTCCCCCATGATTTCTTATTTAATCTAACTGAAGAACTAAAAGTTTCTATAAGACTTTCCGTTGCTACGGCTGATAAACCGGAAGTAAATATCGTTACTGAAGATTTTTTAATAGATGTACTTCCTGCTAATTTCTGGGGTGGAGAAAGTCGACAACCCGACCTACTAGCAGCCTTTGTGAAGCCAAATGGGCTATATATTGAGTCCTTAGTGAGGCAAGTAGCAGAAGCTCTGGAAAAGAGTGGCCAAGGAAGAAGTGTGGACGGTTATCAATCAAATACGAGAGAAAAACCGTATTTGATGACAGCTGCGCTTTGGAATGTGATATTTGCTCAGCGCATTGCCTATGTAACACCTCCCCAAAGTTTTGCTCGGCAAGGCCAACGTATACGTTTAGCATCGGATATTAGCTCTTCAAGAATAGCTGCCTGCCTTGATACATCTCTTTTATTTGCTAGCTGCCTTGAAATGATGGGGTTAAACCCGGTGGTTGCTCTTAGCAAAGAGCATGCATTTGTTGGTGTCTGGCTGATCAATGAAAATTTTCCGATATTAACTAACGACGACCCTATGGATCTTCGTAAGCGTGTTGATGCACGTGATCTTGTGTTATTTGAGAGCACACTGGTTACGAATGACACGCCGGTTACTTTTGAACAATCTAAAGCAGTTGCAAGAGATTTAATTAGTGAAGACAAAGAAAATGACTTTGTCTATTTAATAGATATTAAACAGGCACGATCTAGAAAAATAAAACCCATTTCGACAATTGAAGAAAAACCTGACGAAAAAACCTCTGAATCAGAAACCGAATTAGGCTTGCCCGTAATTCCGCCTCTGCCACCTGTAAGAGCAGATGAGCAAGTTATTGATGAAACGCCGGAAACTCGAATTGATGCCTGGCAGAGAAAACTCTTAGATCTTACTAAACGTAATGCATTGTTATCACTAAAAGACCGGGCAGTAGCTATAAAATTGTATTGCCCCGACATTGGCGCCATGGAAGACAATTTAGCTGATGGTGTTTCATTTAGATTTTTATCTTCAGAAGAAAGCCCTCTAAATGATAAGGAACGTAGTGAAGAAACCTTCAGGTTACAAGTAGGCTCTGATCTTCATAGAGACTACGCCCTAGAGCAGCTAAACAAGAATGTTCTTCTTGCCAACATGCCGAGGAAAAAGCTTGAACAGAACTCTGTAAATCTACTGAGGAAAGCAAAAAATGATTTGGAGGAAGGTGGGTCAAACACCCTGTATTTGGCGCTAGGGATGCTTCGTTGGAAAGAAAACCCTGAAGATGATCGCTCATATCGCGCCCCCTTGATCCTTATACCTGCGGAATTAACGAGAAGCAGTGCAAGAGCACCGATTAAAGTTCGCCAGTTATCCGATGAAAGCCCTATTTTTAATATGACGCTCATTGAATTCCTTTATACAGAGCACAGCATAGACTTGAATCAATTCAGGGAAGCATTGCCTGAAGACGAATCTGGCGTTGATGTGGGCCTCGTTTGGAATACCGTGAGAGCAGCCATAGCAGAACAACCAGGATTTGAGGTGGTAGAAGAGTTAGTTCTCGCATCTTTCTCCTTTGCAAAATACCTAATGTGGAAGGACTTAAAAGATAGAATCGATGACTTAAAAGATAATCCTTTTGTTAAACACCTGGTTGATCATCCACAAGACGCTTACATTCAAGATGCCAGTTTCGTTCTGCGTGACGAAGTTGATGAAAAGGTCGACCCAGAAAAAGTATTTACGCCGCTCAATTGCGACAGTTCCCAGCTAGTAGCTGTTGAAGCTTCTGGCAGACCACAAGACTTTGTCTTGGAGGGGCCACCCGGAACAGGCAAATCAGAGACAATTGCCAATATCATTTGTCACAACTTGGCCCTAGGTAGAAAAGTGTTGTTTGTCGCAGAGAAAATGGCTGCTCTAAATGTCGTTTATAGACGCATGGAAAAAGTAGGGTTAGATCACTTGTGCTTAGAGTTACACAGCAATAAAGCAAATAAGAAAGCGGTTCTTGAGCAACTTAGAGCTGCTACAGATAAACGAGAAGGTGCTCAAAGTAAAAACTGGGTTGATTCAGTCAAAGTTCTAAAAGCAAAACGGGATAAGCTGAACAGTTTTGTCCAAGCCCTACATAATAAGTCTATATACGAAATTTCCGCGCGCGATGCTATCGCAAGAGATGTCCTATATCGGGGTAAACACACCCTCGACATTACTTGGCCATTCGGGTTTGATAGCGCTCCAGTTAACAATTCAGAGAGACTGGGTGAAATGCTTGAAGCCGTTAAGCAAGCAGCCCTTGCATACAGCGACATTTCACGTCTTGACCCAACACAGTTTCGTATCCTAAGAGCGAAAAACTGGTCATATGCCTGGCAAAAACAAGTAACAGAGTGTTTGGCACGATATAAATCCGCGATCAATGAGCTTTATCCCTCAGCTGCAATACTTGTATCAAGTTTTAACCTCAAATTGCAGGAGAATACCACCAATAATCTGAGTCGGGTAAATCAATTAGCAAGCCTAATCGAATTGGCCGAATCTAACTCCATGGGTTACATAGTTAAAAGGGGAGTTAAAAGCTTATTAGAGGATTTAAATCAGTTAAGTCAAACAAAGCAAGAATTTGACCAGTGCCTCTGTACGATCGGTCATCAGGTTAACGCAGATGTTCTCGCCAAAAGCCCCGTATCCGAGTGGGTCGGTATTTATAAAGATGCTAAAGACAGTTGGTTTAAACGTTTCTTCGCCAAACTCAAGATTAATGGTGCAGCTAAAAAGTTAGGATATGAAAAGTTTAAAGACTTAGAAATTCTGCTTGATCTAGAAAAAGGGGCCAAGCTGCAAGAAATTATTATTTCCATCAAAGACCCATTTGAAGAAGATAAGATATGGCAGGGTTGGAATACTAAGCCTGAAAGCTTAAGCCAAGCTGCCTCTACAGGTAAATCAGCTCACAAAGCACTAACTGAAGCAATAGGCTTAACGGACGACCCCGCTGTTTTACTTACAGCTATAAAATCAAAGCTAATTGATGGCCGAGATTTCCTTGAAAATTCAAAAATTGTAAACCAGAAGAACGAGTTCAAAAAACTTTGGGATGTTTATTTAGCTGTAACTGAAGAGGCCCAAAAGTTAGAGCTAGATTTTGATGAAAATGCGTCATTAGAGAATATTAATCCAGTAATTGATCAATTGATTTCAAACGCAGCTAAATTCAAACCATGGAGTGAGTGGTTATCTGCTAAGGAAGTTTTAAATGGCTATCAGCTACAAGCTCTAACTAACAGCTTAGAAGCAAGAACAATTTTACCTGATGATGCTGAAGGCCAAGTTCTAACAGCATTTTGCCGATGGATCGCGCCGCAATTGATAGATGAGAGTTATGAATTGCGACAATTCAAGGCATCTACTCATGAGCAACTGATTGATGAGTTTAGAAAGCTGGATGCAGAAGTTTCAGAAACTACCAGCGACTATGTAGCTGCAATAGCAGCTGAAACTATCCCTGATCCCTTTGCCAAAAATAGCCCTAAAGAATTTGGCCTACTAGCCAGGGAGCTTCAAAAGAAGACCCGACACAAGCCTGTAAGATCCTTATTTAGAGAAATGGGAGGCCGTCTACTAGACTTATGCCCTTGTATGATGATGTCCCCATTATCCGTTGCCCAGTTTCTTCCTTCAGGCTTCAACGGTTTTGACTTAGTTGTTTTCGATGAAGCATCCCAGATGACCACCTGGGATTCCGTAGGCGCGATTGCTAGGGGTAAGAATGTCATTGTTGTTGGCGACCCGAAACAAATGCCACCTACTAGCTTCTTCAGCGGGGCAGTAGATGTGGATGACCCCGACGAAGAAGACTTAGAATCCATTTTGGATCAAGCGCTGGCCGCTCGATTACCGCACATAAGACTAAAAGGTCACTATAGAAGTAGACACGAAACGCTAATAGCTTTTTCTAATAGCAAGTATTACGAAAACTCACTTGTTACTTATCCTTCTTCTGATACGAAAGAGTCTGCTGTAACCCTACACAGAGTAAATGGCGTTTACTCAAAGGGTAAAGGCCGTAACAATCCTATTGAAGCAGCAGCTGTTGTTGACGAGATTGTTAAACGCTTAAAGAGCCCCACGAATTCCTCGCAGACCATTGGTGTCGTAACATTAAATACGGAGCAGAAGAGAACCATAGAGGACTTATTAGATGATGCTCGTAGAAAACACCCAGAGATTGAATTGTATTTCCAATCTACAGATACTTATGATGAAGTCTTTGTGAAAAACTTAGAGTCTGTTCAAGGTGATGAACGAGACATCATAATATTGAGTTTAGGTTACGGTCCCACTGAAGCTGGTAGTCGCACTATGAGTATGAACTTTGGTCCTTTAAATAAATCTGGCGGAGAGCGCCGGCTAAATGTTGCTATAACCAGGGCAACCAGTGAAGTGCTCGTATTCGCTAGTTTTCATTCATCCATGATTGATCTGAGTCGTACATCTGCCTTGGCTGTTGAACACCTCAAACACTACATAGAATTTGCGGAGAAAGGTCCAATTGCTCTAGCGGAACAAGCAACTGCAAATTATGGCGTTGACCAGTTTGATAGTGACTTTGAGCAGGCAGTTGCGTGGGCCTTGAGGGATAAAGGCTGGAAAGTTCAGACTCAAATTGGCGTCAGTAAATTTAAGGTTGACTTAGGAATAATTCATCCGGATCACCCTGGTGTTTATTTGGCGGGTGTCGAGTGCGATGGTGCAACATATCATGGCTCTCCCTCCGCTCGAGATCGTGATCGCGTGCGTCACGCTATTCTCGAAAACCTCGGGTGGCGCTTGGTTCGTCTATGGTCTACCGACTATTTTCAAGACCCCGAGGAAGCTATTGAAAAAATTGATCGTCGTCTAAATGAAATATTAGAAGAGGACAGGAGAGCGTCTGGATTAAACGAACAAATGAACTCTACTCAGGAAGAAGTTGCATCTAATTCAAATATTAATGCAGCGAAAGGTATAGAGACGGAAGGCTATGATCATACTCGTTATTTCGACGATGACTACAAGTCAACACTTGTGGATATTGCTAAATCCATTCTGTCTAAGAAAAACGGGATTACTTTACATGAATTGGCGTTGGACATTGCTAAGCTCCATGGATTATCCAGAATAAGTAAGAATCAGCTCAAGCACATATTGGGTTTAATCAAGTCTTGGGCAGGTGTGAAGCGTGATGGTATCCATAAACCAGTAGTTTGGCTTACGCCTAACGATATTGTTGAAGAAATGACATGGAGGGGGCGCGCTCCCTGGGGTGAGGAACGGCAGTGGACTGAAATACCATATCCAGAGGTAAAAGGCTTGGTGCGCTTAGCTATAGAGAAATCACCGAAGGATCCAGTCGACTATATTTGTAAGGTATTCAAACTAGAACGTCGCCACGAAAAAACACTGGAGAAATTTCAATCCTGGGTTAATGAAATTGCCTAAATATCAGTAATAAATGAATCAAAGAAATTCCGGAGATAGTTTACGTATTTCAATGCTAGTTTGGCCGATCTGAATCGAAAAGCCTTTGATGATAATTCTTGCAGGATATTGCCAAGTGTTGCCAAAGCATTGGCGCGTTTCATACTGCTAGGTTGCAATTTTGAAAGGGTGTTTAAACACTTTTCTCTCCAGAAAGTCTGAAGTTTATTTGTGTTTTTGATTGCCACTTCAAATCTTGTCATAAGCTTCAAAACTTTACTTGTAGGTTGACAATATAGTTTTTTGTATTTACATTTAGGTTAACTTAAGGTGTAAATTGGTTGACTTAAAGGTAAACAAATGAGTTTTGATAGCATCGTTTTGAAACAGTATCGAGAGAAAGTTAACCAAGCTGTAAAACATCTTGGCGGTTTTTCTCGCCCTTTATCTGAGGGATGGTTAAAAACGGTGCGCACAGCGTTAGGTATGACAGGTCTACAACTTGCCAAACGTTTAGGTGTTTCAAAATCACAGGTTTCAAAAACTGAAAATAGCGAGTTGTCAGGGAGTGTGACGTTAAAGACGATGCAGAATATGGCCGAAGCCATGAACTGCCGTTTTGTTTATGCCGTGATCCCCGAACAAGACATTGATCAGGTCTTAAAGGAGCGCGCTATAAAAAAAGCGAAAGCGCGGGTAAAAACCGCTTCTACCCATATGGCGCTTGAAGCCCAGTCGTTGGATCAGCAAACACTCGATTCAGAAATTGAGCGCATTGCCGCCGACATAATGCGCGGTAAACCGTCTGATTTATGGAGCGAGGAATGAGCGACATTGTTGAATATCCAGACGGCGCAACGCCGCTTGATCCTGACGAGATGGAGGGGCTTCGCCACAAGCATATTTCGACGCGCGGCGAACTGGATGAATTGGAGCAAGCCAATATTGATGAAGGCTTGCAATGGCTGAAAAAGCAAAAAAAGCCTGATGTGCTGACAGAAGAATTTGTCTGTACCCTTCATAAGAAGCTTTTTGGCAAAGTCTGGAAGTGGGCGGGAACATTCCGAAAGACAGAGAAAAATATCGGGGTTGATCCTATACACATTGCTATTCAGTTGAGGCAGCTTTTGGATGACACCGATTTTTGGATAGGAAACGTCACATATCCGGCTAAAGAACTGGCGGCGCGTTTTCATCACAGGCTGGTTTATATTCACCCGTTCCCGAACGGTAATGGAAGGCATTCACGGATTATGGCTGATGCGGTACTGACCAAGCTGATGGATGAGCCTGCCATTGATTGGGCAGGTGGATACAAGCTAGAGCAAATGAATGAGCGCCGCGACCAGTATATCGCTGCGCTCAGAAAAGCTGACGGACACGATTTTAAAGAACTGTTTCGTTTTGTCGGAGTATAGATTTACCGATCAGGTAAAATGGTGCGCCTTTCCTGTCCAGGCGGGAAAAAGCGTTTTCACGAATGGGTACAAATTTAGGTACAAAGTAAGGTAATCAGAGTGGCAGATAGCAATTTTCTTCAACAAATTCAACAACGTAGGACTTTTGCTATCATCTCGCACCCCGATTTAATACGCTAAGACACCCAAAGCCAGCTTGAGACACAATTTTCAATAAAAACAATAAGTTATAACGTGTCTGAGGTTGTCGTATTGACGATCAAAGTCCCCATTTGTCATGCTGAGTCACGCAAAATAAGTACAAATTTAAGTACATATTTTGCGATTCAATGAACGCTTAAATTTATTTGTACTTGTTCATTGAAATCAATGACTTGGAGTACAAATCATGGCAATTACAGATTCTTGGCTAAAAGCGAACTATCGCAAAACAAGATCAAAAACATTGGTCAAAACGGATAGGGATGGGCTAGGCGTTCGTGTCTCTCCTAAAGGCAAAATTACCTACTGTCTCCGCTACTATTTCAACAATAAGCAAACGACTTCTGATATTGGAAGCTATCCTCTGATGTCCCTCAAAGAGGCTAGGAAAGAAAATAGTCGGCTACGGAAAAAGCTTGAGCAGGGCCACAACCCAAAGGTCGTTCGTCAGTTAGAAAAGCAAGCCATTATTGATGTGAAGTCTCTCGAAGCATTGTTTGAGCTTTGGTACGAAGCCTATTGCATCAAAAACAAGAAAGGCCACCATGATATTAAGCGTTCTTTTGAAATCCATGTGTTCCCAAGAATAGGTAAACTCCCAGCCGAACAGATAACCTTGCACGAGTGGCTGGATATACTTGAAAAATTGGCAGATACCACGCCTGCTATAGCAGAACGCATTCTTGTGAATGCAAAGCAAATGCTTAAGTTTGGCGTTAAGCGACGACTGATCCCCCTCAACCCTCTCGCCGACATTTACGCCAAAGAAGATTTGCAAATCAAAAAGCGCTCTACAGATCGTGTGCTCAGTGATGAAGAAATCAGAATGGTATGGTTTGCCGTTGATCGTTCTCGTATTACTGCAAAAAACAAGCTCTTTGTGAAGTTGTGTCTTATCTACGGATGTCGCAACGGAGAGCTTCGCATTGCGAAAAAAGAGCATTTCGATTTCACCGATAATGTTTGGACGATACCGCCGGAAAATCACAAGCTTGGCAAAAGTACAGGAAAGCCACTTCTTAGGCCCATAACACCAGTGATTAAAGGCTATCTAAAGGAAGCGTTCACCTTGAGCAGCAATAGCCCCTATGTATTCACAAATGAAGGCTCTAACGAGGTCATGGGTGTTAGAGCGCCCCTGCAAATACCCTATAACATCATGCAGTATTTAAGGCGAAGGGAGAGCTACGAGATTCCTCATTTCAGTATGCATGATTTAAGGCGCACATGTCGGAGTAACCTCTCGACGATTACAGAATTTCATGTTGCTGAAATCATGCTGGGGCATAGCATTGGTCGCATTGTCCAAACTTATGATCGCCACACTTATTTGCAAGAACAATCGACGGCATATATTGAATGGTATAAACGAATCATCGATATTGTGGAAGGCAATGTGCCTGAGCCTTCACCAGCTAATGATAACGTAGTGAGGCTAGATTTTCGGAAGAGAGGGTAAGTAAATCAATTTCAGGGATGGATTATGGAGCAAGGCTTACTGACTATTGCACGAGAAAGTAAGTCTGTCTTCTTGTTTATCATATTCCATGCTAAAAGCCTTATTTGCGCGGTTGCACCGATCATAGGCGGCAATCATTTCACCTGTTTGACCGCCATGAGCAACCGTGATGAGAAAGTTAAATGGAGAGTTTTTATGGCCTTGAAGATGCACCTTGATTAGCTCGTTTCCTAGCGCATAACAATCTCGACCATTATTTCCTTCAATGGCGATACCGCCGCCATATTTTTCAATGTAAATTCCAAAACTGCTCCCATAACATCGCCTCATGACACCCATGTAATCATCAACCAGTACTTTCCTATCAAGTGCCATGCAGTTCTTATATACATAGCTATGACGTGGCCCGTAATCCTCATAAACGCGTCCATAGACCTTACCAGAATTTAGCCTATTCAAGAGATTATCACGCGGGGTCATATCAAAGTCGTAATGAAAACCCAATGGTCGTCCATACGGGCTAGGAAATACTTCAATGATTTGCATAGGGTGGTAGTCGTTTCGATTAACCAGCATCTGTGCAATGGCTTTACACATATGTTTTTCAGGGGGGCGATAATAATCGTGGGTATGCACCTCAGTTTTTAACGTGTATTCACTCCCTTTCTGAACAGGGGTTTCATCTTTCGTTTGATCGTCAATCTTGCTCGTTGAGCATGAGGCTAAAAATATAAGTGGCGCTAGAAATTTAACAGCCTTCACGGAGTTTTCAGTTTTTCTTATCATAAGAATATAAAACCTTATTGATGAGGATTAATTCAGGTAGCGCCTGAGTGTTTTAGCAGAAATACCTAGCTCTTTTGAAATGCCAGTTATTGTTGCTTCAGGTTTTTCTGAAAGCTGAACTCTTGTCCATTCGATTTGCTCGCTCGTCAATTTCTTTGGGCGACCAATATGTTTTCCGCGTTTTCGTGCGGCTTCCATTCCAGCTTTTGTGCGCTCAGAAATTAAGTTTCTTTCAAGTTCTGCAAAAGAATTACGGATTTGGTACATGCACTTACCCATCGGGGTCGTGGTATCAATCTGGTCAGTGAGCGAGCGAAATTGAATGTCTCGATTTTCAAGCTGTTCCAGTACGTCGAGTGCATGACGGAGCGAGCGGAAGGCTCTATCCATTTTCCAGATGACGAGAACGTCACCAGGCTGTAGTTCTGTTAGAACGTCTTCGAACCCTTTTCGATATTTTGCAACCGCCGATATTCCTTGATCTGAATATACATGTATACAACCAGCATCTTGCAAGGCATCGACTTGCAAATCCAGATGTTGTTCTTCTGTCGAAACGCGTGCGTAACCAAGTACGCGCCCGGAAAAGCTCCCCATAGACCACTGATACCCAGACATGATTACCTTTCTGCCAATGATAGACAAAAAGGAACCCTTATATCCCAGCGTCAAAACCCTCAATAAATAGTTTTTCCATGATTACAAGCCACTGAAATATTTGAGGTTTGTGGTCAGAAAACATCAGATTGAAAACCTATGAATATACTACCAAAAGGGTTCCCTTGTGACCCTTATATACGACGCTCAGTCTTTACCATCAACAAGCGTCTCAGAGGTATCCACAGTGTTTGAAAGCTAGCTCGCAATTAACCCTAGGGAGGCTTTATGCTCTGGATATTAAAAGGTGTATTTTTACTTGTCCTTCTGGTTGTCAATAGTCCTGCTATGGCAGGGAAAGAGTTTATAAAGAAAGATATGCGTGCCGAGACAACGGAACTTGCTCAAGCCGTTGGGGCTAAGTTATCTGATGATAGATTGGTTTTTGTTGTTCACGGCGGAAACAAAAAGCTAATGATGGCCGCGTATCGAATTGCACAGCGCCTTGATGACGAGGGTATTCCAGTTGCGTTTTTGCTTGCTCCAGATAGAGACACTATTGATATAACGATGCACGTTGATTATTGGACGTCAGGTTGGACTAAATTTGGTTTGTCTGCCTACGACAACGACAAAAATACGCTTGAGAATACAGAGAAGGGCTTATATGAGCAGGCAAAAAAAGCGTATGAGTACAATCTTGTTCAGAATTCCGAGGATAGACGGGAGTAGTGTATCCTTCGTGCCTAGATATCCAATGTGAAGGTTTCTTTTTGGCCACTACCATTTAACAAACCGTCATCTGAGGTTGTGAGTTCTGAAACGATATTGTCGGCTTCTATAGATGTTGAGTAAGACGCGTTAGCCGTCATGGCATTCTCACGTTCAAGTTTGTTCATTTCTAAATCGGTAGCAATGGCACTAGCAACGGCTGGATCAGAAGAAACGATTTCTTTTAAATATTGATCGCGTTCCTCTGGGGACATATCTGCCATGACAAGCGCATAATATTCGGCTCGGTCGGCTTCATCATCGCTAAGGCCATGTTTAGAAGCGAAAGCTTCCTTGTCATCAATAATATCTTTTATTGTCTTTTCAAGGTCAGCATCGGTATAGGAAATTCCGTTGAATTTCCGTAGCTTTTCTTCCTGAGCCTCTCTTTGTTGATCTATGACTTCCATGCCGTCTCGGAAAGTATCGACAGACTCTTCTTGTTTGGATTTTCCGTGAAAAGCGTTTGAGCTATTGCGGTCAAGTGCATCTTTACGATAGTCTTTTTCAGAACCGTCAATCATAAAGTCTGAATAAGCTTTGTAGTCTACCGATTTTGTAAACTCTGACATTTATCCTCACTTTCAAGTCGCTTATGATATTTAACCAATTATAAATGCAAGGCCTTAATATTTAGTTAAAATTGATTGTTTGGATAGGTTTAGAAGTGCTCAGGCCGACCTGCTGCTTTGTCATACTCACGGCAGACATAAGCAACAATGTTGTCGAAGGCATCCTCAAAGAAAGCGCCGTTTTCTTCTACATCAATAAAAGCCAGATTAACAAGCCATTCAGTTTCAATGTTGTAGACTTCTTGAATATAGTCGAATGTCTTCCACAGAAGCGAGTCGCCCCTATATGGACGGAAAGTTCCGTCCGGCATTGGTAACATTCGAACTTCTGTATTGGGGTTTTCGGTTTGTAACATGGTTTATTAATCTCACAATTTTCTACGGCAAACAATATTAATTTCTATGTCATTGATCTGACTCTATTAAATGACTTACTAATATTTTTGGTTTTAGCCTTCTCTTTAGTAGGTGTGCGGCTGAAGCTTCGTTCTTGGTTTCTTTCGACAGAGCTGTGAACTAGCCGTTCGATAGTGCCTCCAATCGTATATTCCCTTCGAACCTCTTTCTTTTTGCTTTTGCTCTGCGCCTTTCCGTTTTTATATACGGTGCCATTTTTTGTAGACGTGATAATTTCAGATGTTTTATTGTTCGCCTTATTTTGAAAGCTTATTTTTGAGGAGGTGATTTTTGATTTCCTGCTAATTGCACCGTCCGGCGTGTATTCGGTTACCAATTTTTGCTTTTTGGTATCTATTGCCGGTGGCGATTGTTTTCCTACTGGAGCCTTACCAAACAAATCCTTGGCAAATGATCCGAAGCTGCGTTGTTGCTTTGCTGCTTGCTGTTTCCTTTCTCTATTTTTAGGTTGCTTGGAAACACTCTTCTTGATGACGCGTTTCTGCATATTGATTTTGCCAGCTGAAATACGATCTAGGCGTTGTTGAATACGTATTTCGACATTTTCAATGGCTGCTCGTTGGTAGTCAGTGCTTGTCAATTTGCCGCAGTTCTTTAGGCGTTCAGCCTCCCTGCGCACAAATATATCTTTGTACTGATTATGGTGTTGGATCGCCCGTCTGGTGATCGCATCTGCTCGATCACCAATAGTTTTGTATTCTTTTGAACGTGTAATATTTGGCTGTTTCATAGTGGTCCCCAAGGCAAAAATTAGTGAGATACTTGTTTCTTCTTAGTGGCATTCATACGTGCCACATCGAATTCCTCAATGGTGCTGACTAGCCAGCGGTTGGACGCTCCATCTTCTTGAATGTCTGGAAGAGGTAGAGGGATTTTTCTATCTGGCTTCATCATGCGAAATACGGTTCTCTCTGAGCAGCCCCAGCGGTCAGCGAGATCACGAGTGGTATAAAACATCTTGTTCATGGTCTATCTCCAGTACTCAATCTAAAATGGAATTCCGTCGTCTTGTTTGTTAAGTTTTGAAATTATCGATATGACATGGCTATTCTTGTCTGCGTATTCATTAAGCCCAAGAAACTCTTCCAAGAAGAGGTTCTTGAGGGTGTAAGTTAAGTCGAGCTTTAAAGGAGCTGGTAATTGATTTAGGGAGTTAAAAACATCGATAGCTATTTCTTTCTCCTGATCGCTAAACTGGCCTATTTGGTTCTCGTTTAGCCAGCAAATTCTCTTTTCATCTTTTTTACTCATAAGCCTCTGCCTCTGAAGATGAACTCATGCTGTATTTGTATTTTTGTAAATCTTCGATTTCCCAGATAGGAGGGCGGTCAAGAATGTAGATGCCATCAGTACGCGTATCCACGATGACCTTGCCTTTGATACCTTGTGCAATCATTGATACAGGCAGGTTATTAATGAGAACTTCTTGAGCGCCTTGGTTGGCAGTCATATTTGCGCCAAAGTTGGAGCCAGCTTGCCGGATACTAACGGCATGTTTTCCAGCCTTTTTGCTGGTGCGTTCAGCAATAGCGCCGTCACAACTTAAAATGAGCTGAATACTATTTTCTGCAAGCGCTTCAAAGCCACCCCATTTCTCGTAATGCTTAAAAGAGTTTTCATCTTGTCCGATCAAGATGAAGCGACATTTTTTCGATCTGTACAAACGCTCGCCCCTAATGACAGCCTCAGTTGCAGGATAATTTGCAAATTCGTCCCATAGGAAATTACAGTGAACATCACCTTTTGCGTAGGCCACGGTGTTAATCAAGTATTCAGACATAACGCGGAAGTGTGCTGGATGCGAAAATACCAGCTTTTCGGGGTCATCAAACATCAGTACGCCAGCTTTCTTTTTATAGCACTCCAAATCAATGTTTGTTTCTGAGGTAACATTTCTGAATGCGCCGCCTCGAAGGTAAGGCGAAAAGGTTTCGATGCCATCTGCCATCACCCATTCAAACTGTTCGGTTGGTTCTCTGAACTCAGACTTAATTTTCTTTCCCATTGCCGAAACAAAACCGTCACACGCATCGGAGGCAATAAGCTCATCGATAAACTTTAAAAAATCATCATGCGGCAAGCTCATAATATCTGCGAGCATTGCGGGAGTGCATAAATCTGGTGCACTTGTAGCAAGAAAGCACAGGGTATTCCAAGCAATGCGTATATGCGCCTTTCCTACCCATGCGTTAGAACCATTACCTACATCACCACGAAAAAGCATGGATTTTGATTTGGCTAGATCAGTGATGGGACGACCTGTCTTTGCCGCTTCAACTAAATCAGATAGAGGATTTATTCTGACATCTGAACCTAGTGGGTCGAATGGATTAAGTCTGCGAGGCTTTTTGCCATAGATTTTTGTTAAACCATATTCAAGCTCATCGGCAAGTTCACCCTCTTTGATATCGAATATAAATTGAGATTGCTTCGCCTCTGCAAGACGATAGGCCATTGGCTCTACAAGGGCTTTTGTTTTAAAACTACCCGCTCTACCCAGAATAATAACGTGGCTGTCCGTGGTGATTTGAAAATTGGAGCTATTCCCATCCGTATCTTTTAACTCACCGCAATAGATACCGCGTCCAAAGTTACTGTTTGGGTCTATAAATCCAGCGCTCACTGCATCATCATAAGTTTTCAAGTAAATATCCTCCTGCAAGCCACTAATTGTGCCTCTAGTGATACGTGCAATGTTGCTTTCGTGCTCGCGAAGAGCGCGATACTGGTTAAAAGCTTGAAAGCCTTTGGCAAACAGAGATAAACCGTTCATGAGCACGCCTGCGCCTATACGTGGGCGCTCTCTAGACATAAAACCACTCTGATTAGAACTTGGCTTTTTCATCATTTAACAGCTCCATGATTTCTTCGATGTCTACAGGCTCAATGCCGTATTCTTCGGGAGTGGGAAGGCTTTTGAGCATGTCCTTGATCAGGCGAACACGGTTGCCTTCTAGGCGGGTTTGAACCTCTTTGGTCATGTTGTCGCGAGCAGCTTCTGCGTAATGGCAGCCTGCGGCAAACTCAGGGATGCCAAAGGCAAGGCCGACACCGCAAGCCATATCGCCAACTTTAACCATCGTTTTTTGACCGCCAAGGCTGTCTTTAAGAATTTCAGCTTGTGTAGACAGGCTGAGTTGCTCCATTTGAACGGCTGCGCCAATGGCGGCTTTTTTTGCATCCTCATAGCCTTGCTTAGCGATGGTCTGGCGAACTTCTTGCTCCTTGGCCCAGTTCAACAGCCATTCTTGAACAGCCTGAGTTCTGGCGGTTTCTTCAATGTGCGCGGCTTCACCGCGCCCAGTGCCGATTCCCATTTTTTCCAGAGCCTTACCAACAAGAGAAATATCATTTGGGGTTGCTACTTCAAACGTAAATAGAGCACCGACCAGTAACACGGGAATACCTGCCCCCATGATCATGCCTTTGTAAACGCCTGAACTCGTATTTTGATTAACTTCATTCATGATTAGTCTCCTCAGTGCGTGGTCGTCGTTGTAGGATTTGGGAATAGTGTTGCTACACTTTCAGGTTCAGGAGTCGCCTGAGCGCTTATCTGACCAGAAGGAATGGATGAGGGCGGTAAGTCTTTAGCGTGATGTTTAAAGCTATTGTTGATGGCAAAAATCAACAGGATCAACCAACTTGAAAATGCCAATATGAATGACACTGCCCACCACTCAAGCGCATCGGTTGAAGACATCAAAATTTCAAGACGGCTAGGGTTTCCGATACGTGGTACATATAAAATCTTACCGTGATCAAGCGATTCAGCCATGCTTTGAAATGATTGGCCGTATGGTGAGAACTGATTGAAAATACGGGTTGCTGCGCGATCAGGTAAATCTTGCGCCCTGTATTGACCGATAGTACTTGATAGCGCCCCTGCCAAAACTTCAAACACATAAGATGGGAGTAAGTTTTGTAGCTTTTCAATTTCTTTACCCAAAGTGTCAGAGAGTTCAGCACTTTTCTCTAACTTCTGGTCAAAATCTAGATCGGCGGTCTTATGAACATTGTCGATTTTTCTGTAAATCCGTTTGATGTTGTTTCGGATCGGTGCAATGTCGTTATCCAGTGCCAATAATTTCTGATTAGCTTGTTCAGAAGTCGCAAGAATGCCTTTAAGCTGGATTGAAGTACGACCTACCCCGCCGCCATCCAAGGAAACGCACCCAGTCGTTTCTTCACATGATTTCCACTCTTTTGCCGTATCAATTACAGATTTGACGTTGGTAGTTTGCGAGTCAATGTAGCCGTATAAATCTTCAATATTGCTAATGACCTTTTTCTGGTCATCAATGGTATTTTCTATATGGTTTTTCTCAAGTTCAGACCTTGCGATGGCACCCATATTGAAACCCATATCAACGGTTCCAAAAATGGCAACGAAGCCGAATAGAAGTCCCAGAATGAGAGTTCGGTGGCTTGAGGATGGTTGCTCAGACACCTTGGTAATAAAGTCCACAAGCACGATACTGATTGTGCCCCATAGCAGAGCGACGATAATTGCCCCAACTACTGCGGCGAGGGTGTTTTCTCCTGTAGAGAGAACGTCATAAACATTAATACCATTTATGAATGCACTAAAAATCAAGACAGCTTTAAGTAAAAATTTGATTGAGTTCATTGGTCTTGCTCCATTAAAAAGTCTGCATAGTATTTGGGGGAGGAGGATTTTCGGGATGCCCGAGCGGTGATCAACCGCACCATCATTAACGTCAAAATCAAAGACAGCATGATCAAGATTGCGAGAGACGCAGGCGACGACTCAATCTGGCCGCCAGCAGTTAGTGATGCGAAAAGGGTGGTGGCACAAACAAAACCACCGATAAACGATCGCTTGAACTTACCAAGCGTTGGGTGTGCTTTGAGCTTATTGAAAAACATAGCTAAACCCTCAAATCGAGTGATTGGGTAGCCACTCGCACCAAAATAGTACTGGAGTGGCGGTTTAGCCTGATTCAGGGGGTCATAAAAGAACTCTCACCTGAGCAGGTGAAAGGAATAGTGACATAACTAACGATATATTACTAGTTATATATCGTTAGTTATGTGGATAATTTTAGCTCGTACCCTATTGCGGACACAATTTGCTCTAGAGTTTCCAGAGATGGATTTCCACCACCTCTTTCAATTAGTGATACCGTGGAAGGTGAAAAGCCAGTTGCTTTGACTATATCGGTTTGTGTCAAACCTGCGGATTTACGCAATCGCTGAATGAATTTCCCAACTTCTTTTTGATTCGCTGCGTTTACAAAGTCAGTGTTTACTGCTGGTGCATTGTCATCCATGACTCCGCTTTCTGTTAAAGATTGCCCTTCAACATTTACAGAATCGAGGGAAGTGTTGTCAATAGTTTTATTGGCTTCTGATCTTTCAGATTCAAGGAATTTATTAGTAACAAACCGATCAAAAAGGACGCGAGTAGATTTCCACGTTTCTTGATCAATCTTCCCATCTTTTGCTAATGATTCCCCAATTAATATGACTTGATCTCCAACTTGCTCTATTTGAATAAAATCTGTGAAAGAGCTTAATTTTTCTCTCTTATTGCCATCATCATTCGTCGAGGGATTAAATAACTGCATTAGATATTGAGTAGTTATCTTTTCTTTTTCCTTCTCAGTTAGCTTAGATGGTTCTCGATAAGCAACTACTCTGTATCCCTTTTCTTTATTTTGAGTGAATTCAATTTGGAGAGCTTGACCAGTAGGCATATTATCTAAAATGCCCTCTAGTTCATCGTCGTTTATCTCATGGGATAATTCTTTTCGGGTCGATTGATATATCTCGTTTTTCTTTTTTTCATTGCTCTCCGTACTCTCGACATCGTTCGAAAGCTCAGGCCTTATATAGGAAGGTGGGCTTTGTTTCGCTTTCGTTTGACCTTGATTGCCTTGATCAGATTTGGGCATTTTCACTCTTTAGTTTGCTTAAAACAGTTCTATTATGGGATTTTGACTCTGATAGCATCAATTGTCTATCTCCTGCGGATGTACTATTACTATGCACTCGATTGGCTCTTGCGTGTACTAATATCGCGATATGCAACCATTCTAGGCTTGTCATCGACTTCCAGCATGGTGTTAAATGTATGATCATACACAAATGATCATACATTTAACACCATGAATCTAAGTGCATACAAAGAAGCAGCAAACCTTTTTTATGGGCTGGGTACTGGTGATTTAATCTATGACTTTGCTCAGAATATGTGTCGAGAAGCTTTTGACGGAGCAATTTCACCAGAGGTGCGTATTATATTGACGACAGCTCAATCGGCATATAATCAATCTTACGGTTGGTGCTGGCCCGAACAAAACACTATTGAGCTGGTGCGTCAGCATTGCAAATCCACGTCTGAAGGCATTGTGCCAAGAGATAATCGTAGCCTTCTTTTAACTCTAGCGCATGAGTTTTGTCATCTATATCAACATCAGGTACTGGGTGGAAAAGTTGGCAGTAGAGGCCCTCATCGCTGTCGAAGTTGGTATGACGCAATAACTAAGGCATCACCATACATCTGCGGAGTTGATATTGAGGGTATCTGTAAGCCTTTCTCATCGAAAAGAGAGAACGGAGCGGTTGTGAAAATTGAAAATCCTGCTTCGCTAACAGAGGTTGAGCTGACACATTGGCCTCGTTCAATTTATAAGCTTGTTGAAGATAAAGACTCAAGGTTGAAAGATCGAATTGTTGATGGTGCGCCCGTTTTGGCTAAGAAAAATTTCATAGCTGGTTCAAACATTTTCCAAAAAAATCTGTGATTAACTACCGCCTTCAAGATCTTTGACAGCTACTACTTCTTTAGTTGTCTAGGTGAGTAGACCACTGGCGCGGACTAATTCTCTTACCTCATCGAGTGTTGGGATATCATCGAAGGTGGGGGAGTTGATGATACGTTCCAGCACGAACCCCCATACGTCAGCAGCTTTTCGTTTTTCAAAGTCATAGCCATACTGAATATAGACTTCCCCTGTCACATCCCTGTCACCATCACTATGATTGAGCATCAATCGAGCATAAAGTTTCGGTAGCCCAACGGCTGTGATCCATGTTGCGCCAGTCCGCCTGAGATCATGTGGCCGAATGTCGTGAATTCCTAGTTGGCTGCGTAGTCGGCGCATTGCCTGCTGGTAGGAGGAGCTAGTAGGCGGTTTTAAGGTGGTTGATGGTGTGTCTGGGACATTGACAGCTCTAGTTGCTCCAAAAACGAATGGGCAGGCTGACGTGTAAGGAGATACCGATTGCACCAGCGAAAGCGCTAAGCTATTGAGTGGAACTCGGTGCATGCGTCCGCTTTTAGTATCGCCGCTGGTCATGTGCCAAATATTTTCATCGGTTTTAATTGCGCTATAGCGGCAGTGGCGGATCTCAATACCACGCTGCATCGTCGCTAACATAAAGCGAATAGCATTAGCGGTGACGGGTGGAATATTGCATTCATCCATCTTATTCCATAACAGCCACATTTCTCTGAAGTCGAGGACTCTTTCTCGCTTTCCCTTAATCCCAAGCGGTTCAATATTCTTGGCGGGGTTGTGATTGATTAATCCTTTTCGACATGCAAGGTCTAGTACGCGCCTCGCGCAACCAATGACATGTTTAGCCGTGACGCGCCCACTTTGAGTGGCATTCGCCCTCTTAGAGGATCGGAGAACAATATTCTTTTGTATTTGATCAATATCCTCGGTAGTTATTTCTCGTAGTGGTTTGCTACCGATTACTGGAAGTACGTCTGTGGCGAGATAGCGCTGTTCTTCATGTACGAACTTTTTTCCTTTAAGCCTTCCCAATTCCAGATATTCATCAATCAGCGTGGCGAATGGTTGCTCTTTTGCCTTTTTGGTTTGCTCTTCGAAAACAGGGTCTTTACCATACTCATTAACGGATTCATATAAGGCCTCGTATTCCATACGAGCCTCTCTAAGTGATATCTTGGGGTATTGCCCCAGTGTGATCCATCGGCTTGTCCTGCCAGCCATATATTTAAAGACAAGCGACTTCGTTCCAGAAGGCGTGACGCGAAGGCCAAACCCCGGACTATCTTCACACCAGTATATTGTTCGGGTCTTGTTGGGTTTTAGATTGCGAATAACAGTATCGACAAATTTTATCTTTTCAGGCAATTGTTCCTCGTTTGTTCTAGTTTTTTTACTTTGGGCTACTCAAGTTGCTTATTTCGTTGCAAAGTAAGAACCCCTTGTTACACTGTATCCCTTATAAATAAACGCTTTCTTAATGCAAGGGTAAAAATCTCTGGGCTACTCACTCGGCTACTCAAATCGACTTTACAGTATGGGCAGTATTAGCAACTATTGGCAAAATGAGCGTCGATTAATTATTTAATAACAATTACTTGATAATGTTTTTTAGAAAAAATTAAATTTCTCGAAAAAGGCATTAAAACAAGTGCTTGGTAGCTTGAATATCCATTTATTTACAGGTGTTTAGTTAGGAAAATTAGTGTTAGAGCGTTGGTTTCCGGAGCCAAAGGTCACAGGTTCGAGTCCTGTCGGGCGCACCACTTAAGCTTTTGTATCTAAGCGATAAATTCGGTTCCTTAAAATATTATATTGAGACGAAAATATACGGGCTACTCACTGGGCTACTCAGAACAGAGTTATTGATGTCATATTTCTGTGGGTAACTTTTTAGGGCGTTTAGTTTGGTGAACGGTAATCGGCAGGCGCATCGATCCAATTCTGAAGGTCATGCAGACGAAATGCTTTTCTTATCGCATTGTCTTCGCTTGACAGTATCTTTGGTGCTGGAAAAGTGCCTTTGTGAATGCGCCGATCAATTTCTTGGCGGGAAAGGCTGCAAAGCTTGGATGCAGTTTTAATGGGTACAAGTGCATTGGTTTCTACCATTAAAGCTGCGACAACTTGCGCCTCAAAATAAACGTTGTCCTCGACATGGCGTTTACTACTATTACTTGCAAATGTTTTTCCTAGTTCATCCATGCTATTTCCTTAGTATCAATATTAGGGTAGAGGGAGCGGCCATCATGTTGATAACCGCTCCCGTTGCATCCCAATCAATGGACGGGCTGTACCAAAAGAAAAGGCTGCTAGTCCTAATTCTATTGGATAGCAGCCCTACAACTATTGAACCATGGAAACAATTAACGCCTCGTTAATTATCTCACGTATTTTATTTTATAAAATTCGAAATAAAAAATGTCCTGCGTTGTTATACGGCTGTCTCACCTTGTCCTTTCCTATTCGATAGTGTCGCGACTTGTCGTCTCTTACGTGATTTTTTATCCCTGATTATCATCATATTAAACGTGCATTTCGCGCGTTTTAGTTTTGATATGTGGGATGCATTATTGCTAAGTGGCTTGTCCGCTTTGCAACCGGAGCAGGGAGACCCTGCGACCCGTCGTGTTAAGGAATTATTAATTTATTTGGCGGTAAAGTTGAATTAACACGACTTGCCAGATGTGCTTTGTCGGACAAGCCGCCAAAGCCTATCTGGGCAAGGAGAGCATTGCATAGCTCCCCGTTGCATCCCCTTCGCTAAAAAACTCGGAGGGCCTTATGAGTAAAAAAACTCACAAGCAATATCCACGTCTAAGCATTCGGTTATCTGATACCGAACGCTTAGATATTGAAAGCCGTGCGGAGCGCGCCGGACTTTCTATGGGTGGTTATTGCAAATTCGTTATTTTTAATACTGAGCCTCCTCGTCGGTCACGTAGAGCTGTGCCCGAAAAAGCAGAGCTGTCCCGTTTGATTGGACATGTTAGCCGCGTGGGGGCCAACATTAATCAAATCGCCAAGCAGCTCAACATGTATTCAGCCATTGATGTCGTAGAAGTCTCTAACGCCATGGCAGATGTGGCTGAATTACGCGCCTCGATTATGAAGGCTCTCGGCTATCGAGAAGAGACCGAAGATGATCATTAAGGCCTCCGCTCGTTCTGGTGCTAGGAATCTAGCCAATCACCTTGCATCAACCAAGGACAATGATCACGTGACCATCCACGAAGTGCGTGGGCTGGTTGGTCAGTCGCTTCATGCCGCTTTTCTTGAAATCGATGCGTCAAGTCATGCCACGCGATGTGAAAAGCCTCTCTTTTCCGTGAGTTTTAATCCGCCTATTGGTGCGGAGGTTACTCACAATCAATTCGAAAATGCGTTCGATCAACTGGAACAAAAACTTGGGCTGGTGGATCAGCCCCGCATCGTTGTCTTTCACGAAAAAGAAGCACGCCGCCATGCCCATGTGGTGTGGTCACGTATCGACATCGATAAAAGCAAAGCTATTCATATGTCGCATTTCAAAACCAAATGTACCGATATCAGCCGTAGCCTTTATTTGGAACATGGTTGGGAGCTGCCAAAAGGGCTTGAGCGAAAGCAAGACCGAGACCCTTTTCAGGTCTCCGTTGAAGAATGGCAGACAATGAAGCGTAAGGAGATTGATCCACGGGAGATCAAACAACTATCACAAGATGCATGGCGAAGCTCAGATAACCTTTCCAGCTTTAAATTGGCCTTAGAAGAGCGAAATCTGTTTTTGGCGCGGGGTGACAAACGTGGTTTTGTGGTTTTAGACCATCAGCACAATGTCTATTCTTTATCCCGTGTTGGGGGCATCAAAACTAAAGACCTTAAATCACGGCTTGGCCTACCTGATCAAATCGATGGTATTGAGAAGGTATCACGTTACATTCGTCAATCACTGACTCAGGAAGTGAGGGGGCGTATTGATACGATGAAGGCTAGGCATAAAAGCGAGTTTCAGCCACTTGAAGATAAAAAGATGCAGCTTGTCTTTCGCCAGCAGGCTGAGCGGCGCGAGTTGTCAGATGAGCAGCGTGTAAAAAGACACCTTTTGATTCAAAGTGGTCGTGACAAATTCAGGCGAGGTGTGCGAGGTATTTTTGATAGAGTCTCAGGGCGGCATAAAAGATTAACGCTGATTAATCAAAAAAAGGGAGCGCTATTAGAGAAGCGTCAGATGGAGAACCGAGAGAAGCTCATTTTTCGTCAAAACCTCGAACGCACCGAGTTGCAAAAGAGCATCATTGCTCTAAGGCATCAACAGCGTCAGGAAAGAACACTATTAGCTAAACGGATATACGAATATCGCCAAAGTGAAGCGTTGCGTGCCAAGCAATCAACGCAACTTGAGGCATGGACAAAGGCGCGAAATCTATCGAAAGACTTCGACAAAGTTTCATCGAAGAAAGGGCGTTCAGATGACCCTTCTCATAAGCCATCAAGAGATAAGCCAGCTCGTCAAAGAACGAGACGGCGAGATTTTGAATAAGGAAAGCCAGATACTTGAAGACGAGGGATATATACTGCCCCTCGAAAGTTTGCCGATTTCCCAATTTTCCCTTATTCTCTCAATGGTTTAGGGTAGGGTATGGTTATGAGTGATCAAATATTGACCTTAAAAGAGGTCGCAGAATACTTGAAGCTGGCCGAAAAAACGGCATACCGGCTGGCGGCAGAGGGTAAGCTTCCCGGCTTCAAGGTCGGCGGTAGCTGGCGTTTTAAGGAATCTGATATAGAAAGTTGGATCGAACAGAAGAAGACCAAGGATTCAAGCCAATGATTTCTGATGGTCAAATAGCGATAGAAAGGATGAAAAAACGCATTATTGGGGCGAATGCATGACAAAAGAACAGCAGATCGAAGACAGCTTTATCAAAAAGCTGGAAGACCTCAAATATACCTATCGGAAAGATATTCGAGATAAGGTCTCACTCGAACAAAACTTCCGTACCAAGTTTGAAGCCCTAAACCGCGTCACCTTGACCGACGCCGAGTTTCATCGTCTGCGCGATGAAATCGTTACTGCCGATGTATTCACTGCGGCCAAAACCCTGAGAGAACAGCACTATTTTGAAAGGGAAGATGGCACGCCGTTGTATTACACCTTAGTGAATCTTAAAGATTGGTGTAAAAACGACTTTGAAGTCATAAATCAGCTACGTATCAATACCGATAATAGCCACCACCGTTTCGATGTGATTTTGCTCATCAATGGTGTTCCTGTAGTTCAAATTGAGCTTAAAGCTTTCGATGTTGTACCTCGTAAAGCGATGGAGCAAATCGTTAACTACAAAAACGACACAGGCAATGGCTACGCCAATACCCTGTTGTGTTTTATGCAGTTGTTTATTGTCAGTAATGGTAATAACACCCGCTATTTTGCTAATAATCATGCACAGCACTTTAGTTTTAATGAAGATGAACGTTTTTTACCCATTTATGAATTAGCCGATGAGGCCAACAAAAAGATTGGCGACTTGCATAAATTTACCGCCAATTTTTTAGCCAAATGCACATTGGGCCAAATGATTAGCCGCTACATGGTACTGGTGCAATCCGAGCAAAAACTCATGATTATGCGCCCCTACCAAATCTATGCGGTTAAGGCCATTGTCGACTGCATTCATCAAAATCGCGGTAATGGTTATATTTGGCACACCACTGGCAGCGGTAAAACCCTTACTTCGTTTAAAGCCTCCACCTTATTAAAAGACAATCCCGATATTGAAAAATGTCTATTTGTAGTCGACCGTAAAGACCTTGATCGCCAAACTCGCGAAGAATTTAATAAGTTCCAAGAAGGTTGTGTAGAAGAAAATACCAACACAGAAACTCTCGTGCGTAGAATGCTGTCGGAAGATAAAGCCGATAAAGTTATCGTTACCACCATTCAAAAACTCGGCTTGGCGCTAGACGAAAACAGAAAAAAAGCCCAGCAACACAAAGAAAAAGGCAAGCAAACCTATAAGGAGCGTCTCGCACCTTTGCGCGACAAGCGTATTGTGCTGATCTTTGATGAGTGCCATCGTTCCCAATTTGGTGAAAACCATAAAGCCATTAAAGCCTTCTTTCCAAAGGCTCAACTCTTTGGTTTTACTGGTACGCCTATCTTTGAAGAGAATTCAACTTACACACAGATCGATGGCACGGTTGGTTCCTTCGTTACCACTGAACAAGTCTTTCAACAAGAACTACATTCTTACACCATAACCAATGCCATTGATGATAGAAACGTGCTCAGCTTCCATATTGACTATTATGGAAAAGATAGCGGCACGAGCAGTGAGCAGCTTAAGAGCGGTAAAAAGAAAAAGCCGAAAAAAGTAACACCACCGCCAGATGCTGTGATTAAGGCCATCCTAGAAAAGCATGACCAAGCGACCGACCACCGCCGTTTTAATGCTGTGCTGGCTACGTCAAAAATTAATGATGCCATTGAATACGTCCAAAAATTCAAGGAATTGCAGGCGCAAGTATTGGCAGAAAATGAAAGCTTCCAGCCGCTCAATATCGCTTGTGTGTTCTCACCATCGGCTCAAGCTCTGGCAAAGGATAAAGATCAGAGCGAAGAAAATAGCAAAGATAGCAGTGGTAAGAACATAAAAGACATTAAGCAATTACAAGACGAGCTTGCCCAAGAAAAAGAAGACAACAAAGTCGAACCGGAAAAGAAAAAGGCCGCCTTAATCGCGATCATTGCCGACTACAACAAGCAATACGGCACTAACCACAGCATTAACGAATTCGATTTGTATTATCAAGACGTACAGAAGCGCATAAAAGACCAAAAATACAGCAATGCCGATTACCCTCGTAAAAATAAAATCGATATTGTGATTGTGGTGGATATGCTGCTCACTGGCTTTGATTCTAAATATCTTAATACTCTGTACGTGGATAAAAACCTCAAGCATCACGGTTTGATACAGGCATTCTCGCGTACCAACCGCGTGTTGAATGACACCAAACCTTGGGGCAATATTCTCGATTTTCGTGGGCAAGAAAGTGAAGTAGAAGACGCCATCACTCTATTTTCTGGTAAAGGCGCTGACGCTAACAAAGAAATCTGGTTGGTAGACCCTGCTCCCATTGTGGTCGAGAAATACCAAAACGCTGTAGAGGAACTACAGGCCTTTATGGAGAATAAAGGGCTGGAATGCCACCCCTCAGAGGTAGTGAACCTACAAGGTGATACGGCTAAAGCTGAATTCATCAACCGTTTTAAAGAAGTACAGAAACTTAAAACCCAGCTAGATCAATACACCGATCTAGATGAAAACAGCAAAGATAAAGTCGAACAACTGTTACCCGTAGATACACTACGTGGTTTCAAAGGTTCCTATCTCGAAACAGCGCAAGACCTTAAACGCAAGCAAGACCAGCATAGCACCGATACAGAAGAGGATATCCAACAACTGGATTTCGAATTTGTGCTATTTGCCTCCGCTGTGATTGATTACGACTTTATTATGTCGCTGATCGCCAAATCTACTCAAAAAACGACCAAGCAAACCATGACCCGCGCCGAGCTTATCGCCATGATTAGTGCCAACGCCAACTTAATGGAAGAGCGTGAGGATATTATTGCTTATATCAACAGCCTGAAAGTGGGTGAAGCTTTGGATGAGAAAGCTATTCGTGAAGGCTATCAAACCTTTAAGGTGAAAAAATCGCAAAAAGCCCTCTCTGAGTTAGCTCAAAAGCATGAGTTGGAGCCAAAAGCCTTACAGTCTTTTGTTGATAACATTATGAGTCGCATGATCTTTGATGGTGAACAATTAAGTGACTTGTTAGAGCCGCTGGACTTGGGGTGGAAGGATAGAACAACAAAAGAGTTAGCCTTAATGGAAGAGTTAGTCCCGTACTTACATAAGCTTGCCCAAGGGCGCGAAATTTCAGGATTGGCTGCGTATGAGTAAACAGGTGAATAATGGGTTTGTACCAGCTCTAAGGTTTCCTGAATTTCAGGGTGAGAGAGATTGGAAAAAAATCAAGCTTATTGATACAGCTGATAAAAAGGTCAAGTGGAGTTTTATTGGTGGGCCGTTCGGTTCAAACTTAAAGTCGTCAGATTACGTTGATGAGGGAATTAGAATAATTCAGCTACAAAATATTGGTGATGCTGAGTTTTTTGATGATTACAAAATATTTACGTCAAAGGAAAAGGCAGATGAGCTGCTGGCGAATAACATTTATCCCGGTGAGATAATATTGTCGAAAATGGGTGACCCTGTAGGTCGAGCATGTTTGATTCCAGATAATTGTTCTCGATATGTTATGTGCTCGGATGGAATACGCTTAGTTGTAGATGAGAAGATTTTTAGTAAGTATTTTATTTATATTCTGATTAACTCGGTGCAATTTCGTGTGCTTGTTGAAAAAACGGCAACGGGATCGACTAGAAAAAGAATTGGTCTTGATGATTTAAAAAAATTGCCAATGGTAGTTCCCCCAAGAAAAGAGCAACAGAAAATATCCGGTTGTTTGTCATCTATAGATGAACTAGTTACCGCCCAGATTAAAAAACTCGATGCTCTCAAATCCCATAAAAAAGGACTAATACAACAAGTCTTTCCGGCTGAAGAAAAAGCTGCTCCCAAACTAAGGTTTCCTGAATTTAGCGATACTGGAAATTGGCCGATTCGAGAATTAGGTGAATTCATTTCTGAGCGAAGTCAGTCTCCTAACGGAAATGAACCTCTCTATAGTTTGACTATTGAAAATGGGGTCACTCCAAAAACGGAGCGTTATGAGCGCTCTTTTCTGGTTAAAGATGAGGGGGATGCTTATAAATTGGTGTTAAAAGACGATTTTGCTTACAACCCAATGAACTTGAGGTTTGGTGCAATTGCAAAACATTCTGGCATAGAGAGTGTTGTTTTATCTAAATACTACAACATTTTCTTTTGCGATAAATCAGTAGATAGTAAGTTTTGTGAGCTCTATTTTCAAAGCTACAACATGATTCAGCTATATGACAACATTGCAACGGGGTCATTGATTGAGAAAAGGCGAGTTCACTTTAGTGAGTTTTTAAAATTGAAAATTCGGTTTCCTGCCCTAAAGGAGCAGCAAAAGATAGCGAAAGCTATTTCTTCGATTGAAGAAATAATCGCCGCACAATCACAAAAAATAGAAGTGTTAAAAAATCATAGAAAAAGCTTAATGCAACAGCTATTTCCCTCTGCCGAAGAGGTGGCTGTATGAGTGGAAGCCCAAAAATCCATAAATACAAAAGCCTTAGCAAGGTCGTTACACGCTTAAGGGACGAATTACGAGACAGCGATAGTGGTGGCAGTAACTTTGTCTTACTCTATGCCTATAACGGTACGGGTAAAACTCGGCTCTCTATGGAGTTCAAAGAAGCTGGAAAGCGAAAGAAAGATATTGAGCGCGATACTCTTTATTTTAATGCTTTTACGGAAGATTTATTCTCATGGGATAACGATTTAGACAATGATGCAGAGCGTGCTTTAACGATAAATTCAGATTCTCGCTTTTTTGACGGTTTCAAAGAGCTGGCACTAGAAGATAGAATTTTCGCCTATTTAGAACGTTATGCTACGTTTAACTTCAAAATTGATTATGAAAGCTGGAGGGTGGTTTTTAGTCAGGAAATAGCCAATCCAAAATATAGACCGAACTCAAATGAACCTGAAAGAATCATTCAAGACCATATAAAGATATCAAGAGGTGAGGAGAATATTTTTATTTGGTGTATTTACCTAGCCATTTGTGAGTTGGTGCTAGATGGAGCGGAATCCTATGGTTGGGTAAAGTTTTTTTATATTGATGATCCTATCTCCTCGCTAGACGATAATAATGCCATTGCAGTAGCAACGGATTTGGCTAAGTTATTGAAAAAAGGAGCTGACAAAGTCAAAACCGTTTTGTCATCGCACCACAGCCTATTTTTTAATGTCATGTGCAATGAACTAAAAAAGACGCGCCATAAGACTTATTTTATCCATCGAGGTAAGAATGAAGGTGTATTTACCTTGCGCGCTACTGACGATACACCTTTCTTTCACCATGTCGCCATACTCGGCGAATTACAAAAAGCTTCAGAATCCGGTGCGCTGTATACCCATCATTTTAATATGTTACGTAGTGTCCTAGAGAAAACCGCTACCTTTTTTGGGTTCAAAGACTTTTCCGACTGTATACACGGCATTGACGATGAGGTTCTATTTTCGCGTGCGCTTAATTTACTCAGTCACGGGAAATACTCTGCCTTCGCCCCTAAAGATATGGGTGAAGATACCAAAGAGTTGTTTCAGAAAATTTTGGGGGAGTTTCTGGATAGATACGCCTTTCAACTTCCAGATTTAACCTCTAACAAACAAAAAGCGAGTTCAGTATGACTCAAGAACAACTAAACCAGCTTGGTAAAACGCTTTGGGATATAGCCGATAAATTGCGTGGTGCCATGAATGCCGACGATTTTCGAGACTATATGTTGTCATTCTTGTTTTTACGTTATTTGTCGGACAACTACGAAACAGCTGCTCGCAAAGAGTTGGGACGGGATTATCCCAAGTTAAAGAAAGATGATAAACGAGCGCCCTTGGCATTGTTTTACGAATCACTATCTAAAAAGGATAAAGCTCTCTTCGAGAAACAAATGCGCCGCAAAGTGCATTATGTAATTGAACCTGATCACTTATGGACAAGTATCGCTGAAATGGCGCGCCTTCAAGATGGCGAGTTGCTGGAGACCTTAAAAAATGGATTTGACTATATAGAGAACCATAGCTTTGAAAGTGCATTTCAAGGCTTATTCTCTGAAATTAATCTAAATTCTGAAAAGCTTGGTAAAACGCATGCTGCTCGTAATGCAAAGTTATGCACGATCATTCAAAAAATCGCTGAGGGAATTGCTGAGTTTTCTACCGATACCGATGTGCTTGGCGATGCCTATGAATACCTAATTGGTGAATTTGCCGCAGGTTCTGGTAAAAAAGCCGGTGAGTTCTACACGCCTCAGCCCATCTCCGATATTTTGTCGCGCATTGTAACCTTGGACAGCCAAGAACCAGCAACCGGTTTGAAGAAAAAGCTAGAGAAGGTTATGGACTTCGCTTGTGGTTCTGGCTCATTGTTGTTGAACGTGCGAAAGCGTTTGGGCAAGAAAGGTATTGGTAAAATCTACGGCCAAGAGAAAAATATCACGACCTACAACCTTGCCCGTATGAATATGCTATTACACGGTGTTAAGGATTCAGAGTTCGAAATACATCATGGCGATTCATTACTCAATGACTGGGCTATGCTCAGTGAAATGAACCCCGCTAAAAAGCTGAAATGTGATGCGGTCGTGGCTAACCCACCTTTTAGTTATCGCTGGGAGCCTACAGAAGCATTAGGCGAAGACTTCCGCTTTAAAAGCTACGGCCTAGCCCCTAAATCAGCGGCGGATTTTGCCTTCCTGTTGCATGGCTTTCACTTTTTAAGTGACGAGGGCACTATGGCGATTATTCTGCCGCACGGCGTACTCTTTAGAGGGGGCGCGGAAAACCGTATTCGTACCAAGCTCTTAAAAGATGACCATATAGATACAATCATTGGTTTGCCAGCCAACTTGTTTTTCTCTACTGGTATTCCAGTGTGCATTCTGGTGCTTAAAAAGTGCAAAAAATACGATGACGTATTATTTATTAATGCCAGTGAGCATTTCGAAAAAGGAAAACGTCAGAACAAATTGACGGAAGATAATATCGAAAAAATAGTCGATACCTACCAGTTTCGCAAAGAAGAAGAGCGCTATGCTCGCCGTGTATCGATGGAGGAAATAGAAAAAAATGATTTCAATCTGAATATTTCTCGATATGTCAGCACCGCTAAGCCGGAAGAAAAGATTGATATCAAGGCTGTGAATAAGGAATTGAAGAGTTTAGAAAAAAGCATTGCTTCTGCTACCAAAAAGCATAATAAATTTCTCAAAGAGCTTGGTTTGCCTCCATTGCCCTAGTTAATGGGTAAACCATCATCAAGGGCATGGAGCCCTTGATGCAAGTTCGTTTTCGATATTTTCAAGGGAAGCCAAAGCGTTTGCCCGTTCCAGACTTAATGGCTCGCTTCTAGCTAATGCGTTAAACACTTCTTTATGAAGGCCGCGAAGCTCAGTTATATTTTTCGCTGCTAGCTCAAATCTTGTAATCAATCTCATTGTTACCTCCTGTTTTTGGAGGCCGTGACTGCCACGACCTTTGTGAGGCCGCGTGTTTGCGGAAAGAGACTGATCTGCACCTTCGGTCGCAATAATATGGAGAAGCTTTACGCTTGCTGATCTATTGGCGCTTTGCGCTAGTGGTAATGCTAAAAGGCAGTGCTGTTTATGGTTTCAATCAGGTGGTGAAAGACTGAAAGGAAAGATGATGACAGTGCAAAAGTACGGTTGCTTTAAAAAGGCTTTCGAAGTTAATTGCTGCGCTTGGCTTAAAGAAGCTTGAGGTGGGAACACTGAGCGTGTTCGCTTTTAGGCTTTGAGTTCCCCTTTTGGGTATACGTAAAAATATCACATAACTTGTCTTCATCAAGACATCCCCCAGCCTTCCGCACCTTCTCAAGTTCAGGCTTGTGCAGGCAGGGTGGTTCCCCCTGTCTGGATTACGTCAAAACATGTGATCTTCCGCTCCCTTCGCTCGCTCTTTTTCTGGGGTTTTCAACCCCAAAAGGGGATGTGTTTTTAAGATTGAGGAGACAAAGACATGAGCGAAGAAATCAGAATTTATGTGGCGTGTTTGGCAGCTTACAACAATGGCATGCTTCATGGTGTTTGGATTGATGCAACCCAAGACATTGACGACATTCAGGATCAAGTTAATGACATGCTTGAATCCAGCCCCGAAAACGATGCAGAAGAGTGGGCAATACATGATTACGAGGGGTATGGCTCTTATAGTCTGTCAGAGTATGAAGGAATTCAAAGGGCGTATGAAGTCGCGTGTTTTATCGAGGAGCACGGAGATTTGGCCGCCGAGTTGTTAAGTCATTTTTCAGCGATTGACGAAGCGAAAAAGGCTATCGAAGAAAACTATGCGGGTTGTCATGAAAGCGTGGCCGACTTTGCTGAGGAGCTAACAACCGATACAACTGAGATTCCCGAAAGCCTTGCGTTTTATATCGACTACGGAAAAATGGGGCGTGATTTGGAGCTTGACGGCGATATCTTCACTATCGAGACTGGATATAAGGAAGTCCATATTTTCTTGAATCATTAATTGGTGAGCCTCTGCTAATGCAGGGGCCTTTACCAGCCGCACTTTTGGGGCTCAGCGGCCTATGGCCTTAATCGCTCATGCTTCGCTTATATTGTCTCCTTTCAGAGCCAAACTGAGCCCCAAAAGTTTAAATAATGCTGGCGTTGGGTACTGTAAGTACCCAAAAACGCTATATATTAAACCTTTTGGTTTGCTTTTTGATCTTTTTACGGCGTTTTCCGCCGTGAAAAATAATATTAGTAAACGACTTTGATTTATGTTAGTTTGCTATTTATAAATTATACGGCGTTGATCGCCGTAAAAATCGGTATAAATAAACTATTAAGCGGTTTTAGTGGGCTTAACAGCCCTAAATGCTAAGAAAGGTATGGTTAATCGAATGACTTCAAAGGGTGATGGTGTAAAAGGGGCTTATAAACAGTCACTTAAAGCGCTTCTGCCTTATGGCATGTTGGCCACGAAGAAGTGGCTAGCAGAACAAGGCTTGAGCGCCCATGCCATAGACAATGCGGTTAAAACTGAAACTTTGTTGCTGTTGGCATCGGGGGTATATAGCCAATATTCCCCTTCTGTGAGCTGGGAGGGCGCAGTGGCCTCGATGCAGCGCATGGAAAAAGCCGAGAATGCTCATGTGCCACCTGTTGTGGTCGGTGGGTTATCAGCACTGTCTTTGTCTGGTTTGTCACAGTATCTGTCATTGGGCAATAAGCCGCATATCCACCTATACGCGGCAGGTAAGTTACCAACATGGTTAGCGCGTTTGTCGCTGCCTATAGAATTTGAGGGGCATAGCACAAGCAAGCTATGGCCTGAGAGCCTTTTAACAGATAAGGCTTTCATCAAAGAGCATGAGTGGGAGGCTGAATTGCCGCCTGTGTACTTCTCATGCCCAGAGAAAGCGATATTAGAGTTATTGATAGACATGCCAGATAGCGTGACGTTTGAGCATGCTGACGAGTTAATGCAGGGTTTAGTGAATTTATCGCCCAGAAAGCTCGATACGCTTTTGAAAGCCTGTAAAAGCGTAAAGGCCAAGCGGTTGTTTTTCTGGCTGGCAAAACGTCAAGCTTACCCTTGGTTTAGCAAGTTGAACGCTAAAGATTATGACTTAGGTTCGGGTAAGCGCGTTATAGCAAAAGGCGGCAAATTGGATACAGATTATTTGATTACTGTCCCTTCAAATATGGTTCCGTCGAATATGGCAATGGATAGAGAAAGGTAGCTCTTATAGGAAAATGATGGATAGAAATAGTATTTACTACAAGCAAGTGCAACTCTTGATGCAGGTTTTGCCTTTTGTCGCGAAACAAGAATGTTTTGCGCTGAAAGGCGGTACTGCGATCAATCTCTTTGTGAGAGAGTTTCCGCGCTTGTCTGTTGATATTGATCTTGTCTATCTTCCCATGAAAGGCCGTGATGAGGCCTTGCAAGAAATCCGTGAAGCATTGGATTCTATTAGTGCTGATTTAAAAGCCGCGTTTAAAGACGCAGAGCTAACGGAGGCTTATAAATCGAAGCGTGATTCGTTGAGACTTATCGTTGCGCGTAATGGTGTACAGATTAAGGTGGAACTGTCACCGGTATTGCGGGGCACAGTTTACGAGCCGCAGCTTATGGAAGTGTGTACAGCCGTAGAAGATGAATTTGGATACGTTGAAATGCCAGTGGTGGCTTTGGCCGATCTCTATGCCGGAAAAATATGTGCGGCATTAGACAGACAGCACCCACGAGACTTATTTGATATTAAATGGCTGCTCGAAAACGAAGGTTTAACAGAAGAAATACGCAAAGCCTTTCTTGTGTATTTGTCGAGCCACAATCGACCAATGGCCGAGTTACTCAAGCCGCAATACAAAGATATATCGGCCATCTACGCTGGTGAGTTTGCCAATATGGCTGAGACGGATGTGCCGCTAGAAGAGCTGGTGGCTGTGAGAGAACGCTTGGTTGAGCTTATTCACCAAGGGTTAACGGACAATGAAAAAGATTTTTTGCTTTCGTTTAAGAGCCGAGAACCCGATTGGACACTACTTGATTTGGAGGGTGTCAGCGAGCTTCCAGCTATTAAATGGAAGCAGATTAATCTGGCTAAGATGCCAGAGAAAAAACACAAATTAGCGTTAGAAAAACTGGCAGATATTTTGGCGTAATAATTTATGGCGCAGTGGTTATTCGTTAGAATAGCGCGCTTTTTTAAAAGTCCTCATCCCCGAAAGCCACGGGTGATGGGGGTAAATTCACAAACAAGTACAAATTTAAGTACAAATTAGGACTCTTGGGATGGCAGATAGCAATTTTCTTCAACAAATTCAACAACGTAGGACTTTTGCTATCATCTCGCACCCGGATGCAGGGAAAACAACAATAACTGAAAAACTATTGTTATTCGGAAACGCAATTCAAACGGCGGGTTCGGTAAAAGGCAAATCCGGGGGGCCACACGCTCGGTCGGACTGGATGTCTATGGAGCAGGAGCGGGGGATTTCCGTTACCTCATCGGTGATGCAGTTTCCTTATAAAGAGCGAACGGTAAACCTGCTCGATACGCCGGGGCATGAGGACTTTTCTGAGGATACTTATCGCACGCTTACGGCGGTTGACTCCGTACTTATGGTCATAGACGGTGCGAAGGGGGTTGAAGACAGAACAATTAAGCTGATGGAGGTTTGCCGTTTGCGCGATACACCGATACTTTCGTTTATCAATAAAATGGATCGCGATATCCGCGACCCTATTGAAGTATTGGATGAGATTGAAACTGTTTTAAAAATACGTGCAGCGCCGATCAATTGGCCCCTTGGTATGGGTAAAGAATTTAAGGGGGTGTACAACCTTTATACCGATACCGTCCATGTTTACAAAAGTGGGCACGGACATGCGATTCCAGAAGATATTCAAATCAAAGGGCTCGACAGCGCGGAATTTGATGAGCTGCTGGGGGCTTATGCCGAGGATGTGCGCGACGAAATTGAATTGGTTAAAGGCGCTACGAACGAATTTGATTTGGAGGACTATCTTGCCGGCGCGCTCACCCCGGTATTTTTTGGCACTGCGCTAGGCAATTTCGGTGTGCGTGAAATGCTGGATGGCTTTGTCGAGTGGGCGCCGGCACCGCAGGGTCGCCAGGCAAATAGCCGCAGCGTTCGGGCCGATGAAACAAAATTCTCAGGTTTTGTTTTTAAAATTCAAGCGAACATGGACCCAAAACACCGGGATCGAATTGCGTTTATGCGAATTTGCTCGGGCCGCTATCAGCGCGGTATGAAAATGCGGCACGTCCGTATTAAAAAAGATGTAAAAATCGCCGATGCGGTTACCTTTTTAGCGGGTGACCGCTCTCACGTTGAAGAGGCCATTTCTGGAGACATTATTGGCTTGCATAATCATGGCACAATTCAAATAGGTGACGCGTTTTCAGAAGGTGAGGATATTAAATTCACCGGTATTCCTCATTTCGCACCTGAGCTATTTCGACGTATCCGACTCAAAGACCCGCTCAAGACGAAACAACTGCAGAAGGGTTTGCAGCAACTCGCTGAAGAGGGATCAACCCAAGTATTTTTTCCGATAAATAACAACGATATTGTGGTTGGCGCCGTGGGTGTTTTGCAGTTTGAAGTTGTCGCATACAGATTAAAGGATGAATATAAAGTTGATGCCATATATGAACCCGTCAACGTGACAACAGCGAGGTGGGTGGATTGTGCGGATGCTTCAAAGTTGGCTGAATTTAAACGGAAATGCGCGGATAATTTGTCGCTTGACGGGGGTGGGCACCTCACTTACTTAGCGCCGACGCGGGTCAACTTATCCCTCGCCGAAGAACGGCATCCCGATGTTGAATTCAGAGCCACCAGAGAGCATTAGTCCCAAAAAACCCTAGAACAAAATAAATATGCCAAATACTCACGAACCTCTCGTTCCAGAGCTACCGGCATCTTTGCCAAAATTAGGTAATGCGCTGAGTCGGGGTATTGGGTGTATGTGTTTACGCTTATTAGGTTGGCGTGTGGCGGGAGAACTACCGGACGTGCGCAGGGCCATTTTCGCCGCAGCACCACATACATCCAATTGGGATTTTATCGTTGCTATGGCGGGGATGTTGGGCTTGGGAATTAAGCTGTCTTATCTGATGAAGAAGGAAGCGTTCTTTTGGCCATTCAAACGGCTTTTTCTCGCCTTGGGCGGTATTCCGCTTGATCGCCAATCCACGCATGATACGGTGGAACAGCTCGCGCAGTGGTTCGCTTCTGTTGACCAGGCTTGGCTAGCGATCACGCCCGAGGGTACTCGAACGAAAGTAAATCGTTGGAAAACTGGCTTTTTGTGCTTGGCAAGTATTGCGAATGTACCGGTTGTATTGGTAGGCTGGGACTACCCGACGAAAACAATTTATATAGATAAAATTTGGCCCGCTTCAGGAGATCATGTTCAAGATGCGGAAGCGATTCGCGCGTATATGAACAGGAAATTCACGGGTAAGCACCTGGAAAGACAATAAATAGTATCCGATATGCATATTACTGAAAATTCATCACCCATCGCGCGTTTTTTGGTTGTGCTCGCATCATTTGTTGTTGTAGTGGCTGGAATGAAGGCCGCAGAGTCCTTATTAGTGCCTTTTTTGCTGTCCCTGTTTATCGCGATAATCAGTACACCGCCATTGATTTGGATGCGCAGCAAAGGGCTTCCAACTTGGCTCGCGTTACTCACGATCGTCAGCGCTATTATTATTTTTAGCGTGCTATTTGGCGCGATTATCGGTTCTTCAATAAGCGGTTTTAGAGAAGACTTGCCGGAATACCAAACTAAATTAGCCGCGGTAACGGCCGAACTTTTTCAGCGATTAAGTGCAATTGGTATTGCTGTCGATATGGAACAGATTCGCGCGAGCTTTGATCCTTCTGCGGCATTGGCGATGGCGGGGAATACACTCGCTTCATTCGGTAATTTAATGGGTAGTTTCTTCCTGATTTTAATTACCGTCGTATTTATTTTGGCTGAGGAAGTCAATTTTGCGAACAAGTTGCGAAGTAACAAAACAGCACGGAATTCGCGTGCGGCGATAAAACAGTTTACCACCGCAGTGAATCGTTATGTTGCAATCAAGACCTTGGTCAGCTTTTTGACTGGTTTTTTGATAATGGTGTGGTTGTGGTTTCTCGATCTGGACTATTTCATTTTATGGGGCATGCTTGCGTTTTTATTGAATTTTATCCCCACCTTTGGCTCTATTCTGGCAGCGGTGCCTGCAGTTTTGTTGGCGATAGTTCAATTAAGCATAGGTGATGCCGCCTTTGTCGCTTTGGGTTTTTTGCTGGTTAATTTTGTTGTCGGCAATGTATTGGAACCGCGGATCATGGGCAAAGGTTTAAATATCTCGCCGCTAATTGTGTTCCTTTCACTCGTTTTTTGGGGGTGGGTGTTGGGGCCGGTCGGTATGCTGCTTTCAATTCCTCTGACAATGACCGTAAAAATCGCGCTTGAAAGTTTCGACGATACTAAATGGATCGCAGTGATGTTAGGTTCTGGCAAACCCATCACCGAGGAGGAGGCGGACGAGCTGCTTGATGATCGAGGCAGCTTCGAGTAACTGTTGATGCCTTTCTAAAAACTGTCTCGCGCTTTACTGCGTTGTTCGATGATATCGAGTGCAGCGACGCGATAAGCTTCAGCAAGCGTTGGGAAGTTAAAAATACTTTCCACAAAAATATCGACGCTGGCTTCTGATAACAGCGCCATTTGACCGATATGAATCAGCTCAGTGGCACCTTCGCCGACGATCATCACGCCGAGAACTTTCATCCCCTCGGCATCACATACTATTTTAAGCATGCCGTCCTGAATGCCGGAAATTTGTCCGCGCGCAATTTCTTCAAACTTAGCTCGACCAACAATAACATTGCCGAGCTTTTCCCGCGCTTCTCTTTCACTCATTCCCACGGAAGATAATTCAGGAATAGAATAAATGCCCGCTGGAAGGAGTTTTTGCATAGCGCCCAACTCGATATCGTAGGCGTTGCAACTGGCACGGCGGCCCTGCTCCATAGAGGCAGAAGCGAGAGACGGTGGACCTATTACGTCGCCAGCGGCGTAGATATGTGTCACAGACGTGCGCAGATCGTCATCGACACTTATCAAACCTCTTTCATTTAAACTCAATCCTGCGTTTTCAATATGTAAATCATTTACATTTGCCAGTCGGCCTGCCGCGCATAAAAGTTTGTCGCTTTTGACAATAGAACCGTCTTCACACGCGGTTTCCACGCCGTCGAAACCGTTCCAGCGCACCGTTTTTACTACGGTGTTACCCATCCAGGTTCCGCCCATGGATTCAAAGGCATGAACAAATTTATCTGTTAAATCCTTGTCGAGAAAACCCAGTGGTCCGGGGTATTTGTCAACAATGGTGACTTTGACACCGAGGGCCTGGAAGATAGACGCGTATTCGCTCGCTATTACGCCGCTGCCTAGAACGGTAAGGCTTTTGGGTAAATACAGCATGGATAAAATTGAATCACTATCAAAAATGTTTTCGTGGTCTATTGGAATATTTGCCGGGTGTCTTGGGTACGAACCGGTAGCAATAATAAATTTCTCGGAATAAAGAACGTTTTTTTCACCGCGGACACTGGTAACTTCTATTTCATTCGCGTTTAAAAATTTAGCGCGCGCGTGTATGAGCTCAATACCATTGCGTGTCAACTGGTCACTTTGGTAGCGGTCATGGGCGGCTAATACATCTTCAAGCCGATTAATCAATGTCGACAGCTCCAGGTCTTCGTTGAGCTGAAAATTGGCGATTTCAGCATTCATTCGCATGTTCTTAATTCGCAGGGCGTTTTCGCGCAGCGTTTTTGATGGGATAGTGCCGCGATGAACACAAGAGCCGCCTGTCTCGCGAGACTTCTCGATCAATGCAACTTTTTTACCTAATTTAGACGCCTGAATGGCGGCTTTTTGTCCGGCAGGGCCACTGCCAACGATAACAACATCGAATTTTTTATTGTTCACAGTCCCATTGCCTCGACCGAAGACTTGACGGCATCTTCTTGCTCTAACAATTGCTCAACTTCATCTGGATACAAATTTATTTCGCCAAATACGGGGTTTGCGAGAAGCTCTTCTCTGGACGGGCAGTATTCTTCATCTTCATCACAAAAAAAGTGATTAGAAATTGCAGTACCAGCGACGACAATCATGGTTTGAAGTTTACCGGGGTGTTCTTCCCGGTAGCGATCGAAATATTCGACAACGTTTTTTACGGCAGCGGGCATTTCCCACACGTTTAAAACGCACATACCAATGTCGCGTTTCGTTTGACTTTCAATATGGAGCATCTCTTCTTTGTTCAGTGAGATATTTTGTTTCGTCGCAATTTCGAGTGCAGTTTGCACCGCTACAGGCCGACCAATGTCATTGAGTAAGCCCGCTAAAAAAGCTGCTTCGACATTTTTTCTGCATGCGCGTGCAGTCTCTTTAGCCCAGAGCCCGGATGCGAGAGAGCACTTTAAAATGTATTCGATATGTTTTTCGTAGCCAGGCGTATTGAACAATTGGCTATTTATCGACGCGGCCAGGGCTATTTCTGAAATAACGCGCATGCCTAATCGTGTAATTGCTTGCTGTAGCGATACCATGCTTGCATTAGGGCTGTAGGCGGCGGAGTTTGCTACACGCATTACATGGCCGGCAAGCGTCTGGTCGCTTTGAATCAATTGCGCGAGTTGTGCCGAATCCGAATCTGGGTCTTGTGTGAGCCGCATGACCTTGTTTGCGACTTCCGGTAATAGCGGAACGTCAATGTCGTTGTCATTAATGCGGTTTTGAACTGCTTCAATAATGGGGTTTAGCCCGTTTTCTACCGCGTTTTGTGCTGTCATGATTATAGGGTCTCGCGTAGTGAAACAACTTAGATTTTATTACTTTCAATTTAGCACGCCCTGGTTTTCTTGCGCGTGTTTCTGAGGTTTTGGTCAACAGAACTATTTTTCTTATAACTAGAAACAATATGAATTTGCTTAGAAAGACAAATCGGAACGATTGGCGTTTACTTCAACTGTCTTGGCAAAATCTCGATGTATACGCTGAAAAGATAGTCTAGATTTATAGCCATATATGTGCAGTGCAATAGGCTTCTGACAACGCAAAGCCTTAGGTAAGTAAATAGGAGATGTAATGCAATGGCGGGACATAAAGTGATGGTACTGGTTCAGGAACATATATCTGAGCTAGGCCAAAGCATAATCGACTTTTTTTCAGCAGACGTTGAACGAGAACTGGAGAAATTGCCTTTTCGTCTCGCTGAAGCTAACTATAAAGTTGTGGTCTTCGATAGCGTCGGTCACGATCCCGTTGACCTGAAACGTGTTGAACACCTGATTAAGATGGAGCAGGTGTACGACTTACCGGTTGTTGTACTCGCAAAAGTCGCTTCGATGAAGGAGAAATTAAATGCGTTGGAAATTGGCTGTGATGACTTTATTGAGTTGAGTTCTTCCAGCGACGATGCCTGCGCGCGCATTACTAAATCCATATATCATCGGGTTGCCTCTGATCAGTTGTCTAGTCGCTTAGAATTAGCCAATAAAACCGCCCGTTCAGCGATGGTTGACAATAGCGATCTCGGTGCCAACATTCAGTTCCTGCTGCGGGTGCACGATTGCGATAACTTAGACCAATTGGGTCAGCTGTTTTTTACCAGTATTGAGCGTTATGGATTGAAGTGCAGTTTGCAGATGCGCAGTAATTTTGATGTTAAAAATATGGAAGCACACGGGATGGCTAAGGATTTAGAGTCCCAATTGTTATATCAACTCAAGGACAATGACCGGTTTATTGACTTTGGTGCACGAACGGTTATCAATTACGAAAGCGTGTCTTTACTCATCAAAAATATGCCTGTCGATGAGCCCGACAAGTATGGCGCAATAAAAGACAATACCTTTTCGTTGGTTCAGGGCCTGCATGCGAGAATTGTTTCCCTCGAAGACAGGCACAAGATTTTGGAGGAGCAGGAAGCCTTAAAAAAACTATCATCTGATGTCAGCAGTGTTATGGCGACAATAAAGGATTCCTATCAACAGGTTATGCGCGATATCGCCAACGAAGTAGATACTGCCAATGAGCTTATTCAAACGAGAATTCCGTCATTGGCTTTAACGGAAGCAGATGAGCGTTTTATCGAAAAGACAATGGCCGTTTGTGTTCACAATACAGCGCAGATCTTTAACGAAGGGCTTGTTGTTGATGAGGTAATGGAAAGATTAGAAGCGACAATTGAGCAGTCAATTAGAGCGCTGGAAGATGAAGCGCCGGGGAGTCACTCATTTGCATCGAGTTCCGGCGGAGGCCCTGATAAGCACGTTGAGCTTTTCTAAGAGGGTTGCGCAGCGCCGAGTGGTCGCTAATCTGGCAAAAAAGCGAAAATAGATTACCTTAAGTAGTATCAATATAGTTTGCTGCAGCCTTCGGACTCGATGGAAAACAAAGATCTAGTTTGGGATTTGGAGACGTTTCGTAAACGTCAGCGCGCGAAGGAGCTGATTCTCGCGGTCGAGAACCAGCTTTGCGTATTTTCAAATTCTGTTGAACAGCTCTATACAGCATACGATATTTTTTTTCCAAAGGAAGAAAGCCGGAAGCTGGTCATTTTGCCAAACCCTTATGCGCCCCACGATACTTTTCACGGAATTCCTGCATCCGCGGTGAAATCAACTGGTATTTTTTTAGTTGGCGGCCACAATGAGGCAAGTCCAGCAGCTGACTTGCAGATGATGATTCCTATTAGCCGGGAAAAGAGGAAATTTCGTCGTGTGCCGCTTGGTGTTGGGCTTAAGCTGATCAATGGAAAACGAACAGCTGAAACGCCGTTTTTACCCGTGTTAATGAAAGGAGATTTGAGGGAATTTAACCAGAATACACCATGTGTTCACTTGCATTCTCTGCATCTGGAACAGGTGAAAATGCTTTCAGAATTAGAGTTGCGCTCTATTAAAGACGTTGTCACTGAGCGTCTGACGCTTCTGGCAAAACCCGCTTAAATTTCCGTACGGTTACTCGTTAAGTAGACGGAAGACAATCGGTAACGAGAATTCGAAGTTTTCGCCATTGAGGTCTTCCGGCATCGCTGGGTAAGGTTGAGATTTTTCCACCGCTTTTTTTGCCGCTTTGGTTAACCGGCCGTACTTAGGCTCTTCCGTGACGTCGACTTTTACTAAACTACCTTCTCTATCGATTGTAACGTTAAGCCTTACTGTACCTTGTTCGTTTTTTTCAAGAGAACGTTGAGGATAGCGAATCTTTCGTTGAGTCCACTTTTTAAGCTTGGCGATATAAAGCTGTTGCGATAACAGTGATTCAGCAGTAAATTTCTCGGCATCGTCTTCGATAATGCTGTCGGTGATGGGAGCAGCTTCTGTTGGTTCTTGAGCATCTGGTGTTGTTGCCAAAGCGACATCCTGACCTTCGGCGGGCTTGGGCGCTGTGAGTTCCGCTGGTTCGGTGCTGGAAACTGGTGTTGAGCTGTCTTCAGCTGGCTCAGAGGCGCTAGGAATACTAGGCTGTTGCACTATCACGGGTGGTTTTATTGAAGGTGCTGTATCGATTTTTGGTGTAGCTATATCTGGCGTAATATCTGGTACAGCTGCGATGGCCACAGATTTTTTGTTTTCCTTTTCTTTTTCCCGCTGCGCGGTGAGAGCCTTGGCAACAGCAGTTATGCGCTCGTCGCTAGGGTTAATGCTGTTGAAACGATCTACGAGAGCACCTTCGGTGTTTCCTCCTGATAACAGTGCTCTACGAAAAGTCGAAGACAAAGGTACAGGACCAATCCATGTTCTCAGCAGGAGGTCAAAAAAGCCAACATCTTCTATTTCGCCTAGCGAACTGCCATTGATAGAGACTTTTACAGAGTCATTTGATCTTTGCACTGCAAATATATCACCACGCACAAGCGTAACTTTCAGCATGTTACTGAATTCGGCCATATTTTTTGCCTGGTTTTCCAGCTCGCTCGCAGAAGCGTTGATTGCTAAGCCTTCGATCCACATGCGCTTGAAACGCCGGGAAGACAGTCTATTTGCCAGAATGCGAACCTGAAGTTGTTTTTCTTCTTGCGCAACTAATATTTCTTTGGCGCTGGATGAAAACGTTGTGGTGAATAAGGCGCCAATAAAACTTTCTTGCCCCAATTCTGAATGAATCGCTACACCGTTAATGAGTGGTGTGGCTTTGGAGGATAAGCTGAGGCTTACCGCGATCAAAAACGCAACAAATCGAATCATTTTAGTCATATTTTTCTGTTCCCAACTATGATTGTAGCTAGACTTGCTTGCCGCCAGCCTAAGCCGCAGTGCGCGGTACATTGTAATCGCCTTGCAGGACTGAAAAATCAAGTCAAAAGTCTCCAAAACTTAGACAATCGCACTTTAAAGTTAGCACGAGAATCGTGTTTTTTCAGCAAAAGCGTTGTTTAATTTTGGTGCGTTTGCGCGATTTTGGGTATCAAATTCCTAAATTGTTGTAAAATGTCCGCTCAATTAAGTTCATTTCGTAGCCACATTTATCCCCAACTTCAATTTGTTACACATGCTTCTAAATTGCAGCTGTTAGCATGAAAGGGGCTTTATGGGGGCAATACTTTCATTTGGCTTGCACTTCGCTCATTCCGTTTTGGTGTTATCTAAGGAGCGGGAGTGTTTGTATTTCTCTACTTTAGGATTATTGATGAACTCGAATATTCAGTTGGCTTTAGGCTTAGCGGGTGTAACCTTTATTTGGATGCTCTCCGGCTATTTTGCAAAAAGTAACAACAGCTCTGATGAACTTCAGGATCAAACAGATTTTAGTGTTCAAGTTACTCCCAGCCTGGCCGCTGATTATGCACCGCCTATATATATTCGCGCTCGTACCGAAGCTGAGCGTGATATTCGTGTAATGGCGGAGGTGGACGGTCTAGTAGCCAATATTTGGCCATACGAAGGGCAATTAGTTGAACAGGGCACGGTATTGTGTGCTTTAGACAAAGAAGACAGATCTGTCCGTTTAGCGCAAGCGCGTGCACAGCTTGCGAAGGCGAAAATTGATTATGAAGCAGCGCTCGCATTAAAAGACAGTGGGTTTCAATCACGTTCGCAAATTGCTTCGGCGAAAGCCAGTTTAGCTTTGGCTGAAGCAGAATTGGAGCGCACGAACATTGCCTTAGACAAAACTCAAATACTGGCGCCATTTCGGGGCGTGCTTGAACGTTCGTTGATTCAGCCGGGTGATTTTTTGCAGCGAGGTCAACCGTGTGCACATTTACTCGAGCTCGATCCCATCATTGTTTCTGGTGAAGTAAGTGAGTCAGCGGTCAAACAGCTTCAGGTTGGAAGTTCCGCGCTGGTAAAACTCGATGATGTTATTCAGCGTCGGGGTGTTGTTCGCTATCTCGCTAAATCAGCGAGTAATGTAACGCGCAGCTATCGAGTAGAAGTGGCGCTGGCAAATCCTGATTTATCTCTTCTCAGCGGGATGACTGCTGAAGTAATCGTCCGTGGAATTTCGCAGCGTGCACATTTTATATCGTCATCATTACTCACGCTGTTAGACGACGGGAAATTGGGCGTTCGTGCAGTTGATGAAAATAACATTGTCCAAGTTCATTCGGTTGCATTAATTGGTGATCAAAAAGATGGCATATGGGTGGCGGGTTTACCGGAGACAGTCCGGTTAATTGTTGTTGGCCAGGAATACGTCAGCGAGGGACAAAGCGTTCAAGTTGTGGCTGCAGAGGCGTTTGCACAGTCTGCGAGTGAGGTTGCGCAGTGAATATTTTAAAAGTCGCGATCTCGCGTTCTAGAGCAGCTTTGTGTTTGATGTTACTAGTCGTTGTTGTCGGTATTGCGTCCAGAAATGCAATGGTGATTGAGGCTTTTCCCAACCCGTCAGTTCCGGTCGCCGTGGTTCTATTGATACAAGAAGGTGTTTCACCTGAGGATGGTGCGCGCTTGCTTGTTAGGCCTATTGAAAAAGAATTGCGCTCTATTGAAGGCATTAAAGAGATGGTCTCGATTTCGCGCGAAACAATCTCAAGAATAATTGTTGAGTTTGAAGCTGAGCAAGATGTTAAACAGGCATTACTCGACGTGCGCGCCGCAGTGGATAGAGGGAAGTCCGAACTACCGCAAGATGCGGAAGAACCGATCGTTCAAGAGGTTTCTGCTGACGGAGCTTCGACAATAGTACTGGCGATATCGGGTGCAGATACTGGCCAGGAACGGACAATTTATCGTACAGCGCAGTTATTAAAAAGAGAAATCGAAGGTATGCCCAGCGTTCTCGAAGTCGATATGAATGGGCATCGAGAAGAGGTTATTGAAATAGTTATCGACCCAGAAAAACTCGAATATCACGCGGTGACAAGTGCCGAATTGTTTCAGGCAATACAGGCCAACAATGTATTGGTTCCTGCGGGTCAAATTGACACGGGTGAAGGGCGCTTTCCAGTAAAAGTACCGAGTTTAATAGAATCTCGAGAAGATGTTTTTCGATTGCCAGTTCGAGCGAGTGGCGATAGCGTTATTACCCTCGGTGATATTGCGCAGATAGGGCGCACATTTAAAGATGCCGATCAGTATTCCACTATTAACGGTAAGCGTGCAATTACCTTAGATGTAAAAAAACGTGGAGACGCCAATGATATTGAAGTTACGCGCGCCGTTCGTGCCCTCGTTGCGAGCTTGGACACTCAGATTCCCGACACCGTGCAGCTTGATTTTTTGCTAGATCAAAGCGACTTTTCTATCGGCATGATTAATGAGATGCAGGGAAATATTTTGACGGCGATGGTATTGGTGATGGTAATTGTCATCACGGCTCTGGGGTTTCGATCAGGGCTTATAGTTGGTGCCGGTGTGCCGTTTTCGCTGCTATTTTCGTCGATTATTTTGCTGCAACTCGGCTTTTCGTTCAATTTTATGGTCTTATTCGGCATGTTGCTCGCACTCGGTATGTTAATTGACGGTGCGATCGTTGTTACCGAGTTTGCGGATCGCAAAATGGCAGAGGGTTTTTCGAGCAAAGAGGCCTACATTATGGCGGTCAAACGTATGGTTTGGCCCGTCACCGCTTCCACGTCAACGACCTTGGCAGCATTTCTGCCGATAATGTTTTGGCCCGGTGTCGCCGGCGAGTTTATGCGTTATTTGCCAGTGACTGTATTTGCGGTTCTCGTTGGTTCACTGCTCTACGCGCTTTTTTTTGCGCCTATTGTCGGCGCACTTATGGGCAAAAACAAGATGTCTGAACAGACTCAGACATATTTGCAGAAAATTGAGTCGGATGATCCGCAAACTTTGCCTGGTATAACCGGGGCATACGCACGTTTTCTTTCTTCGGTTATTCACCATCCTCTCGCTTTTTTCTGCGGAGCAAGTTTCGTCCTGGCCGCAATTTTTAGTGCGTATTTAACTTTCGGTCGTGGAGTGGAGTTTTTCGTTGATACAGAACAAATCCTCGGTGAAGTCTCTGTTCGCGCCCAGGGGAATCTTGCGCTGGATGAGGCGCGAGAGCTTGTGGCTGAGGTGGAACAACGTGTAATGGATGTCCCAGGCGTGAAAGTCGTTTACGCGATTACGAGCCCCGGTAATCCCATCCAAGTGGGAGCGAGAGAACCGGAGAAAGATCAAATTGGTATCATGCTAGTGGAAACCTACAAGCCGGAAGTATTAGGTTATTCAACCAAGCGTGTTTATGAAAATATTCGTCAGGTGACAAGCAGTATGCCTGGAATCTTTGTTAACGCGGCGAGTATGGAGGGAGGCCCTCCCGTCGGTAAGCCAATTCAAATTCAACTTACTGCGTTGGATCGCGACAAGCTCTATGCAAATGCGCGTAAACTGCGTGCTGAATTGATCGCGAATTTTTCAGGTTTGCGCGACGTGACAGATACAACACCATTACCGGGTATTGAGTGGACGATGTCAGTGGACCGGGAGCGAGCTGCTCAGTACGGCGCTAATGTAATAGAAGTGGGAAATTTTGTTCAACTGGTCACGGAGGGAGTAAAGGTTGGCGAATATCGGCCCAATGATGCTGATGATGAGGTTGATATTCGGGTACGTTTCCCTGAGTCTGAACGGCGCTTAAGCGCTTTAGATCGGCTTAAAGTAAACACACGTGAAGGTTCCATTTCGATTACCGGTTTTGTGAAACGTGTGGCCGAACCGCGAGTCGATAAGGTTGAACGTATCGATGGTATCGAGTTTGTGAAAGTCATGGCGGATGTTGAAGAAGGGGTCATTGCCGATGCAAAAGTCGGTGAAATAAAAGCATGGTTAAATGAGAACCCGCTCGATCCAGGCATTGGAGTAAGTTTTCGTGGCGCGAACGAAGAGCAAGAAAAATCTGGGGCGTTTTTAGCTGTTGCTTTTTCGCTGGCCTTATTTTTGATGTTTATACTGTTGGTGGCGCAATTTAACAGTATTTATCAGGCTGTTTTAACACTATCTTCTGTCATTTTATCGACAGCGGGGGTTTTATTGGGACTTCTGCTGTCGCAGAGTTTGTTTAGTGTGATTATGACCGGTGTGGCAATCGTTGCGCTTGCTGGCATCGTGGTAAACAACAATATTGTCTTGATTGACACATTTAATTATCTGCGCCGTACACGAAAGTCTCTGGATGTTAAGGAAATCGCAATTCTCGCGGCAACTCAACGGTTGAGACCTGTATTTCTGACTACCGCGACGACCATTCTCGGTTTAATGCCACTCGCAATTGGTTTTAGCGTCGACCTTGTTAATCGCACTGTGGTTTATGGCGGTGTCGTCGGTTCATTTTGGGTTGCGTTGGCGAGTTCAATTGTTTACGGGTTGGTCTTTTCCACGGTACTGACTTTAGCAGTTACGCCGACGATGTTGGTGTTGCCTGCCGAGCTGCGTGAATTAATTGATACTTATATTATGACTCCTTATCGGCGATATAGAGTGCAGAGGAGCCGGTCGATTTTTCCTGGAGAATCGCGTTGAGGAAAATACTCTGCTTTTTGTGGTTCTGTCTTTGGATCGGGCCATTGCTCGTTTTGGGCGGTGCTTTTGTGTTGGCCGTTCCAATGCTGATATTAACACTGATGGGGTTAGCTACATCGCCACTCGCGTTTCTGTTAATCGTCCCTGTTGTTTTGGGTATGGTAGTCTTAGGGTTAGCTGCGCTTTATGGCTACTGGAAGGGGTTTTATTTGACTTGGGTGCTCGCGCAAATGGCCTTCCGCTTCGCTCTCTTTGTGTTAGGTCTTTCGCTTTCCTTAGGTGTTTTTTTGTACCCATTTGATGTAAACGGCATGCTAATGTTGCTCACTTCAGCCCTCGCGCTATGGGTGAGTTCGCTACAGCTTCGCTATATGAATTCGTTGTCAGCACGAAATAAATACAAAGTAGATGCATACGTTTCACAAAATAAAAGTACTCTGCAAGAATAATCGCGCTGATTCCTAACGATTTTTGCTATAGTTTCAGTTGTCTGGACAACTAAATACGGGTGCTTTTGGGTTCTCTGTTTTATAGAAAATAAGGATGTGGGGCTTTCACGATAATAGTGATCGATAGCTGCGAGTTTTAATATATGAGTGATGGCGAAACGTTACAGTTTGACGATTTGAATTTAAAATTTGGCCAAATTGTTCAATTTCATCCTAATCCTGAAGATGGAGCAGACCGCCATGACTGTCTGCTCATGGGGTGTTTGCCCGGCGAGAGTCTCATTGTTACCGCGTCGCCAGAAACGGGGTTATTCCCTCAGGTACAAGAAGGTCAGCAAGTCATCATCAGGGTAATGTCGTCCAATGGTGTAGCCTTGTTTCCGACAACGGTGCTTTTCATTTCAGAAATGCCCTTATACATGGTGTACTTGGATTACCCTCAAGCTATTAAATTTAGACGGGTTAGGAACGCTTCTCGTGTAGACGTAGCGTTGCCAGTGCTGGTGTCGAATCTTCATAAACGAGCTCTCGCGGGTATTGCTGGGAAAATTTCTGATATCAGTGTCGGTGGTGCGCGTCTGGAGCTCTATGACAATGCGGGTGAGGTTGGTGATGAAATTGTGTTAAAGGGAAAGTTCCAGGTTGGCAATATCCAACGTGTTTTGGCTCTTCGTGCCTCAATTGCAAACAAACAGCGCGTTTCTGAAAAAAGCTTTGTTTATGGCACTAAATTTAATGAAGCTGATGAAGAAAAACAGTTGATTCTATTCGGCTATATATTTAATTCGATGGCCTTTGGTAATGTGCAAACGGTATCTTAGTTGCTTTAAGTGCGCCTTATTTACGGTTTTTTTCAGTACGTCCACCTTCGGCCTTGATGAAGAACGTCTTTGGCTGCCCAAATCATACGAAACGCTTTATTTGGAACTAAAAGCTTCTGCCGAAGCTGCGCTGAAGCTTGAACGCTGTGTAAAAGTGCTCAGAGGCACAATTGATCGGCAACAAAGCACGAAAGATCATCCAGTTTTCCGAATTCAGTGCCGCCAGCCAAATGGTCGAACTTACAACGAACTCGTAGATGGTCTGACGAAAGAAACGCTCACGACGCCAGTGATAATAGAGGTACCGCCGACCGAGGAAGAACTTGCTGCAATGCGTGCAGAGGAAGAGCGTAAGAAAAAAGAAGCGGCTGATCAGCGTGAGAGAGAGTTTTTACAAGCCTGCAAGACACAATTTGATAGTAAAACACGTGTATTTGAGAACATCGAATTACTGAACCCAAAACCGGAACCGAGCTCTTTTTCGATGGAAGCGGCTGCTTTTATGTTTGATTTTGATACACGTGATATAAACGGCACGCCGCTGAAATATCGGGCGTATTGTTCCGTAGCGCTAGAAGAAGAGGCCAGAATTAAGATACGTAAACGCAGAGATTAGCTTGTAAAAAGATAAAAACGAAAAAAAGCCGCTTACAAGCGGCTTTTTTCTTTTGAAGACATCGATAACAACGATATATCGATTAGGAACTCTTCTTAGGTGGACGGCCACGACGCTTAGCCGCTGTCGCCACTCTTTTTGCTGGTGCCTTCTTGGATGCAGCAGCCTTAGGTGGACGACCGCGTCGTTTAGATGCGGCTGCCTTTTTCTTTGCTGGCGCCTTTTTAGGGGCCGCCTTAGGTGGACGACCGCGTCGCTTGGGCGCGCCTGACGCCGCTTTTGCTGGGCGGCCACGCTTTGCGGCGGGTTTAGCTTTGGCCTTAGGCTTGGCTTTAGCTTTGGTTGCGGCTTTTTGTGCTTTAGCTTTAGCGGCAGCAGCGGCCTTTTTCGCTTTAGCTTTTTCCGCAGCAGCAGCTTTTCTAGCTCTTACTTTAGCTGAGGCAGCAGCTTTGCGTGCGCGTACGCGCTCAGCAGCAGCGGCTTTTTTCGCAACGGCTTTTTCCGCAGCAAGTGCTTTCTTCGCATATGCAGCTTCTTCTTTAGCTACAGCTTTAGCCAGCGTTGCAGCAGCTTTTGCTTCTGAAGTAGCGGTAGCTAATTCAGATTTAGCACTTGCAAGCACGGATCTAGCGCTCGCCGACGCAGCTCTTGCAGCTTGTGCAGTTTTTTGGGCAGCTGCTAATTGCTTAGCTTGCGCTGCAGTTTTCTTTTTAGAACGAATAGAAGCAACTTTCGCTGCCGCTGACTTCGCTTGTTTAGCAGCTTTACCAGATGCACTTGTTGCTGAGGAAACTGCTTTTTGGGCAGCTTTGACCTTCGCATCGCGAGCTTTTTCTAGTTTAGCTTTTAACTGAGCCAGTTCTTTTTCAAGAGCTGCTACAGGATTAGTAGGTTTACGACCAGCCATTTGAGTTACCCTTTTTTATATACACTCATGGAAGTTGTAGCACTACATTACGAAATAACAAGAAAAATTCAAGTTTTTTTTGTTATTTTGACGTTAAATTTGGGTGCAATAGAGTTTTTTTTTAAAAAAAGAGTTAAAAACAGTTTTTTTTCTTAAAAAATCTACAGTTTTTAAACTTGGAAAACCAAAATTTCTCAGTTAAAAACGATATTTTTTAATGTGAATAACATTGAATCGATGAAGGTTAAGCACATATTTTTGCTCAAAAAGAATGTTTCTGAGCTTCTCACTAAATAATGGGCGATTAATGCTAATGATAAATTGCAATTTGGTTTGCCCAAGATTCCTAATTAAAATGATTTAGAAAACTTATGCTGAACTTGAACGGAGACCAAAGAAATCTGATCGCACCGGATTTATCTATACATTGGTGGCGCCAATTATCGCCAGTTTTGGTAAAGACACACCCATATAACTGATCATTTATAATGATGCACATGAGAAAGTTTTGAGAATCGCTGATATCAGGCGCCTTCTATTCGTTTACAAAAAGCTGGATGCAAGTTCTGTTTTTTTGGTGATGGACGTAAAAGTAGGAGTAAATGTTTAAAAATCTGTTCATTTTCAGCGGTCAGCTGAAGAAGCTGCGTATGTTCATAGGCGCTTCCACACATTAATCAAAAATTCGATGTTAGCGCTGTTAATTCGCGAGCTGAAATAAATATTTTGCGAGTTCGACAAAAAAATATATAATTTTTCTGTATATTAATACAGTATTTCGATGAAAAAAATCATTCACATCGATGCCGACTGCTTTTTTGCTGCTGTCGAGCTACTTCGAAAACCGCATTTAGTTGGGCTTCCTGTTGCTGTTGGTGGAGATCCATCCGGCCGTGGCGTCATTTCGACGTGCAACTATATCGCACGTGCTTATGGTGTGAAGTCGGCAATGCCTTCATCTCATGCTCGTCGCTTGTGTCCTGATTTGGTTTTTCTCTCACCTGATATCCCGATGTATCGATTTGTTTCAAAACAAATGCATGAGATTTTTTCTGATTACACTGATTGTTTGGAATCCGTTTCCCTAGACGAAGCTTATTTGGATGTGACAGATTCTGCATTTTGCGGCGGAAGCGCGACCCTTATTGCGAGGGAAATTCAGCATAGAGTCAAAAGAGAGCTGGGTTTGACGGTCTCCGCTGGAGTAGCGCCAATTAAATTTGTCGCTAAGGTCGCAAGTGATTGGCGTAAGCCAGCGGGAATATTTACTGTGACCCCCGAAGCGCTTTCACGCTTTGTGGCGTGTTTGGACTTGAGACGTTTACCAGGGGTGGGACCTAAAACATGGCAAAAGCTCTCGTATTTAGGTTTGCAGACCTGCGCTGATATCCTCATCGCCAACCCTTCCCAGTTGTATGAACATTTTGGATCATATGCACATCGCTTAATTGAGATGTCACAGGGGCAGGATCACCATGAAATTGCACAAAACCGTACTCGAAAATCGATAAGCGTCGAACACACCTTTGGTGCGGATTATCAGGACGCAGCATCCCTGATATCCAAGCTACCGGGTTTATTAATGGAGTTAGATTATCGAATGCGTGCTTCCGTGACAAATCACGTCTTTCATAAAAGGATGCTCAAGCTCAAATTCTCCGATTTTACTCATACCTCCATTGAAGCTCGTATCCTTAAACATGGTAGCGCGTTGACGTTAATTGATTTTGAGCGGATGTGCTACATAGCGCGGTCCAGAAATAGCTTGCCTGTGCGCCTTATGGGCATAGGTCTTAAGATCAATCCGAGTGTGGATATTCGACAGCTTGAATTTGCCTTTGGTTGATTGAAAAGTGAGCAGTCTGCGCGGGAATTTAGTGGAGCTTGCAGGATAAATTTGGTGTAGAATGCGCGAACGAGCCTTGGTTTGGATCTGTGCAGCTTCGTCGTAATCATAGCGATAGACAAAGCGCCAAATCAAATCTAGTTTGGGGCAAATATGCTAATTCTGGACCGTCTTCTATACTTGAGACCGGTGGGTAGTTGCATAGTGCCCCGAATTGTTGTTTGACCTGATAAAAAGATAATTGGAGAGTTAAACGTGAGCCGCAGAAAACGCCTTAAGATTGAGTCCGATGATAAGGGTGAGATTGATTTAACCCCTATGCTTGACGTTGTATTTATCATGCTGATTTTTTTCATCGTCACAGCGTCCTTCGTGCGAGAAAGCTCCCTGGGAGTCAATGTTCCCGAAAATCAGGAGAATCAGCCTCCACCAGAGACTGAAGCTAAAAATATTTTGATTCAGGTAAACAGCAACGACGAGATCTTCTTTGATCAGCGACGGGTAGATATTCGTTCAGTTCGCTCATTGATTGCGCAGAAGAAGGCAGAAAACCCCAAGGCTTCTGTTATTGTGCGTATGCACGAACAGTCTACGGCGAATACCTATGTGGAGATTGCTGATGCGTCCCGTGAGGCGAAGATTTTTAACGTTTCATTGGTTCCATTTGTTGACTGAATTCTCGATTCCCTGTTGCTGGGCACCGTCCCAGCAATGTCTTTAATAAAAACTTCTCATATATCTTTTTGTTTTCGTGTTTCAATGCACTCAGATCGATAGAAGTTGAGTTGTGCGCCTTAACGACGTAATCTTTATAATTAACAAATTTTTGTCGCGTTTCTCTAAATAGCTATCGTAACCAGCGCCGGTTCGGGCTTATTTGCTTGGCTTAGTTTACTGTAAAGTTATGGATGCATCTGCTTTTCTGCTTACTTTATTGACTATTTTGGTCTGCGCGCGGTTTATGGGAGAGTTGGCGCGTACCCTCGGTGCTCCGCCAATTATCGGTGAACTGCTGGCCGGAATACTAATCGGTCCTAGCCTTTTGGGTTGGGTTGAGACCAATGAGCTGATCATTATATTGGCTGAGTTTGGCGTAATTTTACTCCTGTTCCAGGTTGGCTTGGAGACGGATATCGACAAGCTCATTCGTTCTGGTGGCAAATCTACGATCGTAGCTGTTGGTGGTTTTATCGTGCCCTTTTTGATGGGCTACGCGATTTGTTATTGGGTGTTTAATTTACCTGTGCTCGTATGCCTATTTATTGGCGGCGCTTTGACTGCCACAAGCATTGGCATCACGGTGCGGACACTTACAGACTTAGGTAAGCAAAATAGTTTGGAAGGTCAGATAACCCTGGGTGCGGCGGTGCTGGATGACTTATTCGGTGTTCTTCTTTTAGCTGTACTTTACGATTTTTCCGTTCATGGGGATATCAGCTGGCAAAATGTTCTTCGCACAGTGGCCTTTATCGGCGGCTTCTTTTTGGTCGCGCCAGTTCTGGCTATATATCTTTCCAAGTTCATCCAATTTTTTGACAGAAAGCATGCGTCGGACGGACTTATTCCAACAACCATTGTTTCACTCGTACTTTTCTTCGCATGGGTTGCTCACAGCGTAGGTGCTCCTGAATTGCTGGGCGGGTTCGCAGCTGGTCTGGCGTTGTCGCGACGCTTCTATTTACCTTTTGGAATGGCGGCGAGAAGTAATCCTGAATTTTCAGAAAAAGTGCGTGTGCAAATGAAGCCAATAGTTCAACTTTTTGCTCCGATTTTTTTTGTGGTTGTGGGTTTATCTTTGGATTTAAGAAACGTTGATTGGTCTTCCGCGTTCTTTTGGCAGTTTACATTATTAATGCTTATTGTATCCATTGTGAGTAAATTCTCTGGAGCGCTGTTTATTGATGAGCCAATGCATCGCCGCGTATCGGTTGGCATGGCCATGGTTCCTCGCGGTGAAGTCGGGTTGATATTTGCAGGTCTGGGCAGTGCGGCGGGTGTTTATTCAGGTGAAATTTATGCCGCGCTTATTGTTGTCATTGCTTATACAACGTTGCTAACGCCTTTCTGGATAAAGTTGTTTTATCGCCATCAAGCGCGTCTATTTAAGACTTAACCGGTTTCATTTTCTTTTTTATCTTTCAAGCTTTTAGATTTCACTCGTTTTTGTAAAAACCTGCTACGATTCAATGAGTATGAAAAATTGCGTATCAATTTGAACCAATCGTTAGGTAGATCTTTTGAGTGCATTGTGGCAATACTTAATTCAGGCTGCTCCTTACGAGCAAATTTGCCCAACCACTGATTTGCAATTAGATGCGCATGGGACCATTCACTGTGGAGAAGTTTTGAATGTTAAGACTTTAAAGCAGCTTGCCGAACATTACATACCTGAGCAGATCGATCAATACTTTGAGATCAAAAATGCTATCGATGAGCAGCGACTGCGGGCACTTTTGGATGATTCGCGCGCGTCGCATCGGACTTTTTCGGAGCTGTATTCCGCGTCGTCTCACAATCACTATTTAAATCTCGGTTGTGCATGCATTGGTAGCTCCGCAGCATTGGATTTCAGGTTGACCTTATTTAAACGTTGCCTGCCTTATGAGTTTGAACGCACGCTTTTTTGTTTGTGGTTAGTTATTTTCGAATCGGAAGAACATCGGCGTACAGATGAAGATTTTCGATTTCTTTTTCTCACGGCGCTTACTCACGATTTGGGTTTACTCGATGTGGATCCGAAAATCACGCGCTACGATCATGATCCGCGTTCTTCAAAAAACGATGTCGACGGTTACTACCGGCATACATTTTATAGCGCTCGCTTTGCTGAAAAGTGGTTGAGCGTGCCGGATCGAGTTATTAAAAGTATTGAGCAACACCATGAGGTGATCGACGGTACGGGTTATCCGTCGGGAAAAAGCGGCAATCAGCTGCATGAATATGGGCAACATGTTCACCTCTACGACTCCCTTTACTCAATCTATTCGAAGAGCTACAAGCTGCTGGGCAAGACCTTGGCGGATATGAAGCCTGTCATAGAAATAAATGCGGTGACCCATTTTGGCCAAGCAGCTCACCGCTTGTTAGAAATACTTGAACGCGGCTCGCGTACAGAGGCAGTATTTTTCCATCACGATGAGTTTGTTGAAATTCGTACCAAAGTTCTATGGATGGCGAAATATATTGAACAGTGCTTGGAAGTTATCCAAAATTTCACTGCAGAGGTAGGGTTTCGTCACGAGGATAAAACGCTTTTTGCTTTGCAAAACAGCTTTATTCACATATCTCTTTCCTACTACAAGTCGAGAATTTTGCACGAGCAGGTTGCATTGGCGGATGCGATTGCAGAAGACGGAGAATATAAAAAGCTGAGTAAGGCACTGGAAGACGGTTTTTTCTCTCTCAGAGAGATTATCTTCCATATAAACAAATTTGTTTATCGCTTGCGCCTGTATTGTTACTCAGAATCAAGCTCAGATATACGAAAGCGTGCGGAGCAGGTACTGGATGACCTGTCGCGCCTGACCATAAAGCTCATCCATTGACCGGAGGGCTAGTGATGGAAATAACAGTCCTCGTTGTACTCGATAATCGCGTGAAGGATACGATTGCGCGATATGAGCCCGACTAAAAGTCCGTCTTTAACTACGGGGTAGTTTCGTGACGCTGTGCTGGCCATCTTTTCAGCCAGTTCGACAATGGAAGCCTCCGGCGTAGTTGTGATGACGGATTTCGTCATAACCGTTGCCACACTCGGTGATTCGTCGCAATAGAAAGCGTCGTTTAATACCTCTTTCATGCAATCCTGTTCTGAGACGAAGCCAACCAGGCACTTGCTTTTGTCGATTACAGGAGCACCGCTGAGATTTTCTTTTAGCAGGAACTGAACTACCTCGCGCACGGTGGCGCTGTCTTTTATGGCATGAGGATTATTGTCCATATAGTCTTTGACTAGAATAGAATGCATGGTCTACCCCCGACCAATATTAATTTATTTTAGTTTCCGCATTTACGTGATTTTAAATCGCGTGGTTTATTGCCTTGCAGCCGCTTTAGTATAGCTTCCGGCGCATTGGGGACAAGTAGTTAATGAGCTTATCGGTGTTGTTTATTGGTGAGTATGCCTTAAACCTGATGACTACGTTACTCACAAAGTTTGGCGTAGGCGCTCACCGCAGGGGAAAAACCCATTTCAAGTGCATCGGCGGTCAACGCATGGCCTATCGATACTTCCTGTAATGCGGGAAGATGCCGATACACGGTGAGATTTTTCAAGTTTAAGTCATGGCCAGCGTTTACCCCTAAGCCGAGAGACTGGGCGTGCCGGGCAGCCTGTGCGTGCGTTTCGAAAACTGCATCAGCCGCGTGTCGAGAACGATGAAAAGCCATGGCAAAAGGGCCGGTATAGAGTTCTATCCTATCTGCACCGATAGTCTTTACCTTACTTATTTGATCGAGATCAGGGTCCATGAACAGGCTCACGCGAACGCCTTGGCTTTTTAAGCGTTCGACAATGGGGCCGAGGCGCTCAAAGTCTTTGTCAAGATGAAACCCATGATCTGAGGTAAGTTGTTTGTCGCTGTCGGGAACGAGGGTACATTGATTTGGAACAGCATTTTCAACGAGTTCCAACAAACCGGGGTAGCTCCCGCGCGCTGCGGCAAATGGATTGCCCTCAACATTAAACTCGACGCCACTGTATTTGGCCACACGCGCGAGAGCAGGAATATCATCTGGGCGAATATGGCGCTGGTCTGGGCGTGGGTGAGCCGTCAGGCCTTTGGCGCCGGCGCCTATTGCCAGTTTCGCAAAGTGCGTAATGTCCGGATTATTGTCCTCGCGAGAGTTTCTCACGAGGGCAACTTTGTTGAGGTTTACACTTAGCGCAATAGCCACAAAAACGAAACTCCACTAAATAGGCATTAGCCCTAAGGCAAACGGTAAGCTTTTTCTATGATAACGGGGTAATTTGGTGCGTCAGGCTGCGCGCGATAGAGCCCTCTGGGTTCGCGTTCAATCTTTTTGACAGTGTCAAAGCCCTCGATCACTTTGCCAAACACAGCATAGCCTGGGTCATCCTTCTTTCGATAATCCAGTTTGTTATTGTCTTTTAAGTTAATAAAAAACTGCGACGTTGCGCTGTCGATTTCGTCTGTGCGCGCCATAGCAATTGTAGCGAGCTCATTTTTTATATCTTTCTTCGCTTCGTTGACAATGGGTTCATGGGTGCCTTTGCGCTGAAAGTCGAAGGTTAAGCCGCCACCCTGTACCATGAAGTTCGGTACGACTCGATGGAAAATGGTGCCGACATAGAAACCTTCATCCACGTACCTTAGAAAATTTTCGACGGTAACAGGGGCCTCCTTGGGGTAGAGTTCAATCACAATGCTTCCAAGCGAGGTTTCGAATTTTACTTTGGGCAGTACTTGTTCTTTTTTCTTATCTTTGGCATGTATTGGAATACCAGATACGCTCATCAGCGTCACACAAAAACACAGTACAAGCAGTTTGGAAAAGTTTCGTTTTTTCACATCAATTAACCCATTCAGAGTGACGTTTTTTCATTTTCAAGCGCGGGAGAATGACCGCCATGAGCATGCCGAGCACTACCAGCATTGCGCCGTAAAACATATAACTAAAGCGGCGGTCAGATTTTAAGCTCGTATTTTCTGCATGGAGTGCATCGTTTGCGGTTTGCAGTAACTCGTGGTCTTCAAGAAGCTTTTGATAATTCGCATCAAGTTCAATCGCACCCGACGAAATACTCTTAATACGGTGTAATTCCAGTGTTAGACGTTGTCCTTCGGTCTCCGTTCGCAGCAGGCTCTTTTCCAACTTTTTAATTTTGGTTGTTTGCTTTTGCGCCTGACTTTTAAGTTTTTGATTCTCGACCTCTAAATTTTTGAGTTTTTCGATATTGCTGGCTAAGCGCAATGCCGAAGTGGGAGAGTCCAATAGATAGCGGCGGGGCATCCAGCCAATTAAGCCACCTTCGGTAACAACGTTTAACCAACCGTCAACTTCATCTGGGGAAACCAATTCCACCGGTGTGCCGCTTTTCAAGCCTTTATGCAGGATTCTGTGTTCGGAGGAAGGGCCGCTTCTTAGAGGGACGAACAACACATCGTTTATGTAATACGTTTGAGCCTGGCTCGCCAGACTTACTGCCGCGAGAGAAAAAATTGCTATACGCAAAAATATGAAACGCTGTCGCATGTTACGGCAATACCTTTTTAAAGGGTTTAACAGTGACGCTTTGATACACGCCTGCGTCAACATAGGGGTCACTGTTGGCCCAGGTCTGCGCTGCGGCAAGTGAATCGAATTCAGCAACCACTAAGCTTCCGGAAAATCCAGCACTGCTGGGGTCGTCTGAATCTATTGCAGGGTGAGGACCGGCGAGAACGAGGCGACCAGCATCGCGAAGTATATTTAGCCGTTCAATGTGAGCGGTGCGTGCCGGTTTTCGCAATGAGAGACTGTTGGGAACGTCTTGGCTAATGATGGCATATAACATGGCATACCCCGTTATGCATTGTTAGGGTCGTTTAATATTTCTTCTAAATTTAATCCAGTCAATTGACGGATTTGCCTAAATAAATAGAAAAGCGCGGCAAACATAACGGCGATAGAAGGTACTAGAATAACCACATAGCTGTAGGCTGTCATCTTACCCAATTCATTGGCGAACGCTTCAGTGCCAGGAGTACTTACGACGATGAGCTTTGCGAGTACATAGTTAAGTACTGCCGACAGAAAAAAAGATGCAGCTACGATGTAAGAGGCATTGATCAGAGTGTTTTCAAACGCAGTAGTATTGCCCCGCTGTTCCAACTGGTCGGATATTTTTTGCGTGTGTAGTACTTTATCGTTGTACAAAAAAACTTTTACCAAAGGGTAGGGGGTTTTCACGGATATAAGTATGGCCACGCCGAGCAGCGCTGGTATTGCAGCCTCTTTTATCGCGATGTATTTGGGGTCGAGTTCGAGCAAGCTAATGCCGCCGGTGAGTAAAATGCTGACTACCCCCAGCGCCGAGAAAAAATTAACTTTCTTCTGTTGAATGAAGTCGTACAAACCATAAATAATGGGGAACGATAGGGCTACGACAATGCCCAGTTTGGGGCCGAAATGTTCTTCGCCGCTAAAGCGTGTCAGGATAATCGTAGGTACAATGATGTTGAGTACTAAATTCAGTAGAAAATTTTCTTTCTTTTCTGTTTTTTGATCTGTCATCGATTTTTGGGTATCAAGTAAAGTAGTAACCGAATTCATGTCTAAGCCAACGCGTGTTTACGATCTGCATTGTCATAGCAATCAGTCGGACGGTATTTTAAGCCCTGAGGCGCTCGTGTCGAGAGCAAAGTTGCGTGGTGTTACCACATTAGCACTAACCGACCATGATACAATCAGCGGTCTGCCCAGGGCCAGACGTCAGGCCGAACTAGAAGGTATAGAACTCGTAAATGGCATTGAGTTCTCGTGCATGTGGGCAGGCCGGGGAGTCCATGTCGTCGCGCTCGCCTTCGATGAAAAGCACGACGGCATCCAAAAGATCATTCGTGAGCAAACCTCGCTGAGGGAAAGGCGTACAGTCCTAATTGCTGAGAAAATGGAAAAAGCGGGGTTTAACGATGCTCTGGATCGCGCTTGTGCAGAGGCTGATGGCCCGGCAATCGGTAGACCTCATTTTGCCCAGGCCATGGTAAAAGCGGGCTTTTGCTCTTCCGTAGAGCAGGCTTTTAAACGCTATTTGGGTACTGGAAAAGCGGGTGATATCAAGCAAATATGGCCGGAATTTGGTGATGTTTTGCCAGCGATTTCTGAAGCTTCAGGCATTGCCGTGCTCGCACATCCGCTAAAATACAAACTTACTCGCACGAAACTGTGTAAATTACTTGAAGATTTTGTCGATTACGGCGGCGGGGCGCTTGAAGTTGTCAGCGGTGAGCAGCGACCCGAAGATACGCGGGATCTCGCTAAGATAGCAAATACGTTTGCGTTGCTGGCGTCTTGTGGCAGTGATTTTCATGCGCCATCCATGCACTGGGGCGAACTCGGTAAGTTTTCGTCGTTGCCTGAATCTGTGCAACCGGTGTGGACCGCCTGGGAATAGGCGCAACAGGCAGGTCCTAGTATTAATAAGTCTTAGACAACAGGAGACGCAAGTTGGCTCAATTTTTGACAATTCATCCTGACAATCCGCAACAACGCTTGATCGATCAAGCGGTGGAAGTCTTGCGCGGGGGAGGGTTAATAGCCTATCCAACGGACTCTGCCTATGCCTTGGGTTGTCATATTGGCGACAAGCTTGCACTGGATCGGATACGTGCAATTCGCCAGCTGGATAAACACCATAACTTTACGCTGATGTGTCGTGACCTTTCAGAATTGGCCAACTATGCTCGCGTCGACAATACGGATTTTCGCTTGATTAAAAGCAAGACACCCGGCGCCTACACCTTTATTTTAAACGCGACATCGGAGGTTCCCCGGCGACTGCAACATCCGAAGCGCAAGACCCTGGGTATGCGGGTTCCAGATAACAACATCGCGCTTGCCCTGCTGGAAACCCTGGGCGAGCCATTGATGACCAGCTCGCTCATTTTGCCCGGGGATGAGATGCCACTCACGGACCCCTACGACATACGTGAAACCCTGGAACACCACCTGGAGTTGATCGTCGACGGTGGTTATTGCGGCATGGAGCCCACCACGGTTGTCGATCTTACCGGCGACCAGCCGGTGCTTGTCCGGCGGGGCTGTGGGGATTACACGGAGTTCGAAGACTTAACGTAGTGCCCAAAGAGTTTGTGGACAAGATGTCAAAGTAAGCATTTTGGCTATGCCAATGACGGGCGCCTGCTCTATAATGCGCGGTTTTCCGAAAACGTGCTTAGGGGAGCGGGTATTGGCCCAGACAGAAACGACGCTCGATGAGCCTGCGTCAGCTCAAGCCTCTGCAGATACAAGGTCTCCTGCCCAGTCAGAAATGCCTTTTGCTGTTGTACAAGGTAAAGCCGTCACTGAGCTCCCCAAAGATCTATATATTCCTCCCGACGCGTTAGAAGTCTTTCTCGAGGCATTTGAAGGTCCGCTGGACTTATTGCTCTACCTGATTCGCAAACAAAATCTCGATATCCTTGAAGTCGATGTTTCGGAGATTACGCGTCAATACGTCTCCTATGTTGAAATGATGCAGGCAATGCAGTTTGAACTCGCGGCCGACTACCTTGTCATGGCCGCGATGCTCGCGGAAATAAAGTCGCGCATGCTCTTACCGCGCTCCGATGAGGCGGATGATGAGGACGAAGATGATCCGCGCGCAATGTTGATTAGACGCTTGCAAGAATACGAGCGCTTTAAACGCGCTGCGGAAGATATCGATGAAATGCCGCGAATGGATCGCGATTTACATGTCGCAAAGGCGCAGGGCCCCGATCGCAATTTGACCCGCCCGGATCCCGATGTCGATATGCGTGAACTGCTGCTTGCGTTGTCCGAGGTGCTCAGACGCGCAGACTTGTATGAAAGCCATCAAATTCAAAAAGAAAAATTATCCACGCGCGAGCGGATGACCAAGGTACTCGATAGTCTGCGCGGCAAGCACTTTGTGCCCTTCGTTAGCTTGTTTACTGCGGAAGAAGGCAGGCTTGGCGTTGTTGTCACTTTCCTGGCCATTATGGAATTGATTAAAGAAAAACTTGTGGAAATCGTCCAGTCGGAAGCGTTTGGGCCTATTCACGTCAAGGCGAAAACAGAATAAACATTAGCCAAATTACTATGTCTGAAGAAATTAACGAAGAAGACACTGCTGAGCTCGACTTGGAAAATCAAGAAGAACTTGAAGATATTGAGGACGCGGAAGAAACGGAAAACGAGCTAAGCGAAGCGGAGACTCAGGCGCGCATCGCGCAACTAAAGCCGATTATTGAGGGAGCCTTGCTCGCAGCGGGTGAAGCGCTAAAGCTCACCAGGCTGCAGTCGCTCTTCGATGAGCACGATATGCCATCCAAAGGTTTACTTGTAGAGACGCTGCGGGTTTTGCAAGCTGACCATGTTGACCGGGGCTTTGAATTGGTTGAAGTTGCCAGTGGTTGGCGTTTTCAAGTAAAGGAGGGTTACGCCAGTTGGGTCAATCGCCTTTGGGAAGAAAAGCCGCAAAAATACTCGCGAGCGCTTCTGGAAACACTTGCATTGATCGCCTATCGACAGCCGCTTACTCGCGGGGATATTGAAGAAGTGCGCGGTGTTGCAGTGAGCTCCCATATCATTAAAACCCTTGCTGAACGCGAATGGGTAAAAGTTGTTGGTCACCGCGATGTGCCAGGGCGGCCAGCACTGTACGCCACGACGCGGCAATTTCTTGATTATTTCAGTTTGAAAAGCCTTGATGAACTGCCAACGTTGGGTGAGCTAAAAGATATTGATAGCTTAAATGCACCGCTGGAACTTATCGATCCACCCGCATCAGAAACGCCGGATGCAGAAACCCTTTCTGAGGAACAGGAGGTGGCTTCGGGCGAACACGCAAACGACGCTGATGGTTTATCATCAGAAAATACAGGCAGCAGTTTGCTCGACGTCGCTGAAAAAGCGGATGAGAGTGATCAAGAAAGTGATCTAAGTGATGAACCCTGATTCTCCGTCTCCCGATCATTCAACATCGGGCCCTCCGACCGAAAAATTACAAAAAGTACTCGCGCGTGCAGGTTACGGTTCGCGTCGCGAACTTGAAAAAGAAATTGCAGCAGGGCGTGTAAAGGTCAATGGCGCGCTAGCTAAGCTTGGCGATCGCGTGTCTGCCTCAGATATTATCGAAATCGCCGGCAAGCGCCTGCGCCAGGGTGGACCAGAAGATGACGAATTGCGCGTGCTTTTATACAACAAACCTGAAGGTGAAATTTGCACGCGCAATGACCCCGAAGGACGGCCGACAGTTTTCACAAAATTACCGCGCCTAAAGCATGGCCGCTGGATACAAATTGGTCGCTTGGATATCAATACTTCCGGTGCATTGCTGTTTACCAATAATGGGGATCTTGCCAATAAATTAATGCACCCGTCGTCGAATATTGATCGCGAATACCTCGTGCGTGTGCGTGGTCAGGTGAGTGAAGATATCCTGAACAACTTAAAAAACGGCGTTGAGCTGGAAGACGGCCCGGCGAAATTTTCCGATATTGCCGAGAGCCCTCACAACGAAGAGGGTAATCACCACTTATGGTTTTACTGCGTGCTGATGGAAGGCCGCAATCGCGAAGTACGTCGACTTTGGGAATCGCAAGGTGTACAGGTAACGCGATTAAAGCGCGTGCGCTACGGGAATATTTTTATACCATCGCATGTGCGCACAGGCCAGTGGCTTGAATTAAACGATAAAGAACTCGCCGATTTGTGCGAAACGGCGGGTATGCCTGCACCCAAAAAACGCCGATTTAAACAAAAACTGGAAGCGCAACGCGAAAGGCATATAAAGAAATTACGCGCGTCACGCTCGGGTCCCAGAAAAAGAAAGTAGGCCCCAATACCTAAACGGAATACACTTTATTAATCGGAAGCTCGCGAATGCGATTTCCCGTCGCAGCAAAAATCGCATTAGCGATACTCGGGGCCACTGGCGGAAGGCCCGGTTCACCAACACCCGCGGGTACCTCCTTACTATCGATAATATGCACCACGATTTTTTTCGGACTCTGACGCATACGTGCCAATAGAAAGTCATCAAAATTACTTTGCTCAACCTGGCCATCCCGCACGGATATTTCACCCATCAATGCGATGCTCATACCAAAAATAACGGCGCCTTCCATCTGTGATCGCACGCGGTCGGGGTTAACCGCTAGGCCACAATCAATTGCACAATGAACCTCCTCGATAGTCAAATGCTCATCGACAACGCTGACCTTGGACGCAATAGCCACATAAGCCAAAAAGCTCCGGCTCGCTGCCAAACCCCAACCAGAATTTTCCGCTGCATTTTGCGTAAAGTCGGATTTTTCGACGACCGTGCGCGCAACAGCTTTTAAACGTGCCGTGGAGATAGGATTTGATTCGGTTGTTTCGCCGTAGTTGGAGTAATTCCAATTTTCATTCTTGGGTTCAAAGATGCGGTCCGGCCCCATAATCTGTTCAAAGAAACTCAATGGGTGTTGCCTGGCTTTGTGCGCCAGCTCGTCAATAAAACTCGAACGCGCAAAAGCGTGATGAATATTAGCAACCGAGCGCAACCAGCCTATGCGTACGTGCGCTTCAGATTTGCCTTTTTCGTGGCGAATATTTTTTACCGCAACGGGTAACTCATCAAAACCTAAATCCAATTCCCATTCAGGGTTAGTGTTGCCGTATTCAGGCGCAAAAATTGAAACGATGCTTGGAAAAGCGGTGCGTTGCAGCCAGCCTGTGACTTGCGCATCTTTATCAAACGATGCCTTAAAATACTGCGCGCTCATCGCGTGGTAGTAGTCAAAGCGAATATCGTCTTCACGCGTCCAGCAGACTTTTACCGGTTTGCCGACAGCTTTTGAAATTAATGCTGCTTCAACACAAAAATCGTGTTTGCTTTTTCTACCAAAAGCGCCGCCTAAAAATGTCACATTAACTTTGATATTTTCTTTGGCCATACCCAATGCTTGTGCAACGTGATCGCGTGCACCTTGCGGAGCCTGAGTACAGGACCAGATTTCACAGCCGGAGTCGCTTACATCGGCAACAGCAGCGGGTACTTCCATTGGTGCATGCGGTTGATAGGGCACCTGATAAACCGCCTCGTGTGTGCTCGCTGCATTGTCAAATGCGGCTTCGACGTCACCGAGACTATTTGTCGGTTCGCAATCTTCATTAACGCGTGATTTAAGCATCTCGAAATACGCCTGGCTATTGTGCTCAGCATTTTTGCCGAGATCCCAATCGCAAGTGAGTTTTTCCCGACCTTGCGTTGCCGCCCAGGTATTTGTCGCAATAACAACAACCCCGTGCCAGGCCTGGAAAAGCACGGGAACGGTATTTTGGGGCAGGGTAATAATATCGACGACACCCGGCACTTTGCGTGCTTCGTCTTCATGACAACGTTTTAATTTGCCGCCCAATACCGGGCAACGCTCAATTGAAGCGTAAAGCATATCCGGTACTTGCACATCATAACCAAAAACCGCGCTGCCACTGGTGAGCGCGTCAATATCTATTAGGTCGATGGCTTTGCCGATATAGTTGAAATCCGTATGTGCTTTTAATTTAATCGCGCTGTCATCAGGTATCGATTGGCCTGCGGCAAGTTCGGCAAGTGCACCATAGCTCAAGCGGCGGTTGTTGAGCTTATGGTGCACCGCGTGTGCCTTTGCTTCTACGTTGCTGAGATCTGTTTCCCAAACTTGCGCGGCCGCGTGCTCGAGCATCGTTCTCGCGGTTGCTGCGAGTTTGCGCAAACGCGCATAGTCATGGCGAATACTGCGTGAGCCATCGGTATTTTGGCTGCCGTATTTTTCATCGCCGAGTGCCTGCTCAAATTTAAGCTTGCTCCACTCTGCATCTAACTCGTCGGCGAGTACTTGTGCCAATCCAGTACGAATACCCTGGCCCATTTCCGAGCGGTGCAAGGTAAGTGTTACAGTGTCGTCGCAGTCAATGCTAATAAAAACATTTAAATCATGCTGGCTTGCGCAGCTCACAGGGGCTGATTGCATTTCAGCAGTTTGCTCACTGCATGCGGCCAATATAAAACCGCTACCGACGCTAACGCCGCTTATTTTTAAAAATTGTCGGCGATCGACAGAGAGCGCAGTTATTTTTGCGGGTATTTTCTGTGTTTGCTTGCGAACGAATAACGGAAAGGCGTCTAAACGCGTTGATTCGCTCACGATTGCACCTCCGCCGCCTTTTTAATCGCACTGCGAATACGTGGGTAGGTGCCGCAACGACAAATATTACCGGACATTGCATTATCGATATCGGCGTCACTCGGTGTGCTATTGTTGGTCAGCAAGGCTGTCGCCGACATAATTTGTCCCGGCTGACAATAACCGCATTGAGGCACATTGAATTCCGCCCAGGCATCTCGTACCGCTTGGCCGATGTACGGGTTTTTTGATTTACCCGCGGCCAGACCTTCGATGGTCGTAATTTCTTGATTTGTCGCTGCGGCAACGGGGACGGAACATGAACGAATGGCCTGACCGTTTAAATGCACCGTACAGGCGCCACACAAGCCTTTGCCACAGCCGAATTTCGTTCCGGTAAATTTTAATTCGTCGCGGATCACCCACAGCAGTGGTGTTACAGGATCTGCATTTATCTCGGTTGTTTCACCATTAATTGTTATTGATACCATCGCACACCTCTTGTGAAAAAGGTTAATTAGGGAGGTCTTTAGGAGAGTCTATATCTGAGCCAGCGTTTTCCATTGTAACGCTTTGCCTGTTTGCTGTGGCATTTGCGATTATGTGTTTTGCGCCAAAGCCACCTGTTAGCGCGATAAGTTGCTCGCGGTAGCTGGCGGGGAAAATTGCGGGCACGCCCAACTGGCTTTTATAATGCGCGCAGCAAATAGCGGCAGGCTTTTTGCGCCAGGTATTTATTAATTTAATCAGGTCTTCTTGTTTAATAAACGCTTGATCACCAAGCGCAATTAGTAGTGCATTATTGCGATTTAATGCTTTACTCGCGCAGGCGATAGACGCACCCATGCCACGTTTCCAATCCTGATTAAAAATAAGCTGCAGTTTGTTTGCGTAGTGTTGCTCGAGGTAAGTACGCATTTCCCCAGCATAAGCGCCAATAACCACATTGATGCTTGCGATAGGCAATGAAAACCCCGCGTGTAAAATGCGGTCAATAACACGTTTATTTTCAAACGGCGCCAGCATTTTGCATGAGCCAAAACGGCGTGAATTACCAGCGGCAAGCACGACTAAGTCAATTGGCGTACGCATTAAAAATAGGCCGGGCTTAGAGGTTTCGCGGAAGCGCCATAAACAACCGCATGGCATTCGGCGAGCACTGACAAAGCGATGCTTTCGGGAATATCGCCACCCAGGGCTAAACCCATTGGGCCGCTGATGGGTGAGGGGAGCGACGTCTCATCGATTCCTGCCAAGGTCAGCACCTCCTTCCGGCGGGGTGGTGGGCCGAGCAGTCCCAAATATTTAAGTGATGTTGCGCCGGATAAAGCGCGCAGTGCCTGAGCATCGATCTCCACGTTGTGACTCGCAACAATTGCCGCATCGATACTGGCGAGCAGCGATGCATCGAGCGCGTCTAATTTCGCGTCGATAAACTCAGCGCTACTAACGGCTTGCACAAAAGGCTGTTTGTTTGCTGGGCGATGATCGAGTACTGAAACCTTCCAACCCATTGTATGTGCTATCGTTGCGACGGGGTGCATATCTGCGCCCGAGCCAACAATCAGCAGGTGGGGAGGTGGGTTTACGAGGGTACAAAGCCACTGAGTGTTGTCGAGTGTCTGAGTTCGTCCTGGAACACGATGCAATAAATCGCGTTCTCTGATATCAATGCGAGCTTCTCCATGCTCAATCGGGAGCCAATAATTACAGGCTTTACCCAAGGCCAAATACTCGAGCATATGCGCTAGTTGCAGAAAATCATTGTTAGCATCGCAGGGGCTGAGCAGTATTTCGGCGCTGCCGCCGCAACCAATGCCCAATTTCCACGTCAGGCCGTCTTCGTCTTTTGCGTCATAGATGACACAGCGTTTTTGGTTAAACGCCAAAGCCTTGCATGCTTGCAGCTGTAAATCAGACTCTAAGCAGCCGCCACTGAGAATCCCGAATTGATGTCCGGCGTCACTTAGTAGCATCAATGCACCGGTTTTTCTGTATACCGGTCCTTCTGTGCACATGACCGCACCCAATACCCACCGGTGCGTTTCTCGCAGAGGAAACCAATGGCGAAGCGAGTCGAAAAATTGGGTACTCACGTGGGCGGGCTCTCATTGAGTTCGGACCTTTAATGTCTTTTTTTACCGCGTCAAAGTCAATTTTTTGCTTAACCGTTAGTCGCATGTAAGGTACATCTGGACGTGTAGCCACCCTGATTAAAACGTGAACCGTGTCACCTTCTCTATGTTGGCTTGCACAACAAAAGGGCGATTTAATAAATCCTTCACGAAGCAGCTTTAGCTTACTTGGCTTAGTTCGCCGTCCCAGAGAGTTGTATTCTTGACGCCATTTTGCGAAAAGAAGATTGTTGCCTTCTTTTTTGCCTCGTTGAGCATCCTAGCGCTTTCTTTCCCGAGAGCCGTCTTCGCTGAGCCTAAAGATCTTGTCGGTATTGCGAACCACCAATTTGCTGGCACCGAGCAATATGTTGCCGGGCTCTACGCAGGAGATAAAGGCGTGCTCGACTATGTCGCAATGGCCTTTAAAATTCAGCGATCGCGCATGTCGTCGCGCAGCTGGAGTCGCTCGCTTATTCAGCAAGTCGTTATAAACACGCCTGAAGAACTTATTCAACAAAAAGCCAGCTCGCTTTACGATTTGTTGGGTGCCTTTAAAGGACCACTGAAAACCGGTGACATGGTGTTAGTGGAAAAACAAAACGATGGCCAAGTTGTTTTATCATTAAATGGCATCGAATTTAATCGCGTGGACGACCCCGTTATTTTTGATCTGCTGTTGCAAGCCTGGTTGGGAGATATTCCACCGAGCACGTCTTTTAAAGACGGTTTACTTACGGTGGGCGTAGATCAAAGCTCAAGAGAACTATTTGAATACAATGAGCTCAGCGAGACGCGTGTTGCTGAAGTTCTGAGCTGGTTACCGGCGACCTCTGTAGGCGTTGATGTTGATCAGAACGAAGAACGGGAAGAATCGGCTTCTGGCGTGGTAACTATTAGAACGGAAAAAAGCGCCGGGCTAAAAATGCAACCAGCATCAGTTAAAGAAAAAGTTCTACGTGCGCAGGAAATGGTAGAAAAGCCTGTGCCAGAAAAAAATGCAACTCCTGCCGAAGTTTCATCCCCAATCGAGAAAAAACCAGAAACTGAAACACTGACAAAGCCCGCTGAATCAAAACAGCAAGTCGTATTAGCAACTCAAGAAGAAACGATTAAAAATAATCAAAGTGTCGAGCCTGCGGTTTTAGATGTTGAAAAAGAACAAGAAGAAAAAGCGCGAAACTTGGCAATTATAAATTATCGCTCGCATCTAAGTAGGCACCCCAAAAAATTTATGCGTTACCCGCAGCGCTCTCAAATGCGCAGGGAGGAGGGCGTTGTACAGCTTGCTGTATCCATCAATCGCAGCGGCGAAATTTTGAGCGTCAAAATCGACTCTAGTTCCAATTACCCCCGGCTTGATAGAGCCGCCATAAGTGCGGTCAAACAAGCAGAGCCTTTCCAGGCTTTTCCCTCAGAGATCAGCGAAGAGCGAATGGAATTTTTAATTCCTTTTGCATTCAAGTTGCGTTAATTTTTCACGCTTCATGCTTCGCACTATGCATCTTAGTGAGATCTGGTAATCGTATTAACCGAACTGCTGTTAGCTTATCTATCTATTATTTCTACAGCTAAATAACGAGACACCTTTCACATTTTTTCTATATCTAAGGATTAGCGGTCTTCGTCGCCGACCAGAGGAAGCTTGAATAGTACTTCTGTAAAGTAGTATTCGACGACAGAGATTCGATAATAATGAAGGTTAGAGAGATGTTTGCAGGCTTCACTAAAATATCCGTGCTGTTGTCCATGTTTTTCCTGCTTGCTGCTTGCGGTGGTTCTGGTTCAAGCGGTTTAGTAAACGATACTTCCTCCGGTGGCGGCGCTCAACAGGGCAACAATAATAGCGACGTCAACGATGGTAGCGATAGCAGTAATAATAGTGATAACGATGAGGTTAGTGACAATACTAACAGTGATAATGACACTAGTTCCGATAATGATGGTGGTGATGAGAATGACGCAGGCAGCGGTGATACTGAGAATCGGCGTCCGACGCTAACGCTAAATGGCTCAGAGTTAATTTCACTCACCGTTGGTGAAGAATATCAGGAACTGGGTGCAACGGCTCAAGACCCTGAAGACGGAGATATTAGCGAAAATATTATTATTGATAGTAGCGCCGTCGATATTTCTGAAAGTGGCAGCTATCTCGTAACTTATAATGTAACAGATTCGGAAATGCTCGCTGCAGTTGAACTCGTCCGTACGGTAAATGTTGTTGAAGAAATCTCCCAGAATCAGGCACCTGTGATTACCCTCCTAGGTGCAAATGAAATAGCCATAAATGTAAATGACAGCTATGAAGATCCTGGAGCTTCTGCTTTTGATGCGGAAGATGGCGATATCAGTAGCGATATCAGTATAGATACTTCATTGGTTGATACATCGGTGCCTGGCGCATATACCGTGACCTACAACGTTATCGATAGTCAGGAGCTGGCGGCGATTCAGGTTACGCGAACAGTTGTGGTAATTGCAGAAAATTTTGCTTCATGTACCGGTCAAACCGGGACAGCGGTAGCGATTAATTTCGATTATGTTACCGCGCGCAATGCGTCTCGACCGACGATGTTATCGGCAACGTCGGAAGATATTGAATTTAATGAGCACAGTGTCGATGACTATCCGAATATTGCATGGTCGCGGCGTTATAAAGCGTATAAATATGGTGATGGCGGCGGCGCGATTACCCAGTGGATTTTGGCAGCTACGCCATTAAATGGCGCGTTGTATGAAGCCGGTGTCTTGCTTGCTCAAGACGATACGATTAGTGATCCGGATGACCTGATGTATGTGCCTGATAAAGATTTTGTCGGTCAGGATTTTTTCTTTTACTGTGCCGCAGACGCAAGTGGCTTAAGCAATACGGCGCGGGTTGATATCACCGTTGCCGACCCGGCCAATTATCCCATGCCGCTTGGCGTACCACATCCAGGTTTTGGCTTAAATGAATTTCCTCCAGCTGATCCGGCCGAGTGGCCCAATGCGGAGTCTTCGGGTTTTTATTATATTGACGGCAGTGATCCCAATTGCTCAAACGATAATGACTTCGGGTACCCGGCGGTGCCTCGCTGTTCGTTTAGCAGTGGAACAACCGTTGGTGGTGGTAAGAAAATGGTGATCGCCGGCACCACAGAGCTTAGAGATTCGAGCTGGCATTTAATTAATTTCACCGGTTCAGACGGTAACCCTGCGTGGTTGGTTGGTGACGATCGTGCCGCTCTGAGGCCGACGATTGTGCCAGACCAAGACCGCAGTTCGCGTACAACCTTGCGTATTACCGGCGGGTATTTTCGTATTTCCGGCCTGAGTTTCGACGGTTTAGGCATCGATCATCGCGGTGCAGGCGAGTCGGCAACGTCAACTCACCAGGCCGTGATTCGTCACAGCGAGGTTAAAAATAATCCCTCGACGGGTGGAGGGGGAACAACCGTTGGTTTATCCACCGACGGGGAAGGCGTGCTCGCCTGGAATGTTTATGCGCACGATAATGGTATTGTCAATGAAACGCTGGAACGCGAGCGAGATATTCACGCGTTTGTTGGCAGTAACCAACAAGGTTATTGGATGCTCGATATCAGCTGTAGTGAAAATGCGGGTGACTGTGTCCAACTCACTAATCGGAACTCCAGCGAAAATGTTTATGTCGGTCGTATGGCTGGACACTCTGAAGGTGAAAACTGCATAGATATTAAAGATAACAACAAGGTGGTTGTGAGCGAATCGGATTGTTGGGATTTGCGTCGCGTTGAATACGGAAATTCCGGTGGCAATGCCCAAGCTTTTTACGTCAACGACGAGGGTGAACAGCAAGCTTACGTTTGGTTTATTAACAACCGTTCCTGGGACAGTGGCGGTATTCATTACGGCGCAGCGAATGTTGGCGGAAGAGTATATTTTATTGGTAACCGTGCGTTCTTTGGCCCAGCCGATGGTATAAACTTCAGCGCAGGTGGCGGCGAGCGGCACGCTCTATTCAATACCCTCGTCGACACACGCAGAGGTATTTATCATTTTGGGGCTGGCAGTTCTGATGATCGCTACATTGTGGGTAACGCCGTTATTGGTGCATCGCAATATCAAACCCGTTTGCAAAGTGCTACCGGCGTTATCGATATGCTGGACTACAATTTTTATTCTGATACTAACGGTCTGTTTGCTACAGGTGGTTCAAGCCCAAATAATTATCATGGCTTAGCGGCCTTTAATGCCGCAACGGGCTTTGATGAAAACGGTATGGAAGGCATATCACCCATGTTTGTCGATGCTGAACTGTATGATTTTTCTATCATGCAAGGATCGGAAATGATCGACGCTATTCCAGCACACGTGATTGATGCGCTGCCAGCCATTCAGGCGCTTAGCGATGACCTTGGGATTTCTCTAACGGATTTTAATGGTACTAATCGTCATCAGGGTATGGGTTTTGATGTGGGCGCCGATGAATCTAGTCATTAGTCGGTGTTCAAGCGCATTGCGCTGGCTTCTAATTATTTAGATAAAAAAAGCCGCCCAATTCTCGTTGGCGGCTCTGAAGCTAGCCTTAGTTTTAACTACTGAGTAAAGGTAACAACATGCAAAAAACTATTAGATATTTGTTGCTAGAGGTTCGGTGACACCCATTGAACAATATCTTTGCTTAAATCATCCAAGCAAATTTTGGTGGCTTTACATACGGTAACGCCGTAGGTTCCCAAATCCATTAGGTTGGTACTGCTGTTCATTGCCAATTCCGCCAGGTTGGCAATTGCGCAGCTGTGTTTCGCCATAACGTAATCCCCTTCCGTTTGACTCTTTATAAGAGCGGCTGTGACTTCGACGCTGGGTAATACCGCATCTTTCACGCGATGGCCGTAATTATGCTCCTTGTCACCAAGCGAGAGTGATTCGATATCAATTGCCAGTAAAGGCGCGTTTGCATTACTGATTTCAGCGTGAGAATTTACAGCCTTAATTGTAAAGTCTTCTGATTTTGCGCGCTTAACCAGGCTCTTTACCAGCTCCTTGTCAATGTCGCATGGAAAGCTAGACTGCTCATACTTATAGCCTTTTACATTAAATCCTATGTTTTCGTTCAGCAGTACCGTTGGCTCAGCTGCGGTAACAGAGGAGAAGGCTAACAGTGTAGAAAGCGCTAAGGTGGCATAGTGGGGTAGACGTAGTTGTGTTTTCATGACTTCGATAACCTATGTTGACATCTGGAAAGCTCGGTTCGATCTGAGCGATAAACCGAAACTGACTCGTACTATAGACGTTTTGCTTATCGGGTTGTTTACCGTGCCACGACCCTCCGCCTACCTTTCACATACCAAATAAAAACCTTTTGAAATCAGTAGTTTAGGGTTTCCTGAAAATTAGCGAAAACTTGCAATAGCTGATGAAAATTATGCAAAATCATAGCTACAATAAATACGTTTGGTTATAAACAAACTTTTTGGAAAACGAAGTTTTATAAATTTGAAACCCGCATTCATTTAGGCGTACCGATCCAGGCAATGAATAAATCACAAGAAGCTCGCTTTTCGCTCGAAGACATACTTGTTACACCTGCGCACAACAAGTTAAATCAGAATGATATATGCATAAACCTGCAGCCTAAAGCAATGGCAGTCCTTCAGTACCTCGCGCTTAATCACCACAGGGTCATTGATAACGAAGAACTGATTGAACAGGTATGGGAAGGCAGAGTTGTCACCCACGGTTCGGTGCAAAAAAGTATAAACATGCTTAGAAAGGCGTTCTCGGAATTACTGCCGGATAGGGAAGTGATCACGCATTATTCGAAGCGCGGATATCAGCTCAATATCAGCCCCGAGTTTGACGTACCTGAACCAACGGGCAGTTTTGTAGCTCAAGAACGTATTGCTAAAAACAAGCTAATGAAAATAGGTATTGCTTTAGCTGTCTTGCTTGTCGGGGCCGCGCTGATGTTCTATGTCATTCAATATAGCTCTGACATCTCTGTTAAAAAACGGCATGTTACTGAGTTTAGTGATTTCAGTAGTTTTACAAGCAATATTGGTCAGGAGTTTAATGCCGAACCCCACCCGAATAATAGATACGTAGCGTACGCTTATAATAGTGAACTGGGTAGGCCGGTCGGCGTCAGTGACATCGAACTTCGTGTAGGAACGGGAGACGAAGATGACTGGATTGTTGCTTCCAGTTCTAACTCATGGCATAAAATGGTTTGGTCGCCATCCGGAGATAAATTACTGGCTTTAGAAATGAAGCCGCAGGTGAACCAGCAGATCACGCCAGACTTTTTTCAGCCCGAAGGTCATTTTTATACCTTTCATATTTTTCACCTAAACCTCGAGAAAAGGAAACTTAATAAAAAGTTTTTATTAAGCCATTGGCAGGGTCTCGTTAGCAGCATAGCCTGGCGTGATGAAGACACGCTAGAGTTCGTGGCGGCCATGGGTTCCAGCACAACAAAACAGCGCTTTAGGTATGCCCCCGAAAACAAAACACTTACGCTGGTAGAGGACGAACATTCTACCAAAAATATATATCATTCAACTATTCACAATAATCTTACAGCTTTGTTGAGTACAAAGAACAATGGCAGCCGGGTAAGCTTTATTGGCGAAGATTCTACGCGTATTTCAGCTGTAGCAATTGCGGATAGATTGGACGAAATTAGCTGGATTCCCGATGGCAGTGGCGTTATCGGGCTCTCTGTTGCAAAAGGAAAACTCTGGTTTGTTTATTTGGACGGAAAAACAAAAGTGCTTGAGGCGCCAAAGAGTCCTGATAAATTGTTTTTTCACCCGCGCTTTGGTCCCGACGGGAAAAAGCTGTATTACACTGAAACGAGTTTAAGTGATTCCATTTTGGCTTTTCCTTTTACGAATATTGAGGCAAAAGTTGTCGATAATGCCAACCTCAATTATTCGGCCAGTTACTCAAGGTCGGGTGAGAAATTTGTTTACGCTTCAGTCCGCAGTGAGAAAATACAACTCTGGGCCAGAGAGTTTAATAAGGAAAAACGACTCAACCGTCTTCCACTAAATACGTCAATTAGCGATATAGCATGGGCGATGGACGATAGCCATATACTGTATAAATCCGGTGACGCGATATTTATTTACGACTTTGTCGATGCCAAAGATAAAGTGTTATATAAAGGCGCTAACAACCCATCTCCGATTTATCTTGATAAACAAACAAAACATCTATATGTCATTAAAACTGAGAACGATGTAAGAAATATATGGGGTATAGGTTTGGGCAGTGCGCAGAAAATTCATCAACAGCTCACCTTTGGCTCTGTTGGTACGGCAATGGCGTTTCATAAAAATATCTATTTTCAATATCTGGATTCTGCCGGTCTTTGGGTTTTTGATGTCAACACAGGCAAGCTTAATAAGCTCAATGGGAGTTTACAGGAAAACAGTAAAATACTTTGGATAGACGGAAGTGGTATTTATTTCGTAACCGGAGGTCGGTGTAGGGAGTCGGATGTCTATCGCTTTGATATGTCAACTCAAGAAGTGAGCGTTGCGCAAAAGCGCAAGCACGCATCAATCATCACGAATTCGTTTCATCCGGCAATGGGTTCCCTCTATACCGAATGCAATGTTCGTGAGTCGAACATACTTATTCTTGAATAAGGCATCGGCACTGGTTTGAATATTGGAAAAAAACCCCGCGATTTGCGGGGCTTGTCCATAAATAAAACTGAAAAATTAAGCGCTTACCTTAACTTCTTCCACCTGGATCGCTGCGATGCGTTTTCCTTCCTCTGCACCTTTAACAAAACTATCGATTTGATCGAAGTTCATGTAGCGGAAGATTTCATCGGACATACTGTCGATCTTGGTTGCGTACTCCAAGTATTCTTCTGGTTTGGGCAGGCGGCCGAGAATACCGCCGACAGCGGCCAATTCTGCCGAGGTGAGGTATACGTTTGCGCCATTACCTAAACGGTTTGGAAAGTTTCGGGTAGAGGTTGAAAGCACAGTCGCGCCATCGGCAACGCGCGCCTGGTTACCCATGCACAGCGAACAGCCCGGCATTTCCATACGCGCACCCTTCGCGCCGTAGATATTGTAAAAGCCTTCTTCCATCAGCGTATGCGCGTCCATCTTCGTTGGTGGTGACATCCAGAAGCGCGCCTTCAGTGTGCCGGGTACGGCTTCAAAGAGTTTACCTGCTGCGCGGAAGTGGCCGATATTGGTCATGCATGAGCCGATAAAAACTTCGTCGACTTCGTCGCCAGCCACTTCTGAAAGCAGGCGCGCGTCGTCTGGGTCATTCGGCGCACAGACAACGGGTTCTTTTACGTCAGCGAGGTCGATATCGATAATGGCGGTGTATTCAGCGTCGGCATCCGCTTCTAACAATTGTGGATCGGTGAGCCATTCTTCCATTTTTGCGGCGCGCCGCTCGATGGTGCGCGCGTCGCCGTAGCCTTCGCTCACCATCCAGCGTAATAGCGTGATGTTGGAGCGCAGGTATTCCGAGATGGTTTCTTGGCTTAGTTTAATTGTGCAACCCGCAGCTGAGCGCTCGGCTGAGGCGTCCGAGAGCTCGAAAGCCTGCTCCACAGTAAGATTTTCCAAGCCTTCAATTTCCAAAATACGGCCTGAGAAAATATTTTTCTTACCTTTTTTCTCAACCGTTAGCAGGCCTTGTTGAATAGCGTAATAGGGGATCGCGTGGACCAGATCGCGCAACGTAATGCCCGGTTGCATGTCGCCTTTAAAACGCACGAGGACCGATTCCGGCATATCGAGCGGCATCACGCCAGTCGCGGCGGCAAATGCGACGAGTCCCGAACCCGCAGGGAAGGAAATCCCGAGCGGAAAACGTGTGTGTGAATCGCCACCGGTACCGACGGTATCGGGTAGCAACATGCGGTTTAGCCAGCTGTGAATAATGCCGTCACCGGGGCGTAAAGACACACCACCGCGATTCATAATAAAGTCAGGCAAGGTGTGCTGCGTATCAATATCGACAGGCTTGGGATAGGCGGCGGTGTGACAGAAAGACTGCATTGTGAGGTCTGCAGAAAAGCCCAGGCAAGCCAGATCTTTTAACTCATCGCGCGTCATTGGGCCGGTGGTATCCTGCGAGCCGACAGTCGTCATTTTGGGTTCACAATAGGTCCCCGGACGAACGCCGTGTCCCTCAGGCAAACCACAGGCCCGGCCGACCATTTTTTGCGCGAGAGTAAAGCCTTTATCGTTGGATGCCGGTGCAGAGGGAATTCGGAATAAATCGGAAGCGGGTAGTCCGAGTGACTCGCGCGCTTTCGTAGTGAGGCCCCGGCCAATAATTAAGTTGATACGGCCGCCGGCGCGTACTTCATCAATAAGGACATCCGATTTGAGTTCAAATTCTGAAAGGGTTTCACCGGCTTCGTTTAAAATCTTGCCGTCGTAGGGGCGGATTTCGATCACATCGCCCATTTTCAGCTCATCGACGGGCGCTTCAAAAACGAGCGCCCCCGCATCTTCCATCGTGTTGTAAAAGATGGGCGCGACTTTGCCGCCAATACAAATACCGCCACCGCGCTTGTTGGGTACACCGGAAATATCGTCGCCGAAATACCAAAGTACAGAGTTGGTCGCGGACTTGCGCGAGGAACCGGTGCCGACGACATCGCCGACCATCGCTACCGGGTAGCCCTTGGTTTTCACTTCCTCTATCTGTTTGAGCGGGCCTTTTACCCCGTGCTCCTCAGGCTCGAGACCGTCGCGTGTCATTTTGTACATCGCAAGTGCATGCAAGGGGATATCTGGACGGCTCCAGGCGTCTTGAGCGGGGCTTAAGTCATCGGTATTGGTCTCGCCAGTTACTTTAAATACGGTTGCTTTGATAGAGTCTGCAAGCGCTTCGCGGCTGGTAAACCATTCACCGTCTGCCCAGCTTTGCATCACTTCCTGTGCAAAGCTGTTACCTTCTTTGGCGAGGCTTTCCACATCGTGAAAGGCGTCGAACATCAATAAGGTATGTTTAAGTTCGTCGGCGGCGAGCTTAGCGAGTGTTTCGTCACTTAATAAGCCGACAAGTGTTTCAATGTTGTAGCCACCGTGCATGTTGCCAAGCAGTTTTACCGCGTGCTCTTTGCTGATAAGCGTCGATTTGGCTTCGTCCTTGGCAATAGCACTCAGGAACGCGGCTTTAACGTAAGCGGCTTCGTCAACGCCCGGCGGTACACGGTTGCTAATCAGCTCGATAAGCGTTTCATCCTCGCCCGGTGGAGGGTTTTTCAGCAGTTCAACAAGTTCAGCAACTTGATCGCTGGTCAACGGCTTGGGGGGAATACCAAGGGCTGCTCGTTCTGCAACATGGGTACGATAGGCTTCTAGCACGGTAGTGAATCCTCTTAGAAAAATGAATGTACTCGGCGGGCAGACTTACTGCTGGCCGAGGCGGCTAGGGCCTGTTGACACTAAATTTGATCACCACCGCGGGAGACCAAAATTTTCTCCAGCTCGGTTTTGGCTTCCTGCGCCATTCTGCGTTGCTCGTCGTTAATTCGAAATAACCAAACTGCTCTCCTCGCGCCTTGATTGGCGTATTTGCAGCCACAACAGTAGTGATCACATTAGTGTCAACAGGCCCTAGCACCGCGGCTGATATTCAGAGTTTAGACGTTAATAGCGCGCTAATTTTACATTAACGCGGATATTTAGTTAAGGAAGCGCTTGGGCTGACTGCACTGATTCGCTAGAATTCGCCAGTTGTTTGATGCGCAGTTAATGTCATAAAAGTATTTTGTCTATAAATCAACCAAATACAAAGTCTCCCTGTATAGGCGTTTGCTCCACCGGCATTGGCGATAGTGTGTGCCGCGGCTGCAAGCGCTTTGTGCACGAAGTTGTGAATTGGAATAGTTATTCCGAACATGAAAAACAAGCGGTGATGCAGCGCATATCAGCGCTGGTTGAGCAGGTCTCAGAGCCTATTATCGAAGTGTATGATGAAGCCGCATTACGCGAAGGTCTGGATTATCAGCATGTGCGTTTCGATGAACAGGCCGGCCCTTATGTTTGGATCTTAGAGTTGCTTAAAGTTGGCGCAAATAGCATCGATACGCTCGAATCCTTTGGCTGTCGCTTAAGGCCACAATTTGAGCAGCTTAATTTGGAAGAAGTGCGTGAACAGATAAACAAGGATTTTTATACGCTTTCAGAGGTCCACTACCAACGCTATTTTCAATAGTATGAATACCGCAGACGTCCATCAATTTTTACGCTGTGCGACACCCGACGCCTGGGTTGAAGCCGCGCTCAAAAACCTTGATATATTGCTGATTGACCACGCTAATTGTGAAAAAAAAGCGGCGGGTACGGCATTAAATTTAATGTACAAATATATCGATAATTTTGATTTGTTAAATAAAATGTCACGCTTGGCGCGAGAGGAGTTGCGACATTTTGAGCAGGTTATTGCCTTAATAAAAAAACGTAAAATTCCTTACACACCTATTTCTGCATCGCGCTATGCAGCGGAGTTACGCAAGGGTATTCGTACCTACGAACCGGCAAAGTTAATTGATACGCTTATTGTCGGTGCCATTATTGAGGCGCGTTCTTGTGAACGGTTTGAAAAAATTGCACCTTTACTCGACGACGAACTCGGTAAATTTTACCTTTCGCTGTTAAAGTCAGAATCGCGCCATTTTATGGACTATCTAAATCTCGCCAGGCATGCGGCCGGAGATCAAGATATTCAGGCGCGCGTCGATTATTTTCTCGATAAAGAAAAGCACCTGGTTTCAAGCCAAGACGAAGTATTTCGATTTCACTCAGGTGTTCCCGGGGCGTAGGTTGGCCGGATCCTCAATACGAGCGCGGTCTGCTTAGGGTGTTTTTAAACCGTCACTTCATGCTCCGCCATGCATGGCGGGTGTTAGAGCAACGCAGGAGCAGTTGCCGACGACTGCATGGATGCAGGAGGTAGAATAACGCAGGAGCAGTTATCGAGATGAAGTGGCGGAGCTACAGGGGTGAAGCGTATTCAAGCGAAGCACTGCTTCGCTCCGCGTAACGACCCTTATCTATGATTTTGGGCCGGTCCTGCTTGCAGGTATTTA
>JANQJP010000068.1 GCA_028281575.1 Cellvibrionaceae bacterium
TTCGACAATTACCGTTACTGTTTTAGCTGTAGGAAAGCGTAATCGAAATGAAGTTTATGACCTAGCTCTTTCTCGTGATCGACCTGATAAGCCATAACGCCCTGCAGAAGGGGCCGTAGTGGAGGTGTTTGTTTTTGCGGTAGCGTAGCGGCCACCGCTAAAACAAACACCGGAACGGAGGTCCCGCTTGCTGAGTTGGTTATGTTTACAGCCCATTTAAAAATGCGTTTAACCTTACCACTACGATAATTAGTGAAACAAACACCAGCCAGAACGAAGCCCGATAAAACCGTTTTACTCTATAGTACAAAGGCATCCCTTCTTGTGAAAAGTTTTCCCTACCTATTCTGAAGTAGTAGAACCAATAGTTGCTACTAAACCTTTGTATGGCCAGATGGTTGTAATTCGGGTCTAAATACCTAATTAGATCACGCTCAATATAGTATGCGTACAAAAACAAAATGAGCGCCAAGATCAATAAGATGAAAATTAAATAGCTCATTTGATAATCACTAAACTAAACTCATAACGCCTAGCTCAGTTGCGTTTTGGTTGTAGTGGATATTTGTGCAACAATGGCCGCAGACCATGCGCAAATAGGAGCGTAGACCAAAACGTCGACTGGAGCTTTTGGTTAGCACTTTTCATTCAAGTTAGAAATAATTCCTTCACGCTGTTTTGTGTCAAATATATTAAAATCAAACGCTATTTTTCGTTCCTTGCCAATTATGGTTAAGGTTTTTGTAAAAAAACCACCTACTTTATAGCTTTCAACAGTATCCCAAGAAATTGTTTCTACATCTCCAAAGTGTATATAACGAATATCATGTTCTGTAAATTCAATGGAGTATTCATCAACCTTGTTTTTCCACGAGTTGAATATTATAAGCCAAAGAGTAAACGCTATAGGAATCAACACAGTTCCCACCAAATAGAACTTAATAAACTCACCTTGTGGTTGGTAGCCTAGAAATGACATTAAACCAACTATTGCCAAGAATGAAGCTGCGGTGATCACGGATCTCTTAGACCTATAGATTATACTCTGCTTCCTACTCTGACTATATTTCAAACCCTGATCTCGCTTGTAGTGCTAACGCTTTGCTCTGCTGAAAACCATAAGCGGAGGCGAAGCCGGAGCTTATGGTTTTCAGCAGGAGCAACTTGTTAAAGTGGATGAACTACCCCTTCCACTGTTTTTTCCGATAAGCTTTCCAATTACGAAGAGACATATTACTACGATAATAATCATCCCATGAGTTGGGCAATGATTTTGGACGTCTGCGGCCTCTAATATTGATTGGAATACCTAGTTCATTTACTTTTGAAGCATAAAATTGCTTCATTTCGTTCTTTGTATGAGGATAACGAAAGTAATCGGAATAACTCATACTGACCTCCATTAGCTATAAATTGCTAATGGAAACCAAAACCCCTTTTTTGTAATACTTTTCTATAATTCATGTATATTCCCTTAAGGAACTTTAACATTTGAATATACGTCTTCAAGACGCACGTCGCTGCGACGTATATTTCCGTACAAAGTTTGAACACTACCCTGGAATCCCCATAGCGTCAACGCTTAAGAGTTGGATAAAAACATACGATCGAGAAAAGCGTCTCAATGCAGATATTTCTTGAAACACTTTCTTCCTAAGTAACTGATACTGATGAAGAAATTTAAATGCTCAAAAATATCACCGTCATGCGACGGTAATATTTAGTTAGCGATGCTTATTAAGCCTTTTCCTTATGCGAATCGCTAATTCGCGATAACCCAAGAACACAATACGCAGGTGATCAACGCGCTTGCAGTTCGCACGTGATTCCAGCGTGTCCATGTCTTTAAATAGTGTGCCCACACCTGATGTGCTTCAGTGTTGTTTGTATCGAGCTTTGCCAGGGCATTGTTAAGCGGCACATTAAACACTGCTGTACAAGCAAACATACCAAAAAAATAGATAGCGCCGGCGAGTAAAACTAATCCGCTATGATTTGCTTCCAGGTTGATAAGCGCTGTAATTATCAATAACACTGCGCTAATGGTTGAGCCGAAAAACAATGGCATAAATAGCGAGCGTAAGATGCCTTTATTAATTGCGTTCATCGCCATCACTGCGTGTGATGGGTGGAGTGTCGCAAAAGCGCGCATAATAAATGTTGAAAATGCGAAGTAAATTCCCGCGATAAGACCGCTGCTAAGTGCAGCGGTCCACAACAGTGATGGCGTAAATGTGGTTAGTGAGGAAGCCATTATGCCGGCTCCTGCTGCGCTGCATACCAAACGCCAGACGCTACAGCCTTTTGTACATAGCTACTAAAGTCTGTTGCCGGTCGGCCCAGCGCTTCTTCAACGCCATTGGCAACCTGGCTATTGCGGCCGTCGAATACCACGGTAAATAATTCCCGCAATAACCATTGCAAATCTTCGGGCGCGCCCTGTTCGCGCAACGCCGCGATATAAGTGTCGATCGGTACCTGGGTATATTTAATGGCACGCCCGGTTGCTTTGGATATTTCACTAATACATTCGGCGAACGTGAGCGCCCGCGGACCGCTTACTTCAAACAGTTTGTTGTGCAAGGCGGGCTTGGTGAGTGCAGCCACGGCGACGTCGGCGATATCATCTGCATCGACAAAGGGCTCAAGCGTGTCGTCTGCCGGCAATGCGAGTTCTCCGTTTAAGATGCCTTCCAGCATAAAGCTCTCGCTAAAATTTTGGCTAAACCAACTCGCGCGAACAATGTTCCAGGTCAGGCCACTCTTTTTTAAAACATTTTCTGCGCGCTGTGCACCGTCTTCGCCGCGTCCGGAAAGGAGTGTGACATGCGCGAGGCCCACTTCTTTGGCGAGTTGGGTAAATGCGTTGATGGTGGCTTCCGCGCGCGGCACCGCGAGGTCAGGTTGGTAGGTGACGTAAGCTGCAGTGCAGCCAGTGAGCGCTTTGCGCCAGGTCGCCGGGTTTTCCCAATCAAACGGGGTCGCGGACGAGCGTGAAACCGGGCGGGTAAGGTAGCCCAAAGCTTGTAAGCGCTGATTGACGCGCGTACCGGTTTTGCCATTTTTACCAATAATGAGAATAGGGTGAGTGTTCATAATCTGTCTCCTTGCAATTGAATGAGCGGTTGTTCATGTGGTTGCGTTGAAAGGCAGATTAAATACATTTGGATGGATAAAAAATCACAGTATGTCTATGATTGTTTGCCTATCGTCTAAATTACTGGTTGTTTTGGTAAATCACGCCGAGAGTTAACTTTATGCGACGCATACCCAGCGGTATTCCCGATATCTCGGACCCTGTCGGTGAGACGCTCCACCTGCTTCATCTCACCGGTACACTTTATTGTCGCTCTGAATTGAGCGAGCCGTGGGGTGTGGATCTGCCACCGTTCGAAGGTTATATGATGTTTCATATCATCACCGCCGGGCAGTGTTGGCTGGAAGTCGGTGGCGAGGCGCCGGTCTTGCTTAAGCAGGGAAGTTTGGCGCTTGTCCCGCATGGGCAAGGACACTGTATTCGAAGTGGTCCAGACGAAAACACTACCCCCCTGTTCGATATCCCGGTTGAGCGCGTCAGTGAGCGCTACGAAATTATGCGTCATGGTGGTGGCGGTGAGATCACGCATCTCACCTGTGGTGTGGTGCGCTTTGACCATGTTGCCGGGCAACAGCTTGTGAGCCTGTTACCGCGTATCTTACAGATCGATACCTGGACGGATGATCAAGACAGTTGGCTGCAGAGCAGTCTGCGTTTTATCGCACGTGAAGCGCGGGAGTTGCGACCTGGAGGAGAGACGGTGATTACACATCTGGCGGATATCCTGATTATCCAGGCGATTCGCGCCTGGATAGATGCCGCTCCAGAGGCAGAGCAAGGCTGGTTGGCTGCCCTGCGCGATGCCTATGTGGGGAAAGCTTTGGCGAAGATTCATCGCGAGCCTGAAAAAGACTGGACCGTTGCCGCTCTGGCCAAAGAGGTTGGCATGTCGCGCTCTGGCTTTTCGGCACGCTTTACCCAGTTAGTCGGCGAATCTGTGATGCGTTACGTAACGTATTGGCGTATGCGGCTCGCGCATGTGCAGCTCAGGGAAACTTCCGATCCGCTTGCCGTACTTGCCGATCGCCTCGGTTATCAGTCCGAAGCCACGTTCTGCCGGGCATTTAAACGCGTTTTTGGCATGTCACCTGGCAGCGTTAGACAGGCGGCATTACTGCCTGATTTGTGAAGAGAATGTTGTTTTTACATTTTTACAGTGAATAGAACGCCAAAAACATTGCATTTTGGTGTATGTTACCGAGTCTCGGTGATTGGGGTTTGAACAAAGAATGAAACAAAGCTACTCGATAATTGCACGTTCGGTTGTTGTTTTTTGCGCTGTATTAATTAATGCATTTGCTAGCGCCGATAGCGCGAAAGAAAAGTTATTTAACGGCGCCTATCTCGCTCATGCGTCTGCAGAAAAAAAACAAGCAGAGTTTTATGCGCCAAATAATTTTGCCTTGGGGCTCGCAGCACTTACCGCTGCTGAAAAGGCCTACGCTAAAGACAAGCCGATAGAAAGAGTACGCGCAGAACTGGTAAGAGCGATAGGTCTGTATGAAAAAGCCGAACTCGCCACCCGCACGGCAAAAGCGGAACTCGCTACTGCGCTAAGTGCGCGTGAAGCCGCGATCGCAATGAATGCGAAAAAATTTCGCCCGAAAGAGTGGGATAGAGCTGAGCAACTGCTCGCAAAAGCGATTGATTCCCTTGAGCAAGACAAACGTAACAGAGCAAAATCGCACGAAGAAAAAGCGATTATTATTTACAGAGATGTCGAACTGGTTGCCATCAAAGCAGAGTATTTGACCGAAACGCGCAGATTAATTGCAGAAGCTAAGGCCGCAAGAATTGAACGGTTCGCGCCAATCACTGTGCGCAAAGCCCAGGAACTTTTGGCCACAGCCGAAGTTGAACTTACCGAAAATAGATACGATGTTGATTTGCCGCGCAGCCTGGCCAAAGAGGCGCGCTACGAGGTTAATCACGCGTTCTACATTGCCGAGCGTGTGAAGAAAAATCGCGATCAAAATTTGAGTGAAGAAAAAATACTGCTGAACAGCGAAGGCCCTTTGCAAAAAGTCGCTGCGGCGGCAGATGTTAACGCCAGGTTCGATAAGGGCCTGGACCCTGTCGCCCAACAGATGGTTGAATATATAGAAACACTAAATGCGGAAATTCAAGAATATAAACAACAGCTGGCCGACAAGGATATACAAATTGCTGGTTTAAAAGAATCCCTGGATGAATTTGCGCAACTCTACGGTGGTGTCGGTTCCACCGCCGAAGATTTAGAAAAATACCTTGTTCAACACGACGAGTTCCTGCAGCGTGTGGAACAAATAGAAGCGATGTTTGATCGCACCGAAGCACGTGTGTTTAGAGATGCGAATGAAATATATATTCGCCTTATCGGTTTGAGCTTTTCGTCGGGCAGCGCGCGAATCGGCGTCGGTAACTATCAATTACTCGACAAAGTTATCGAAGTGTTAAAGTTGTATCCGGGCAGTCGAGTGATTGTCGAAGGTCATACGGATGCGTTTGGTAGCGATAATTCCAATTTAATTTTATCTAAAGAGCGCGCGGACGCCGTACGTTTCTTTTTAATAAACAGCGCAAACCTTGACGAATCCAAAATCGAAGCTTTGGGCTTTGGTGAAACCCGTCCATTTGCGAATAATGATACTCCTCAGGGCAGGGCTTTGAATCGACGTATAGACGTTAAGATTCTGCCCAAGGAGCCTTAGTGTAGACAGGCCCCAGATTCTTTCAAGAGTTGTATAACGCCTGGAGAACAATCGCGTAGCGATGGATAGATGCCCTGCGCAAGTTTTTCACGTATTCCCGTGCTGCGAATATTGACCCGTTCTTGTGCGACCCAAAGGTTCCATCGCTGTTCAATTTCTTCCGACTTGTAGAATGCACGCCATATTTCAGGTTTGGCGTTATCGGGCCCGATGACAAAAACCAGTTGGTCTGTTTGGTAGTGTTCTTCCAGGGCCTCCATCACATCGTAAGTATAAATGGGTTGGTCATCGCGCCGCTTTTCGGCGAGCTTTTGCTCGATATTTGAAACACCTACCAAGGCTTCAGCTTTCATATCCGCGATCATCACCTTCACCATGCGCAGGCGCAGCTCGAAATCCATCATTTTTTTGCCGAATGCGTGGCGAAAACTTGGTACGACGACAACTGATGACGCTTGACCCAGCGCTTGTTGTATCACGTCTTCGTGTCCCCGGTGAGGTGGATTAAATGCCGAGCCAAAAACGGCGACGATGGATTTTTTTTTCATAAACTTAAACTACTCAAAGATACCTACCTGACGAAAGACCAAACCAAGCCAGGGATGAATCACCTGGAGCGAAAATTCAAATTTTCTGTCGTTAATCGCTTTTTGTTTAACAACCGTTTTTCCCGGTGTAAGCAGGTGAGGTATTTTTATCTTGATACGACCAATTTGCCAAAAATAGGCCGTACTTTCAAATTGAAGCGCGCCGCTGTCTTCTGTTGCGTCTAATTTCATACCAAAACCACAGCCGACAACTTCAATTAAGCCCGTTGTTTTTTCGATACATTTGGTTGATTTAACGCGATTGGTACGTTTGTTTGGGTAGTGATAATGTCTGTCCCATACAAGCCCTTCTCTTTTTTTATCGCGATAAACATTGACAGTCGTTTGTATATTTTTCCCATTATAAAGTGCCAGTGGCGTGCCAATGATTCGGCATAGTTGGGCAAGCACATAGCCGCTGGATGATAAAAATACTTCCCGCATGACGCCTGTATATGTGACGAATTCTGTCGGCTTTGTACACTCGAAACGTTTACGAATGGCAGGGTGTAGGCGCTGCCACTGCGTCTTGCCCAATAGTTTGGAATAGCTTGTATGATGTCGATAGGCGTCTATGTTAGGTGGGTTGTTACTCATCCGTGTCTCGCTCCTGATAAATATTCCAACGCTTGGCGATATTGAAAAACTCATCGAGTGAAAATAGCCCCATGCACGGTTTGGCGCCTGGTGTAAATTCGCCCAGGGCTATTTTATTGACGAGTATTTCACTCGCTATTGTTGGCACATTTGGTCCACTGCCGTCAGTCGCGACCAGTCGCCAGTTGACTTTATGTGGTTCACCTTGGGTATTTTTTCCAGAAAGCTTTATGTACATTCCGCCGGTATCCGAACCGCTGTTGCGAAATAGATGACTAAGGTAAACAATTTGATCTGTATAACGGCTCCAATTGCTGATCAGTCGCCAGCGGGAAAGCCAGGATAATAACCACAAGCCCACATGCATGAGTGTGACTTCGAGCCCCGCCTGAAAGCGTACTGAGTGTAAATCAGGGTAGCGTGCGGGAAGCAAAGTAAGGTCCGAAATATTGCAATTGGCCATCCAACGTTTGCCAATCGCCTTGCCAAAATTAATCCTGCGTATATTTTGCCATCCGTATCGGTTTTTTATTTTTCCATCAATTAGCGTAGAAAAAGGTTTACCGGTGTAGGACAAAATAGATTTAACTGTGGCGTAGCCCCGGTCAGTTTTGTTGCCTGGAGAAATGCCATAGTCGATTTTATCCAGTTGGGAAAATTCATCGATACATGTATCTACAACTGCGCATGTCAGCCCGGGAACGGTGCTCGCTCCGGTGATTAACGCTAGCTTTTTTTGTTTGGCTTTTACGTCCAATTCGCGCTCAAAATTAACGACAAACTCGCGGTTGTCAGCCAAGTCAATATAATGGCTGCCAATCGCCAGGCATGCTCTCGCTACGCTATAGTTTTTCTCAGCGCTCTCTTGAAGGTGGTAGGGGCCGGACGCGTTGATAACAACAGTAGGCTGATATTTTGATAAATGTTGTTCCAGGTTATCTTCAAGAACATCAAGTTTGGCAGTGTCCACCAGGATGTGCTTTTGTTCCAATATTTGGTTTTGTAGCATCGTCGCGCGAAGCTGGGAACGACCCGCGACAACGATTTGAAAATTGGGATAATTCAACAGGCTATTTACTATTTTGCGACCGAAATTGCCGTAGCCGCCGATCACCAGTATTTTCATTCTTCCTGCTCCGCTAATACTTCGAGCTTGCCGCCGTAGCTAATCACTGTACCAACAAAGGCCATAGTGACTTCTACAAAAAAGCGGTATTGGCCATCTTCCTCTTTTTCGTAAGCCACAATATTGGGACCGATAAATTTTGGTAGTGGGATGTTGAGAAATTTGGTTTTAACAAAGTCATATTCGAGAGAGCCGGAGCGCTCTTTGGCTTTTAAATACAACGCTAATGGACCCAGGCGCTCCACGAGATATTCGCCGCTTTGCGTAAAATCGGATTCCATTTTCAAAGCATCGAATTTTCTGCGCCAACGCATAGAGGTGGGTGTGTGCTGGCAGCGAACAATTAAGCGGGTTTTCTCGTTTTCTTTTGGGAAACTAAATAAATGACAGATACATTTTGCCAAAAAACCGCCACGTCTCACGAATACCGTGCCTTGAAGCGTGCTTTCTCCCTGATGTGCCAGCTGTAGTAGCGGAGCCAACTGGTAAAAATGTTTTCCCATATGAACTTCAAGTACATTTTTTATTTTGCTCATTTACTTTGCTTTTCGTTAATAAGCGGTTTATTGCGAATTTTTAGTAATAGTCGACGAAGTATCAACATCGTAGAGTAGAATGGTTTCGCTAGCCTGGGAAATTTCACCAGAAGCCGGCATATAGTTCCGGTAAAACTTTTGATATGTGCATGCTTTGCTAGTTCTAAAAGTGCTTCGTCAGCGAAGAAAAATGTGTGTTTGTGGTAGAGAACCGAGCCTCGATCGATGTTAAAACCTTCTTCACTCGCTTTCTGTCTCAGCACTGTTTGGTCGCGACCATTGATAATTTCTATGTGTGCGTTAGCGCCATCTACGGATTTGGCAAACCTATTACATAGCGGGCACTCTTTATCGTAGAGTAGGAGTAGTCTGTTCTCGTTGGGTTGCTTGTGCTTTTTGTTCATGGCAACGCCTCTTGGGTTTTCTGTTTTTCAGTTATTTCTGTCAAAACAGAAATAATGGGTTAAATTTTTTTACGCTTTTTTACTTGTCTTTATCGGAATAAATTTGGCAATTTTTGAGCCCATTTTCATAAGCGAAACAAGTGTGCCTTTGGGCAGTTGCTTTATTTGTTCATACCAGTCGTTCAAGGTCGAAATAAATGTGAGCATGGTGTCAATTTTTTGCTTAACGACTTTGGGCGTCTCGGTGTCATCTTCCATTTCCAAAACACATTGACGCAGCATCGTAAGTGTCGGTTCAATTTCGCGCTTTTTGCGTTGGTCGATAATGGTCAGCAGCATCTCCCAGGTATCGCCCTTGGCGACAAAATAGTCGCGCCGATCGCCGAGTACGGGCTCGACGGAGATAAGCTCCCAGCTTTGCAATTCTTTAAGGCTGGTGCTGACATTGGAACGCGCAACGGAGAGTAGCTCCGCAATTTGTTCCGCATTCAGAGGCTCGGGAGATAAATATAACAGCGCGTGCGTTTGCGCTACTGTGCGATTGACACCCCAGCGTGTGCCCATTTCGCCCCAATGAAGGATGTATTTCTGGATAAGAGGAGTAATTTTCATTTTGTCAGTTATTTCTGTAGTTACAGAAATAACTGTATCTGTTGTATGAACTAGCGTCAAGTCGTTGTGGTTATTTTCTTGTGCCTGCAGGCTCTGGGGCTATCGCCGTCGCAGCATCGGTTGCAAATGATAATTATTATCGTTATTATTCGGATAGCTAAAACGTAGCTCATATTTATCAGTATAGAAGTAAGGCTTTATGCTGATGAATAAGAGGCTAATAACGTCAGATTCAAGTTTAACGGGCGAAGCCGTACTCACACCTCCTCATGTTCCGAGCTCACACTGCGGCTTCGCCCTTTTTATAATATGTCGGTCAAATTAATCGGTCGCAGACTTATGGTTATTAGTTCGCTGAAGACTCACTCAGGTATCGTCGATTCGCCAATAAGCGTAAATTTAGGGCCGGTACAGGAAACCTTGCTTATTCCGTTACTCGGTAGAGCTAGGGAAACACTGAAAGCCCGTGGTCTTCTGCAGGATATGAAGTCGGTGGAGATCAGTCGCCAACTCGATTATGACTTTTCTAAATGGAACAAATCGAAGAGCCTGGTAGGTGCATGCTACCGCACGTTGATGTTTGACCATTACGTTGAACAGTTTCTCTCGGAGCATCCCGGTGGAACTGTTGTCGAGATTGGCTGCGGTTTAAATACTAGGTTTGAGCGCATAGATAACGGACAAGCCCATTGGTTTGATCTTGATCTTCCTGATGTTATCAGCCTGCGAAGAGAGTTTTTTGGTGATGCGCCGCGCAGAACGATGATCGAAGCTTCTGTATTGAGCTGCGAATGGATGGAAAGAGTAAAAGCAACGGGTGGCCCCTGGATATTCGTTTCCGAGGCAGCCTTGATTTATTTAAGAAGAGAAGACGCGCAAAAAGCCATTGTCCAAATAGCGCAAGCGTTTCCGGGAGCCTATTTCGCTTTTGATACTACCGACCGAAAAATGGTCTGGAGTCAGGATAAGCACGACGCGATGCAACACTTGCCAAAAGAGAGTTGGTTTCGCTGGGCCTGCGATGACCCGAAAGAAGTCGAAAAATGGGGTGTTGGACTAAAATTGCTCGATTCAAAGACCTTTCTAGATGCTGATCATGACTTGGTTGGCAAACTTCCATTTTTACTTCAATTCATGGTTCGTTATTTGCCCGGGGTGATGCGAGCCAGCGTAGCGGGTTATAGGTTAAACCTCGCACGTTCCAGCACTTAAAAAGTGCAGGGAGCCTGACTTACACTCGACTCCCGCAATGGCTTTTGCTTTATTTCGCCTGACCCTGATTGGCAACTGCAGCCATCATTTTTTTAATTTCTTCGGGGTCCCCGAGGTATTCGCTCTTAATGGGTTTCAGATTGGCATCCAGCTCGTATACCAAAGGTATGCCCGTAGGAATATTCAGCTCAAGCACTTCCTGGTCTGTCATTTCATCAAGGTATTTAACCAGCGCTCTTAAGCTATTGCCGTGCGCCGCGATAATAAGCCTTTTACCGCTATGGATTTGAGGGACAATGGTGTCGTGCCAGTACGGCAACACTCTGTCGATGGTCAATGCAAGGCTCTCACCTTTTGGCAGCACACGTGGGTCGATACCGGCATAACGTTTGTCATGCGCGGGGAAACGCTCGTCACTTTCTTCGACAAACGGTGGCGGTACATCGAAGCTGCGGCGCCAGATTTTTACCTGTTCTTCGCCATGCTCAGCCGCGGTTTCTGCTTTATTCAGCCCCTGAAGCGCGCCGTAATGACGCTCGTTTAAACGCCAGTGACGCTCAACCGGTGTATATAATTCACCCATTTCGTCGAGTGCGATCCACAGAGTACGAATTGCGCGTGTAAGCACGGAGGTATAAGCAAGATCAAAGCTAAAACCGTTTTCTTTCAGCAGCTTACCTGCGTGTTTGGCCTGCACAATGCCGCCGTCGGTGAGGTCGACGTCGTGCCAGCCGGTAAAACGGTTTTCACGGTTCCACGTGCTTTCGCCGTGACGAATCAATACGAGTGTATGCATGGTATTACCTTTTCGTAAGGGACAAATGTATTCGCTTGTTCAACCCCATCTGCACAAATAAAACCCCGCACAGTGCTGCGCGTAAGCATGTTATTGAGTGGAGATCTTGCGGGTTTTGCGGGGTTTTAGCGGCCCGCAATAGTGTGAGCGCGTATTTTCGCTGAAAATAGGGGTTTTGGCTATCGGTGCCTGGATATTATAGTTAATAGCTATCATATATATATTTTTAATCAAATATATCTATTTTAAAAAGTTGGTTACGATGCGCAACCATGATGTAGTTACTGAAATGACCTGGGAGAATAATATGAGCACTCACATCGATATAGGCATTAACCCCACAAATAGAGAGTTGGTTGCGTCGTCGCTGGCCAAGGTGCTGGCAGATACCTACACCCTCTATTTACAAACCCATAACTTTCACTGGAATGTCACCGGGCCGCAGTTTCGCGAGCTGCATCTGATGTTCGAAGAGCAATATACAGAACTGGCAACCGCGGTAGACGAGATCGCCGAGCGCATTCGCACTTTGGGTTACCCGGCACCGGGAACGTACAAAGTCTATGCGGAGCTTTCGAGTATTGAAGAAGTCGACGGTGTGCCTTCCGCCAATGAAATGGTCAGCTTGCTGCTATTGGCTAATGAAACGGTGGTGCGCACTTCTCGCCAGGCTCTGGTGCAGGCGCAGGATGCCGACGACGAATCCAGCGCAGCGCTGCTGTCTGACCGCTTAAGAATTCACGAAAAAACCGCTTGGATGTTAAGGAGCTTAAACGAAAGCTAGTTGGCAAAGTGGAGGTGGCGGGGTGAAATTTTCTATTGCGAAATGCTCTCGCCCCATACGCTTGGTTCATATCATTTACACAATCATTATCTGTTTTGTTGATAATGATAACGATTTGCATTATCTTCTGCTGTCAAGATTTTAGCTGGTAGTAATAAAGATATGAGTGAAATTAGTGATGCTAAGACGGGCCTGATATTTGGAACGGATACCGGTAACACTGAGGAAGTGGGTGATAAAATCGCTGAACAACTGGCAGTTTATGGTTCGGTCGTCGAAATGATCAATGTTGCTGAGACGTCACCAGAAGAAATTGAGAGCTTCGATTTTTTAATTTTAGGTATTCCCACGTGGGACTTTGGCGGTATTCAGGAAGATTGGGAAGCGTTTGAGGATGACATACACACAGCTCGTTTAGAAGGCAAAACCGTTGCTATGTATGGTCTTGGTGATCAGCGAGGTTACGGTGATTACTTTGTTGACGCGATGGGTTGGCTTAACAAACGTATCTTAAGAGCTGGGGCAACGGTAATAGGTCGTTGGTCAACTGAAGGTTACGAATTTGAAGCATCGTTGGCTGCAAATGAAGATAAGTCGTCGTTTTGTGGCTTGGCTGTCGATGAAGACCAGCAATTCGAATTGACCGATGAGCGGGTTGAAAAGTGGGTGAAGCAAGTAGTCACTGAATACGAGTGTCTGTAAGCGAGCTAAGATTTGTTCAAGTGATTAGTGTCGACTGGTCTGAGCGAATAGTGCTTTGTACGGCTGCGGCTCCACCACTTTTTCGAGTATGGCTGTCATAGAGCTTGCGAGCAATAATTCGCAATCGTAGGGGTGAATACCGATACGCGCGGGTTGCGTTTTCGATGCTAACTTGCAGTTAATACTGTTCCATGCGAGCAAGCAGATTTTTCGAAAAGTGTTATCGGCTTCGAAACCGACAACGGGTAATTTAATAAAGCGCGAACCTTGCGAATCATAAATGCCTGATTGCGACTCGAAGAAACGAAAAGGCATATCGTTCAGTTCTCGCCGCGATATTTTCCCCATGGCCCACGCTGGCGGAACATAATATTCTGGCGCTTTTAGGCCGTTTTCTTCAAACCACGCATGGTTTTTTATCAATAGGGTTTTTATTTGACGGTTGCTCAGAGCCAGATGTTCCGCACAATCACGGGATATCAGTGCCGCATGTAATTTGTGGTAAATCCCCTGAATTTTTTTACATTTATGGGTCCATCCATGTCCGGCAAGTTCAAAGCCCTGATCTTGAAACTGATGAAGCTTTTGCAGATCCGCTGTCGACCAGGCTTTTCCTGGAATCACTAAAAGTAAAAGCTGAGCTTTGCAGGGCTCGGGCAGCAGCGCAATAATTTTTTCTACGCGCGAAAGTGTTTCAGGGCAAACGTCATGAATGGAAATAAGGGCGTTAAGGCTCATTGCAACAGCAGCGATAACTTATCGCAGTTCGCCTTTTGATGCGTCGACGAGCAGCTCACACCAGTGTTGAACATTTTTATAGTTGAGCTGATTGGTAAGCTCGTGTGCACTTTTGGCTTTTTCAATACGATTGTCTTTGTCAGCGGCAACAATGCTTAACAGGCAGCTGGTGAGGTCCTGATTCTGCATGGTGTAAAAACCGGGCTCGAACTCTTTAAGCGTTGCGATACCGCAGCCGGTGGAGACGATAACCAAACGCTTGCGTGCCATCGCCTCGAGAGCAATCGTGCCAAACGACTCGAAAAAGGATGGTAAAACCAGGATGTCGTGTTGGTCAATCGTGTCTCTAAGTGCCGCGCGCTCCAGCCAACCCAAGTAGTTTAAATTGGCCAGTTCCTTGGTTTGTTTCTCTATCTTTTCGCGCTCCGGCCCGTCCCCGGCGATGCTAAACGTCAATTCGGGAATATTGCGCGCAGCTTCAATAATGCTGTCTAAATTTTTCTCCGGTGCCAGGCGGCCGGCAAACAATACACGTTTGCAGTCACCAGCACTGGGCAGTGTTGGATGCTTGGTAAATACCGGAGATATAAGGGTTGGAATTTCCTTTACCGCCGGTGCGCCGAGCTGTTTGGCTTGCGCGATCATCGGCGGCGAGTTCGCCAGCACCGCGCTGCAATTTTTAAATAAATAGTGATTGGAAACTTTAAAATAGCCCAAGATAATTTTGCCCTTGGCCGAATTTTCCCAATAAAGTTCTGTCAGCTCTTCAAATGAAGTATGGAAACCGACAAGCACGGGAATTTTCAACAGGCGCGCCAAAAACGTACCGACGATACCGTAAACGCCCGGTGTTGCGATAATAATTAAGTCCGGCTTTAATCGGCGCAATTGGCCGAGCATTCTAAACGGGTTGGGCATGCAGAGTTTCTGAGTGGTGTCGCCGGGTAGCGGAAAAGCCAGGCCGGCTTTCCACTTGCCGTTTTCCACGGTCGGGCTTATCAGTTCTACCTGACTGACTTGATCTTCCAGGTGTTCGAGTAAGTCGACATAAAATGTGCCAACACCATTGCGTGAGGGCGCTGCGTCCGATATCACCGCAAATGACAGGTGCTTTGCTGTGGCAGCGGCGTCGCCGGCTTCGTCATCGGTTGCGCTTGTTTTTAATGAAGATGTTTGTTCAGTCATGTCGTCTAAATTAATTTGAGTTTATGCGGCATCCGGGAGTGGCCAAACATTGGCGAATTTTTCCGCGATATACGTGTGAGCCAATTCAAAGGTTTCAAGTTCGTAACGGTGCCCGCTTTTATATTTTTTTCCATTTGTTTCGAGCTTGCTCAGGCGCTCGCGAAAATCGTCAGAAATGTCTAAATCCAAATATGCGTATATTTTTTCAATCGTCTCACTGAGATGTTGTGTAATCGCCGCCATCTCAACCACTAAAATTCTGCTGGCTAACTGGTTGCGCGACAAATAGTCGTAATAGCTATGCAAAAGCTCAATCATAGCGTTACGGAATTGTGTGTCCATCTGCGTCTCACCAAGCAACTTAAGGACCGGCATTAAGGAACTCAACTGACTCGCCACGGTTTTTTCCGGAGGTCGTACACACGCAATAAATCGAGCACCTTCAAATAGCTCCGACAATGAACGAATGAACGGTGTATAAGAAGGGTTTTTACTTAGTAGGCGCTTGTTCTTTCCATGGACGAACAAATGCTTCTGTATACACGAATAATAATAACGAATTATGACTTTTCGTTTAAATTCGGAGATTTCCTGATCAAATTTGGCTAAGCGCCAATAGTGCGCAGAATTTGGGCACAGTAAGACCATCAAAAAGCACGCTTGCACTGGTAACAGCAGTAAAAAGTCTTCTTCGGCGTCGTTTAAACGAATTTTATGGATTTTATCCATCTCTGCGCTCGCTTTACCAAAGGCGCGCAGCGCGACTGACGACAGAGGTTTGAACACCTTGGCAAGCACCCGCCAGGCATAGCGTTCAGTGATCGAGGGTGCAAACAGACACTCCCATAAAGTTAATGTGGTCAGGCCACTGTCTTCCGCCATAACACGCTGCAGCCAGGTTGTACCACTGCGGGGCACGCCGATAATAAAGGTGGGGTTCTTTACCTGGATTTTACGGTAAGCGCGAAAGAAAATTTCGTCGAGTAAAAAGCCTAGCCAGTGCAGGCTGCATAGAAAAACGGTAGCGAGCCAAACCGTGCTGAATATCACCAGGCGACGGGGCAGGCCCAGAATACCGCCGCGCCCCAGGGAACCTGCCAGCCGCCAAAGCAGGCTTACGTTTTCACCAATACTCAAAAAAAACGCGGCCAGCACGGCAATTTTTCCTCGGGGTCGTCAACGAAAGAGCGGAGCTTAGCTCCGCTTGAACCGTATCCTAAGGGAAACGTTTTGGAAAATATATAGGCTCACACGACTTCACATGGCAGTGTTTCACGGTTTTTGTCATTAATTTCCATGTTCCGCCCAGAAAACTGTACTTGTACCTCGCGTTTAAACCTTTAAGCTGGCGCTTCTTCGAATGCGTCTTACTGCGGCCACTGGCATTTAAAGGGCGCGCTCGATAAGATTTGCTTTTTTCATCCGTCCATTATCTTTAGGAAAACGACAATGACGAAATTCCCGCTTTTTTTATTGGTGTCAATTGCTCTTGTGGCGTGTGGTGGGGGTGGTGATGGCGGATCTGGTAGTGATGATCGGCCAAATATCACCAACCCGGACGTTGCCGATGTGCGAATAAATGACCTCACGTCACAGGGCTTTCAGTTCCAGCCCGATGTCGGCACGCGCTCAGATAAAGTTGTTGGCATATTTGCGTTTTCCCTGTCAGACATAACCAACGGTGGCTTCATCCGCGATCTCAACAACTCGCATATGCGTTTTTTAGAGCGGCCCTTTGGATCGGAAGACGAATATGTTGAAGAGGTTGAAGCGACACAATCCAGTGAAATTGAAATCACGCCTATTGATGTGATTTACCTTATCGACAACTCCTTTTCGGTTGTTCAGGCATCGGCCGACGATGAATTGATCGATCAGGCGAATTCGCTGGCAAACAGTATTAGTCAACTAAACAGCTCCAACGACGGCCCGGCAAGTACCACACGCTTTCGCACATTTGCCGATATGGTAAGTCCGTTGGCCACAAGTGCGTCAGACGAACCTTTCGATGCCATCGACTTTGAAGAGCAGGGAGGAGGTACCGCACTCTACGAAGGGATTCAAACCTCATTGCTGGACCTTTCCGCATCGGCAGAGCCGCTGTTATTTGTATTTACCGACGGTCGGGAAAATGCGAGTGCGCCGGGTTTCGACCTCGACTTGATCACCACCACCGCACAGCAATTTGGTATTCCGGTGTATATCGTGGGACTCGGCGATGTTAACAGCGCAGCGTTAACGACAGTTGCTTCGGAGAGCGGCGGCCGCTTTTTCCAGGCCAGCAGCACGAGCGAGCTGGCGCAAGCATTTCAAAATGTGCTCAGAAGCATTCCGGTAAACTACACCGTGAGATACCGGCCTACCCAGCGCACCGGGCATATTGAATTCCAGTTTGTTGTCGATTACACAGGCGCAACGGATTCAGTTACCGATAACTTTGATGTGGATATGATTCTGGGTAATTAAACAAATCAAGATACGAGATGTCCTCGTGTTTTTGATATTTCTATTGTTGCAATGCTGCCGGCATTGAATGCGATATAGTCGGTTTCGATGCCATCTGAAAATATTACTCCGTTTTCCGGCATCCTGGATTCAATAGAGAGAGAGTGTTTTTCTGTGATTGCGCCAAATACGATATTTGCACCAGATGTTTTACTGGGAAAAGGTTCCCGTACGGCAAATTGGAGCCTCGCCGTATCCCACGGGAATCCTGGGCTGAGTTCGTGTTGCGTTTTTCCAGACACGCCCATCGCGCCAGCCAAAATTGATTGGAACCAACCGGTAGAGCCAAAACCTGTAGAAACAATAATACCTGATGAGGATTGTATCTCCTGTTTCCCTGCCCATTTCAGGGAATAGCGCGCGGATGTGTGTGTTTTCGGGCCGATAAATAAATCGTTAACGGCTAATAGTTGTTGGCCGTCATTGGTTGATGCCTCGGCAAACGTAATGGTTTTTATATTTACGTCTTTATTCAATGTTCGCATCGCGACGGCATCAAGATTTTCCAATTGGAATGGAAGCAGTTTGCCATCATATCGTTTGGGGTCGGGGTTAATTGCGATCACCGGGTGACTATTTAAGTATTTGAGCGTATTAGCGACCAAACCATCTTGTCCGATCACAACAACGATATCGCCGTCATTAAAGCGATAATTTGGCAGAAAAGCTCTCTCGATATTTTGAAGTCGCCCCAAATTTTTTAGCCGGGCTTCGGCTTTTTGGATTTGCTCCCGATAAGTATCGTGTTCTTCCAGGTAATCTTGGGCATCTACTTGATTGTGTTCAAGATAAAATCGCGCTTGAGGCCAGGTGTTAAATCGCTCCACTAACTCTTGAAGGCGCGTTTTGCGCGTCACCAAAACAAATCGCGTATCTTTTTTTGTCTTCATTATTCTGCGGCCTGCTTCATTAGTTTTCCGAACAAATCTGGTGTAATCGTAAGCTCTCCAATTTTGTCAGCGTTTTGCGCCAATGATTCAAATGCGAGCGCCATCATTTGCTCGGGTTGCATATTTGCCAATGCAATTGCTTTAAGATTATCTACCGGTAATACGCTGAAGGCTTTCATTCGTGTGGCGACTGCATAAGCCTCCGCATCAGCTTCGCGCTTTCGGTTTTCGGCGCTTAGCTCAACAAATTCCTGTCGCTTCGCTTCCGCATCAATTTGCGCTTGGAGCCGTTCAGCGGCCGTCTCAGTTTTGCCGCGAAGCAGGGTCCTTTCGTTAGTAATATTCGACTCTTTGATTTCTTGCTCTTTTTCTTGAACAAACAGGTCCGTTTGCAGCTCTGCTTCTTTAATCGTGCGTTCTTGTTCGACCGAAGACTTGCGGCGTACGTAAATGGCGTCATCGGCTTCTTTCAATATATTTTCGCGGGCCTCTGCTTCTAAAGCTCTCGCTGTTTCTGGGGTTGGCGTAATAGCGCTAATTGAGGCATCCAAGACAGCAATGCCAAGCGCGGATAAAGTTTTGGCTTCGCTTAGTTCAGTTTGAATGAGTTTTGCGAGAGCTTGATTAAGCAATAGTGCCGATTTTAATGGTTCGGATTGAACACGAGCTTGAACAATAGACTGTGCTGCGCGTATGACGCGATCGCCGAGTTTTAGTGGGTCTTCAGAAACGTAGGTTGTTCCGTCTTTCTTCATATTGAAGTTCAACATTTTGGCTGCTTGTAAAGGGTCGCCGATGAGGTAGCTGATTTGGCCTTGAACTTTGATTGCTTGGAAATCCGAGGTTTGCAGGCTGAATATAAATGGCGCTTCTTGAGCTCCGATGGGTAGTGTGGCGATAGACGTAGTGGCTGAATTGTAGAAAAAGCTCAATCCTTTGCCGTTTTTACGTGGTTTTCCGTTAACGGTTTTTATCACAAATGTGGATGAGTCTGCTTTAAAGTACTTGATACCGAACATGGGTTATTTCCTCTATTTAGTGTCGTTAGGTCACTTAAGCAAAACAAATAGTGTCTCAAAGACACTATCGGGTCAATAAGAAAGTGACAAAAAGTCACTAAAAAGGTAGTCTCTGTCTCAATTTAAGATATTCAGTGAGCATATCCACAAGATGAAAGGAGAAAAGGAATATTTAGCTGCCTACAACATACACGATTACGACATTCCTCTTGTTGGCGTGGATGCCGTTTTATTTACCTATCATGGAGATATGTTGAAACTCTTGCTTGTCGAACGTCGCAATCATCCTGATAAAAATAAGTGGGCCCTTCCCGGAGGCTTTGTTGATAAGCAAAGTGATAAAACTCTGGAAGATACTGTTCTTCGCAAAATTCAAGAGAAAACCGGCGTAGAACCGCCTTATCTCGAACAGTTGAAAACATATGGCAATGCGCTAAGGGACAAGCGCGGGTGGTCGATCACAGTTTGCTATACAGCACTTATCAGTCACCAGGTATGCGCTCCACATGTTGTTTCCGTTTCAGATGTCGCATGGGTTGCTTACGATGAACTGTCTAATTACAGCCTGGGCTTTGATCACTTAGAAATTATTACGCATGCGCGAGAACGGCTAAAACAAAAGTCACTTTACTCTGTAATTCCGGCTTATGCTTTACCACAAAAGTTTACTTTGCCCGAACTGCAGAATCTTCACGAAGTACTCATCGGCAAACCCTTGCAAAAGAAGTCTTTTCGTCGGCGTATCGAACAGGCGGGGTTGTTTGAAGATACTGGCGAGAAACGAACAGAGAAAGGAAGGCCTGCCACCTTGTATCGAATGAAGGACTCGTCGGCGTGTTTTACTTTTGTAAGAAATTTAGAACAGTAAGTTACGTCCTGTCAGAGCTACTTTTCGAAAATTGCCTTCTCGTCCTGAAAACTTGTCGGGGTTGGCATTTTTAGTATCTCGCGCGTCACTTAAAGAACACTTGAGCCAAACATGGAAAAACTTTGCAAAGCTGCACCCCTCCTGCCTTAACCATTTGTCGCAAGTATTTAATTCCCGAATTCTTCATGAGTTTTTGTAAAATTAAATGGAGAAACGCCCGTACGAAACCAGGATTATAAGCATCCAAATTAGTGTCAACAGACCCTATTCAATTGCGGAGACAATTATGAAAACCTATGTGCAGGTAGGCGTTTTTTCTATTTTTTTAGGACTGGCCGCGTGTGGTGGTTCGGGTGATTCTTCTGATGAAGGAGCCAGCCAGAACGGTAGCCCGGGAAATAATGGCGGTAATGCTGGTGGCAGCGGTAATACAATAGTGATTGCCGATCAAGATGCTTATTTTCTTTCGCTTTCCAAATCGATGGCGACCAATATTGAGAGCGTGCAAAACGCGCTTAGCGGTTTTGGTGCCATCGGTCTCGATACAGACGTATCCCTTCCCGTCGTGTCAAAGCCGTTTAATCGCTTTGAAAAAACGACAGCGGGCAAAACCAGTGCGGCAGATTTAGAAGCAGATCTAGTTGCGTTTTTTGAAGAGCTCGACGAAAACGGTGAACTGGTTGTCACCGATAACGGCTTGCTGTTTAACCCGGACCCTACCGAATTTTGTACTACCGGTTTGGCAACGGTGGATAGCGAATGCCTGACGCTAATGGAAGATATAAGTGTTTTATTCACACAAATTTCGGACACCACCGGCGACGTTTCCGTACGCTTCTCCAGCTCAGAAATGATGGGCTTTGGTTTTTCTGAAACGGCGCTAAGCATGCGCGTATCGCTTACCGGTATTGGAGAGATGGCACGTGCCGCAAGTGTGGAAGATGTGCCTGAAAACTACACCGGTGCGATGGAATTTACCATCGCGCAAACCGGTCCATCTACAGGTAGTTTGAACCTGGCGGTAACCGAAACCATTGAAATTGGCAGCGACGACAATCTGGACTTTACCCTGGGGGCTACCACCGATTTGATCACTATTTCGGGCGATGAAGTCAGCGGTGAAAGCTCACTGGTGATGGATGTGAACGCGCTGGAAAGTGTGATTGACGAGATTGACGCTGGACGTGTGCCGCGCTTCTTACTCGACGACCTCGAACTAAATATCACCTTTAGCACCGCTGCCACAGAAACGACAGATGACGATAACGTTGATATAGATGTAACGCTCGGCGGTCGCGGTATTGTGATTGAAGACGAACTTACCAAGTGGCTCGACGTTGCTCCTTTCGAACTGGATGCCGTGTGGGACAACGGTGGCTTTATTTTTCAATCTAACTTTGTGCTCAACATGCTTTCTGCTTCCGGATTTATGGGTTCAACCGTTGAAGTTGCCGAACTCGAAATTACTGCGGGAAGCAATATCGTCGCGTCCGAGAGCTGTGTTGATTCGGGTTATGTGTTGCAAGACGGCAGCGCGACCTGGGAATACGAAGTCAACGGTTCCGTAGTTGAAAGTGACAACCTTGCAGCCAACGACTGTTTGCCTGCTGAGCTTGATGTTGATGCCTTAGAAGGTACTTTGTAATTCGTCCGATATGGGGCGCTAAGTCAAGCGCCCCTTTTTTTTATGTAAATTTAGAAACGTAGATTTTTTTTTCTTCAGGTACTAGGAAATAAACACCAATGATTCCCAGTATGCTATTAAAAATTAGAAAAAACTCATTGAAGCCCTGATTTTTATCTAACAAATTATTTATTGCCAATAGCAGCAAACACAACCCAAGGCTTGTCTTAAGGTAGCCGCAAAGGTTATGGGTGTTTTTCACTGCTCCAGAAGTGAGGAGTATACTAGTAAGCGCAATCCAAAAAACACGTGTTGGATTTGTAAAAATACCCGTGTTTACGAATAGAGCAGAGAGAGCCAAGGCGAGTGGAGAACCCCAGGTTACCGCCCTCCAAAGCTGGTTTAACATGCTTTGGTGGTTTTGTCGGCTAAACCAAATATTTACTCCAGAAATACACACGTTGCATAGCGCCAAACCAAAAATCAGATACAGTATTTTTATCGTCAATCCACCGAAGGCACCAAAGTGAAGTCGATAAACTGAATACGCAACCTCACGTCCTACGGGGCCGTCAGCAAGAGCCTGGTCATTAATAAATTTTCCTGAAGCTTCAAAGCGATAAATTTCAGAATATATCAGCCTGCCAGGCAGTGTTGCTGCAATCTCTACATATTGTTTATCTGTACCTGGATGTTGAAATGCAAAGTAAATTGGATTGGCTTCAGGCACGCGAATGTGAAGCTCGTTAAGCATGCTCTGAATATTAAATATTTCCGCTTGGTCTGTTATCTGAATGTCTTTGCCATAAATCTTCTCAATAATTTTTGCACTGTTATTGTCGTAAAATAGTGGTGCAGAAAATGCTAAAAACACGCTAAATAAACCGATAAAGGCGCCTGTAATTGCGATCATTACATTAAAAGGCAGTCCCCACACGCCTAAGCGATTATGTAAATCAGTATGCTCGATGCGCTCGCTTTTTCCGCGCCGATACTTAAAAGCATCTTTGATAATGCTTGGATGGGCCAGCACACCAGAAATCGATAATGACAATAAAATCACACCAAAAATGGCGACAACAATCATGTCGAAGTTTTCTGGCAAATGCAGGTAGTAGTGCAAGTGAATGAGCATGTCTAACCAAGGCACTGTAGGTTTGTCTAATAAATTTCCCTGGTTGTCGAGGTGCCATTCTTGTCCGCCCGCACTGACATGAGCACGCGGCAGTGATGGTGTTGGCAATACAACCCAAAATGTTGTGAGTTCACTGTTAACTCGTTGCATGCCGTGTTCATAAGCCCGCGCGATTGCGGTGGCGTCCAGCTGTGTAAATTCTTCCACGCCGGGATGCTCCCAACGCTCAATTTCATTACTAAATACCAATAGCGTTCCGGTTAAACAAAGCAGATAGAGTACTGCAGCAAATGCCACGCCCAACCAGCGATGCGCTGAAAGGTGGTTTTTTATACGTTTGTTTGAGTTATATATCATCGTAACAACCACAACAGTCCGATTAGAGATTTGACCCGCTAAAGCACACACCTCCACCTAACTAAACTGGAGGTGTCGTATGGCACGAAGAAAACATTATAATTTTTATGACGACCACTTTAA
>JANQJP010000100.1 GCA_028281575.1 Cellvibrionaceae bacterium
ATAAAGGGAGGTGACATGCTAGAAGGAGACAAGAGCATGGAGGAAAACGGGGTAAGAGACGGGATGACTCTGCGTGTTATTCCCGCTACCGATGCCGGACATACGAGCCTGACACCTCAGGAGATCAGAAAAAAACGGATTATGCATGATTATCAGGAGATGATGAATATTCGAGGCGATATTATACAATGGCGTGTATTGAAGGGAGAGCCGCCCTATGTTGAGAAATATGAGGTTACAGTGTTTGTAAGGAGCATCATTAATGATTCACCTCTTTACAGGGATAGTCATACTGTAAAGGTAACTTTACCGTCGAATTATCCCAATGCGGCTCCGGATATCGTAATGATATCCAAGCCGATAGTTTTTCACCCTAACTGGTGGCCTAATGGAAAATGGTGCTTTGGTGAATGGACTATCTCAGAGGGGCTTGGGCATCATATAGTAAGAATGGTGAGAACCATGCAATATGATTTGGATATTACGAATGAAAGGAGTCCTGCAAACAGTGAAGCAAACGATTGGTATATGAGGAATAGGAATAGAGCATTATTCCCTTGTGATAAGCAATCGTTACCCGATCCTACTCATAAGAAATTCAGGATTCAGGCGCCAAAGAAGAAAAAGTTTGAGATCAAACAGAGCCAATGATGTTGCCTACTGGCATTTTTGAAAATAGTTATGAGAATTCCAACTGGTTTTTAGGGAATAGTGAAAAAAGAAAGAGAATCTGGGCCTTACTGGTAGTCTCGAGAAGAACTCTCCAACCTCGATTAACATTATTAGGTTTTCAGCGTTGTTCATAATAATGTGTTTATACAGAAAACAGGAGCGATAGTATGACTTATCAAGGGCTGAGAAAAAATCAAGTATTTTTACCTGAGGCATTAGAACGATATTTTGAAGCGCGTAAAATAAAGTGTATGCCTGTTGATGATAAGAATCTTAAGGAAAGGGTCGTTTATCAGTTCCGATTACCTGTGACGTCATATATTGATCAAGAGATTCTGAAGGATTATTTTTTGTTTGAATTGCGTGTGTTTTTTGTGAGGAATAAGGGCCTGATAAAGTCATGGGAGATAGTTATAAATTCAGACTCTGAATTGCCTTTTCACCCTAATTTCAAATTAAAGAATTCTTTTGGGCTTTTTGGTGATCCGTATGACCAATGGCTGGGGGATCCTTCAGTTAAATCAATAAATGTTGATTTGGATAATATGATTCATGCATTGCAGTATGATCGTGATTTCGTAAGTATTGAGCATGGACGAGTTGGTAATGAGAGGGCAAAAGCCTGGTTTTTGGAAGAAAGTCACAAAAACAAAAAAAAATTTCCAACAGATGATTTTTTTAGTGCATTAAGTAAGGGCAAAGTGAAAAAGCCTCAAGAGGGGCATAAAGGCAAGCTTCTTGTCAATGAGGTCCCCAAGATGAAGAAGACCTTTAAAATTCAAAAAGTACACAAGTTTACTTTGAAGGAGGAAGACGGATCCGGCTTTGAAACCGATGAAGATGAGTGTTCAGCTTCTCAAGCGCTAAGTGAAGCGGTGTTGTATATCAAGCCTGCTGCCAAAAAGCAGATTTTCGATCATATACAATGGGGTCATGTAAAAGCAACAAATAAGAGTGAGCAAGGCGGTATCCTTCTTGGAAAGGTTTTTCGGGACAAGACGAGCGGAAATGTTGTTGGTGTTGTGGAAAGGGTGGCAGAAGCAGATTCGGCAAGAGGGAGTGCCACATATCTGGAGATCGATCATGAAACTTGGCATCAAATGATCAAACGCGCAGATGCTTTGCTTGAGCATGAGCACTTAAGTGATTTGCAAATCATCGGCTGGTACCATACACATCCCAACAGTCTTGATGTTTTTATGTCTGGTACTGATAAGAATACTCAACGTTTGCATTTCAATCAGAAGTGGCATTTTGCCATTGTCTTGAACCCGCATCGAGAAATCTGGAAGGCATTTAATGGAGCCGATGCTGTGGAGTGTTTGGGGTGTTTTGTCAAGTTTTCTCAAGATATCAACTCGCCTGAATGTAAAGAACCTATTCATGATAACACTAATAAACGGGAATTAACGTATACATCAACTAATTATTCTACTTTTTTGGGAACTCTGTTGAAATTAAATAGCGATATTTTGAAACTTATTTTTCATATTTTTTGGGGACCACATAACTCTTCTCGAAAAGAAAGGGAAGAGGAAAAGAGCAATAAGGAATATGGAGATGGCTCTTTATAACTGTTTTTGTTTTTATTGTCATATTCATGAGCTTGAATAGGGAAAAGCATGAGCCTGAATGTTATCAGGATTGATCGGAATAAACATGTCTCTTTTCTGGCGGATCATACATTAGATCCGGTTACAAAGCAGATGTTTCAGATTGGTGATGAAGTGGTTGTTTGTGCGAGGTGCAAGACAGCGTATATGAAGGATGTTTGGTTGCATTCAATGCATGGTAAGTGTTGCGGCCAAAGAGAAACGGCAGATCGGATTAAGAGTCGTGAATTGGATATCAAAATAAAACCAAAACAGGATGATGCAAGCGGTGATGTGCAGTATTCAAGTGATCAGGGTAAATATAAGTTCTATTTTGTGTTTTTTGTTATCGTAGCCATTTTTTTATTCTTGTATTCTTGTCAAAAGAATTATGAGAATGATAGGTTGAAGGTTGAGAATTTTAATCTACTTGGACATGTTGCAGAGTTGCAAGATAAACTTGGCAATATTGAGCAAGAAAATGTACAGTATAAGGAAGAGCTTACTGCAGTAAAAGGTTTGGTTTTTAGGGTTGGGAAAGAGATTCGTGGGAGGATTGATGGATACGATTCAACTTGGAAAATGTTCTTTGATGTGTATTATCCGGTTGAAATTGATTATGTCTATGTTTACCCAAAAACAACCGGACAGATAGAGATTCAGTTGTATAATTATGATGGCGTTGTTGTTTATACAAAAAATTGCACACTGAATAGAGCAAAAAGTTGGAAGAGGGTGCCTTTAGGGTTTAAGATTTATGGGGAAGGCAAGTATTATCTTGGCTATAAATCAAAAGGTTGGAAGCGGGTTGATCTATCATATAATTTAAGTAATAGTGCTGAATATGCACAGTACAAGAATTCTGTAATAAAAATGTCGGGTGCTGGACAAAATGTTAGTTCATTTAATCGTAAAAATTATTATCAATATTTTTATGATTGGCATTATTCTTTGCTGTGATTGTAGGTTCTAGGGGTCTGTTCAGAAAGCTGTGTAAACGGCCACTTTTCATAAAGGTACTCTCCCTTTGAAACTTTCTTCATATACTGTTACTATGATTTATGCTATCTACTTACTTTTAGCAATAACCCTTCTCGGAAACTGGCCGATGTCTTCATTACTGGCCAGACTTGGCGAAAGTATCCATTCTCATTTACCACAACCACATACATTCGAAGAATCTATTCACCGATTTGACAAAACAGGATTAGCAGTAGCTGTTCTGAGTGTTGTAGTTAGCATCGCAGCTCCTATTGGAATTATTTTGATCGAAATTTGGGGTGAGCCAAAATACCTGATTCCTTTTTTCTTCAGCATTATGGTCGTGGCTTATGTTGGGCGTCAACTATGGATATGGATTCTGTTTCTTTTTAAGTTCAACTTCAATCTTCCTTCCATCGGCACTATTACGTCAATATGGTCAGCAGATGCTGCAAAAACGAACAAGCCTTTTAAAATACGTAGGGAGCATGTGCTCGCTTATGTTGTCAATTTCTTAACTCTTTCATTCTTTTTCATTGTTTTTTGGTTGGTTTCCAGAACATCAGTGTTTCTCTATTTTTCTTTCTTTATAGCTCTGTTAGCAATTAAGCGTTTGTTGCGCATATCACGGCCACCGGCTATCGCTTTCTTCGCAGACTCCTCACAACGGACTTCGATTCTTTTATTTTTCGTCAAAAAAATTTTCCTGCCGCTTGAAGTGGGTTCCCTCTTGATAGATATTCTTGCCGATAGACCGTTTCCTGATTATACGAGCTTGAGACAAGACGAGAATCCTGACTTAAAATGTGATTGGAAAGACAGTGTTAGAACATTAATGTCTGTGTGCCCTCTAATCGTCATCGATACACGTAACCCTACCCCTGCAGTTTCTGCCGAAATTGATATTGCGATGTCTTTACCGTCAACTCATAAGATTTTTATGATCGGCCACCCGTCTTTTAATGTTTTACCCAAAAATGTGACTGCGGTTTCTCCTGAAGAGCTTTTAGCAAAACTTGCTGAAATCCGTGGATCAATGTTGCCTGACAGGTTTATCGAAGAAAACCGGGGATATTTATAGGTAAACGCAGATAAAGAGCTTAAGTCTACGGCAGCAGACACGATATACATAAAGCTATATCAACTAAAAGCAAGCATAGTTTACATAATATATATTATACAACACACTCGATATAACAAGGAGCATGCTGAAAAAGACTCTCTACCACATTGCGGGCCTGTGTTTTAAAAAAACATGTAAAGTTGAGTAATCTGAGCGAGCATTATTCTTGATCTTGAATGGCTTCTCCTTTGCAGTCATTTTTTAACCGGCTCCGCATCTTACGACGAACAAGCAGCACAAACCGTATAAACCCTCAGTCATATTTATTATTCCCTATCGCCCCCTGATCCCTTCATTTGCTCATGCAATTCCGTAAGGCTCTTCCGTACCGTATTCGTATTGGGATGCGAAGGGCCTAATGCGCTTTCAAAAATATGTACAGCCCGCCGGTAGAACGACTCGGCCTCAGCTTCCTTGCCTTGCTTTTGACGCAATTCCGCTAGGTTGCTTAGAACCGTTGCGACATAAGGATGTGCTGGTCCAAATACTTGTTCATCGATCTTTAATGCCTTCTTATACAAAGGCTCAGCTTCTCTGTATTTGCCTTGATCTTGAAATAATTTAGCCAAATTGTTAAGACTCTGAGCAACATAGGGATGCCCAGGGCCAAACTTTTCTTCTCTAATCTGCAGTGCTCGACGATGAAGTGGTTCAGCTTCATAGAATTTACTCTGGAATTGAAGTGAACGAGCTAAATCATTCAGACTTATAGCGACAGTGTAATGCTCGGGGCCAAACTTTTCTTCTCTAATCTGCAGTGCTTGACGATGAAGTGGTTCAGCTTCACAGAATTTGCCTTCGGCTTGAAGCAAGCCTGCTAGATTGTTAAGCACCATGGCTACGTCAGAGTGTTCAGGCCCCCTTTTATGTTGAAAAATCTGCAATGCTCGTTGTAACAAAGACCCGGCCTGCTTGTATTTACCTTGAACGCGCAAAAGTTTTGCCAAATTGTTAAGCGTAGTGGCCACATCAGAGTGTTCAGAACCCAATTGTTGCTCCCGAATCTTGAGAGCTCGCCGATACAATGGCTCGGCTTCGCTGTATCTCCCTTTTGTTTTAAGCAGGAACGCTAAGGAATGGAAAATAATCGCGACATCGAGATGCTCACCGCCTAACTGTTGTTTCCGAATCTTGAGAGCTCGCCGATACAATGGCTCGGCTTCGGCATATTTCCCCTGAGCTTTCAGCAATCCCGCCAGATTGTTGATGCTTGTCGCGACATCGAGATGCTCGTCGCTGCCTAACTGTTGTTCCCGAATCTTGAGAGCTCGCCGATACAACGGCTCGGCTTCGGTGTATTTGTCCTGATCATGCAGCACTAACGCCA
>JANQJP010000026.1 GCA_028281575.1 Cellvibrionaceae bacterium
GACTGCATGGATGCAGGAGGTAGAATAACGCAGGAGCAGTTATCGACGACTGCATGGATGCAGGAGGTAGAATAACGCAGGAGCAGTTATCGAGATGAATCGCCGGAACTATAGGGGTGGAGCGGATTAAAGCGAGGCGCAGCTTTGCTCCGCGTAACGACCCTTATCTATGATGTTGGGCTGGACCTGCTAGCAGGTATCCATACGTTTTTAAAAACGTAACCCCACAGGGCTAACGGTTTGGAGCCAACGTTATAGACTTTTCAATAACCTGCTAGTCTTCTTCCTTGTTTTTTTCCATTTCGTCAATCTGTTGCAAGGCGTCAACAAGGCGTGGGTCCGACTCAATTTTTTGCTGGGCTGTAAGAATAGCGCGCGCTTCTGAGTATTTTCCTGCAGTGCAATAAATTTTCGCCATCGACAAGAGCTCATTAATCTCTTCATCAAGGCCGACAAGTACATCAATTTCTACCTCGTTAATTCGGGCAGGTGCCTGGGCAGAGGTTTGCGTATGTTTGTACTGTTCAGTTTTTTGCCGGATACGCTCTTTAACTTCATCATCGCGCAGCTTTTTATCACGATCTAATTTTTCATCGACCCGTTCGGAAAGCGTCTTAGAACGGCGGCTCTCTACAGCTGAATGGATATTGGTGACATTACTGGCTTGCGTTTCGTTTGCCGGCGCTTCAACGGGCAGCGCGAAATCAGAATCAATTGCGTCATCGATCGGCTTGATGTCATCAGCCACACCCTGCTCGTCACGGTCAGACCTTGCACCCAGAATAACAAATCGGTAAACCAACACACCAACGACGGCGACCAAACACAACCCAACAATAATCGATGCGATAAACAGCCAAAAGTTTGCAGCCAGTTTTTGGCTGAACGTCGGTTGAACATCAGAGCTCACTGGCGTAACTGATGGGAGCGGATTGGAAACCGAAGTACCTGCTTGCTCAACATCCTGACCTAAATCAGTGCTTGGACCGGCTTGACTCCGAATCTCCTCATGCAATTCATCAATCTGCTGGCGCTGCATTTCAACCAATTGCGTCAACGTCGTTAGATATTCTGAACTTTCAATCCGTTCGATACGCTCGCGCAACTCCTCGTTTTCGCGCACGAGCAAATCGATCATTTCCTGAGTACTATCGATTTGCTCCCGAATTTGTGGAACTGTGTAGTCCGCGCCGGATTCTGCAAAATTTGCCCCCTGGCTAAGCGTAAGTCTCCCCTCGGAAGATGCGGCAGCAGACGGCGCAACAACTGTGGAAGCCTCCCGGCTATCTGATTCAAATGCCTCAGGTTCAGTGCTCGCAGCACTAGCGGGAACGCGCGTAAGTGCGCCACTTTGCAACACTTCGCCGGAGGGAAGTTGAAGATTCGCTCCCGCCAGCAGCATATTGATATTGCCTTTCTGAAAAGCACTGGGGTTGGACACAAACACCGCATCCACAGCTTCAGACTCGCCTACACCTTCAGGCAACTCCATGCGAGAAACAATACCCGACAAGGTATCCCCGGAACGAACCGTGTAGCGAGAACCTGTTTCAAGACTTGATTTAGACGACACGGAAGACGGCTGTACAGAACTTGCCGAGGACGATGAAGGGCGCGATGCACTGGAGGAAGATGAGGTAGCTGGCGCAACATCCGCTGCAGAGCTGGTGGTAGCTGGAGAAGTATCAGCAAGTACAGCAGGCGCATCAAGCAGCAAAGCGTATTCGCGATATACGGACCCCGTCGGCCACTCGAGCTGGATTAACAAATTAACAAACGGCTCAGCAACTGGTTGTCTGGATAAGAAACGAACACCTGTAACTTCTCCATTTTCAGTAATAAGCTCGAAATCCAGGCGATATGGAGAATAGACAAGCTCGACACCCAAGCGGCGAGCGTCGACATCGTTTAACTGACGAATACGAATATTGGCGGGACGGATATCGCTACTACCAACGAGTGCAATCTCACCCTCAAGTTGTTCTCCTAAATAAGTACTGTGACGTAACTCACCTAGACCTAAACTCCACACTGAAGCACTGAAAAACGAGAGCACAAGTCCAAAACACGAGGCTGCGAAAGTACAGCACCGCAAATTTAGTAATCTAAAATTCATTCCCTTTGAGCCTTAAAAATGGAGAGTTCACCGCAGATGTTTGGCACATATTAACAATCGAATAAGAACATCTAACTATGTTGCCTGAACAAAAATGCTCAACTACAGTCTGCCAAAGGCGCCTATTATGAGCATATTTCTTCAAACAGAAAACTAATTTGATAAATTAAAGCACAACCAGCAACTTATTAGAGCCACAAAGACAAGAGCCTTTTCGGGCTTAAACCTTACCTGTATCTAAAATTGCCTTAGCGCCGGACACCTAAAACCAGCGTCGCCAGCCAAACAACCGTCGAATCACTGATAAGCAACTCCTGTTCCACCCAAACCACAGTAACCACCAGGGTTCTCAGCCAGGTATTGCTGGTGGTAGTCCTCCGCGAAAAAGAAGTCCCCTGCGACTACTATCTCGGTGGTAATTGGGCTCGGTTGGCTTTTATCAAGTAAGCGTTGATATTTTTCCCTCGAAGCGCGTGCTAAGGTGTTTTGCTCGTCATCGTAAGTGTAAATGCCGGACCGATACTGCGTGCCGACATCATTTCCCTGGCGCATTCCCTGACGTGGATCATGCGATTCCCAAAACGTTGCCAATAGTGCTTCATAGCCTATTTCGTCGGGCTTAAACACCACGAGTACAACTTCATTGTGCCCCGTCTTACCAGAGCACACGTCTTCGTATGTCGGGTTCGCGCTATAGCCACCGCTGTAACCAACTGCAGTGGTGTAGATTCCGGACATTTGCCAAAATTTTTTCTCGGCCCCCCAAAAACAACCCAAGCCAAATAATGCCCGCTTACAGCCCTCGGGATATGGCTCCGACATTAAGGTTCTCAGCACCGCGTGGGGGGCGACAGGTGTAATTACGTGATCGCGATCCGGCAGGGCCTCACTTTGCTTTGGAAGTGTCGAGCGCGCAGCCATACGGTTAAGGATATCTTCCATAGAAACCTCCTATGAAAATGACAAGTTAACAAGAATGCCACTGGCGTTATGCGGATGAGCACTATGCCAGTCAAAATATTCCGCACCCTGCTTGTGCATCAGGCGTTCGGCCATGGTGCGAAACGGTGGGCGACCGGGATCTGTCATGACTACACGCGATACACCCGCGCGTCTCGCCCTGCTGATCAAATTGTAAAGCATGTCGCTCATCTGATCCCAAAAACAGATATCCGCACCAATGATCACATCAAATTGCTCGAGATCAGCCATACGAATTTTTTCGTAGCGACAGCGCCAGGTATTAACCCCGATGCCGTTCAACTCAGCGTGATACTCCAAGTAGGGAAAGACACTGCTGTCCGCATCCAGAGAGGTAAGTCTTGCGTTAAAGTGCTTAGCACAGAAAATTCCAGCCAGGCCCCAACCGCAACCAACCTCAAGTACTCGCGCACGCTTGCGCAGGGGGTATTCCTGTAAATAATCCATCAATAAAATCGAGGACTTCCAGAACTTATTACCGTGAATACTGGGGTCTCCCGTTTCGCGCCGGATTTTGCGGATATCGGGATGACTATTTTTACAAACAGTCAGGCCAAAAATTGAACGTTCGTGTGTTGCCAAGCGGTTTTTTCCTCTTTTTCAAACTAAACTAGGGTCTGTTGCAAAGCCTTAAACGCAAGGCATAATTCTCCCTGATTCTGGATTAACTCAGCAAGACTAAAAAAACACATAATGTTTACCTCACCCTATTTTGCCGCTGTAGATTTAGGCTCTAACAGCTTTCATATGCTTGTCGCTCGAGTGGATAACGGACATCTCGAGGTTATTGATAGGGAAAAAGAAATGGTGCAAATTGCACGCGGTCTCAAGGAAAATGGCGCACTAGACGAAGAAGCAAAAAAACGTGCGCTCGATTGTCTGCACCGTTTTTCCGAGCGATTGCGTGATATTCCACCGGAACAAGTTCGCGCTGTTGGGACAAAAACATTGCGATCTGCAAAAAAATCGATCAGTTTCCTGAGATTAGCTGAACAACACCTCGGACATCCTATTCAAATTATTTCGGGCTATGAGGAAGCGCGCTTGGTTTATTGTGGCTTATCTCATTCCATTTCAAACGACGATGCCCAACGACTGGCTATTGACATCGGTGGAGGTAGTACTGAGTTTGTCATTGGCAAAAACTATGATGCGACTTTGTTGGAAAGTTTAAGCCTAGGTTGTGTTGCATTTACCAATCGATATTTCAATGATGATAAGCCCTTTGCAGACAGCATGAACAAGGCCTATATGGCGGCGTGCGCCGAACTTGAAATTATTCGAAAACTCTATCTAAAAAAGGGCTGGCAACTCGCATTTGGCACATCTGGAACCATTAAAGCTATCGGCGATCTGGTATCGGATTCTGCCGCGTCCGTGATCGACTACGAAAATCTTACTCGTCTAATGCACGAGACGATGGAAAACGGTGGCGTTAAAGACAAAAATCTGACTAAACTCAGGCGCGACGTGCTTCCCGCGGGTATTGCGATTCTCAAAGGTATATTTGATCAATTAAAAATTGACCAACTCCACGTCGCAGGAGCAACACTTAAAGAAGGTTTAATTTTCGACACCATTGGGCGTTTTAGTGAAGACGATGCGCGTGAAACCACCGTAAATAAGCTTGTCGAGCGCTACTCCATCGACAGCGAACAAGCCCGCCGTGTCGAGTCTATGGCTGTAAGTTTTTGGCGTCAGATAAAAGACTTTGAACCAAATTTGTCAGGCGTATCCCGAACGAAGGTACTCAGATGGGCGGCGCTATTGCACGAAATAGGTTTAAGTATTTCGCATGCTTCGCATCACAACCACGGTTACTACCTGTTACAACACAGTGATCTCGCGGGCTTCGGCCGTTACGAGCAATATATCGTCGCTTCCTTAGTGAAATTCCACAGAAAAAAAATTCACATGGACACCCTTGATCAACTGGACGCATCCATTAGAGATGCATTTATTCCTCTTCTAGTATGTTTGCGTCTGGCTGTGCGTTTTTGTCGGCGTAGAGAAGAGGTTGAATCGAAATTTGAATTGCGTTTTGATGGCAACACTTATATTTTAAAAATCGACCGCCAATGGTTAGACCTCAACCCATTAACGCGCGCCGGCTTGTTGAGAGAAATAGAACTCCTGGCAGGTATCAATGTAATACTAATGCTAGAAAGCAAGAGTGAATAAGGTTAATGATCATTAAACTCCTCCCCTTTTTACTCGCGGGACTTTTACTTTATCTCCTCGTTCAGCGGCTAAAAAAGTTGCCGCTGGAAAAGCGCAAAGGCACCTTAATTAAATATACGGTTTATACCCTGATTGGCCTTTTATTGCTCGCAGTGGTGACTGGCCGCCTTCACTGGTTAGGTGCCGTGGTGGCCGCTGCACTTGGCTTGCTCAAGATAGGTGCAGCCACCCTGCTCCGTTTCTTGCCATTTCTAAGGGTGCTCAGAAATAACAAGGTTTTTGGTGATCCGGTTTTCCGCACATCTGCGCTTGAATTAACGCTGGATATAAATCGCGGTTCAATTTCAGGCACGATACTGCAAGGTAAATACGCTGGTCGCGACTTAGTCAGCTTAAGCGCTGAGGAATTTGACCACATCGAAAGCGAACTTAAACACGGCGACCCCCGCTCACTATATCTGCTGCGTATTGCCCGCAGTAGACTGCAGGGGGCGGCCGGAAGCTACAACAAGGACTTTGACGCCAACCAAAATATTTCGGCCCCCAGCCTGGAAGAAGCCAGGATGATACTGGGACTTGCTGAAAGTTATTCGCGCGACGATGTCATCCGTGCGCATAAAAGACTTATTCAGAAACTTCACCCCGATCGCGGTGGCAACGACTACCTTGCATCGCGAATCAATCTCGCTCGGGATTTAATCATCGAGCATCTAGACAAAAAAAATTAGAGGTATTTATGTCTGTCGCTCAACCGCTAAACCACCCGGCATTCTCTTTTGTACGCGAGCACTATATTTCGTCACTCAACGTAACGGTACAGGAGTTTCAACATATTAAAACGGGTGCTCAACACATCCACATGCAAGCAGAATCAGACGAAAACGTTTTTCTTGTTGCGTTGCGCACGGTTCCTGAAGATTCAACTGGTGTTGCGCATATACTCGAACACACGGCACTCTGCGGCAGCAAAAAATACCCGGTGCGCGATCCCTTCTTTATGATGACACGGCGTTCGCTTAATACATTTATGAATGCGTTTACAAGTTCCGATTGGACCGCCTACCCCATCGCCAGCCTAAATAAAAAAGACTTTAACAACCTGCTCGATGTGTATCTCGATGCCGTTTTTTTCTCAAGAATAGATAAACTGGATTTTGCCCAGGAAGGTCATCGCCTGGAATTTGAGGAAACCACCAATACAGATTCGCCGTTGGTTTTTAAAGGTGTCGTTTTCAATGAAATGAAAGGGGCAATGAGCTCAGTATCCTCTCAACTTTGGCACACACTTACCAAGTACCTTTTTCCAACCTCGACCTACCAATTCAATAGCGGCGGCGAACCCGAAGACATTCCTGATCTAAGCTATGAACAGCTGGTCGATTTCTATAAAACGCATTACCACCCCTCTAACGCAATATTCATGACGTTTGGCGATATTCCGGCAAAAATACTCCAGGAAAAGTTCGAAACGCAGGCCCTGCACGCATTCGACCCCCTGGACAAAACGATCGCGGTAACGAGTGAAAAACGATATAAAGCACCTATTCGTATTCAGGAATACTACGCAAACAACGATGACGATATCAGCGAACAATCTCATGTTCTTGTCGCGTGGCTGCTTGGAGAAAATACAAACTTAGAAGATTCGTTAAAAGCGCAACTCTTATCGAGTGTGCTTATGGATAATTCTGCAAGCCCACTTATGCATGCTCTTGAGAGCAGCGATCTAGGCAATGCCCCATCACCACTAAGTGGCCTGGATGACTCGCAAAAAGAACTGAGTTTTATTTGTGGCCTTGCCGGTACCGCCGCAGACAGTACAAATGCCGTTGAACGCTTGATTTTCGATACACTGCAAGGCATTGTCGATGAAGGCATAGCACAATCAGAACTTGAATCGGCGCTACATCAACTTGAATTGCACCAACGTGAAGTGGGTGGTGACAGCTATCCCTACGGCTTACAGTTAATTCTCAAAGCGCTCACAAGCGCCAACCATCGCGGCGACCCTGTCGCCCTACTCGACTTGGACGCAGCGCTCGAAAAATTGCGCGAAGAAATAAAAGAGCCCAATTTTATTCAAGACCTGATTTCAAATTTGCTACTCGCAAATTCCCATCGCGTCACCTTAACACTCACGCCTGATCAGCAATTATCTGCACGCAAAGAAGCTGCGGAAAAAGCGCGGCTCGCGCAAATTAAAGCTCAACTTAGCGACGCAGAAAAAAAAGTGATCGTCGATCAATCTCTGGCCCTTACCGCTCGCCAGGAGTCCGTAGATGACCCGGGGCTGTTGCCAAAGGTTACCCTGGACGATGTTCCCGAAAAGGAACGAAGTGTTGAACCACAAATAACGCATTTTGAAGACTCGCAAATCGCGCGCTATATCAGTGGGACAAACGGATTGGTTTACCAGCAAACCATTTACGATTTGCCTGCGCTTTCAACAGACGAAACATCCTATTTGCCACTTTACGGCAATTGCGTCACCGAACTCGGCGCTGCAGATATGAATTATCTCGAAATGCAAAAACGGCAAAGCGCTATTAGCGGTGGCGTTTCTGCATTTCACTCTATCCGGGGTGGTGCGGAAGATGTCAATAAAGGTAAAGGCTTTTTTGTCTATTCTGGCAAAGCACTTAATAGGAATCATAACGCCCTGTCTGACTTAATGAGGAATATTATCGACTCTGCCAGATTCGACGAATACGCTCGCATTAAGGAAATAGTTGCGCAATTACGTGTCGGTATGGAGCAGAGCGTTACCGGGAACGGTCACGTGCTTGCTATGACGGCCGCCGCATCAGGAATAAGTTCTCCAGCAAAATTGAGCCATACATTTTCGGGTCTAGCCGCAATTCAAGCCATTAAATCGCTCGACGAATCCTTGAGTGATGACGAACAAATCGTCGTCTTGGCAGAAAAATTACGATCGTTGCATGAAAAAATTACTGCGCAGCCGTCACAACTCTTGGTTATTGGCGAGGCCGAAGCCCTCGACAACAATCAAACGGCCTATGAAAAGTTAGCGGCGAATAACACCCTCGCATCAACGTATTCATTCGCAAATTTTGAGCCTTCCGTAACTAAGCAGGCATGGATTTGCAATTCTCAAGTGAATTTTTGCGCACAGGCTTTTCCGACAGTGGCAATGAACCACCCAGACTCAGCACCACTGGTTGTATTAGGCCACTATCTTCGCAACGGTTTTTTGCACAAAGCAATTCGGGAACAAGGCGGTGCTTACGGTGGCGGCGCTTCTCAGGATAACGGTAACGCATGCTTCCGCTTTTATTCTTATCGAGACCCTCGTATCGAAGGCACACTAAGTGACTTCTCTGAGTCTGTGGCATGGTTATCAAACAATGCCGCTGACAAAGAAAAACTCGAAGAAGCAATACTCGGGACAATTAGCGGAATCGATAGATCGGAATCACCGGCAGGTAAAGCTAAACGTTGTTTTCATTCCGAGCTGCATGATAGAGATCTCGAGACCCGCCAGCTGTTTCGCGCGCGCGTGTTAAAAACATCACTGGATGACCTCGTTCGTGTTGCGCAAAACTATCTGCGCAAAGACCGCGCGAGTACTGCCATTATTACAGGCAAAAATAAACTGGACGTCGTCGAAGGGCTCAACATGGATATTGTCGAGCTCTAAGGTCATTGCCCTTAAGGTAACAACAACCTAAAAACACCGCCACCAAGGGCGCCACCATTACAAAGCTCTATACGGCCCCGGCGGTCGCCCTGACGATGCAATTGCGCGATGTTTTGCGCAAAAAACAAACCCAGTTGGGTGGCACCCTTGCTTACCTCCGCGCTGTAAACACGCGTAGAGGGATCTTCCAGCATATCATCGGGGTAGCCCGGGCCGTTGTCACAAACTTCCACGCAAAGCATATTGTCCGCTTCGGTAGCACTTAGGCGAATGCGTGTATCTGTGTAGCGAATGCAATTGACTAATACGTTGTGAATGACACCGCCGATAAGATCGGTATCAAAATACCAAAGTAAATCGTGATTACAATGTACCTGCATATCAATACGACTGGTATCCAATAGCGGCTGATTGCGGGCAACTTGATCTTCAAAGACGTCGATCACATAGTGTTCGTCAACATTTACTGGTAAAAAACCACTGTCCATGCGATAAAGTGTCAACAGTTGAATAAGCTCGCCATTTATACGCGAGGCTTCATAATGTAGCGTGCGAAAATGTTTATTATTTTCGCCTATCTCTTGCTCGTGCTCTTCCAAAATAGATTCGACCGAAGCGAGCAACATGCCTACAGAATTTTTCATGTCATGAACGCTCGATGCGAGCACAGTGGAAAAGTCTATATGATTTTCTTTGGTATTCATGATTATTTTCCTGTAAACCTATGAGTCAGTGTTTCCGCGCTTAGTCGGCAATATCATAAAATGTTCTCGCCATATGTTTTAGTTGAGCAAAGCGCTTATACTGCGAGTGATTCTGGTCAATAGAAGTAGCGATTGATTCGAGTGAAGTACGACAGATATCTTGCGTCTCTTCATCATTTGGGCTTCCTTTTAATTTACCAATTAAAGCCTGCACAATATTTAGCTGCAAACCAATATGTTTTGGGAAAAGGTCGGTTGCTTTTTTAAAGCACTCGAGCGCTTTATCAAATTCTCCATCATTGTAAAGCTCAATGCCCTCATGATTCACCTGGGCCACAATCGCCTTGTTCGCATCACTTGCCGGCTCATCTAAGAATTCATCAAGTTTCTGCAGAGCCTCCTGGTCGTGCGCATAAAGTTCCTGCAGACGTTCCAATAGAAAATCCACTTTTTGTGGATAACCTAATGCGATTAACGCGCGAATGTGATCGACCTCCGTATCTATGTCTGAATCTTCAACCGGTAAAATAGTTTCTGCGCGAACAAGAACGTCCTGGGCTTTATCGCGATTGCCACGCACCGCGAGTAGACGACTGTTAAGATACATCAATTGCGCTTTTTTCAGTTCGGGATACGATTCCAGATCCGCACCAATCTCATCCATGCCGCTAAAGGCTTCGTTGACAATTGAAATAGGAAACTCACGCTCACTTTCCAAAGCCGATGACAAAGTACGCATAAGGTTTAGACTATCTTCGACGCTGCCATAGCAACTTTGCTTACCCAGCTTCACCACTTTTCGGTAAGCATCAACAGCCGTATTTAAATCATTATTTTTCGTCGCCAATTTAGCCAAGTTTTTTTGACGCAGAATAGACATTGGCGATACATCCACAGAGCGCTGCACAACCTCCTGCGCGTTCACACTTTCGCCGCGTTCCAGCCAGTTTTCAGAAAGCACATCGTACGCCGGCAAAAACAGATAATTGTCTTCGATAATTTTTTCCAGCCATTGCCCCGCCTGCTCAAGGTTACCTTGTTTTTGTTTGGCTTTTGCCAAACCCAAGCGGGCCCAATCGAGCTCGCGAACCTCTAAAACACTCATGTAGAGTTTTTCAGCTTTATAATACTCTCCGTACTCCAGGAACATCTCGCCGAGTAATTTTTGCGCCGCCGTCGAATGCCTGTCCTCAGCAATAGACATATCAATAAGCAAATCCATCGCCGTATGTGGGTCCTGCTGTTCAATCGCACCGTATACTGGCCCCAGAGTTTTGCGCAGCACCAGTAATCGATCTAAACGATTGTGCAGCATTTGTGTCGTGATGGGCTTCATTAAATAATCATCGGGCGCGGAATCATAAGCGGACATAACAATGTTTCTGCTTGCCTCCGCCGACACCAGAACAAAAACGCTCCTCATACTCAAATACTTGCGAAACCTGAGTTCTTCGAGAACCTGCTGACCGTTGCGACCACTTCCCAAATTGTAGTCACACAGCACAACATCAAAATTCTTCCGCGCGCACTGCTCGATAATCTCCTCGCTATTCGACGCCATATCGACATTCATTGCGCCGAGTTCCATCAACATGCGATTGACCGTGCTGCGGAAATTACTAAAGTCATCAGCGACCAAAACATTTAGATTTTGGTATTGAATTCGTGCCACAAACGCCCTTCTACTGCGATAAATTTACAGAAATCCTTTTCAGTGTAGTTGATCGTGAGATATCGACGAATTCGAAAGAATTCCCTTTTATTTTGCAGACGATTAACATCACGGCTAATGCCGTACACTTTGAACCCCGCCCGCACAAATTTTAAGCGTGGCTCGACACCAGGACTTACCCAAGCCGCCAAACAAGGCCCTCAACGACGTCAAATGAGTACAAAAAAAGACCGATTGTTTGCACAACCTCTGCAGGATGTCCCCAAGTTTACCTTTGATGGGCAGGTTGCCGCGGTTTTTCCGGACATGATCAAGCGTTCAGTACCGGGATATTCGACCATTCTCCATATGATCGGCCAAATGGCTGAACGCTATGCCCGCCCGGGCACTGTTTGTTATGACCTCGGCTGTTCGTTGGGAGCAAGCTTGTTGGCAATGCGTGGCAATATTCACTGTTCGGACGTAAACATCATCGGTGTGGATAACTCCGAAGAGATGCTGGAACGGTGCCGGCAGATCGTTGCCAGCCAGCCCGGCAATGTGCCAGTGGAGCTAAAAGCCGCCGATATCACAGAAGTGTCGCTCGAGCCCGCTTCAATCTGTGTACTCAACTTTACTTTGCAATTTATCGCTAAGCATGAGCGAGCAGCGCTGCTCGATAAGATTGCGCGCGCGCTTGTGTCCGGCGGCGTACTCATACTCTCAGAAAAGCTCTCCTTTGAGGACACTGAACACGACGCCTTGATGACGGATCTGCATCACGATTTTAAGCGCATGCAAGGCTACAGCGACTTGGAAATTGCGCAAAAGCGCGAAGCCATAGAGCATATCCTGGTTCCCGAGAGCCTTGAAATACATCGGCAACGACTTCTCAATGCGGGTTTTCGCAGCGCCAATATCTGGTTTCAGTGCTTCAATTTTGCATCGATAATCGCCTTTCGCTAGTACCTGGTAAGACCTCATACGAATACAGCAATGATTGATTTTGAACACTTTTATCGTCGGCTCGAAGCGCACAACTTGGATCAATATCACGACCATTTCCGCGAGGCCATAGCTAAGGGCCTGTCTACTGAACGGCATGGACATCTGAATGCCTGGCTCAATGCGCTTGACTCACTACCCCCGATCACAGAACTCAACATTGAGCTGCGCAACTCCGTATCTATATCCAACAAAAACCCCATTCCCACCGAACAGCTAGAGACCATCGAAGATGCGCTCAAAGCGCTTATCCCCTGGCGCAAGGGGCCTTTTGATGTGTTGGGTATCCATATCGATACTGAATGGCGTTCAAATTGGAAATGGCAGCGTGTTGTATCCCATCTCACGCCACTGGCAGGAAGGCGTGTGCTCGACATCGGCTGCGGAAGCGGCTACCACTGTTGGCGAATGTTGGGTGAAGGGGCCGATTGGGTCATTGGCATCGATCCATCACCGAGGTTTGTCGCACAGTTCGCCATGATCAAGCATTTTATTGGTGATGTATCGGCTGACGTGCTGCCACTGGGCATTGAACACATGCCAGCGCAGATGAACTGCTTCGACACAGTTTTTTCAATGGGCGTCTTCTATCATCGTATTTCGCCAATGGAGCACCTGAAGGAACTCAAAAACACCCTGCGGCCGGGGGGCGAATTAGTGCTGGAAACCCTGGTTATTCGCGGAGAGCCAGGTCAAGTCCTGGTACCGGAAGACCGCTATGCCATGATGCGCAACGTCTGGTTTATCCCCTCGGTCCCCTCAATGATTGCGTGGCTCAAAAAATGTGGCTTCGAAAACGTGCGCTGTGTCAATCAGAACCAGACATCGCTGGAAGAGCAGCGCAGTACGGCATGGATGCCATCCCATTCACTCCGGGAATTTCTCGATCCAGACGACATCAACCTTACCGCCGAAGGTTATCCCGCGCCGCTTCGCGCGGTATTTATTGCCAATAAATCAACATGAAAGATACCCGTATTACGATAGAACAAGCCGATTACACCAATGCGCGCCACAGTCGAGATATGCTCGAACTGCTAGATGCCTACGCCTGCGACCCAATGGGTGGCGGAGCTGGCTTGAGTAAGCAGGTTAAACAACATCTAATCGAACGGCTCGCTGAGCGCGGCGACGCCGTGTCACTTCTGGCCTACACGAGCGAGCAAGAGCCGGTGGGTTTGGTCAATGCTTTTGAAGGGTTTTCAACCTTTGCCGCTGCGCCGCTAATCAATATCCATGATGTCTATATCGTTGAATCGTATCGCGGTAAGGGCATCCTTCAGGGCCTGTTTGCGCAACTCGAGCAAATCGCCCGGGCGAATAACTGCTGCAAAATGACCCTGGAAGTATTGAGCAATAATATTGTGGCTAAAAGAGCCTACGAGAAGTTAGGTTTTTCCAACTATGTTTTGCGTGAAGAGAGCGGTCACGCCGTATTTTGGCAAAAACAACTCAGCGACGATCAAATTAGCATCAACAGGCCCTAGGGCCCGTTAAAATTCCCACTCCAGTATGGCTTCAAAATCATTGATAAGCATGTCAGGTGCAAAGCTGCGTAGCCTCGATTCATTGTGGGCACCGTATCCCACAGCGACCTTTGCCATGCCAATATTATCGGCCATAACCATGTCCCACTCAGTATCACCGACCATAACGGCTGCATCAGCATTTACCCCTGCTTCATCGAGCAACTCTTGCAGCATAAGGGGGTTCGGTTTAGAGGCCGTTTCATCGGCACAACGTGAATGATCGAAAAAGTCAGACAAACCCAGATTATTGAGTAGAGGCCTTTTCGGCTTTTGCCGGTGGCCACGGCGAGCCGTTTTCCGTCAGTTTTTAGTTTAACAAGTGTTTCTATCACGCTGGGAAAAAAGGTGACGGCGTTTTATCGCGCTCAATAAAGTGTTTTGAGTAGGCCGTTCGATAACGCTGCAAGCTGGCCTCATCTATATCTGGATATAAGGTTCGGATAGCTTCCGGCAGGCCCAGGCCGATAATATTGCGGATATCATCAGGTGACCGCGCTTTCAACACGAGTTCCTCGGCCGCCAGGGTCATACAGTCCGTTATTTTTGCTGCAGAATCGCTCAGGGTACCGTCCCAATCAAATATATAAAGCATTGCTCACTCGCTCAGGGCTTTTACAGGTATTCATTTCGCGTTCTAAGTCGCGTCAGCCCGTTTATCAAATCTTCCGCCAGCGGCGCCTCGACACGCAATAAGGTTCCGTCTTCAAGCGGTACTTCCAGGCTCGCAGCATGCAAAAACAAACGCTTAAACCCGTAAGACCGCATGCGCTTATTTAGCTGCTCATCGCCGTATTTATCATCACCGATCAGTGAATGCCCAATATATTTAGCGTGCACACGAATTTGATGTGTTCTACCCGTCAGCGGCTTAGCCTCCACCAGGGAAACATCACCAAAATTTTCAATCAGGGAAAACCGCGTGCGTGAAAGCTTGCCATTTAAATGGTCGACCTCAACATGACGCTCACCGTTTCGCGCCTCGCGTTTGTACAGTGGCACATCAACCAAATGACGTTTTTTAGGCCAGACACCCGCCACCAAAGCCACATAGGATTTGTTAATACGTCCTTCGTTACGCAGCAAATCCTGTAAGTACTTTAGTGTTGCCCGCTTTTTTGCAATCATCACACAACCAGAGGTAGCTCTGTCCAAACGGTGGACGAGCTCCAGGAACCCCGGCTGCGCGCGCGAAGCACGCAGTGCTTCGATAAGCCCCAGGCTCACCCCACTTCCACCGTGAACCGCGAGCCCTGAGGGTTTGTTAACAATCAACAGCGACTCTGATTCGTAGACAGCAGCGGAACTGAGCGTATCTATCAAGCCGCGGCTGGGCTTTGCAGGCGTTTTTTCGGGACTCAGCCTCAACGGAGGTACGCGGACCATATCGCCCAGCGCGAGACGCGTTTCCGGTTTAGCTCTCCCCTTGTTAATCCGCACCTCTCCTTTCCTAATAATTTTATAAATCAATGACTTAGGAGCACCTTTTAAAACTTTTGTTAAGTAGTTATCCAAGCGTTGTCCCGCACTTTCTTCACCCACTTCAAGGTGCTTTACTGCGTTCAATGTTGATTCGGAGATCTTGTTCAATGGAGCCAACCACTCAGCGGGCAAATATTTTCAAGCCTTATACGCATTTGTAGCAACGAAGACAACGCCTGTGCACCGTTCTGGGCATGAATGCACGAATTGAAAGGCCCCAGGCTAAGTGCTATAGTCCAGAAACGAGCACTCGCCGAGTGCAGGCTGCTCGAACAGTGATTTCCTACTCGGTGCGTTACACAGTCGCCTACGGTAGAAACACTTGAAAACGGTTCTATGTCGAAGCTGCCAGGCGCATCTTCGACAAGATAAAATTAATCTGAGTAGATTGAGAACAAATTCAGATAATTGTTGTTTTTCTCCCTGCAAACGAACGAGGAGAAATGCGTCAGACTTCCGCCGAGTAGAGATAATACTTCCTCGTGCAGCTCAAGAGCTTGATGAGTAGACGCAAGATAAACCGCATAACACCTGACCCACATGCATAACGAATGCTCTTTGTAGAAAGAGAACCAGCCGCTAAATAGCGTGACTGGTCGAAGCGGTTAGTCGTGATATCGAATCCAACAATTATCTATGAGCAACAGATACAGGCCTCATAAGAGGTTTGAATAGATATTAGAATTAGAAAAAGAACAATGGCTAGAATAGCGCCGCAAGTTGCATTTGCCTATAGGTGCAGCGCGAGTTTAGTCCGTTTTAAAACACTCTGAATTTCTAATCCTCTTGTACGTGCTGCAAGCGCGTACTCGCCGTTGCTCGAATTCCGCTCTCACTCTGCTCCACCATAGGACAGTGAGAAACTTACCTAATGAAACGCATGTTAATTAATGCGACGCAACCCGAAGAAATACGCGTCGCACTTGTCGATGGTCAATGGCTTTATGATCTCGACATCGAAAACCGCTTACGCGAACAAAAGAAAGCGAATATTTACAAGGGTAAAATTACCCGTATTGAGCCCAGCCTTGAAGCAGCTTTTGTTGACTACGGCGCTGAGCGCCACGGCTTCCTTCCTCTAAAGGAAATTTCACGCGAATACTTCCAAAAACAGCCCAAAGATATTGAAGGCCGTCTGCGTATTCGCGACGTCGTTAAGGAAGGTCAGCAGGTTATTATTCAAGTGGATAAAGAGGAGCGAGGCAATAAAGGGGCGGCGCTCACCACATTTATCAGCCTCGCCGGCCGCTACCTGGTGCTCATGCCCAATAATCCACGCGCAGGTGGCATATCGCGAAGAATCGATGGCAATGACCGCGCTGACCTGAAAGATGCTCTCAGCGGCATTGAAGTACCTAAAGGCATGGGCGTGATCGTTCGCACTGCGGGTGTCGGACGCTCTTCAGAAGAACTTCAGTGGGATCTGAGCTATCTGCAACAACTGTGGGCAGATATAAAACGTCAGTCGGATAGTTCCGACGCACCTAAATTCCTCTTTCAGGAAAGCAACGTCATCATCCGCGCCATCCGCGACTATTTACGCCCGGATATCGGCGAAGTGATCGTCGACAATCGCCAGGCATATGAACTCGCGACAGCGTTTATCCAGCAGGTGATGCCCAACTACCACAGTAAAGTGAAGTACTACGACGAGAGCACTCCGCTATTTAATCGCTTCCAGATAGAGGGTCAAATAGAAACCGCCTTTCAGCGCGAAGTGAAACTGCCTTCCGGCGGAGCGATAGTCATCGACATCACCGAAGCACTGATCAGTATAGATATTAACTCTTCGCGAGCGACAAAAGGCGGTGATATTGAAGAAACAGCGTTGCAAACCAACCTTGAGGCCGCCGATGAAATTGCACGCCAGTTACGCTTGCGTGACATGGGCGGTCTTGTCGTCATCGACTTTATCGACATGCAAGCCGTACGCAATCAAAAGCAAGTCGAAAGCCGCATGAAAGATGCGCTCAGTATGGATCGGGCACGTGTTCAAATTGGCCGGATTTCGCGCTTTGGTCTACTCGAAATGTCACGCCAGCGTTTGCGTCCATCTCTCGAAGAAACGACGTCCAAAATTTGCCCACGGTGCAGCGGCCAAGGCACCATTAGAGGCACCAAATCTATCGCGCTTTCTATACTGCGCCTGGTCGAAGAGGAAGCACTAAAAGATAGAAGCGCCGAAATTCGGGCAGTGGTTCCCGTCTCGGTAGCAACGTATTTGCTAAACGAGAAGCGCAGTGCCATTTCCGGTATTGAAACACGCAATAACATCCGCGTGATGATTTTGCCGAAATCTGACATGACTACGCCGCATTTTGAAGTTCAGCGCTTACGCGATGACGACGTTGAATCTGAACAGGTGAGCTATCAAATTGAGCTCGGTGCCGAAGAGAGCACCGATGACATTTCAACCCCGGAAAAAACCGCAGCGGCTCCCGCACGCCCTGCAGTTCAAGCCATCGCTCCTGCCCAGCCCGCGCCGATACAAGCCAAACCGTTTTTCCTCTGGGTATTAATCAATAATTTCTTTGAAGGTTTATTCAAACCCAAGAAAAAGAAAAAACACAAAAAACAACAGGCCCAGGCTAAAAATTACAGCCGCAATCCACGCAATACCAACAAAAACCGTCGTAAAAAGAATGGTGATAGACGCCGCCGCGACGAAGATGCCATCTCCGACAATTTGCAAGGCGGACAAAAAACCAAAAAGCCAAGCGAAACGAATGGCATGAAACCTCAAACAAAGCAACGCAAATCCCAGCAGAGTCGCGGGAAAAAACGCGAACAAGCTGAGAGCAATACTGGCCGCACAGACAACACTCCGCCAACAAATGAGGAGCGCCCACCCAAGCGTCCCAAGAACCGGCAGGAACGTAAACAAACGCGGCGTCGCGGCCCAAAACCTGAAGAATCAGCAAATCAGGAACTGAATCAACAGATGACCGAAGCCATCGATACCGCTGAAAAAATGCAAAGCGAACGCGACCAGACACTCGTCGTTTCGAATGTTGCAGCAAGTGCGCCAACGCCAAAGGTTTCCCCGGATACCGGTAGCACAAACCCAAGCGCTAAAGCAACACCACGCGACGAGAGCAAGAGTGTTAAACAGATAAGTGGTGATGGCTCTCAATCCATCTCGCAAAAAACCGTTGCACGGGATATCGCCGATAAGGCCGCCTCAAGCGCTGATGATATACCCGCCACAACCAATGCTGACCTCGCAAGCCAACCAAAAAACGAAACTAAAATAGCAGTCCCTGAGCGGGCGGCTTATAGCCGTGCGGAAAACGATCCCAGAGTTAGGCCCAAGCCCGTTGAAACGATCACCATAGAATCATTACAATCCGGCGTGTCGATGAGCGAACCGCTTAACACTGCCAACCCGGCCCAGATCGTTCACAGTCCGCGCGATCTGCCAAGACCGGCAAATGATCCGAGAATTGGACGAGAAACGGCGACAAAAACCAAACGGGAAAGCCCACAAGAACAGGCAGATTTACTGCCCTAAACTGCAGCAAAAGCGCTTGCCTAAGCGCTTTTCATCAGTATAATTGCGCGTCTTCCGGTGGGCTGGCTGAGTGGTCGAAAGCGGCGGTCTTGAAAACCGTTGAGTGTAATAGCTCCTGGGGTTCGAATCCCTAGCCCACCGCCATAACAAAAACCCCATCCCTTGGATGGGGTTTTTGTTATGGCGGCTGGACAACTCTCAAAGATGAACGCATTACCTACCGCTTTTGCAACTAGCAAGCCCGCTTTCTCGCACTTTTTGCAAACTCAAACGAATTAACACCTATACTAAAAACTATCAGATTATCTGCACACACCCTCTCAGTTTCAACGCAGATTTCATAGCTAGAACTGCACGAAGGTCGACGCCTCTATGCATCGAGAACAAGCCTTAGATACTATTTGTCACGCGTTCGAATCTTCCTGTATCGAGGTGTTCCAAAGTTTAAACTGCGCGATTTCTCCTATCGAAAATACCGACTTGGATATAGAAGAAATACCCGCCGCCCGCATCGATGCCGGCAATAGCGATTTCGAAATTACAATCTCATTACATCTCCCATTTTCCACACTCGCAATGACCTACCCCGTCCAAGACGACATTGCGACAGTAGACGAAGGAAAATTAGAAGACTGGATTGCCGAATTATCGAATCGCTTGATGGGAAAACTAAAATTTAAACTGGAATCGCGTAACTGTAGTTTAAACACTGGTCTACCAAGCTGCTCGTTTGGCACGGAAGCACTCGACGAATTACCCGAAAACGGCAATTTGTTTGTTTACCACTTTGACATCGACAATGAGGTTTTTGAAACAAGTATTTCTGTCGAACTATTTAGCGACGAAGTTTCACTTTCAGACGAACAAGACAGTGATGACGGAGTGAGTGAAGGCGAAATAGAGTTTTTCTAACTCGAGCTACTTGAGTAATTCACCCAAGCTTAACCACGCGATTTAGTGGTCATCCGTCTCGATAGTTTTTTCACGCAATGCTCTCATCCGCTCCTTTGCACTTACTTCAGGTTCCTCATAACGCTCGGGGTGAAAATAAAATTTGTGCGCGAGCAACATATGAATCCATAACGGCGACAATAACAATGCATGCAAAGGGTTAATCAACAAATGACTAAACCCCAAAAACAATAGAATAAACCAAAAAAATTTACTTCGGTATTGGCTAGGCCAAACAAGATAAAATAAACCAAGCACACCAACAATTGACCAAAAATATGAAGCGTAAACAATCATTTTTGAATCGTTAACAAAGGCTGGGATTTCTACCATTTGCCGCGAAGCACTCAACTCGAGGAGTTCAACCATCCGAACTTTTATATATACATTGGCAGCGAAGTGAGCGTACGTAGCAACAGAATAAATGACCGCAAAAAAAGCAGAGTTACTATTGTTCATAAATTAATACACTCCGAAGCTAAACCAAAAAATTTTAATTATATAGCATTCATTCCGCCAACTGCAAAATTGCCCGCTCGATTATCTCGGGACGAGACCAGGGAATAAAATAATTTGTCTCTTCAAGACGCCAAATCTCGGTCAAATTTTTCAACTGTCTCTCGACATAATCAGCATTTCCCGGAGAAACCAGAGAATCCTGCATCCCCTGGATAACGACAACAGGAGAAATAATATTCGAAAGTTTTTCTTTTAGCAGATTCAACTGCTGCCTGTGCGGCATAATCTCTCTATTGCTTGTAATCCAACTCTGCGGCAGTAACCACTGAAAAAATGGGTCTGGGCTAATTTATTAAACCACTGGATTTTTTCCAACTCAGGGTCCATGGAGGGCGCAACTAAAATAAGCCCTTTTATCAGCTTTGGATTATCAGCAGCAATACGCGCGGCAACAGGACCACCGAGCGAGTGGCCGATAAGAATTAAATTAGCGCGAACTTCCTGAGCCTTTAACGCATATGTAATTCTGCGCGCCTGCTCTTCTAACGAGGCTACGGCTTCACCGGGATTACTCTCACCAAAGCCAGGCCTATCAACAAAAAAAACCGAAAAATTATCGGCAATATTTTTGTTTCTTAGGAAATCCGAGAATGCGGTCCAGTCTCCTGGAGAGCCATGGATAAAAACAAGCGGTGCAACGCCCTGCCCTCCTCTAACAAGACGAATTTTTCCAGGTGAAGTATCCACTGTGGAAAAAACCGGAAGTTCTATACCATCTTTTTCAAAGCCGGCTAAAACTTCTTTTTCGGAAGCACCAATTTCACCGAAACCAAAAACTTTAATCAAGACAGTCAACGCTAAGAACAACACGCCAACTATACTCAAAAAAAATTTTGCAACCGTCCACACTTTATTTGTAACCCGCACCATCCAACGCTACCCTAATGTTAAACCCACAGTACATTTAGAAAATGCTTACGCTCAACTTTGATCCATTCGAGTTTGTATGCCGGTAATATGTTCAAAAACCGTCAATTCATGCTCCGCCATGGATGGCGGGTGTTAGAGCAACGCTGGAGCAGTTATCGACGACTGCATGGATGCAGGAGGTAGAATAACGCAGGAGCATTTATCGAGATGAATTGACGGAGCTACAGGGCTGGAGCGGATTAAAACGAAGCACTGCTTCGCTCCGCATAACGACTCTTATCTATGATTTTGGGCCGGGCCTGCGCAGGTATTCATGCGTTTTTTGAACATATTACCGGCATACAAACGCTCGCAGGTACATATACTGAAACCTTCGAGATAAATGAACCACAAGTCAGACATTTTTATTTAACGCTAGTGTTTGACGTGGTGTACGCAGCGTCACAAACTCTTCTGCTGCTGTCGGGTGTATCCCTATTGTCTTATCAAAGTCATCTTTAGTTGCACCGGCCTTAATCGCGATCGCAATACCCTGAATAATCTCACCCGCATCTGGGCCAACCATATGCGCACCAACAATTTTTCGAGTCGATTTATCAACGATCAGTTTCATCAAGGTCTTTTCCTTCAATCCACTTATCGTATGCTTCATCGGTGTAAACTGGCTTACATAAACATCAACGTCGATACCCTTAGCGCGCACACTGTCTTCCGAAAGACCAACAGTGCCTATATTCGGCTGACAAAAAACTGCCGTCGGGATATTTTCATAATCCACATTTAACGGAGCATCGCCATACCAATAATTAGCCAGAGCCATGCCCTCAGCTAAGGCTACCGGTGTTAATTGAACACGACCGATAACGTCGCCCACGGCATAAATATTTTCCACAGATGTTTTAAAGCTATCGTCAACAGCGATATAACCGCGTTCGTCCAACTTAACACCCGCATTTTCAAGACCCAAGCCCTCGACCTTTGGGCTGCGACCAATTGCGCTAAATACACCATCAACAACGCGTATATCGCCGGTGGTTAAATGTACCTCCAGTTCACCGGAATCAAGTTTAATTATTTTTTCTATATCCGTATTAAAGCTAAGCTTTACACCTTTATTACCGACTTGTTCAGCAACGAACTCACGTATTTCCTGATCAAACCCGCGCAAGAATAGATCTTTGCGATAGAGCAGTTCGGTGTCGCAACCAAAGCCGTTAAATATGCCGGCAAACTCTACCGCTATATATCCCCCTCCTTGAACAAGAACACGCTTCGGCAGCACATCAAGAGAGAAAACTTCGTTTGAGGTAATCACATGCTCAGCTCCTTCAAAACGGGGTTTACGCGGCCATCCACCCGTAGCCAAAAGAATTTTCTCAGCAGAGTAACGCCTGTCGCCCACTTCCACTGTGTGAGCATCCACAAGGCGGGCAAAACCATTTATTAATTCAACACCGGCACCACCGAGTATATTTTTATATATACCGTTTAAACGCTGAATTTCATCGCTTTTATTATCCCTTAGCGTCGACCATTCAAAACGGCCTTCAGGGATTTTCCATCCAAAACCGCGGGCGGCGTCAATATGTTCAGAGTATTCAGAACCGTAGACAAAAATTTTCTTGGGAACACAGCCAACATTGACACACGTACCTCCCAAATAGAGATTTTCTGCAACCGCTACTTTTGCACCGAGGCTTGAAGAAATTCTACTCGCGCGCACACCACCTGAGCCAGCACCGATAACAAAAAGATCATAATCGTAGACCATTGTTCATTCTCCGTTTTAAAGTTGCCTATAGTCGAATAACGCTTGTTAAACTTACAGAAGTATAGCTTTAGATCGAATGGGATTGTGTGTCTTGTTAATGTCTACATGGATGTGGTAGTTAGGGCAACGCAGGAGCAGTTACCGAGGACTAAGACCATTAATGACTAACGCGCCTAACAATTTAACCGCTCAAGGTTACTCACAGGCATTACATGGTAATCAGAGCTGCCTATAACAAGAAAAGTTTTCTATGCTTTGGTTTCGATAGTGGGATGCGGGCGATCCGACTTACGTCGCCCAGGATTTAAACGCATTTCAAATTCACGACGTTTACCTTTGGTATTGTGTCGCCTATCTCGACCAGAGCGGCGTTCGCGTCTATCCCACTGAGGTGGTGATGGTTGCTTTTCATCCGAATGCGACTCTACCGCCTGCGTAGCGCTAGTGCTGCGATAAGGATTTTTTTTCGTGGCAATGGTGCCAATTGTAGGTTTTATCGAATCGACCATTCGAGTACACCTAATTAATCACACGGTTTAGTTACTTTATCGGCTGAATCAGACTAAGTTTTATACCATTTTAGTGTTTTATGTAAAGAAACTACGCCGCCAATAATCAATAATGTGGGTGCGTGCACATCCCTTTCTTCGACAATTTTCGCCAAATTCGACAAAGTGCCAATATGAACACGTTGATCAGGTTGCGTGCCCCGCTCCACCAGCGCCGCAGGCGTAGCAGGCGATTTACCGTGCGCGATAAGCTGGGAACATATTTGCGGTAAGCCGGTAAGCCCCATGTAAAACACCAGTGTTTGCGAATCTTCGACAAACTCCTTCCAGCGAAAGTCCAAAACCCCATCTTTTACGTGACCAGTAATAAAACGCACAGATTGGGAGTAATCACGGTGTGTCAACGGTATGCCCGCGTAGGACGCACAGCCAGCGGCAGCTGTAACGCCGGGAACGACTTGAAAAGGAATGCCGTTTTCGGCGAGCAATTCAATTTCCTCTGCACCCCGCCCAAAAATAAAAGGGTCCCCACCTTTCAGGCGCAACACCCGGTTTCCGGCGAGCGCATAGTCGCACAGCATTTGGTTAATTTGCTGCTGGGGAACAGCGTGCTCACTGCGGCGTTTACCAACATAAACAAACTCTGCGTCTTTGCGAACCATGTCCAAGATCGCCGGCGTTACAAGCCGATCATAAAGTACAACTTCTGCCTGCTGCATTAAGCGCAGGGCCTTGAAGGTCAGCAAGTCCGGATCACCTGGTCCGGCGCCAACGAGATACACTTCACCACCGCGATCAGCATCGCCGGCCGCCAATCTAAGATTAAAGTTTTTTTCGGCAAGCTCTACATTGTCGGCCATGACTTGCTCAGCAACATCTCCCGCAAGCGTTGCCTCCCAAAACCGCCGTCGTGTATCGATATCGGGCAGTGCGGCTTTTACTTTATCCCGGTACTTGGCAGCAAAACGCGCCAACTTGCCATAAGCCCCTGGCAAGCTGCGTTCAAGCTGGGATTTCAACATGCGAGCGAGAACTGGCGCGTCACCCCCACTGGATACTGCAACAATAATTGGGCTGCGATCAACAATGGCCGGTGTAATAACAGTGCATAAGCCAGGGCTATCCACCACATTTACTGGAATCTGGCGGACCTGACAGTCCGCGGACACGCGCGCGTTAACATTTTCTATGTCAGTTGCGGCGATAACCAGCACATGCTTATCTATGTGCGAAGCGGAATAGCTCGCCTGATAAAGTTTGCCACCAGATGCGCGTATCAATTCCACTAATTCGCCGTCGATTTCCTCAGCAACAACATCGACAATCGCGTTGGCGCGACGCAGCAAACGCGCTTTGCGCGTCGCAATTTCCCCACCGCCCACAATAAGTACCGGCTTGTTTTTAAGATCGAAGAAAAGTGGGAAATATTCCATAACTAACGCTGATCAATGGGCGGGATTAGGTTCACGCCTCCCATATAATCGTGCAGGGCTTCAGGAACCTTAATTGAACCGTCGCTTTGCTGATAATTCTCCAGCAATGCAACAAAGGTCCGACCAACGGCCAAACCTGAACCGTTAAGCGTGTGGAGGAATTCTGGCTTGCCACCAGCCGCCGGACGAAAGCGCGCCTTCATCCTCCGCGCCTGAAAATCACCAAAATTACTACATGAAGAAATCTCTCGATATTTGTCCTGCGATGGCAGCCAAACTTCCAAATCGTAGGTCAATCGAGATGCAAAACCAACATCACCGCCGCACAGGACGACTTTTCGATAAGGTAATTCCAACGACTGCAAGATCTTTTCCGCATGTCCGGTAAGCTGCTCTAAAGCGTGGTCTGACTGCTCTGGATGAACAAATTGCACAAGTTCTACTTTCTCAAACTGATGCTGACGAATCATGCCGCGTGTGTCGCGCCCATAGCTGCCCGCCTCCGAACGGAAACAGGGTGTATACGCAGCGAATTTTTTTGGCAACTCTGCTTCGTCAATAATTTCGTCGCGAAAAATATTCGTGACAGGAACCTCGGCTGTCGGAATTAAATAAAAATTTCGTTGGTCATCAAGTTTAAATAAATCCTCTTCGAATTTTGGTAATTGGCCAGTACCAAAAAGCGAATCGCGATTGACGATAAACGGAATATTTACTTCCTCATAACCGTGTTCACGCGTATGCATGTCTAACATAAACTGAGCTAACGCACGGTGTAATTTCGCCAGGTCGGACTTAATTACGGCAAACCGTGAACCAGTAATTTTGGTCGCTAATTCAAAATCAAGACCTCCGATCTGCGCCCCAAGATCAACGTGATCTTTTACTTCAAAATCAAAGGCGTGCACCTGCCCCCAACGATTCACTTCAACATTATCTTCTTCATCAGCGCCTTCCGGCACTTTGTCAGAAAGCAGATTGGGAATTTCGAGTAAAAAGCTGTCGAGTTCAACCTGAACATCTTTAAGCTCGTGCTCCGCTTCATTTAAACGCACTTTTAAATTGTCAACTTCGGCGAGTAACGGTGCAATATCTTCTCCTGCCGCCTTGGCCTTGCCAATATTTTTTGAACGCGCATTCCTGTCCGCCTGTAAAGACTCTGCACGTGTTTGAATATCTTTTCGCCTAGCCTCTAAAGCCGAAAAACGTTCGACATCAAGGTCAAATCCTCGCTTGCTCAAATTGGCTGCGACCGCTTGAATATCTGAACGAATAAATTTTTGATCTAACATCTAAGGTCCAAATGTAAATAAATTAAAAAAAAGTTTTACGATGAAAACGCCAGCGCCAGCAGCGACAATACTGCTAAGGACACTCGCCAATATATAAATAACGCTCATTTTCCAATCGCCAATTTGCATCAACGACAAGGTTTCTATCGCAAAAGTGGAAAAAGTTGTAAAAGCACCAAGCACGCCGACCAATAGAAAATTTCGCCATATTTCAGGCACCAGCGCACGCTCCACTATTAACATAAAACCGATGCCCATCAACAGGCAGCCCACACTATTGGCGACAAATGTAGCTACCGGAAAACGACCGGGAGATACAGCGTATTGCAAAGCCAGTGCATAGCGTAACGTCGCGCCCAGCGCACCGCCAACTGCGACAGCAAACCAACTCATCATTGAGGTTTATCCGTTTGCGTTGCCTGTCGGGCTTGAATATTTAACGCCCGCAGTTGGCGCAGCTTTTCTGCAATTTTAATCTCGAGTCCTCTTTCAACCGGATGATAATATTGGCGCTCTTCCATCTCGTCGGGAAAATAATACTCTCCCGCTGCAAACGCACCTTCTTCATCATGGGCATAACGATATTCATGTCCATAGCCCAACTCTTTCATCAATTTAGTAGGTGCATTGCGTAAATGTACGGGAACATCATAGGTGGGGTGCTGCTGCACATCGGAGCGAGCAAGTTTGAACGCATTATACACCGCGTTGCTCTTTGGCGCGGCGGCTAAATACAAAACCGCTTGCGCGAGCGCGAGTTCACCTTCCGGGCTGCCCAAGCGCTCTTGAATATCCCAAGCATGAAGTGCAAGGTCCAGAGCACGGGGGTCGGCATTGCCGATATCTTCACTCGCCATACGCAGCATTCGCCGGGCAATATAAAGTGGATCGCAGCCGCCATCGAGCATGCGTAATAACCAATAGAGTGAGGCGTCGGGGTCTGAGCCACGCACCGATTTGTGCAACGCGGAAATCTGCTCATAAAAAAGATCACCACCTTTGTCGAACATGCGCACTTGCACACCGAGTACTTCTTTCAGCAAAACGATGTCAATACTTCCGCCGTTAGGCGCGAGGTCACTGGCAACTTCTAAGGTATTGAGCATCCGCCGGGCGTCGCCGTCCGCGGCTTGAACGAGTGCGTGCTGTGCTTCAGGTGTTAAGCTCAATTTACGCTTGCCAAGCCCCTTTTCCGCATCACTTAAACTGCGTTGCAGTAGTCCTTGCAGTGCTTCTTCATCAAGCTTTTTTAGAATATAGGTGCGACAGCGGGACAAGAGCGCATTATTCACTTCAAACGAGGGATTTTCTGTTGTTGCACCAACGAAAATAACGGTGCCATCCTCCACAAAAGGCAAAAAAGCGTCTTGTTGTGCTTTATTAAAGCGGTGCACCTCATCAACGAACAGAATTGTTTTCGCGCCGCGGCCCTCAAGATTGTATCGCGCAGCATCAACCGCTTTTCTTAGATCTTTGACACCTGCCAACACCGCAGAAAGCGCAATAAAATCTGCCTCGACCTCGTTGGCAAGCAGACGCGCGAGCGTAGTTTTACCCACGCCAGGAGGGCCCCAAAACAACATGGAGTGCAGTTGCCCCGCTTCAATACACTGACGCAGCGACCGCCCCTGACCAAGCAAATGTTGCTGGCCAGAATAGTCCGCCAACCTTTGCGGACGCATTCTGGCGGCGAGCGGTCCCGAGGGCGACGCATGTTGACTAAATAAATCCATATCACCGGTTTTCGACGATATCGGTACCCTCAGGTACGGAAAACTCAAAGACCTGAGGATCGAGTGCGTCATTTAATACAACGCTATCAAGCGCTATGACGGTCGTTTGATGAAGCTTGTCTTGCATTTTTATCGTAGAAAGGGTGCCGCCCGAGAATTCAAAGACGAGCTGCTCAAAGCTTTGCTTTGTCTCGTTATCCCGATCGAGCGCCTTGGGCGTCAATACATAACTGTACTGCTTAGCGTTTTCACCAACCTGTTTGTCGACCGAATACTTTCGATTAAGCTCTTCTGCTGAGCCCGTAAGAATTGCGACAGGTCCCTGTAGCAACTTACTATCATCATAAACAGTGACTTGCTCGAGATCGGGATCATAGACCCAGAGCTTTTGCCCATTGCTCACGATAAGCTGTTCATAAGGTGGTTCAGTCTGCCAATACAATTTAGACGGGCGTTGCAATAGCAGGCGGCCTGAACTCTCCTGCAAAACAAACGCTTCGTGATCACTAATCGTTTGATCAAAACGCGCTTGCAGCGCCTGAATCTTGGTCAGTTCGTTAAAAAGCGCTTGCGCAGTTTCTGAAGCGCAAAAACCAGCCAACGGAAACAGTACAAGCATCATTGTGGCTAAAGACTTCATATAGAGGTACTCGCTATTGTTTCACTGGCGCGGGTGCTAATACTTCTCGATTACCATTGGCGCCCATCTCACTTACGACACCCGAGCTTTCCATCTGTTCAATTAGACGTGCTGCGCGGTTGTAACCTATACGTAACTTGCGCTGTACAGAAGAGATACTGGCTTTGCGTGTTTCTGTCACGAAAGCGACCGCTTCATCATAGAGGGGATCGCTTTCGACATCCGATTCGCTACTCTCGTCGCCGTTGGAATATCCGGGAACGGGAATCGACGCGACACTTTCACTAAATATCTCGTCGAGATAATCCGGTTCGCCGCGTTTTTTCCAATCCGCCACAACACGATGTACCTCGTGATCATCAATAAAAGCGCCGTGAACACGAACGGTATGCGCTGTGCCCGGTGGTAAAAACAACATATCGCCGTGACCCAGCAATTGCTCCGCACCGCCCTGATCGAGGATGGTTCGGGAATCTATCTTTGATGAAACCTGAAAGGCCATTCTCGTTGGCACGTTAGCTTTGATAAGTCCGGTGATCACATCAACTGAAGGGCGCTGTGTCGCCAGAATCAAGTGAATTCCCGCTGCCCGTGCTTTTTGCGCAATACGCGCAATCAACTGTTCTACTTTTTTACCGACAATCATCATCATGTCGGCAAATTCGTCGATAACCACCACGATAAATGGCAGCGCTTCAAGAGCCGGTGCTTGGGGCTGATCGACGCCTACCGCGTTTAGATCTTCGGGAACGAACAGCGGGTCTGGAATATGCTCACCCGCTTTTGCAGCGTCGCGTACCTTTTTGTTGTAGCCGCTGATATTGCGAACACCCAGTGCGGCCATCAACTTGTAGCGTCGCTCCATCTCGCCAACACACCAGCGCAAACCTGTTGCGGCTTCTTTCATATCAGTGATGACCGGAGCCAACAGATGCGGTATACCTTCATAGACGGAAAGCTCCAACATCTTCGGGTCTACCAGCAATAACCTGACATCTTCCGGCGTCGATTTATACAGCATACTGATCAGCATGGAATTTACGCCAACGGATTTCCCTGAACCGGTAGTGCCAGCGACGAGCAAATGCGGCATTTTGGCAAGATCCGCGATGACTGGCATGCCCGCAATATCGTGACCCAATGCGAGCGACAGCGGAGACTTTGACTTTTCGTAAACCGCACTCGCGATCACCTCGCTCAAGCGCACGAGTTCGCGATCTTGATTGGGGATTTCTACACCGACGACCGATTTTCCTTGAATCACTTCAACCACACGCACGCTGCTGACCGCAAGTGAACGCGCGAGATCGCTGGAGAGATTTGTAATACGTGAAGCTTTAACACCGGGTGCTGGTTGCAACTCAAAGCGTGTGACAACCGGCCCTGGCAATACATCGACTACTTGAACTTCTACGCCAAAATCTTTTAGCTTCAGTTCAAGCAGGCGCGACATCGCCTCTAAAGATTCCTCCGAATAACCTTTTTTAGCATTTTCATCTGCCTGCTCCAACAAGCTTAATTGCGGCAACTCCCCTTCAACCACCTCAACATCGAATAACGATGCCTGTTTTTCAGCGACAATACGGTCACCCAATTCAGGCTCCTTACGTTCCGTCTGAATCTTTGGTGGTTTGCGCTTGCGACGCTGCTTTTTATCCTGCTGAATCACTTCCTTGCGTTTTTCCGATGCGATTCTTGCTCGCTTCTTGTTGCGGGAGTTTTCGATTCCACGAGCTCCTAGATGACGAATCCCGCGCAATATGAAAAGTACCGCGCCACCGAGCTTATCCATAATCAGAAACCACGAGATCTGGATAAAAATAGTCAGGCCAAAGAGCAAAAAAGCCACGAGCAATACCATGCCGCCAACATGACCAAAACTCGCGTCGATAAAACTCGCTATCTTTAATCCGAGCATCCCGCCGGCTGAAAAAGGCAGTTCATAGCTTTTGTCGCCATAGTGCATCACCGCAATACCGCAGGAGGCGAGCAATACAAATACAAGCCCGATAAACCGGGTTAAAAAAAACAGTGGATCAAACTGCCACTTCTCCCGGTCTTTCAGCTGTAACCAGGCTTGATAGGCAAAAAGGAGTGGAAAAAAGTAAGCCAAGTGACCAAATAACGACAAAAAGACATCTGCAATCCAAGCACCTGTGCGACCAGCGGCATTTTCAATGGTTTCGCCATTGCCGGTGCGAGACCAACCCGGATCCAGATCGCTATAGGTAATTAGCGCCAGAGTGAGATAAGCACAGAGCGTGATGAGCGCCAGCAGCGTCCCCTCCCGCAATATTGTTGGAGAGAAGCGCGATTCGCTCGAATCAGGTTGAGCGGGTGTTTTGGTTTTGTTGGGCATATCTACTTTTTGTCGATTTTTTTGACAGTCTCGAAAGACAAAAACTGAAGCATTTTACCTTAATTTACAATAGTTTATAGCAACTATTTAATATTTTTCTTAGGAGGGACCTGGTCGCCGAGCTATCAATTTCGGACCCCATACTTTACACTTTTTCGCGACTAAACACCGCCTATATAGACCCAGGCACATGAATCCAATATTAAATTTCGAACGAAGTGCGCGCGAATATGTGATTTTGTCGCTCTCGCTGGCGACCATTTTAAGCCTGCTGCCTTTTACAGTCCTGCGGTACATGACCCAAGACTGGGCGATTGCTGTGCTGGATAGCATCACGCTCTCCATCATGATCGGCTTTTTCGTATATGTATACAAAACCCGAAAAACCAAGGTAGCGGGTTTTTTATTGGCCATCGTTTTTCTTGCAACAGAAATTGTGACGGTATCCTTGAAGGGGCCCACCCAGCTCGTTTGGTGCTTTCCAGCCACAGTGGGTATCTATTTTCTCGTCGATACCCCCAAAGCAGCGATGATTAACGCACTGAGCTTGCTATCAGTGACGCTGATTGCAGAATCAGGCATGACCGCAGCGTCAGTTGCAGCATTTGTCATTTCGATGATCGCTACAAATGTGTTCATTATTGTTTTTGCCATGCGCAATCAAATTCAAAAGCGCCAGCTCGAGGAACTCACGTTAAAGGACCCGCTAACGGGTGTGCACAATCGCCGGGCATTTGATCATTTTTTGGATGAGTTCGATCAAAATCGCGGCCTGCAGGATATTGCGCCCTCAATGATTATGCTCGACATCGATCACTTCAAAACCGTTAACGATAAACATGGGCACCTGGCTGGAGACGAGACCCTGGTGCGCCTCGTCACCCTGGTAAAAACTCAGCTGCACCACGATGAAAAAATCTTTCGGGTCGGCGGAGAGGAATATGTTATTGCACCGTTAAACATGAACTTGAGTACCTGCGTCGACTTTGCGGATCGGCTCAGAAAAATCATCGAACATTCGAACATTAGCGAGAAACTCGGTATTACGATCTCACTGGGCGTTGCACAATATTCAAAAACTGAAACAGGCCGTGACTGGGTTAAACGCGCGGACACCGCGCTGTCCGAAGCTAAAAGTCTCGGCCGTAATCAAACCAAAGCGTCACCCAATTCGACCCCTGGCGCAGGGCGAATGTGATAGCAATAGTAAATAAGCAGAATAGCGAGGCTCAAATAGCACAGCACTTTGGATTCCTTTATTATCTCCGCCAATTTTAAGACGTGTTAGGAAAGTTCTATGAGTGACATTAAGCACCACAAGCTGATTATTCTGGGTTCCGGTCCTGCGGGATATACGGCCGCAATCTACGCTGCGCGGGCCAACCTACACCCGGTAGTTATTACTGGAATGCAGCAAGGCGGACAGCTCACCACAACAACCGAAGTCGAAAACTGGCCGGCCGGTGCTCCCGATCTCCAAGGCCCGGATTTGATGGTGCAAATGCAACAACACGCTGAACGCTTCGATACCGAAGTCATTTTCGACCATATCGAAAAGTGTGACCTCAATCAGCGCCCCTTTATCCTCGAAGGTAATAACACCTATAGCTGTGACGCGCTTATTATTTCGACCGGCGCATCCGCTCAATACCTGGGTCTGCCTTCGGAAGAGGCTTTTCAGGGCAGAGGTGTCAGCGCCTGTGCAACCTGCGACGGCTTTTTTTACCGAGATCAAAAGGTCGCTGTTGTTGGCGGCGGAAACACTGCTGTTGAAGAGGCGCTCTATCTATCCAATATCGCCAGCGAAGTCATCTTAATTCATCGCAGGGATAGTCTGCGGGCAGAGAAAATTTTGCAGGAACGCTTATTCGAGCGCGAGCGAAGCGGCAATGTGCGTATTCTTTGGAATCACACGCTGGAAGAGGTGCTCGGCGATGATAGCGGTGTTACCGGACTGCGCGCAAAATCGACAAAAGATGAAACGGTTGAAAAAATCGATCTGAGCGGCGTTTTCATCGCCATCGGCCACAAGCCAAATACCAACCTTTTTAAGGATCAACTGGAGATGTCCAACGGCTATATCATCGTCAACAGCGGACTCACCGGCGATGCAACCGCAACCAGTATACCGGGAGTCTTCGCCGCTGGAGACGTCGCCGACCACATCTACCGACAGGCTGTCACATCCGCGGGCTCGGGGTGCATGGCGGCACTTGACGCTGAGCGTTATTTAGACAATTAGTGAACATCCTTTTTGGGGACAATGTCCGAACTTTGTTTTTTAGATGAGGTTAACCCGCAGTTCCCCGACACAGCGAATTCGTTGGACGAACCCAACGGCCTTCTCGCTGTGGGAGGCAATTTATCAACCGGAACATTGATCAACGCCTATTCGCGTGGCATCTTTCCTTGGTACAGCGAGGATCAGCCAATTCTTTGGTGGTCGCCCTGCCCTCGTACAGTACTACTGCCTGAACAACTGCATATTGGGCGCTCCGTGCGCAAGCTCGCACGCAAGCGCCCTTTTGAAATTACTGTAGATACGGCATTTGACCGCGTGATTAAAGCCTGCGCTGATACAGATCGGAATGATCAAGATGGAACTTGGATTACCAAAGAGGTTATCGACGCCTACTGTCTGCTTTTTCAGCAAGGCCATGCGCACTCTGTTGAAGCCTGGCAAAATGGATATTTGGTAGGCGGTCTCTACGGCATCAGCATTGGCTCTGCATTTTTTGGCGAATCCATGTTCTCGTTAAAATCGGGCGCCTCAAAAATCGCGTTCGTGTCACTTGTGCAACAACTATGCGCCTGGGAGTTCAAACTTATCGATTGCCAGGTGCATACGCACTACCTTGAATCCTTCGGCAGCAGGCAACTCGCCCGAACAGAATTTGAACACTTGCTTGCCAGCGCGATTTACGAGGATCAAAATAGCGACTGGCAATACAGATGGTCACTCGGAGACTGGGGTTTTGACGGATCTTAGCGAATTGCGGTTTTTCCAAACATCGGCGCATGACTGCGGTTACCTCCCCGACCGTCAGGCCAGCAATGTTTTCGTTGACCCAGGACAAGAGCTAGACGCATCAATCTACAGCTTTCTATCAAATTATGGCTTTCGACGCAGCGGCGGCCATGTTTACCGACCTCGCTGCGACAGCTGCCAATCCTGTGTGCCATTTCGCGTCGTTACCGAAGCTTTCACACCGAGTAAATCTCAACGCCGCTGTTTAAAACGCAACGAAGATCTGCAGGCATCTCAGATCAGCACGATAGATTCAGACGAATTCTATTCACTTTATGAGCGCTACATCGTTGCCCGACACAGCGATGGCGAAATGTACCCTCCCAGCCGTGAGCAGTACAACGACTTCCTGAGCAAAGAATGGGGAATGACCCGTTATCTCGCCTTGCGGGATCAAAAAGGAAAATTACTCTCAGTAGCCGTAACAGATTTTTTGGCCAACGGCTTATCCGCGATGTACAGTTTTTTTGAACCTGACTGCCCTGAACGCAGCCTGGGTGTATTTAATGTTTTGTACCAAATTCAGTGGGCGCGCGAATCCGGCCTGCCCTATTTATATTTAGGATACTGGATTAAAGGCTGTCAAAAGATGACCTACAAAAAATCATACAGGCCCTATCAGTTGCTTATAAATAATCAGTGGATCAGCGTTGGAGACCCAACGTAACCCGCTGATGAAATACTGAACAGAATAAACGTAATCTCACCTTGGCTTTACCCATGAATTCAGGCAGAATTGCCGCCTTTATTTACAGGTGAATAACCGAGGTGGCTGCCGAATGGCAAAAGAAGACAACTTTGAACTCGAGGGGGAAGTCATTGACACCCTGCCGAACACCACGTTCAGAGTAAAACTTGAGAATGGACATGTAATTACTGCCCATATTTCCGGAAAGATGCGCAAAAACTATATTCGTATTCTTACTGGAGACAAAGTCAAAGTTGAAATGACACCCTATGACCTGAGTAAGGGTCGTATTACCTACCGAGCGCGCTAGCGCTCGTTATGGTCGGGGAAGAGAAGCTAGACGACACACTCCTCTTCTTCGATCACGATCTGGTTATCTTCGACATCAATTCTTACCGAACCGCCCTTGTTCGCCAGAGAACCAAAGAGCACCAACTCGGCAAGTGGCTTCTTAACCCGCTCCTGAATAATCCTTGCCATGGGCCTAGCACCCATTTTTTCGTCGTAGCCATTTTCGGCTAGCCATTCGCGAGCGGCATCGGTAATTTCCAAAGATACCCGCTTATCATCAAGCTGTGTCTGAAGTTCCATAAGAAACTTATCGACGACTGTTTTGATAACCTCAAGGCTAAGCGAACCAAATTGAATAACCGAATCGAGTCGATTGCGAAATTCAGGCGTAAAGGTCTTTTTAATCGCCTCCATACCGTCAGTACTGTGATCTTGCTGCTTAAAGCCAATAGAGCTTCTACTCATCATTTCGGCACCGGCATTCGTCGTCATGATCAGAACCACGTTGCGGAAATCTGCTGAGCGGCCGTTATTGTCGGTCAAAGTCCCATGATCCATAACCTGCAGAAGTAAATTGAAAACCTCTGGATGCGCCTTCTCTATCTCATCGAGCAACAACACACAATGGGGTTGCTTGGTAACCGCTTCCGTCAGCAGGCCACCTTGATCAAAACCGACATAACCTGGCGGCGCACCGATAAGGCGTGAGACTGTATGGCGCTCCATATATTCAGACATATCAAAACGAACCAAGCCGATACCCATCGCTGAGGCAAGCTGCTTGCACAACTCCGTCTTACCTACACCAGTGGGACCGGAAAATAAAAAGGAGCCGATAGGCTTATCGTGATTGGTCAAACCTGCTCGATTGAGCTTAATGCATGAAACTAGCGCATCGATCGCATCGTCTTGACCAAAAACTGTCATACGCAAGGTGTCATCCAACTTAGACAACAATACTTTATCATCTGAATTAACCGTCTTGGCAGGCACCCGCGCAATTTTCGACACAATCTCTTCGATATCCCGAACACCAACGAGCTTCTTGCGCTTATTTTCCGGCTGCAGCCGTTGATACGCACCGGCTTCGTCGATCACGTCAATGGCTTTGTCCGGCATAAAGCGATCGCTAATGTACTTGCCTGCAAGTTCAGCAGCTGCCTTCAAAGCCTTATCTGTGTATTTCAGCTCGTGGTGCTTCTCAAACCGCGTTTTTAAACCCCGCAAGATTTTATACGTGTCTTCAATGCTAGGCTCATCAACATCAATTTTCTGGAAACGCCGGGACAGCGCACGATCTTTATCGAAAATGCCTCGATACTCTTGGAACGTTGTGGAGCCAATACAACGGAGTTCACCACTTGTAAGCAGGGGCTTCAACAGGTTAGAGGCATCCATAACTCCTCCCGAAGCTGCTCCGGCACCGATGATGGTGTGAATCTCATCGATAAAGAGTATCGCGTGTTCACGCTTGCGCAACTCGGCCAACAATCCTTTAAAGCGCTTCTCGAAGTCACCGCGGTACTTTGTGCCAGCTAATAAAGAACCCAAATCGAGCGAGTAAACTGTGCTCTCTGCAAGAACTTTAGGCACGTCGCCATCGACAATTTTTTTCGCCAGACCTTCCGCGATAGCTGTCTTACCAACGCCGCTTTCTCCGACAAGCAAAGGGTTGTTTTTGCGCCTGCGAGCAAGAACCTGCACCACACGCTCCACTTCCTCGTTGCGACCGACAAGCGGGTCTATACGCCCCAAAAGCGCTTGCTCGTTCAGGTTCGTTGAAAAGTTTTCGAGAGGATTTTGCTGAGATTCAGACTGCCCAGTACCACTATCTTCGTCCTGCTGCTCAATGCTGTCTGCTCCGTGCTCACTTGGCCCAGAAACCTTGGATATGCCGTGGGTAATGTAATTGACCACATCGATGCGTGCCACATCTTGCTTTTTGAGATAGTAAACAGCCTGGCTTTCCTGCTCGCTATAAATCGCCACAAGAACATTTGCACCGGTAACTTCGTTTTTACCAGATGACTGAACGTGAAACACTGCTCTTTGCAGCACACGCTGAAATCCTAGCGTTGGCTGAGTCTCCCTGTCATAGTCATTTTCGGGAATCAGTGGCGTGGTTGTATCCACAAATTCAGACAGGTCTTTTCTCAGTGAGACTAAGTCCATACCACAGGCCTTAAGCACTGCAGCAGCCGAATCGTTGTCGACGAGTGCTAATAGCAAATGTTCAACCGTCATATACTCATGACGTTTTGATCGAGCGCCCTTAAAGGCTGAATTCAGTGTTGTTTCAAGCTCTTTACTCAACATAAGCTTTACACCTGTTTGCTCTCAGTTCATTCCTCATCTTCTGAGGGTTCAATCTCACTGAGCAGAGGATGTTCGTGCTCGCGAGAATAGTTGTTTACTTGTGCGGACTTCGTCTCAGCAACATCGCGAGAAAACACGCCGCAAACCCCTTTTCCCTGAGTATGGACCATCAGCATAACGCGCGTCGCCCGTTCTCGCTCCATTGAGAAAAACTTCTCAAGAATTTCTACTACAAACTCCATGGGGGTGTAATCGTCATTTAACAAGACCACCTTGTACATGGGTGGCTTCTTTAACGCCGGCTTTTGCTCTTGTACCGCAACCCCGCCTTCATAGTCCGTTCCGTCGTCCTCTTTACTTAATGTTAGCTGAGAAATTTCAAGAATACGCATCGCGCTACCGTTAATACAAAAAAATATAGAACGCCATTTTATCCGAAGATTTAGATGTTTAGTAAACATAGAAAAAGACAAATTTACATCTAGATTCTACTTTATAAAAACACTATAAAATACTGATAAATATAATTTTTTATCAAAAAAGCTTAACTAGATCAATATTCATACAATTTCTTTCCCAAATACTTACACCTGCAAAGGCAATTTTGTATTACAAATTGATACATTTTTAACAGTTCGCATTTGCTGTATGTTTAATCGGAGATAACTTGACATCGAACCGTCGCTTCGTTAAAAAGTCGCGTGGCGTAATAAAAACGCCGTAAATAATAATAAATGTTGAAGTCCTCACTGCTCTTACCTCTTGCTGCGCTATGTTTTTGGGCCCAGGTTATACAGTGACGCCGCACTTCCTCGTTCAACTATAGAGGTCAAGGATATTCACCATGCCCACAGGAACAGTTAAATGGTTCAACAACGCTAAAGGCTTCGGATTCATTTTGCCGGAAGGTGGCGGGGGCGATTTATTTGCTCACTACTCATCGATTGAAATGGATGGCTACAAGACGCTTAAAGCAGGCCAAACCGTAAGCTTTGAAATAGCGGATACCGAAAAAGGTGGTCACGCCAAGCACATTAGAGTGATTAGCAGTACTTCAGCTCCAGAAAAAGATAATGCCGAAGATGATAATGACAGTGTGGAAATGGAACACCACCTAGAAGCTCATAGCGCTTAGGGTCTCCTTTCAACGCTAATTTAGCCAACCCCACCTTCGGATACGTGTAAGCAGAGCTGGAGGCCCGTTAGCTATTGGATGCGAGCGCTTGGTTAAATGTTTCACTCGGACGCATCGCCGCTGCGACTTTTTCAGGATCAGGCCTGTAATAGCCTCCAAGATCCTCTGAATTGCCCTGGGCGGCATTCAGCTCCCCGACAATCTTTTCTTCGTTAGCGGTAAGTGCACTGGCCAAATTTTCAAATTGACCTTGCAATTCCACATCCTCACTCTGCTCTGCTAATGCCTGTGCCCAGTACATAGCCACATAAAAATGACTTCCCCTATTGTCGATTTCACCGACCTTTCTGGAAGGCGCTTTATTGTTTTGAAGATATTGACCGGTTGCCTGATCAAGCGTACTCGCCAAAACGCCCGCCTTGGTATTACCGAAACTTGAAGCGATATGCTCAAGCGAGACGGCCAATGCCAAAAACTCACCCAGCGAATCCCAGCGCAAATGCCCCTCCTCCACAAATTGGTCAACATGCTTTGGGGCAGAACCACCGGCTCCCGTTTCAAAGAGCCCCCCGCCATTCATGAGTGGAACTATGGAGAGCATCTTTGCACTCGTACCCAACTCAAGAATGGGGAACAAATCGGTCAAATAATCGCGAAGTACGTTACCCGTCACGGAAATCGTGTCCTTGCCCTCGCGAATTCGCTCAAGTGAATAGCGCGTGGCGATGCGTGGCGCCAATATAAGTAGCTCGAGGCCCTCAGTGTTGTGATCGTTAAGGTAAGTGTTTACCTTTTTTATCAGTTCAGCGTCATGAGGCCGGTTTTCATCCAACCAAAAAACCGCGGGGCTACCTGTCGCGCGAGCGCGGTTCACCGCCAGCTTTACCCAATCTTGAATCGGCGCATCCTTTACCTGACACATCCGCCAAATATCTCCCGCTTGTACCGCATGTTCGATAAGCACTTCTCCTGAAGCACTGATAACCTGAACAACACCAGCCGTTGGGATTTCGAAGGTTTTATCGTGGGAACCATACTCTTCTGCTTTCTGCGCCATAAGACCGACGTTGGGGACACTTCCCATTGTCGTTGGGTCAAGTGCCCCAAACTCTTTACAAAAATCTATCGTTTCCTGGTAAACCCCGGAGTAACAGCGATCCGGAATAATGGCTTTAGTATCTTGTTGCTTGCCGTCTGGCCCCCACATCTGGCCAGAACCGCGAATCATCGCTGGCATGGATGCATCAATAATCACGTCGCTCGGTACGTGTAGGTTGGTAATTCCTTTATCAGAATTAACCATGGCGAGAGGCGCTTGCTCGGCATAAACCGCCGCAATATCAGCTTCGATTTCAGCTCGCTCTGCTTCTGGTAGGGCGGCAATCTTAGACTCCAGATCACCAAATCCATTATTTGGATCCACACCCAGCGTGTCGAGCAGATCGCCGTGTTTCTCGAACACCTGATCAAAAAAGGTCTGCACCATATGACCAAAAATAATCGGGTCTGACACTTTCATCATCGTTGCTTTCATATGCAGGGACACAAGTACACCCTGCTCTTTTGCGGAGGCCATTTCTGCCTTCAGGAAATCCCGCAACATCAGCTTGCTCATGGCGGCGGCATCAATGATCTCTCCTGCCTGCAATACCAGCCCTTGTTTAAGCAGCGTCGTATCACCCGACGCCCCCACAAGTTTTATATCCACTGTAACGGCTTCACCGAGCGTTACCGATTTTTCGCTACCGTAAAAGTCACCCGCTTGCATACTGGCAACATGCGATTTGGATTCCGAGCTCCACGCCCCCATCGAGTGCGGATTACTGCGCGCATATTGTTTTACAGCTCCCGGCGCCCGACGATCAGAATTTCCTTCACGCAGCACGGGGTTTACAGCGCTCCCTTTAACCTTGTCGTAACGCGTCTTAATGTTCTTTTCGTTTTCTGTCTCGGGATCTTCAGGGTAATCGGGTACCCCGATACCTTTGCCCTGTAACTCTTTAATGGCAGCCTTTAATTGTGGAATCGACGCACTGATATTTGGCAATTTAATAATATTTGCCTCGGGTGTTTTTGCGAGTTCACCAAGTTCCGAAAGCGCATCGCCAAGCTTTTGCGACTCGGGCAACAAATCAGAAAAATTTGCAATGATACGCCCCGACAGAGAGATATCTCTAGTTTCAACAGCGATACCAGCAGATTTAACAAAAGCCTGTACGATGGGCAAAAATGAATAGGTTGCCAACGCGGGGGCTTCATCAGTTTCTGTATAAATGATTCTCTCTTGCGTCATAAAAATTCCTAGCTATGCATAAACAAAATAAGGCCTTAACTATGGATGGCTATTTCCGAAAGGCTATTTAAAGAGGAGGGGCTTAATGAACACACTTAAGCAATAACAAGTATATCAATCTTTTTGGCCAACCGGTAAAATTTGCCGCCACAAAGGCGCAGCTACCACCACGACTCCTGCACCCGATGCTAACTGAAGTTTGCTTTAATTCAAAAGAGTCGATTACAATTACTCGCGCTGGTGCTGTGCTCTTTTTGCACCACGTTTGGATCATTTTTTGACTCAGTCGCGTTACTAAATACATGCAAGCAGATGTCTCGTCTGGTACTTGGTCCCCCCATGTCACCGTAGCTACCGTCATACCAAGAAACAATACTTTTCTGATGGTACGCGAATTTGACGGTGAACGGACGGTAATCAACCAGCCCGCGGGTCACCTTGAAGCTGATGAATCGCTTATAGAAGCAGCTCAGCGAGAGGTGCTGGAAGAGACGGGCTGGAAGGTAAGCATTCCCTATTTTTTAGGAGCGAGCCTTTACAAAGCCCCAAACGGTATCACTTACCTGCGCCATAGTTTTGTTGGACGCGCTATTGAATGCCTGGAAAACCCTACATTAGACACAGGTATTCTCGAGGCGGTTTGGCTAAAAACAGACGAAATCGAAGCAGCTGCAGACTTACTTCGCAGCCCGCTGGTGTTGAACGATATTAAACGTTATAAAAATGGTCAGTACTGGCCCACGGAAGACGTCTATACTTCTGAGGTTTAAAACAAAAGTTATTGGCATGCTTTTCATTATTAACGAGCGCCAGGCAAATATTCGCAGAATATCACCACGCTAAAATGGTATGGATTCTGCCTTCTGTTTTATTGAATGTCACATTGGAGTTTTGTTTACCATGAGTATCGAAAAGAAATACCTGAAGTCTAAGCCAGTTTGTAAAGTAAAATTTGTCGCACCAGAGCCACTTACAAAAGAAGCAAAAAAAATATATCTCGCAGGAGACTTCAATAGCTGGCAGTTCGAAAATACACTACTCAAAAAACAAAAAAATGGATCTTTCGCAACGACGTTGGATCTTGAAACAGGCAGTGAATATCAGTACCGCTACGTGCTCGACGGCGAACGCTGGGAAAATGATTTCGATGCAGATAAATATGTACCGAGTGATGTCGGTGTAGATAACTCTGTCGTTGTCGTCTAATTCTAAAAATTTCTATTAATACGATTTAAACCATTTAACGCAGCTACCCGATAGGCTTCGGCCATTGTCGGGTAGTTGAACGTTGTGTTTACAAAGTATTCTATCGAATTCGCCTCGTCTTTTTGATTCATAATCGCCTGCCCGATATGAATAATTTCGGAAGCTTCGGCGCCAAAACAATGGATGCCTAAGATTTCAAACGTCTCGACATGAAATAATATTTTTATCATGCCGACGTCTTCGCCACTAATCTGCCCGCGTGCGGTATCTTTGAAAAAGGCCCGCCCCACTTCGTAAGGTATTTTTGCTGAAGTCAGTTCAGTCTCGGTGTTACCGATAGAACTTATTTCAGGCAAGGTGTATATTCCTGTAGGTGCATCTTCAATATAGCGAACCTCTTTATCGCATATCGCATCGACAACAGAACGGCCTTGATCGTATGAGGCACTCGCCAAACTCGGCCAACCGATAACATCTCCCGCCGCGTAAATATATGGCTTTTCGGTACGATAATATTTGTCGACTTTTATCTGACCGCGATGGTTTGCGCTGAGCCCGACTTTTTCCAAACCAAGTTTATCTGTATTACCACTGCGACCGTTACACCATAGCAACGCATCCGCCTTTATTTTTTTCCCAGATTCCAGTGCTATCGTTATGCCATTATCTGAAGTTTCAACGGAATGAAACTCTTCGTTGTGGCGAACCATAACGCCACCATCACGCAAGTGATAGCTCAATGCATCTGAAATCTCATCGTCAAGAAAAGATAAAAGCCGCTCCCGAGAATTAATCAAATCCACTTTTACCCCGAGACCAGAAAAAATTGACGCGTATTCACAGCCAATCACTCCAGCACCGTAGATCACAAGCGTCCGCGGAGTATGCGTCATATCCAAAATAGAATCGCTGTCGTAAACCCTGGGATGGCTAAAATCAATATTGTCTGGTTGGTATGGACGGGAGCCCGTCGCAATAAGAATATTCGTTGCGCGAATTTTATGCTTAATGCCTTGGGCATTGGTCACTTCAACTTCATTTTCGCCAATAAAGCTCGCAAACCCGTCATGAACAGCAATCTGATTTTTCGTGAAATACTCCGTGTGCATTTCGACCTGCTTGGGAATCACACGACCTGCAGCCGCCAAAATTTCTGTGTATCCTATAGTAGGTGTCTGGCCGAGTGCGCGGTAAAGCGGTCTATTCCTTAATTGAATGACTTGTTTAACTGCCTGACGCAAAGATTTAGACGGAATAGTACCCTTGTGGGTGCAATTTCCGCCGAGTGCGCCGCGGCTATCCACCACAGCGACGCTCATCTCTTTTTTTGCAGCAGCCATCGCCGCCGCCTCGCCCGAAGGACCCGCTCCGATAATAAGCAAGTCATAATTGAAAACGGCCATAGGATTCCAGCTCAGTTATTTACTGTTGTTTGCCTTATAAAACAGGGGCTCTGCATCGCCTTGAGACTGTTTTTCTTTTTCGCATTTCTTTTTATCACCACCGCAAATATCACATTCGGTTTCCATTCCAAGTGCACCCATGCCACCGCAAGAGCCCTTAATAGGTTTTCGCCCCAATAACACGCCAACAGACATCGCTGTAACAACAAGGAGCAAAACGATAAGTGCGAGAATAAAAGTAGTCATGGCGTCACCATATAATCTTCAAACCGGGGTGTGTAGTTTACGACAAAATCGTCCTCAGCGCGCAAGATAAAAAACGCCGCCAACTGGTGCTGTTCTGCCAACGCGAAGCCCCTTTCTGGCCCAAGGACATTTAACGCAGTGGCCCAGGCATCGGCGAGACCGCTCGTACTCGCAACAACAGTAACAGAAGCCAGTTTATGAGAAATAGGCTCGCCCGTTTTAGGGTCAACCGTATGTGATACCCTACGGCCGTCCCGCTCATAATAATTCCTGTATTCACCTGAGGTAGCGACACCCACTTCTGAAACCGACAGTACCTGCATTGCCGAACCCCGAATCAACGCCGGTTTCTCAATCGCAATCTGCCAGTTAACCTGATTGGCATTCTTTCCTTTCACACGTAATTCACCACCTATTTCGACCATCGCATTTAGAATGCCTGCTTGGACCAATTTTTGTGCAACAAAATCAGCGGCGTAGCCTTTCGCGATTGCGGATAAATCTACATAAATAGCTTTGTGTTTTTTAATCCGGCCAGAGGCGCAATCCAGTTCCAAAGCTTCGTATCCAACCTGCGCCAGCGTACGTTCAATTTGCTCTTTACTTGGCAGGTTCTGAGTTTTCGACGGACCAAAACCCCACATATTTACCAAGGGTCCCACGGTTACATCAAACGCCCCTTGAGATTTAATGCTCACATCTTGCGCTGCGAGCAAAACATCGCAAAGCATTGGCGATACAGAAAACCACTTTTGTTCAGGAGACAGATTAAATAGAGATAATTCAGAGTCAGTGATATAGGTCGACATGCTCTGATTTATTTCGTCGAGTGATTGCGTGATAAGCTGTGATAATTCTTCACGTTCAACACTTCCTTCCAGCTTGTCACCTACAATTTTTATATTGTATTGCGTACCCATGGTCGGCCCACTAAATTCATAGACCTGCCATGCGCTATCAGATGAACACGCGGAAAGAAAAGCAGCATAAAAAAAGGCCAGTAAAACCAGCCTTTTTTTTCTCGAAAAAAATAACACATTCAACAATGTCAGCCACCGAAATCATCAAGCATAATATTCTCATCTTCTACACCGAGATCTTTTAGCATTTTAATGACGGCCGCATTCATCATTGGGGGCCCACACATATAATATTCACAATCTTCCGGCGCAGGATGATCTTTCAAATAGTTATCAAGCAAAACATTGTGAATAAAACCGGTGTCACCCTCCCAGTTATCCTCTGGCTGAGGATCGGATAAGGCGATGTGCCAATCGAAATTTTCGTTTTCTTCGGCAAGCTTGTCATACTCATCCTGATAAAAAAGTTCACGCAACGAGCGTGCGCCGTACCAAAAAGATATTTTTCGCTTCGAATCTAAACGCCTCAATTGGTCGAAAATATGTGAGCGCATCGGCGCCATACCAGCACCACCACCGACAAACACCATTTCCGCATCGGTTTCTTTAGCAAAAAATTCACCGAAAGGACCAAAAACGGTAACTTTATCACCAGGTTTTAGGTTAAATACCCAAGATGACATTAACCCTGGAGGTACGCCTTGTGCGCGGGGAGGAGGAGTCGCAATACGAATATTAAATTTAACAATGCCTTTTTCTTCAGGATAATTCGCCATTGAATACGCACGAATTATTGGTTCGGTAGTCACCGACTCCAATTTGAAAAAACCAAAGCGCTCCCAGTCCTCTTTATATTCGTCTTCCACATCAAAATCGCTGTAATTCACCGCCGATGCCGGACGCTCTAACTGAACATAGCCGCCCGCGCGAAAATCTACATTTTCACCCTCGGGTAACTTAAGCGTAAGCTCCTTAATAAACGTCGCAACATTGGGATTGGATTCAACCGTACACTCCCACTGCTTAACACCGAAGACTTCCTCGGGAACTTCTACCTTCATACTCTGCTTAACAGGAACCTGGCAGCTCAAACGCCAGCCCTCTCGCTCCTCGCGCTTGTTAAAAGCACCCTTTTCTGTTGGCAGCATGGAACCACCACCATCGGAGACTACGCATTTGCACTGCAAACAGCTGCCACCACCACCACAGGCTGACGGCAGAAACAAGTCCGCATTCGCCAAGGTCTGCATTAGCTTGCCACCCGCCGGCACGGTTATCGTTTTTTCACCATTAATTTCGATGGTGACGTCACCGCTATTTACCAGCTTAGAACGAGCACTTAAGATCACAGCCACCAACGCAAGAACGATGACCGTGAACATAACTACACCTAAAACAATCTCATTCATGATCAAAATTCCTTATAGGCTGATGCCGCCGAATGACTGGAATCCCAGAGACATCAAGCCAACGGTGATAAAGGTAATGCCCAGACCCTGGAGACCTGCTGGAATATCGCTATATTTCAATTTTTCGCGAATACCGGCCAACGCAGTAATTGCCAGCGCCCAACCAACACCTGAACCCGTACCAAAAGCAACACTTTCAACTAAATTGTATTCGCGCTGAACCATTAGTAATGCACCGCCAAGAATTGCGCAGTTAACGGTAATTAATGGTAGGAAAACGCCGAGCGCGTTATACAGTGCAGGAAAATATTTGTCTAAAACCATTTCCATGATTTGCACAAGTGCCGCAATCACACCGATATAGCAGATAAGCCCGAGAAAACTGAGATCAACTTCAGGCATTCCTGCCCATGCCAGCGCGCCTTCTTTCAACAAATAATTGTAAATAATATTGTTTACCGGCACTGTCACACCCAGTACCACAATGACGGCAATACCCAAACCAAAAGCTGCATCAATTTTTTTAGAAATTGCAAGGAAGGTACACATGCCCAAAAAGAAGGTCAGGGCCATGTTTTTGATAAATATCGATTCAACAAAAATACTTAATAACGCTTCCATTTATACAGCCTCCTGCGCTTTCGTATTTGGCGCAATCTTGAACTCCGGCTCTTCGACCTGTTCCGGTTTATATGCGCGAATGGCCCAGATAATTAAACCAATCAAAAAGAAAGCACTCGGCGCTATAAGCATCATGCCGTTGCCAATATACCCTTCCGGCATAATTTGAATGCCAAGCAGTTTACCCGCACCAAATAATTCTCTAAACACCGCGAGTACTATCAATAACGCGCTATAACCGAGGCCATTACCAATACCATCCCAAAAACTTGGAATCGGAGGGTTTTTCATCGCGAACGCTTCTGCCCGCCCCATCACAATACAGTTGGTAATAATTAGACCGACAAAAACGGACAGCTGCTTACTAATATCGTAAGCAACGGCTTTTAGCACCTGGTCGACGAGAATAACCAAGGAAGCAATGACCGTCATCTGACAAATAATGCGAATGTTATTTGGGATATGGTTGCGAATAATCGACACAAAAAAGTTTGAGAAAGCACAAACAGTGGTAAGCGCAATACACATGACCAAAGTAACTTTCAGACTGGTCGTTACCGCCAGAGCAGAACAAATACCCAAAATTTGTAACGCAATTGGGTTATTGTCCAGAATCGGCTTAAATAATAAATCTTTTACTTTCATCGTTTATGCCTCTCCCGCTTTTAGATTTTCGATAAATGGTGCATAGCCACTTTCACCCAACCAATACTTAATCATGTTATCGACACCGTTAGTCGTTAGCGTAGCGCCAGACAAACCATCTATTTTGTAGATCGCGTCTGGAGTGCTATCAGACACTTGACCTTTGATTACAGTCAGCCCGACACCGCCGTCGCTATTGTAGAGTTGCTTACCCGGCCACAGAGCTTTCCACGCAGGATTATCGACCTCGCCACCGAGCCCAGGTGTTTCACCGTGCTCGTAATAGCCAATGCCTACAATTGTTTGCAAATCAGCTTCCAGTGCTAAAAAACCGTAAAGCGTGGACCAGAGGCCATAGCCACGAATAGGCAAAATAATTTTATCCAGTTCGCCGATTTCGTTATTAATAAGATAAACCTGTGCATAATGTTCTCTGCGCGATATACCGGCAATATCTTCCTTTTTATCAATTCCCTCGGAAAGCTTGGGATCTTTAGCCGCTTTGCGCTGATCGTATTTAACGCCGTCCAAGTCTAAAGAAAACCTGCCTGTACGCAAATCAACAACTTTTGTTTCAACCTGTTCAAATTGTTGGGCAACAGGAATACCCTCTTTTAACAAGCCGGCGGCAGCCAGAATATTTTTATTAAAATCCAATTGTTTGTTCGCAACCTGCGCGGGCTTTAACATCACCGACGCCGCAGACACAACGACTGAGCAGACAATACACAGCATCAATGTCACTATGACAGTCTTTTGAATAGTATCGTTATTAGCCACGTGCCAACCTCCGCTTAATATTAGACTGCACCACAAAATGGTCGATAAGCGCCGCAAAGATATTTGCGAATAAGATGGCTAACATCATCCCCTCTGGGAACGCGGGATTGACCACACGAATAGTCACAACCATAAATCCAATCAAGCCGCCAAACCACCATCTGCCTGCGTTTGTCATCGACGCTGAAACAGGATCTGTCGCCATAAAAATTGCACCGAAGGCAAAACCGCCGAGTACAAAGTGCCAATAGAATGGCATAGCAAACATCGGGTTGGATGAAGGGTCGCCAACGGCACCGTAAAGTAAGGCCGTAAGTGTTGTACCTAATAGAACACCACCGATAATACGTGCGGAAGCGATGCCCATAGCAACCATAACCACCCCGCCAAGCAAAATAGCGAGCGTCGATACCTCACCGATAGAACCGTGCATGTTGCCAAAAAAGCCGTCCCACCAGGTCATTTTCACCTCGAGCGCTTCCATACCGTGTTGCGCAGCGATAGAAAGCGCGGTGGCACCGGTATAAGCATCGGCTACCACACCATCAATGATCGGTGTCGCCACACCCGTCCAAACAGCTTCGCCCGACATATAAGCCGGGTAGGCAAAGAACAGGAAAGCACGCCCGGTAAGCGCCGGGTTAAGGAAGTTTTTGCCGGTACCGCCAAATACCTCTTTACCAATAACAACACCAAAACTAATACCGAGGGCAGCCTGCCAAAGTGGTAACGCTGGCGGACAGCTCAGCGCAAACAGCACGGAGGTAACGAAGAAACCTTCGTTAACTTCATGACCGCGCTTCATCGCAAACAATACTTCCCAAAAACCGCCCACGATAAATACAACCATATAGATAGGCACAAAGAACACTGCGCCGTACACAAGGTTATCCCACAGGCTGCTGGGATCATGCCCTGCAAGCATCGCAATTATCGCACCGCGCCAACCTTCAATACCCGTGGCGCCCATGCTTTCCAGTATCACGTTTGATTGATACCCAAGATTGTACATACCAAAGAACATCGCGGGGAACGTACAAGCCCAAACAGTAATCATGATGCGTTTGAGGTCTATACCATCACGCACATGCGCTGTCGTTCGCGTAACACTGTTCGGCTGAAAGAAAATTGTATCCGCCGCTTCGTAGAGCGCATACCAACTCTCGTACTTGCCGCCTTTATGGAAATGCGGCTCCATATCGTCAAAAATCTTACGTAAAAATTTCACCCTTAGCCCTCCTGCTCAATTTGAGTGAGGTTATCGCGAAGAATAGGACCGTATTCATACTTGCCTGGGCAAATAAAAGTACACAGGGCCAAATCTTCTTCATCCAACTCCAAACACCCGAGTAGCTGAGCTGTCTCGGTATCGCCGACAATAAGCGCACGAAGCAGTTGGGTGGGCAATATATCGAGAGGCATGACTTTCTCGTATGCACCAATGGGAACCATGGCACGTTCACTACCATTGGTGGACGTGGTGAAATCAAATTTCTTACCGCCGAAAAGCTTCGACAGATAAATAGGTAGTACAGAAAAACGGTTGGCACCCGCACCGATATAGTGGAGAAAAGGCCGCTCACGCCCTTCTGTAAGCACTGTTACTTGATTCGCGTAGCGGCCTAAAAAAGCAAATGCCCCTGCCGATCGCCGCCCACCGAACACTGAGCCAGAAATCACACGATTTTCGCCCGGCTTCATTTCTCCGGCGGTAAGCTCATCCAAATTAGCACCTACGCGAGTTTTTAATAAGCGCGGTCTTTCAACCTGAGGACCAGCCAAGGACACAACGCGTTCAACATCTAATTTACCAGACGTGAACAGCTTGCCAATTGCAATAACATCTTGGTAACCAACTGTCCATGCGCTTTTCTCAGCGCTGACAGGGGCTAAATAATGGATATGTGTACCCACATTACCCGCCGGATGCATGCCACCAAAGACATGTCCTTCAGCGCACGCGGGAAGCTCTAACGAGCTCTCGGCGCCGTGGCCGACAAACACCTTGCCTTCGGTAAGGCGCGACAACACTTGTAAACCATTAGCAAAGGCATCGTTACTAAGCGAAATAACAACTGATGTATCGGCCGCCAAGGGGTTCGTGTCCATCGCTGAAATAAAGATATTATCTGGGCTAGCATCTAAAGCTGGTACTTTACTGTAGGGCCGCGTGCGAATCGACGTCCAAAGACCCGAGTTCACTAAATTCTCGACAACCTGTGATCGCTCAAGTTGCGCTAATTCACTTGCTGAATACACAGCAAACTGCTCTTGTTCATCCCCCTCAACGTCAATAACAATTGACTGGAACACGCGCCGATCACCGCGGTTAATCGCCGCGACGGTACCAGAACCTGGTGAGGTGTATTTTACTCCTTCTGTTTTTTTATCCGTAAAGAGCACTTGACCGAGTTTGACCTTGTCACCGACCTGCACAAGCATTGTCGGTTTCATGCCATGGTAGTCAAATCCAATTACGGCAACAGAACGGACCGAGGGGCCATCTTCTATGGTTTGCTGTGGCGCACCAGAGATAGGCAAGTCCAATCCACGACGGATCTTAATCATACGTCTTAGCCTAGTTCAATTAAAAAACTGGTAAATATTGAGTGTTTATATTCATTGTTTTAATGACTGGGGTATTCTGAAAGCCCCTTCCACTCAGAATCACTCACTGTAAGGTCAAATTAGTGTCAACAGGCCCTAGTAAGGCCCGCAAAATTGAACACTTTTAAGCCATATCGAAGTAATTTTAGTCGAACTGCAGAAAATTCGCCGTTCGAGGGTAAAAAATCCGGCAACATTATAGTGAGGCCACCCATTTAACGCCAGTAAGCGTGGGGTTTTGCATGTGCCAAACACAAAAAAACAAAAAAGACGCAGCTAGAACATAAGCCATTCAATAATTTGCACGCCACATCGCTTGGCGAAGACTGTTGTCATGACAGCTTCATCGCTACAATTGCCCGCTAAATTTTTACACCTAACACAATCTAAATGAACAAAATTTGTACGCCCCCTACTCCGCCACCTCCTGGTCTCAGGCATACCTGGGCGGGCTTGGATAAAAGCGCAGCCGCCTTGGCTATTAGTAAACAAATAGAAGCTGGTGGTCAACATTTGATCGTCACACCGTCGATGGCCAGCGCAGAACGACTTTATCTGGACTTACAGATTTTTCTTCAAGGCAGTGATAACCCATCGAAGGTTTATCTTTTCCCCGATTGGGAAACCCTGCCATATGACAGCTTCTCGCCCCATCAGGATATTATCTCTGACCGACTGCGCTGCTTGTACGAATTAAGTTTCAACCACGACATATGCGTCATCGTATCGGCACAAACGCTGCTACAACGTCTCGTACCAACCAACTATATCGCATCGAAGAGTTTGTTGGTGCAGGTTGGACAGACAATCGAACGCGGAAACTTCAACGAATCGTTATTGGCGGCCGGTTACACTCGCGTAGACTCCGTTTACCAGCACGGCGAATTTGCCGTGCGCGGGTCACTTATTGATATTTTTCCGATGGGTACACACAGCGCTTATCGGCTCGAGTTTTTTGACAATGACGTCGAAAGCTTACGGGAATTTGATCCCGATACGCAACGCACGACAAAAGTCGTTGAAAAAATTGAACTCTTACCCGGTAGAGAATGCCCATTGGATGCTGAAGCGATTGCTCGATTCCGTGACAACTGGCACCAGGCATTTAATGTGGACCACCGAAATTGCACAATTTACCAAGATGTTAACGCCGGCATTGCTCCGGCAGGTATAGAATATTATCTTCCGCTCTTTTTCGAAAACTCAGCGTGCTTAACGGATTACCTGCCTAATACGGGAACGATCTTTTTTTTCGACGGCATCGATAAGGCGATTGAAAACTATTGGCGGGAAGTTCACGCTCGTTATGAAAGTCGGGCGGGCGATATCAGACGTCCAATTCTAAAACCCGAACGCGTTTTTTTCCCAGTCGACGAGATTTATCGAGCAATAAAACCCTTTGCGAGAATCGACGTAAGTCGAGCGAGCAGTGAAAGAACTGGCACACAAGCATTTACGCTGGATTCTCTACCCAACATATCGGTAGATACAAATGCAAATACCCCACTTCATCGACTCGCAAGTTTTTTAGAAAGCACGCAAAAACGTATCTTGTTTTGCGCAGAAAGCGAAGGCCGACGCGAAGTCCTATTGGAACAACTTGCTAAAATCGACCTTCGTCCTCAGCAGGTAGAACATATAAATGCTTTTTTAAACAGCGATATTCCCGTCGCACTTACTGTTGCAAATATCGAATCAGGTATCAACGGATCAAAAACCGACGGCTTCATTTTCATTAATGAAATCATGTTATACGGTGATCGGGTACAACAGGCCCGTCGACGAAAAAAAACGAGCGACGATGCAGACGGCATCGTTAAAAACCTCACCGAATTAAAAATTGGCCATGCAGTTGTGCATCTTGAGCACGGCGTCGGCAGGTATTTAGGCCTCGAAACCATTGAGCACGCCGGCCAAATCGAAGAGTTTTTGGTACTAGAATATGCCGGTGAAGCCAAACTCTATGTCCCCGTGGCTAATTTACACCTCATTAGCAGGTACTCAGCGTCGGAAGAGACTCAAGTTCCCCTACACCGACTCGGCAACGATCACTGGCAGAAGGCCAAACGCAAAGCCGCTGAAAAAATTCGCGACGTCGCCGCTGAACTTCTCAATGTCTACGCACAACGTCAGGCGCGCGTGGGTTTTAGCCACGAAATGGACAAACAGCATTACGAGCGCTTCGCCGCAGAATTTCCGTTTGAAGAAACACCGGATCAAACGGTGGCAATCGAAGCTGTGCGAGCAGATATGCTCTCACCGCGCCCCATGGATAGACTCGTATGTGGTGATGTCGGTTTTGGCAAAACAGAAGTCGCCATGCGCGCGGCATTTATCGCCGCCCAAAACAGCAAACAGATTGCAGTACTTGTACCGACGACACTATTGGCGCAACAACACTATGAGAATTTTATCGATCGGTTCGCAAACTGGCCGGTCAATATTGACGTGATTTCACGTTTCCGCAGCACTAAAGAATCCAGCGACACAATAAAACGTATCGCTAGTGGTCAAGTTGATGTCATCATTGGCACACATAAATTACTCTTTGGCAGTATCGAGTTTGCAAACTTAGGTTTGGTTATTATCGACGAGGAACACCGCTTTGGCGTGCGGCAAAAAGAGGCCTTAAAAACCATTCGTTCAGAAGTCGATATCCTAAATTTAACCGCAACGCCAATACCGCGAACACTTAATATGGCGATGTCCGGCATGCGTGATTTATCGATTATTGCGACGCCACCCGCAAAACGCCTTTCTGTAAAAACCTTTGTACGCGAGCACGACAAAAATCTGATTAAAGAAGCTGTTCTTCGAGAAATTATGCGCGGAGGACAGCTTTACTATTTGCACAACGAAGTCAAAAGTATTGAAAAAACCGCTGCAGACTTAGCAGAGCTAGTTCCTGAAGCCCGCATTCAGATTGGACATGGACAAATGCGCGAACGCGAACTCGAAGCCGTGATGTCCGATTTTTATCACAAGCGTTTTAATATATTGGTATGCACCACCATTATCGAGACAGGTATTGATGTACCTTCAGCAAATACCATTATTATTGATCGGGCCGACAAATTCGGACTGGCGCAATTGCATCAATTGCGCGGCCGTGTCGGCCGTTCGCACCACCAGGCATATGCCTACCTGCTCTCACCAGGTAAGCGTAATTTAACCGCAGATGCACAAAAGCGACTTGAGGCTATTGAAGAGGCACAAGATTTGGGCGCGGGCTTTACACTCGCCTCACACGACCTCGAAATCCGCGGCGCGGGTGAACTGCTTGGCGAAGAACAAAGTGGCCAAATGCAAGCAATTGGATTTACGCTCTACATGGATATGCTCGACCGCGCGGTCAAAGCGATCCAAAATGGCGAACAACTTGACCTTGAACAACCATTTGAGCACGAAACAGAAACAAATTTGCGTATACCTGCACTGATTCCAGAAGACTACCTGCCGGACGTCAGCATTCGTCTGTCTCTCTACAAGCGGCTGAGCTCTGCCAAATCCGATGACCAGCTGGAACAATTGCAAGTGGAAATGATCGATCGCTTTGGTTTATTGCCAACACCACTCAAGAACCTGTTTCGGCTAACGCGATTACGTTTAAAAGCGGAACAAATCGGCATAACTAAAATCGAAGCTAATATTAAAGGTGGTAAGATTGAATTCGCGGGCGAAACCAATATTGAACCTTTGACCATCGTCAAACTTGTGCAAACACAACCCCAAAAATTTAAACTGGCTGGCGCCAATCAACTACAGTTTATGATCGAATCGACCGATGCTGATACGCGCCTAAATATAGTGAATGACCTACTCGACACCCTAAGAAAAGCGGCTTAATTATGTTCGAACTCACTCGCCCTCGCTTCACCCTATTAACAGTATTAGTAACCGGAATATGCCTATCTATACCCACACAAGCAGATGAAGATGAGGCTGAATCGCTCTACGAAAATTGGTATCAAGTGGAAGTGCTCGCCTTCGAGCGCACTCAAACTTATAGCTCTGCTGCAAGCGAGCACTGGCCAAATAAAATCCATCTTGTATACCCCTATAACTTAGAACATATTTACAGTGAACAAGAGTGGCAGGAACTCAACGAAAAAATAGAAGAAGAAAGTCTCGATAAAGAGCCATTTCTCGACTCTTTATCAGCTGACGAAAACGCTTCAGACGCGACGCCCCCAATAACAACAGACCTTGCACCAAGCCAGGAAAACTTCACAAGCGAAGATAAAGACAGCATAGATCCAAGCACGACAATATCTTCAGACACTCTAGAAAGCGACATTGATGAAGATATAGTTGATACAGAAAATACCGAACTCCCGTTTATCAAGTTACCAACAGAAGTAAAACTTTTGAATGGTCAGGCCAATACGCTTCAAAAAAGAGAGGCATATCGCGTTCTTTATCACGAGTCTTGGCGTCAACCCATTCAGGCGGCCAATCAAGCGCCGTCAATACTTATCCTGGGTGGAGAACAATTTGGTGGACATTTTGAACTCGAAGGTTCAATCAAAATTAGTCTCGCGCGCTATTTACATGTCGAGACAAATTTATGGAAAAGCACATTTGAACTTAATTATGGTAAAGACGCACTGATCCAGGAGAATGATAATTTGGAGAAGTATCAACGCGTCGAACTTCCACCAATACCACTCTCCCCGCTTCTTGTCGATGCAAACGAAGAAGAGCTTACAGATTACGGCGCAACATTTTCATTTGACAGCTCACTAGCTGCACAAGAACAATCACTCGGCGTCGATTTGCAATCGAGTTTTGAGCTCTTTGATTCAACTTACCTGACTCAGCGAAAAACGGTCGACGACTCTCCATACGTGGTTACCGAAACACTCTTACTGCGACAAAAACGCAGAATGCGAAGTAATGAACTTCACTATATCGACCACCCTCGCTTCGGTTTGCTTATTAAAATTGTGCCTTATAGTGGGCCAGATACTGAGGCAGACCAAGACGCTTAACGGCTTGATAGTATCTTTTTAATAATAATTAAACGATACCCCTGGTGTATTTAAGAAAGTTTTCTCCCCAATTTTTGGCACATTCGAGTTTGCGCGCCGGTGGTACATTCAAAAACCGTCAATTCATGCTCCGCCATGGATGGCGGGTGTTAGAGCAATGCAGGAGCAATTGCCGGGATGAATTGGCGGAGCTACAGGGGTGGAGCGGATAAAAACGAAGCACTGCTTCGTTCCGCGTAACGACTAAAATCTATGATTTTGGGCCGGCCCTGCTTGCAGGTATTTATGCGTTTTTTGAATGTATCACCGGCGCGCAAACGATTCGAAGGCACATATGCTGAAACATATGCATTTCATTGTTGGAGTACGAGACATGAATTGATCTATTCTTTTAACTTCGAGTATTAGCGTCACCCGCTAATTTTAATGATTCCGGTACATGCACCGTACTGGTCGGGAACGCACATTCCGCTCCGTGCGCCTCGATAATATTGAGAATTTTAATCAATACATCCTGTTTAATTTTATGGAAGGTCGCCCAATCAGTCGTTTTGGTAAAACAATAAATAAAAAAGTCTAACGAAGAACTGGCAAAAGTATTGAAATTTACCATGATCATCATGTTATCGGCAATGTCCTCATGCTCTTTGAGCATCGACTCAACATCATTTAAGATGGTCTCCATTTTCAACGCATCGTCATAGCGAATTCCTATCGTTTCATAGATGCGCCGGTTGGTCATACGCGATGGGTTTTCGACCGCGATTTGCGTAAACGTTGCATTGGGCACGTACAGTGGCCGTTTATCGAAAGTTCTTATGCGCGTAAGTCGCCAACCGATATCTTCAACGACACCTTCTATTTCTTTGTCGTGAGAGCGGATCCAGTCACCAACGGCAAAAGGTCTGTCCAAGTAAATCATTAAGCCACCAAAAAAGTTGGCAAGTAGATCTTTCGCTGCGAAACCAACGGCGATACCTCCGATACCTCCAAACGCTAAAATTCCGGAAATTTCGACATCAAAATATTGAAGCACAATCAGCACGGCGGTAATAAATACAGATATCCTTAACAACTTTCCTATCGCCGAAGCCGTTGTATGATCCATCGGCTTTTTACAATACTCCGGGCTCATAAAGTTCTTTTCTGCGCGAGAAATAAAACTCGTAAGAAACCAGGTTCCTATGATGATGACACCGAGATAGCGAATAGAGTCTATCGATTGCAATATAACGGAACTGCTGTGTTTACCCGCAATTGTCGCGGCCGAGCTTAAACCAAACACCCAAATCAGGCTCTTCGCGGGTTTGTGCAAAGAGTCGACAAGGGCGTCATCCCAAAGTGATTTGGTTAGCAAGGTTTTCTTTTTTAATTTTTTTAACAGCGAGTGAAACGTAAACGCAACTGTCACTGTGACAAAGACAACAATAAATGATTCTACAATCCACATGTTTTCGTCGACCGAAAAACCAGTAAAGTTAATACGCAATGATTGAAATATATTTTCCATCTAGTCGGTTCCAATAAATTTTAATAAACCATGTTCCACTTGATCTCTAAGCTTATCAGGCTCGAAATAAGGTTTAGTGACGGCTTTGTTCCCATGACGCAGCGACTCCAGTCCAGAAGCCATGTTTCCGCGAGTCCGTTCTAAGTATTCTATCGTGAGCTCTGCTTCTTTGCGCGCATTGCATATCAGCACGGCATTGCATCCGGCGGCTAACGCTGTCTCTGCACGCTGGTTCATCTCTGTAATTCCCGCAGCACCTTTCATGCTTAAGTCATCGCTAAAGACGATGCCGTCAAACTCAAGCTTTTCTCTCAAAATCCTCTGAATCCAGTAGGAGGAATAACTCACCGGCTGGCTATCAACCTGCGAAAACACGATATGCGCTGTCATAAACGCTCCACAGCGCTTACCAACTTCACGAAAAGGCACAAGATCGCGCGCCCAAATATCGTCAAAGCTGCGTTCATCAACAGGCAGCGCCAGATGGCTGTCTTCGACCACAGCGCCGTGCCCGGGGAAATGCTTTGCCGTCGCGTGCATACCCACAGCATTCATACCATCGATAAACGCTGAGACTAACGCAACACATGCGGGGATATCGGGGGTAAACGAGCGATCTCCAATGACAGCGCTTTGTCCCCGATCAAGATCACAGACCGGCGCAAAGCTTAAATCCACACCGCATGCCAACAGTTCTCCCGCCATAAGCGACGCCAGTTTTTGACTCAAGTTCACGCCCGCTTCGCGGTCACGATGATAAATATCACCGAGCATGCGCATTGGCGGAATTGCACTAAACCCCGACCGAAAACGCTGAACCCGTCCGCCTTCCTGATCAACTGTCAGTAACAATTCCGGCCGCAGCTCTCTAATTGATCGCACCAAATCCGTGAGTTGTTGTATGTTCGCGTAATTTCGGGAAAAAAAGATGAGTCCACCGAGTTGCGGATGCTGCAGGAATTCCTTGTCGCACTGGTCGAGCTCAAGCCCGTCGATATCGGCAATAACCGGACCCAGTGCCTCAGGTTTCACCCGGATTCCCCAAAAGCCTGCCAATCGCGGGAATCATTAATTCCACAACCTCATTCATCGTCATGTCTTGTTGATAATCGGCATTTAAAATTGATCGAATAGCTTCGAAGCTGGACAGGGTGAACACCGCCGCGCCCATCATAAAATACAGGCGCCAGTAAAATTCTACCGGCGATAAACCCGGCAGAGAATTATCAAGTAAATCCAGGAACCGATGGTAGGTGTCGCCATAATTATCGACAATAAAGTGCCTCATATGTTCTTGAGTCTGGGCGTAGGCCAGTCCTAATAGACGCATAAAACGCTGCGGATCCTCACCAATCTCTTCAGTGACCTCCATAATCACCGAAAACAGACACGACAACAGCACATTGGTGCTTAACTCATTCTCGGCGTGGCTTTCTAACAGATCATCAAGTGCAGTATCAAGTTTGGCGCTCATCGGACCTAAAAACCGCGAGAACACGGCTTGAATAAGCGCTTTCTTAGATCCGAAGTGATAGTTTACGGCGGCCAAATTGACTTCAGCCATCCCCGTGATTGTGCGCAAACTGGTCTCTGAAAAACCCCTTTCTGCAAACAGCAGCGTCGCTGCATGCAAAATTTTCTCGACGGTATCATTTGGAGCCATGTGAAATCTCGTTTTCTCGGTGTACCAATGCGTTTTCCGCCAATTTGCGGAAAACTTTCTACCCAGCCTCCATGTTTTTTAGACAAATTTCCCATTTTGCGGGGGCAAATTATTGTTTTTTATTGTAAAAACTAAATGGTACTTCAATGCAAGTTCAAAAAAAATTATATTTTTCAATAAGATAGAAATTGCAAATGGAATATACAAAATTTTAACCCCATTTGTGGCGCAACAAAAAAACGTGCAGTAGCCCAGATTCGATGATAGCTTTTAGAATAACAATCGAACAATTTAGCTAAACGGTAAACAAGACAAACTGGAATTGTAAACCTAAGAAATCAGGATAGTTGTGCGTTCAACCGCTTGGCGTATTCGCAAACGAACGGAGGTCGCTAATGGCGTCATTTTTCCCTCTCATTGGGTCCTGGTATCGCGATACAGAGACAGGACAGCGGTTCGAAATAGTTGCCATCGATGAAAAACACAAAACCATCGAAGTTCAATATTATGACGGCGATATCAGCGAGTTTGATATTGAATCCTGGGGTTCCGCAAATATCGTCGAAGTTGAGACGCCTGAAGAGGCCTATGCCGGCTACGAAGGAATGTCCGCGTTTTCAGATGAAAATAGCGCATTTATATACAGCGGCAACCCAATAGAGCTTATTGAGCCTGAATCCTTCAGCGGCTTCGACGACCTCTTTTAAATTATTGCCTTAACCGACTCCTTTCCAACGGATATTCTTACTTCAAGAATGCCGTTTTTTCTTCTTTTTGTATATTTGACTTGTACTGTACAGAATACTGTATATACTCTGCAGTACTGTATATTTCAACAGCCAAAAATCTGAGGCGAGTCAAATGGTCAAACTTACTGCTCGGCAACAACAGATATTCGACCTCATCCGGTCTCATATTGATGAAACAGGTTATCCCCCGACACGAGCTGAAATAGCTGAAGTTTTTGGCTTTCGTTCCGCAAATGCGGCGGAAGAGCATTTAAAGGCACTCGCTCGAAAAGGCGTTATTGAAATGGTGCCCGGTGCGTCGCGCGGCATTCGCCTGCCAGACCATCAATCCGGGCTCCCCCTTGTAGGACGCGTGGCCGCAGGCAACCCGATTCTCGCAGAGGAACATATTGAAGATCATGTGAATATTGCCGAGGAGCTTTTCCATCCGCGTGCAGACTTTTTGCTGACTGTTCACGGTATGAGCATGCGTGATGTCGGTATTATGGACGGAGATTTACTCGCCGTTCACAAAACCGATCAAGCGCGTAATGGGCAAATTATCGTTGCGCGCATAGAAGATGAAGTCACCGTAAAACGGTTTAAACGCGAGCGCAATCGCTCTATTGTCGAATTGTGGCCCGAGAACCCGGATTTCGATGTTATTGAAGTCGATTTGCGCGATGCAAATTTTGCGATTGAAGGCCTGAGTGTCGGTGTTATTCGTAGAGGTGTCCACTAATGTTTGCGGAAAATCATCAATATCAAACGATAAATCAACCGGGCGTTTCAGAAATTATTCTTCCTGAGACTCGAAACTCTTCTCTCGAATTAGTACTTCCGATGTTGGCTCATTTAAGCCATAAAGCCGGCTCGCGCTGGATGAGCTGGATAGGTACCAACAACTTATCTAAATCTACCTTTGATGAATACCAATTCGAAAACGCAAATGTTCGCTTGATTCGCAGTCAATCCAATGAAGAAACGCTATGGATGATGTGGGATGCCTTGAACCACGGTACAAGTAGCTTTGTTGTTGGAGAATTTCAATCTGGCATTAAACTGCAACGCAACGAAGTCAAGCAGTTGGAACAAGCCTGTTACTCAGGTAACTGCAGAGCACTTATTTTAAAATATCGCTAATCCTCGAATAATTCGATACACGCTTTACCCGTGGAACATTTAAGAAAAATGTTCTCTCTATTTGGTACGCGTGCGTTTGTGCGCTGGCGACAGGTTCAAAAAACACGTAAATACCTGCAAGCAGGACCGGCCCAAAATCATAGATAAGGGTCGTTACGCGGAGCGAAGCAGTGCTTCGCTTGAATCCGCTCCCCCTGTAGCTCCGCCCACTCATCTCGATAACTGCTCCTGCGTTATTCTACCTCCTGCATCCATGCAGTCGTCGATAACTGCTCCTGCGTTATTCTACCTCCTGCATCCATGCAGTCGTCG
>JANQJP010000027.1 GCA_028281575.1 Cellvibrionaceae bacterium
CGACGACTGCATGGATGCAGGAGGTAGAATAACGCAGGAGCAGTTATCGACGACTGCATGGATGCAGGAGGTAGAATAACGCAGGAGCAGTTATCGAGAGGAATTGACGGAGCTACAGGGGGGGAGCGGATTAAAGCGAAGCACTGCTTCGCTCCGCGTAACGACCCTTATCTATGATTTTGGGCCGGTCTTGCTTGCAGGTATTCATGCGCTTTTTGAACATATCACCGGCGCGCAAACGATTCGAAGGCACCTATTCTGAATTTTCTAAGCTAAATATGCTACGAATTACATATACTAAATAAGCTTTTCGTCGCCGAATAACCGATTCTAAAAATTGATTGGTCCGATCGACAAAGCTCTATAATATATCGGTAAATAATAAAACGGCTCGAATTATGGATGAGATGCTTAAAAAGCTAATTAGCTTTGGCGAGGCTGGTCTACCGGCGCTTGCTACATTTTTAGCGACACTAGTTGTCCTGTGGTTTATCAATTCGCAAAAACGCGTCCATGCAAATATACGCGGCAGCCGTTATGGCAATCAAATCATCAGTCTTTTCGTAGGAATACTCGGACTTATAAGCGTTATTCTGGTATTACCAGTAAACGACAATTTACGCGGCCAATTACTCACACTACTCGGTTTGTTGCTCACCGCAATCATCACACTTTCATCTACAACTGTCGCTGCAAATGCAATGGCCGGATTTATGTTGCATACGCTTAAGAAATTTCGCCCTGGTGACTTTATCTGCGTGGGTGAGCACTTTGGCCGCGTGACTGAACAGGACTTGTTTCATACCGAAATCCAAACCGAGGATCGTGACCTTACAACGCTGCCAAACACTTACCTGGTTAACAATCCATATAAAGTCGTCCACGCGAGTGGAACAATCGTATCGGCTTCTGTATCGCTTGGTTACGATGTCGATCAGCGCTTTATTGAAAAACTATTGAAAGAAGCCGCACTGGAATCTGGTTTGGAAGAACCCTTTGTTTATGTCACAGAACTCGCGGACTTTTCTGCTCATTACCGCGTGTGTGGTTTTTTGAAGGAAGTAAAGCAACTCATTTCCGTTCGATCGGAATTGCGTCGAAAAATGCTCGACCACTTACACAGTGGCGGCATAGAAATCGTTTCGCCAAACTTTATGAACCAAAGAGTACTAGAAAAAAACAAATTCATTCCTCCAGTACGCTCTCACGAACACGAGGAGAGCGATAGGCTTCCGGAAGAAACTGTTTTCGATAAAGCAGAAAAAGCGCAGCAAATCGAACTGTTAAAAGATACCTACGCTGAATTAAAACAAGAGGTGGCCGCTCTCGACGAAAAATTGTCAAATACAAAAGACGAGTCCCGAGAACAACTAGCGAAGGAAGTCGAACGCAAAACGCGAAGGCTACAAGCAATCAAAAAAGTTATTGGTAACGTCTCACCCAATAAAAAGGCTTGAACGAAACGTACAGATTAACCCTGTACGCTCCGTTCAAGATAAAAAAAGCTACGCAATTTTCGCTTCGTAAAGCGGTATGGGTTCCAAGTCGGGCGCTATATATCTGGCACGAGCTTGTTCAGACTCAATGACTTCGCAACTGTAATGAGACGACATAATATTCTTATCTAATAAAATCTCATTTGAGCGAATAAATTCGTTGGATGACTGGCTTGGCGATGACGTATGCATAAAATGTTTTACGGCAAGTAACCAGGCATAGGTCATAGTCGCGTGGTACTTCGACGGTTCTGCGCCGACGTGCTTCAGAAATCGAAGCAGACAGCCTCTCATAATTTCATAGGCCTCATCGACCGTGTACTTCGCCAATAAGATGTAAGCGAGGCGCAAATGCTCACGATGGCGGAACCTGTCAGTACCTAAATGACAGCGCGCAAAGGACGTTAAAAAAACCTGATCTTCATAGGATATCTTGTGTCTCATGGTGTTCAATGACCGGACATTTATTATTTTTACCTGAGGGCCAGGGCCCCAACAAAGCACTTACAGAGGCCGATTATGATGAAGGGGCTGAACCTTGTCTGCTAAACACGTCAACTTTGCGACAAGCCGCGCTAAAAGGCGACAGGCTGTCGATATTCACGCAAACCACTATTAACAGTCTCTCTTGACAGAGCTGTATAAGGCTCGCGTGTCTATCGACACCTGACAACATAAGTCGAAGATACAGAGTCATGCCAACCCCTGTCAGTCTGACCTAAAAACGAAAACAGCTCGAACAAAATAACACGGCATAGTGTACGTCAAAGTGCCTACTCGACGTATTCACCGGCTGCCTTATCTCAATGCGCTTCGGTATTGGCTTAAGTTTTTGCTAGGATCTGGCCTCGTAACGAGTTACTGCATGGATGTTTGATCCATCTCATATCGATTGCTGTACAACTGCGCACTCGGGGCTCAAAATGACGTATGCAGCATATGCTTTACTATGCTGGTCTAACCGCTTTTGCGCAATGACGCGCTAACGTATTTAGCTAGTGATTACCTGGAAATATAAGCGTAATGAATACCGCCAATCTCAATACTCCCCTGATCGCTATCTCCGTATTAACGGTTCTTGTGGGCCTTATCTGGGGCATAAAAACAGTACAGACAAACGCAGAGCAAAAGGCCGCAGCCAATTTCGCGCCACCACCTTCAGCGGTGAACGTTTTTACCGTGGAAAAACAAAACTGGTCGCGCAGCCTGTCGTCCGTCGGTACGGTCCGCGCTGAAGAGGGAATCACTGTGCTCGCGGAGGTTGCGGGTCGCGTCGAAAATATTCATTTCCGCTCCGGCGATACTGTCGAGGCAGGTTCGCTGCTACTGGAGCAGGATAGCGGTAACGAATTCGCACAACTCGCTTCGGCCAAAGCACGTTTGCGTCTGGCAGAGTCGAACTACGAAAGAATCGCTCGCCTGCGCAAACAGAAAACGGTGTCCGAGAGCCAATTCGAATCCGCTAAACAGGAGCTTGATAGCGCAATTGCCGAAGTGAAGGACTTAGAAAGTTCGCTTGAAAAGAAAAAAATCCGCGCACCATTTAGCGGACGCTTGGGCATTCGCAAAGTTGATTTGGGTGAGGACCTGCAAGTAGGCACCCCAATCGTGGCTTTGCAAGCACACGACAGTCTGAACGTAAATTTCACAATTCCGCAACGCTGGCTGTCGCTGGTTCAGCCGGGCCTGGACGTGCACGTCAATATGATTGAAATAAAAGATACTATCGTCAGCGGAAAAATAAATGCCGTCGGTGCCGAAGTGAATGAAATCACACGTAATATCGAAGTCCAAGCCCGCCTGGAAAATGCAGATGGCGCTCTCGTTCCCGGTATGGCGGTTGAAGTACGTGTCGCAATTCCCGAATCACGCGAGCACATAGTTGTGCCATCCACGGCCGTCGTTTATGCGCCATTCGGTGACACGGTTTTTGTTGTCGAAAAAAACGAGGAAACGGGGCAACTCCACGCACGACAACAATTTATAAAAATTGCGCAACGGCGCGGCGACTTTGTTTCGATTGAAGCCGGTTTGTCGGGCGGCGAGCGGGTTGCAAGTTCCGGCGCGTTCAAGCTTTTTAACGGCCAGAACGTGGTGATATCCGATCAAGAAGAAACTGTTTATAGCCTGAACCCCCAACCCAACGACACCTAGGGCCTGTTGACACTAATTTGATCGCCACTGTTGTGACTGCACATGTGCCAATCAAGGCGCAAGGAGAGTAGTTTGGTTATGCCAAATAAACGACGATTGCTACATGGATGTAGCTTATTAGAGCAACGCAGGAGCAGTTGCCGAGGGCCGGGTCAAAATTCCCCCCAGCCGCGTTGCCTATAGGACATAGGCAAGGGGCGAGAGCAGGAGCGGTAGCTTTGATATTCGCTCATGTGGGAGCAGCCACATCACGCTCATATCGTCTTGCTGGAGAAAATTTTGGTCTCCGGCAGTGGCGATTGAATTAGTGGCAACAGGCCCTAGGCGAGACGCGACATGCCGAGAGAATTTAAACGCGCCGACCGCGTTGCAGATGCTATGCAACGCAGTATTGCAGGCATTCTGCGCAGTGAGATTCGCGACCCACGCATTGGTATGGCGAATATCAACGCCGTTCACGTGCCAAATGACCTCTCCACAGCCAAGGTCTTCGTTACCTTTATCGGTATGGACGAGCAGCAAAAGATCGATGATGCCGTAGTCGCATTAAATGAGGCGGCAGGCTTTATTCGCTCATTGCTCGCGCGCGAAGTCAGGATGCGTGCCGTACCGCGCTTGGTATTTGTTTATGATCGTGTGGCGGTCGAGGGGCAAACGCTCTCTAGCCTTATCGATAACGCTATTGCCAGCGACGAAGCAAAAAAAAATGAGGGTTAGGCGCGCATGGGGCGTCGCAGAAAGTTTGGTCGCAAACTGAATGGCGTGTTGCTCGTTCGCAAGCCAGCGGGGCTGACGTCGAACGCTGTGCTGCAGCAGGCAAAGCGGCTTTTTTTTGCTGAGAAAGCGGGCCATACCGGGGCGCTCGACCCCCTGGCTACAGGTGTTCTGCCACTATGTTTCGGCGAAGCGACGAAATTTTCACAGTATCTGCTCGATGCAGACAAGGTCTATCTGAGTACCTTCGAACTGGGCGTCGCGACAGATACCGCTGATGCGGATGGTGAAGTGTTGCAGGTCTGCTCAGCGGCAGACATCGACGAGCGCAGGGTGCTCGCGGCGATGAAGCCTTACCTGGGGCAGATTGCACAAACGCCACCGATGTATTCGGCGATAAAACAAAATGGTCAACCGCTGTACAAGCTTGCCAGGCAGGGGATTAAAGTCGATAGAGCGGCACGTGATGTCACGATGTATGACTACCAGATGCTGGATTTCACATCTGGCGATCAACCCCAAATACGCGTCAGGATTCACTGCAGTAAGGGCACTTACATCAGAAGTTTGGCGGCAGATTTGGGAGAAGATCTGGGTGTTGGCGCGAGAGTACTCAGCCTGCATCGCGAACAGGCAGGTCCGTTTAGCGATGAAGATGCACTGGACTTGAATGACCTCGAGTATGAAAGAGGCGCCGATCGCGCAGAAGTCCTCGATCACCATTTACTGCCGATGGACGCGCCAGTAGCGGGGTTAGAAGCAATTAAGATTGACGATGACAGCGGCTTCTATTTTGGTCGAGGTCAGGCAATTATGGATACGCGGGTCTATCAAATTGGCGGCGAAGGTGATACCGTGCGCGTTTTTGAAGAATCTGGACGTTTTCTCGGCTTGGCTGAGATCACTGACGATGGCTGCTTAGCGCCCAAGCGCTTGGTGGTTTATTAACCAGCGCGCGCTTATGCGCGTGTTTTTGGTGACGACCTACCTGTAAATATGCACGGGTAGGCCGTATTCATTCCGGCGTATGCCGGTGTGCATATTAATTGAAATGAGGTAAAACGAATGGCTTTGGACAAGCTGGAAAAAGAAGCAATTATTGCTGAGTACAAAAGTGCTGACGGCGACACGGGATCAACTGAAGTTCAGGTGGCTTTGTTGACGGCAAATATCAACAAACTCCAGGAACATTTTGCAGATCATAAAAAGGATAACCACAGTCGTCGGGGTTTGATTCGCATGGTGAATCAACGTCGAAAATTGCTAGATTACTTAAAACGTAAAGACCTTAATCGCTATGCCGCGCTGATTCAGAAGTTAGGCCTGCGTCGATAAGGAACTGCGAGTGCCTGCTGACATGTACCTGTGCGCATAATATCTGCGCAGAGGCACATGTTGAGCAGGCACTTTTGCTAATGTACTCATGGCCCGATTGAGGATGATTGTAACGAGGGTCAGTTGAGATGAAGAGAAATAATCAACGTCAGAATTTAACGAATATAACGTATACAGGAAAGGGCTAAACAGTGAACCCCGTAAAAAAACAATTTCAATACGGTGATCAGACCGTAACTTTAGAAACAGGCAGAGTTGCCCGACAGGCCACTGGCGCCGTGATTGCCAGCGTAGGTGAAACTTCCGTTCTGTGCACCGTAGTTGCAGCAAAGGAATCGGTTGAAGGGCAAGATTTTTTCCCGCTCTCCGTTCATTATCAAGAAAAATATTATGCTGCCGGGAAAATTCCGGGCGGTTTCTTAAAACGTGAAGCGCGTCCGTCTGAAAAAGAGACGCTCACGTCACGATTAATTGATCGGCCCATTCGCCCTCTTTTTCCGAAGGGTTTTCTCAATGAAGTTCAAGTGTTGTGCACTGTAGTATCTTCGGAAAAAACAGTGGATCCAGATATCGTGGCGATGATAGGAACTTCCGCGGCGCTGGCTATTTCGGGTATTCCGTTTAGCGGACCCATCGGTGCGGCGCGCGTTGGCTACAGTCAAGAACAAGGCTACTTACTCAATCCAAATTACGAAGTCTTACAAGCGTCTGAACTCGATATGGTGGTTGCAGGTACCAAAGACGCCGTATTGATGGTGGAGTCAGAGGCGGCTGAGTTACCTGAAGATATTATGCTCGGCGCTGTGCTTTATGCGCATCAAGAAATGCAGGCGGTTGTTCAAGCCATTAATGAATTTAGCGCGGAAGCCGGTAAACCCGCGTGGGAGTGGGCTGCGCCAGAAATTAACGAGTCTCTCAAAACACAGCTTCAAGACAACTATGGTGAAAGCATTGCTGAAGCCTACCGCATTACAGATAAGATGGAACGCTATGCCAAGTTGAGCGATTTACGCGCTGCAGCTGCGGAAGCGCTGGTGGGTGAAGAAGCTGATGTAGATGCTGACGAAGTGAAAACAATGTTTGCGAAAATTGAAAAGCAAACTGTTCGCCGCGCAGTCATTAGTGGTGAGCCACGTATCGATGGACGAGACAATAAAACGGTTCGCTCCCTGGCTGTGGAAGTGGGTGTCCTGCCCAAAGTCCACGGTTCGGCACTATTTACGCGCGGCGAAACCCAGGCGCTGGTTGTTGCAACGCTGGGTTCTGCACGCGATGCTCAAATCATTGATGCACTTGAAGGCGAGCGCAAAGATCCCTTTATGCTGCACTACAACTTCCCTCCATATTCGGTTGGTGAATGCGGTCGTATAGGCGCTACCGGGCGGCGTGAAATTGGCCACGGCCGCCTGGCGAGACGTGGCATTGCAGCGACCCTGCCCAGCCAGGAGGAATTTCCTTACGTCGTGCGTGTGGTCAGTGAAATCACTGAATCCAATGGTTCAAGCTCGATGGCATCGGTGTGTGGTTCGAGTCTGGCATTGATGGATGCCGGTGTTCCCATTAAGGCGCCTGTCGCTGGTATTGCCATGGGCCTGGTTAAAGAAGACGACGGCTACGCAGTGTTAACCGACATCCTGGGTGACGAAGACCACCTCGGTGATATGGACTTTAAAGTTGCTGGAACAGCGAACGGTGTTACGGCATTGCAGATGGATATTAAAATCGAAGGGATCGATGAAGAAATTATGGAAACCGCGCTTGAGCAGGCGCTGCAGGCGCGTTTGCATATTCTCGCTGAAATGAACAAAGTCATCGATGTGCCGCGGGAAAAATTGTCAGAGAATGCTCCTCAGTTTTATCAAACTAAAATCGACCCGGATAAGATTCGCGATGTTATTGGTAAGGGCGGTGCGACTATCAGAGCGATTACTGAAGAAACGCAATGTTCCATTGATATTGAAGACGATGGTTCACTTAAAATTTATGCGCCAGACGGTGACGCGCTGCAACTTGCCATCGATAAAGTTGATGAGATTACAGCTGAGGCTGAAATCGGTGCAGTGTACAAAGGTACAGTCGCCCGTATTGTGGACTTCGGTGCTTTTGTCACCTTCCTGCCGGGCAAGGATGGTCTTGTCCATATCAGTCAAATAGCGCACGAGCGGGTTAAAAACGTGAGCGACTATTTGCAAGAGGGACAGGAAGTTGAAGTTAAGTGTTTGGACATCGATAACCGAGGCCGCATAAAACTTTCAATTAAAGACTTGCTCGACCCGCCAGCCGAGGCAGAAGAGGTCACTGAGAATGCCGTTGCGCAAGAAGCAGCTGCATCTGAGCCCGCTGTCGAAAATGCCGAAACCGCAGAACTGGATAGCACTGTGAATGAGGAAAGGGACTAATTGGGTTCCGATTTTTTTTGCAAAAATTTAAAGCCCGCTAATGCGGGCTTTTTTATGGTGAGGAATTGATGTTTCGCGTTTGCATTTCGCTATGTTTACTGTTTTTTTCCGGGACGCTTATTGCGCAGGAAACAAAACGACCTAAATGGGAGTTCGGTGCAGCGTTGGGTAGTCAGTATCTTGCCGATTACCGGGGTTCTGATGAATATAACGGTAGAGCACTGGTCGTACCTTTTTTCGTATATCGAGGTGATCGTTTCAAGGTGGATCGTCGCGGTATTCGCGGGGACTTATTAAGCACGCCGCGCTGGGAAATTAATGTCAGTGGTGAAGTTTCTCTGAGTGGTGGCCGGGAAGACAATCAACGCAGAAACGGTATGCCCACGCTCGACAGCACGTTTGAGCTCGGTCCCTCGCTCAATATTAATTTGAGTGGTGACAGTTTTGATGAAGGGTGGTTGCTAAGACTACCTGTGCGGAGCGTAATTTCAGTCGGTGACGGCGTGGGTTATGTGGGCTATTTATTAAACCCTAAATTGACTTATACAAAAAACAATATCGGTCACGGATGGCGTTCATCGACCAGCGTGGGGCTGACCTATGGCTCGGATGATTATCACGATTATTACTACAGTGTTGAGCCGCGTTTCGCCTTGGACGACCGTCCTGCTTTTGACGCCGGTGCAGGTTTTAGTGGTTTATATTTTAAAACAAGTATTGGTCGAAGGGTGGGATTGTGGCGCTATGGCATGAGTGTTCGCTACGACAATATTGGCGATGCGGCTTTTGCCGATAGCCCACTGGTCGAAACCGATCACTATTTTGCCGTGAGCATTCTGCTCGCCAGGTATTTTTGGGCTTCCGATAATTAACTTCAACGAGCCCTCTGGTATGGCTAAAATTTAACGCAATACAGCTACAGTGGTGACCAGGATGGCGAGTAGCGCAAGCTCTTTCGAAAAGGGTGAGTTATCCGGTAAAAATATATAGCTTGCAATTGCGCTGCCAAGCAGTCCAATGCTAAAAAAGAATCTGCGCCGTTTTTTTTGTTTTTCCAAATCCAATAATTTCTCTGCGGCTTCTGACTCCGAAGCCGTTTGCGCGAGTTTTTTTACATCGCTGAGCGTATCGAATATTAACGTAGGCAATTGTGGCAGAGTCTCCAGCCATTCGGGCGCATTGTATTTCACTTCGGACCACAGTTTGCGCGGATGGTAACGTTCGTTGATCCAACGCTCTAAAAAGGGATGGGCCGTCGCCCATAAATCGAGTTCGGGATAGAGCTGACGGCCCAGTCCCTCGATATTAAGCAGGGTTTTTTGCAGCAAAACCAGTTGCGGTTGCACCGGCATTTCAAAGCGCTGTGCCGTTCTAAATAACGATATAAGTGCTTCGCCAAACGAAATATCTTTCAACGGTTTTTGAAAAATAGGTTCGCACACAGAGCGAATCGCAGATTCGAATCCAGCGACAGATGTGTGTTTGGGCACCCAACCGCTTGTGACATGCAGTTCTGCTACTTGTCGGTAGTCGCGGCGGAACATCGCGATAAGATTGCGCGCAAGATAGTATTGATCTTCGCGCGTAAGTGAGCCAACGATGGCCATATCTACGGCGATATAACTCGGTGATTCGGGTTGAGATGTTGATATGAAAACATTGCCCGGATGCATGTCGGCGTGAAAAAAGTTGTGCTCGAAGACTTGTTTAAAAAATATTTCTACACCTCGTTCGGCCAGGAGTTTTAAATTGGTGTTTTGTTTTTTTAACGCGTCAATATCGTTGATAGGGATGCCGTAGATACGTTCCATCACAAGCACATTGCGACAGCTTAAGTCCCAGTATATTTCCGGTACATAAAGTTTGTTGGAGCCCTGGAAGTTTCTGCGCAGTTGGGATGCGTTCGCACCTTCACGGGCGAGATCGAGTTCGTCGAAAATCGTGTTTTTGTAATCGCGTACAACTTCCACCGGTTTAAAGCGCTTACCGTCTTTAATAAAAGATTCCACCCAATGTGCGATGACAGTAAGTAGTTTGGTGTCCTGTTCGATGACTTGCTCAATGCCTGGGCGCACAACTTTTACGACAACATCACAGCCGTTTTTCAACGTTGCGCCGTGGACCTGGGCGATGGATGCAGATGCGAGCGGCGTCTGATCAAAAGTTGCAAAAATATTTTCTATTTTTCCATTTAGCGAAGATTCAACAACAGATTGGAACTCCTCTGATGCAAACGGGGGGACGCGATCTTGCAAGCGCGTTAATTCTTCCAGGATGTCCGGGGGGATAAGGTCGGGGCGGGTAGATAGTAATTGGCCAAATTTGATAAATATAGGACCCAGTTCTTCAAGCGCGAGTCGTAGTCTTTCGCCTCTACTCTTCCTGGTTTTCGGATAGAGCTGTAACGGGGTCAGAAAAAAACGGTAGCGGGAAAAATGTTGATGAGAGAGAGTGTCGAGAAGCCGATACTTGCCGATGCAGTGCACAATTGTGAGTAGGCGAAAAAAACTAGTCACTCGTAGTCCTACTGTTTTTATTGCTTGTTTTAAATAATTTGATTCGTTCTTGCAGACGCTCAGTGCGCATTCTTAGTTCATTAAGTTCATTGGAGAATGCACCAAATTCGTTTTTTGTCGGCACAAGTTGCAGTTCTTCAAGCAGAAAATGCGATATTGCTTCGCTATGGTTGGTAACTATTTTTTTGGAATTTTGGGTTGTCCACGTAAAACTCTTGCCCGCGACAGTCGCCAGGGGTTGGCCAAATTTTTCGGCGAGCGCATCTTCGAAATCAATGTCCAAATTTGACACGATGTCACGGAGCTGCCGAAGCGTGTCTAAATTTCCCCGGGCGCTTACCCCTGAATCAGCCAGATTTTGTTTGGCATCCAGGGCGACGCTAATGAGTGCGAAACTACTACCGGAAAGTTGTACATCGCTGTCGACTGCGTCGGGAGGGCAGCTGATCGCAATATGATCGCCAATCATCCGTATGTGAATAGTTATGTGACAGTCGGTCAAAGTTATTGCCATTGAGTGACCGTCTAGCTCAGTCAACTGAGCGCGCGCGCCCGGATCGTATCTGAGTGCGTCATTTACGCATTTTTCTAAGGTCAGCGAAACGATACTTAACGCAACTGGATCGACAGTAGATTCCATAAATGAATGTTTACAGGTCCTAGGCTTTTACGCCTTTATGCAACGCGACGACACCGCCGGTCATATTGTAGAAATCACACTTGGCAAAACCCGCGTCGAGCATCATCGTTTTGAGTGCCGATTGGTCGGGGTGCATGCGTATACTTTCAGCCAGGTAGCGATAGCTATCTGAGTCATTGACAACAAGCTTCCCCATCAGCGGCAGGACGCGAAAGGAATATGTATCATACGCTTTTTCGAGCAGGCTATTTTGTGGCTTGGAAAACTCGAGCACCAGGAGGCGGCCACCTGGCTTGAGAATGCGGTGCATTGATCGTAACGCCTCGTCCTTGTCTGTCACATTGCGTAAGCCAAAGGCGATAGTAATGCAATCGAAATGATTGTCGGGAAACGGAAGCTTTTGCGCATCGGCTTGCACGTAACGGATATTGCTTCCAAGTCCCTGATCAATAAGTTTGTCTCTGCCCACGCGCAGCATTGAGCTATTTATATCTGCGAGTACAACAGAGCCTTCACTGCCGACGAGCTTGGAAAACTTGGCTGCCAGGTCTCCAGTGCCGCCCGCAATATCGAGTACACGTTGGCCTGGGCGAATAGCTGAGCTTTCGAGCGTGAATCGTTTCCACAAGCGATGAATGCCAGCAGACATCAGATCGTTCATCAGATCGTATTTTGCAGCGACGGAGTGAAACACCTCGGCAACCCGCTTGGATTTTTCAGCGGTTTTGACTTGCTCGAAGCCAAAATGGGTGTGGTCTTGATCGTTCATGTGGGGCACCGTCGTGAGAGCAAAGCAGGAGAGTGATTTTACGGTGTGCCCGACCGCAGGTACAGTAATTAGTGTTAGCCAGTCCTAGGTCCAGCGCAATACGGACTCGCCATTATTCTGCTGGGCAAGCAGTTTTATTTCCCGAAGATAGGTTTGCCAGAGCGATTCCTGATTTGTTGCAAGCTCATGCAAGTAACGCCACGAATAGATGCCGCTCGCATGTCCATCATCAAACAGCAGCTTAATTGCATAGTTGCCCTGGGCTTCTATCGAGAGGATACGCACCTGGGCCTTGTCTGTAGGCCAGTTTTTTTTTGCTGCGCCGTGACCGCGCACCTCTGCAGATGGCGAGTAAACACGCAAAAATTCAGCGGACAAAGAATACGCCCCGGAGGCATAGTGCAGCTCAAGCGTCTGCGTTTTTTGATGTAATACAATTTTCTTCGGTTGTAACATCAGAGAATAAATCTGCTCAGGTCCTGGTCGCGTGCGAGTTCGCCAAGTTGTTTCTCCACAAATCCGGCGTCGATGGAAATGTTGCGATCGGCGCTGTTGGTGTCGAAAGCAATATCTTCCAGCAGTTTTTCCATTACCGTATGCAAACGGCGCGCACCAATATTTTCTGTCGTCTCGTTCACGTGATAGGCGGTTTCAGCAATCTTTCTTATGCCGTCCTCGGTGAAATTGAGCGTAACACCCTCCGTCGCAAGCAGGCTTTTATGCTGAGTGGTAAGCGAGGCGGTGGGCTCTGTGAGTATGCGTTCGAAATCTTCCGGGCTAAGTGCATTCAGTTCCACGCGAATGGGCAGTCTTCCCTGTAGTTCGGGAATAAGGTCCGAAGGCTTGGCCAAATGAAAGGCGCCTGAGGCGATAAATAAAATATGGTCTGTTTTGATCATCCCGTGCTTGGTCGAGACGGTGCTGCCTTCGATCAGTGGTAATAAATCCCGTTGCACACCTTCGCGGCTAACATCGCCACCGGCGTTATTTTCACGTTTGCATACTTTGTCGATTTCATCGATAAACACAATGCCGTTTTGCTCGGCAGCCTCAATCGCGCGCGCCTTAATTTCTTCTTCATTAATCAGTTTGGCTGCTTCTTCATCAATGAGTTTTTTCAGTGCTTTGTCGACCGTGAGTTTGGTTTTTTTTGTTTTGCCGGTAGATATATTGGAGAACATGCTCTGGAGTTGGTTGGTCATGTCCTCCATGCCCGGGGGCGCCATAATTTCCACGCCCACTGGCGTGGCTGAGACATCGATTTCGATTTCTTTATCGTTTAACTCGCCCTCGCGCAATTTTTTCCGAAAAATCTGTCGTGTGGAACTCGAGCGACTGGCGTCGTCTTCGGTGCGTGCAGGCGGCAATAGCGCGTCTAATATGCGCTCCTCTGCGGCTTCGTGGGCACGAAACTCAACTTTATTGAGTTCCTGCTCACGGTAAAGTTTTATCGATCTGTCAACGAGGTCGCGCACGATGGATTCTACATCGCGACCGACATAGCCGACTTCAGTAAATTTCGTCGCTTCAACTTTAACAAAGGGCGCGTTGGCCAATCTTGCCAGCCGCCGGGCGATTTCAGTTTTACCCACCCCGGTAGGCCCTATCATCAAAATATTTTTGGGTGTGATTTCATTGCGCAGCGATTCGTCCAGCTGCATTCTGCGCCAGCGGTTTCTAAGGGCAATAGCGACCGCCTTCTTTGCGGCCGATTGACCAATAATAAACTGGTCGAGTTCGTGAACGATTTCACTGGGAGTCATATGAGACATAAAAAATTCCGTAAATCAGTAAGCGAGCGTTTCAATCGTGAAATTGTGGTTGGTATAGACACAAATATCGCCGGCAATGGCTAATCCTTTTTCGACAATGTCCCTTGCGCTTAGGTCGGTATTTTCAAACAGTGCTCGCGCCGAGGACTGGGCGAAGGGACCGCCTGAACCAATTGCGATAAGGTCGTTTTCGGGCTGAATGACATCGCCGTTACCGCTGATAATTAATGAAGCTTCTGCGTTGGCGACAGCGAGCAGGGCTTCGAGGCGTCGCAGAGCCCGATCTGTGCGCCAGTCTTTCGCCAGTTCTACTGCCGCGCGGACCAATTGGCCGCCGTGGCTGTCGAGTTTGGCTTCAAAGCGTTCAAACAGTGTAAACGCGTCGGCGGTGCCACCTGCGAAGCCGGCAATGACCTGGTTTTTATAGAGTCTTCGCACTTTACGTGCATTACCTTTCATGATGGTATTGCCGAGCGAGACTTGACCGTCTCCGCCAATAACGACTTCGTTGCCCCGGCGTACCGAGAGAATAGTTGTGCCTCGAAACTGTTCCACAGCGATTCCTAATTCATGCGTTAGAGAGGCCTAACATTGGGGGGCTCGCACGTATTTCAAGAGAGAGTTTCAGGTCTGCGAATTGCGTAGGGCACTTCTGAATAATACAGTGATACCTCCTCTGGTTTGCAGAATTCGCCTGCCTACGACTGAGCGCTCCAGGTTGCGCAGATGCATTACTGCATTATTCACAGGTGACCTAGCGCTCGATTTCGCGTTTACGCACCAAAAAGTCGTAGCCGTTGGATACCAGCAGTTCTTGGGATTTTGCCAGCTTTGATTTTGATTGATATGGGCCGGAAAGCACGCGGTAGCGCCGTTCACCTGACTCGAGCTTGGACTTTTCAATCGAAGCTTCCAGGTTCAGTAAAATAAGGCTGGCGCGTAAATTATCTGCGTCGCTTTGCTTAATAAACGACGCTACCTGCAGATAATATTCGTGAGTTTGGTTAACAGATTCTTCGCTGGAGGGATTGTATCTGGGTATTTCCACCTGTTCCTGTTTAAGGCGCTCGTAGAATTCGAATACAGGCGCCATAACGCTTTTTTCGTTGCGTTGACTTGACGAGCTTGCGCTATTTGTACTGGGGTCGGAGCCGATGCCTTTGCGTTCAGCAAGCTCAAAAATGAACATTGCAAAACCACCGATGACAACACCGGAAAGCAGTATTAGCCATCCGGGCATGCCGCCACCATCGTTGATCGGGCTTGCATGAGAGCGTCGTCGGTTCATCTCTGTTCGTTAACTTCGATTAGTTTTGATTGGCTTGAAAGCGGATAGCATACAACACACCGTCGGTCTTTCTCAAAGTTTCGGTGCCTGTTGAAGCGTAACATGAAGTGCCGCAGTATTTACAATTTTTACCAATGCTTATATTGGCTTACGTAAATATTCTAAGCTATTATCGAGGTTAACAGGCAGCCACAATTTATGCTTTTAGGCAGTGTGTGACACATAAAGCAAAAGTTAACCGCATAACCTGCTATCTTTGTAAATTGTTTGGTCCAGGAAATTGGACCTCTGCACCACCCAACTTAAAACGAGTGGAATAATCATGAAGTCTGGCGTAACAACTATTTTTCGTGCACTGGTCGCCCTGGTGCTGGTCAAATTGCTCGTTGCTTGCGGAGGTGCTCCTGCAGGTAACACATCGGATTCGGTTGACGACTCACGAACGCCAACAATTGCATTTACATCTGTCTCTGAATCGCAATTGGTTTTGCGTGGGCAGGGTGGTGTTGAAAATTCCATAGTTACTTTTCTGGTGACGGACGCAGCGAATGCGCCGTTGGCCAATCAATCCGTCGAGTTTAGTTTGAGTACTGATGTGGGCGGGATCAACTTCGTTGGTGGAGATACCGTCACGTCGAGTTCGGATGGTCAGGTTTCTGTCATTGTTCAAAGTGGCAGCTTCCCTATTGCAGTGCAGGTAATCGCGACTATCGCCGGTACAACGACACGCGCGGTTTCGAATGAAATTCAAATTTCGACGAGTATCTTTTCGGCGGGCGATTTTTCGATTGGGCCGAATCCAGAAGATATTTCGGGAAGTGATAACGGTGCAAACATCGTTAATGGCGGAGCAATTATTGGTAATACGACAGTAGGGATGACGGTGTTGGCGAGCGATCAATTTGGTCACGCTGTGCTAGATGGTTCCAGGGTTACGGTCGTCACGCCGGAAAACGGATTGGTTGACCCTTCTACCTGCGAGATGAGCGGTGGTTCCTGCAATATCACCTGGGCGAGCACCCAGCCGGGTGCAGATAAAATTGGGCTTCGTGTGACAGTTCTTGCTTATGCCAGCGGTGCCGAAGAGTTCACCGACTTGAACTCCAATAACATTTATGAATTAAACGAACCTTTTGATGATCTTCCCGAAGCGTTTGTCGATGCAAACGAAAATGGTGTGTACGACCAGGGCGAACTTTTCATAGATAACAATTCCAACGGTGTTTACGACGCGACCGGAAACGGTTTTTGGGATGGCCCCTGTGTCGATATTGAAGGTGAAAGCACGGCTGAAAGGGACGCGCGGTGTGCCGGAGATGACAGTACAATTATCTCGGACTCGACGATCCTGTTGCTCGCAATTGACACTGAAGACCCGTAATTCCTAGTGCGGGTGCTGGTTCTATCTAGGTCTCTGCGGGGTCAATATCGATGGACCAGCGTACGCGCTTGCTCAAACTGTTTTGATCGGCGGCGCTGATTAGTTTTTCTAAAACATACTTCAGCTGCTTTCTCTCGCTACTTTTGATCATTAGCTGAAAGCGGAATCTATCGTTTATTTTTTCCATTGGGCTCGGAAGCGGGCCCACCAGCTGAGTCTCTGCTGAATACGCGAAGTGCTCGCGATAGCAATGTGCGAATAGCTTAAGCAAATCCTCTGCATTTTCTCGACGCTTTGATTCGGCGCGAATTAATACGCAGTGCCAATAGGGCGGCAGTGCGCTGTTATGGCGCTGTTGCATAAGCGCTTTGGCGAGTGCGAAATACCCTTTGCGTACCAGGAGTTCGAGCATTGGGTGATCCGGCCGGTGGCTTTGGACTAAGACTTTGCCGACAGCTCCCTCTCGTCCCGCTCTGCCAGCGACCTGGATCAGAAGCTGCCCTATTTTTTCCAATGCGCGAAAGTCGGGATTCAAAAAGCCCTGGTCCGCATCTACGATCACAACTAAATTGAGTTTTGGAAAGTGATGGCCTTTAGCAAGCATTTGCGTGCCAATGAGCACGCAACTTTCGCCTGTCTCCACCATGGCTAACTTTGATTTGAGTGTGGATTTGTTCCGCGTCGAGTCGCGATCAATGCGCACAACGGGGACGCCAGGGAGAGCGTTTACCAGTGAATCTTCAAGTTGCTCAGTGCCTACGCCGTGCACGTCGATGTCGTTGCTGCCGCAATTGGGGCACAGTGTTGGCAGCGTCTGCCTGCGATCGCACTGGTGGCAATGCAAGCGTTTTGGTCGCGAGTGAACTGTCATGCTCGCTGAGCAATGAGAACAGGTGCTTACCCAGCCGCAGCTGTGACACATCTGGCTCGATGCAAAGCCTTTTCGGTTGAGGAATACGAGCGCCTGGCCGCCCTTCTCTGTTACTGCTTTAATCGCGCTCAAGCTTTGCTCACTAAGTCCCGAGGTGAGGGCTTGACCGCGCAGGTCGACCATTTCTATTTCTGCGGGAGGTGTAGTGCCTGCCCGCCTTTTTAGAATCAGGTGATGGTAACGACCAGTAGCGGCATTATTAAGCGATTCAAATGACGGTGTCGCGCTGCCAAGTATGACGGGGATATTGTGTTGGCGAGCGCGGTAAATCGCGCAGTCTCTGGCCGAGTAACGGAAGCCATCTTGCTGTTTATAGGAGCTATCGTGCTCTTCGTCGACGATGATAATGCCCGGCTTGTGCAAGTCTGAGAATATGCTTAAACGCGTTCCAATCACGATTTGGGCATGGCCGTGTTTTGCGGCGAGCCAATTTTTAGCACGTTGTGCCGCACTGACTTCGGAGTGCATTTCGACGATGGTAACAGCAAATCTTTTGCGGAAGCGGGTAACGGTTTGTGGTGAAAGTCCTATTTCGGGAATCAGCACGAGCGCTTGGCAGCCTGACTGAAGCGCACGGGCTACTAGCTGTAAATATATTTCTGTTTTACCACTGCCAGTGATGCCGTGCAGCAGATAAGTACCAAATTCATGATGCCTAACCTTTTCGATCGCTGCGTGTTGCTCGCCGGTGAGGTGCAATGGTGTTTCGTTTAGGAGTTGATTGACTGCTTTACTGGCGACGGCTTTTTTTTCCGCGCGATAAATCAAACCTTTTTCTTTTAAGGTCTGTAAAGCGCTTTTCGAAAAAGTGCTCGCGGTGACGGTTTCATCGTCTAAGGCGGCATTTTCCAGCAGGTAGTTAACGATTTCCTGTTGCTTAGGCGAGCGCGCCAATGCGGAGCTGGGGAGCCCTTTGCCCTCTGTAGTAAGCAGCCACGTTCGCTCGGCAGGTAATGCTGTATTCGTCCTCAAAAGTGGTGGCAAAGTTGAAAAAATGACTTCGCCAATCGGGTGGCAATAATAGTCAGAGGTCCAGCGGCAGAGCGAAAGCAAGTCGGCGGACAGCAGCGCCTGGTTATCCAAAACTTGGTGTATCGCACGCAGTTTGGAGCTGTCTATGCTGTTTTCCTCGGTGTGGCCGATCACGACACCGGTCAGCTCTCTATTGCCAAAAGGCACGCTTACGCGCGATCCAATAGTGCAATCCAGCAGCGAGTGTTTGGGAAGATAAATAAACGCTTCTCTGATGGGAACAGGGATGGCGACCAGGAGGTATTTTTTGACATCGGTCATCTTAAAACTATATCAACTTCTAATTTGCCTATCAGCTGGAATCTGGTAAGATCCGCGCTCATTTTTTAACAGGCCCAGGCCCCCTAGCCAATTGAGGTACCGTGTTCGGCGTAAAGATCGAATGGCGGTACACGTAAGCAGAGGCGAATCATGCAGACAGATATTCAACCAAAATATGAAGAGATAACGGCAACCTGCAGCTGTGGTAACGTTATCAAAACGCGCTCTACGCTCGCGAAAGATATTCACATCGATGTATGCTCGCAGTGTCACCCGTTTTATACCGGTAAGCAGAAGGTTGTAGACAGCGGTGGCAGAATTGATAAGTTCAATAAGCGCTTTGGTCGCCTGTCGAAAAAGTAATCGCAATTTTCTACCTGCGTTTTCTCTAGAAAATCTCTTCCGAAAATATTTCGAGCGGTCCGCTCGTGGTGTTTTCTGTCGACTGCGCGTCTAATTCTGGCGTATTTTCCGCACGAAAGTATTCGAAGATGGCATCCGGGTCTCCAGCCTTTGCTCGTTTGCCGGTTTCCGGGTCTATCTTGACTGTCACAATGCCCGGTGGTTGCGCGCGCGAATACTCTGGCGAGTGCTTTAGCGCTTCGCGCATAAAATCTATCCATATTGGAAGGGCAGCTGAGCCACCGTATTCTCGATTGCCGAGAGGCTTGTTCTGATCAAAGCCAACCCACGTGGTTGTAATGATGTTGCGGTTGTAGCCGCTAAACCATGCATCATTCGGTCCGTTGGTTGTGCCGGTTTTGCCTGAGAGATCATCTCGTTGGAGCACACGTGCTCGGCGCCCGGTCCCTTTTTTGATCACATCACGTAGCATTGAATCCATAATAAATACGACTTGATCATCGACTATTTTGGCCGCTTTGGGGTAGTCCTGAGGTTCCAGTAGACCCAGCTGGCGTTTATATAACAAGGGTATCTCGAAGATATTGGGGTCAAACTCTTCATCGTTTAGGTCCGAAAGCTGCGCAGGCTCGGGTGTGACAATTAGGTCGCACTGCTCGCAAACAGTTTTGGGCATGGCCTCGTAAATAATATTACCATCGACGTCTTTCACCCGTTTTATTAGGTGGGCGTTTACTTTGTAGCCTCCATTGGCGAATGAGGCCCAGGCTGTGGTCATATCCATGGGGGTCACTGCGTGTGTGCCGAGAGCGAGTGAAAGGTCTTTCGGCAAGGTTTTGCTGTCAAAGCCAAAGCGCTCAAGCGAGTCGACGAGCCGCTTGATGCCGATTTGTTTGAGTAGACGAATAGACACCAGGTTACGCGACAAATAAAGCGCTTTGCGGATACGTGTTGGCCCGTAAAACTTACCGCTGGCATTTTCGGGGCGCCATGTGCCCTCCAGCGCCGCATCGTCGAATACGATTGGTGCATCGTTGACGAGTGTGGCAGCGGTGAGCCCGTGCTCTAGTGCGGCAGCATAGACAAAGGGTTTAAAATTAGACCCAGGTTGGCGGTGAGCCTGAGTCGCACGGTTAAAGTGGCTTTCGTAAAAATCGAAGCCCCCAACGATGGACAGAATACCGCCATTGTTCGGGTCGAGCGCGACAAGCGCGGCTTGTGCTTCGGGCAGTTGAGTCAGTTGCCAGGAGCTACCCTGACGAAGCACTCTTACAATGTCTCCTATCGATGCGATATCACTGGCTTTCTGGGGCCGCGGGCCAAGGCTGTTTTCATTTAGGTAGGGCCGCATTGTGTCGAGCCCATCTTCCCATTGCAGGAAGAGTTGCTCCCCATTCTTTAACAGAACTTCTAATTCTCTTGCTTCGTTGTTGAGAACCACGGCCGGCTCTAAACCCGCATAGCTGGGGATTTGCTCTAGCGATTCGAGTACTTCTTCGTAGTTATTAAACGAAAGAGTTGTGGCTGCTTCACTACTGACTTCGCCATCTGAGGTTTCTGTGGGAGCTGTATTTTTTTCAATATTGATTTGCTGTTCGGGGCCGCGATATCCATGGCGTTTGTCGTACGCGAGCAAGCCGTTGACGACAGCCGCTTGGGCGGCGATTTGAAGCGAGCTGTCCACTGTTGTATAGACGCGATAGCCTTCAGTATACGCCTTTAATCCGAAGGAGCGGATGGTCTTCTCGCGCGCGAGTTCGGCTATATAGGGCGCGCTTGCATCCAACTGGCTTCCGTGATACCGAGCGCTTACGGCCTCGCCCTTGGCTTGACGATACTCTTCTGGAGAGATCAGCTCGAGTTCATACATGCGGCCGAGAATCCAATTCCTGCGTGCCACGGCTCTTTCGGGGTTAATAATGGGGTTCTTTGTCGAAGGACCCTGAAAGAGTCCTGCTATCATCGCCTGTTGCGCTAAACTTAGTTTGTTAAGGTCTTTGCCGTAGTAGACTTGTGCTGCTGCTTGTATGCCATAAGCGCGTTTGCCGAGGAACATGTAGTTCACATATAGCTCGAGGATTTCGTCTTTAGTGAGCTCTCTTTCAAGTTTTAGTGAAAGCAGAATTTCGTTGAATTTTCTGGCAAAGCGTTTTTCCAGGGAGAAAAAGACGTTGCGTGTGAGTTGCATCGTGACTGTGCTGCCGCCGCTGCCTTTTTTCCCAGTTGTGATCAATTCGGTTGCTGCGCGTGCTAGTCCGCGTATGCTTACACCGCGATGTGAATAGAAATCGGCATCTTCGGCAGCTAAAAGCGCGTCGACGAAGCTGGATGGCACGTCTTCGAGTTTTACAGGCGTGCGGCGTTTTTCGCCAAATTCGCCGATTAGCTTGCCGTCGGCTGAATATATGCGCAGCGGTGTTTGTAGGCGCACGTCTCGAATGGATTCGACCGAGGGTAAGCTTGGGCTCAAATATAGATAGGCACTGGCGAGTCCAACAATGGTAAAGCCAACACCAAAAACAGATAATTGGAGCAAAATTAGTAGAGGTCTTTTAAGCGCCTGTTTCATGTAACTAACGGTCATATTGTTGTGGGCTGGCCATTATAAGACCTTTTTCACACTTTATTTAACATCACTGTTATTGCAGCTTCGAGTTAAAGTGCTATAACATAAACGTAAGCTAAGTATCCGAAATAGATAGAAAAATGGGCGCTCTCGACTTAATCAGGAAAAAGCACAAGCCGTTATTAGGGCTGGATATTAGCTCAACGACGGTGAAGTTATTGGAATTCAGTAAGCAGGGTGGAGGTTTCCGTGTCGAGAATTACGCTGTTAAGCCGCTCCCTGTTAATGCTGTTGTAGAAAAGAATATCAACGAACCTGAGGCGGTTGCACAAGTGTTGCGTGCTCTCGTCCAGAGTTCCCGAACCAAGACTAAGGACGCCGCTGTAGCTGTGTCTGGATCTTCGGTGATTACCAAGCTGGTGGAGATGCCAGGCGACCTTTCCGAGGAACAAATGGAAGCGTATATCTCCACGGAAGCTGACCAGTATATTCCTTACCCCCTTGAGGAAGTATCTCTTGATTTTGACATCCAGGGACCCTCAGTAAAGAACCCGGATCAAGTAGAAGTTCTGTTGGCGGCTTGTCGCAGCGAGAATGTTGAGACACGCGTTACTGTCCTTCAAGCGGCCGGGTTGCAGCCAAAAGTTGTCGATGTTGAAGCTTATACAATGGAACGTGCGTTTGAGCTTATTCGCGAGCAACTCGAAGATCAGGACGAACAGGTTGTTGCGATACTTGATATTGGAGCGACAATGACGACGCTTAGCGTATTGGTTGACGGTAATACCATCTATACGCGTGAACAACTCTTCGGTGGTAAGCAGCTAACTGAAGAAATTCAACGGCGCTATGGTCTTTCTTCGGAGGAGGCCGGACTCGCTAAGAAACAGGGTGGTTTGCCGGACGATTATGAGACCGAAGTGCTTGAACCTTTCAAGGACGCAGTTGTTCAACAGGTTACCCGTTCACTTCAGTTCTTCTTTTCTTCTAGCCAGTACAACGATGTAGATCACATTATTCTTGCTGGCGGCGTTGCGTCTCTAGATGGCTTAAGTGGGTTGATTGAAGAAAAGCTTGGAACGCCAGCCACAGTGGCTGATCCATTCGCAAATATGTCCATTGCTTCGAGAGTTAATTCAGCCTCGCTAGCAAACGATGCCCCATCATTAATGATCGCTGCTGGGCTCGCGCTGAGAGGGTTCGAATAATATGGCTCGCATAAATTTACTGCCTTGGCGTGAAGAGCTGCGCCAGGAGCGTAAAAAAGAATTCCTGGCCCAGCTTGCGGGTGTATGCCTTATAGTGGTTCTGGGGTGTGTGCTTTGGGTGCGCATTGTCGATGGCGCCATTTCATCACAACAGTCGCGCAACAGAATGCTGGCGGTCCAAATTGACGACTTGAAAAAGCAGGTCCAGGAAATCCAGGAGCTTAGGAAAAAGAAAAAAGAACTTGAGCAGCGAATGGGGGTTATTCGCGACCTCGAAGGCAAGCGCACGATAGTTGTTCACTACTTTGATGAATTGGCGAGCTCAATTCCAGATGGCGTATATTTCACCTCGGTATCGCGCAAGGGAGATACTTTTTCGATCAAGGGTGTCAGTGAGTCAAATCAGCGTATATCAGCTCTTATGCGCGGCCTCGCCAAGTCAGATTGGTTTGCAAATCCGAATTTGAAGTCTGTTGTAGCAAATGTCGAGTTTGGGCCGCAAGCAGGTGTATTTGAAATGGATTTGCAGGCAGTATTCCCAAATGCGGGCGAAGAGGATGGTAATAATGGCTGATTTGTCTAAATATATCGAGCAGTTGCAGGAGTTTGATGTCAACGACATCGACTTTAATCGTGTGGGGGTTTGGCCTCTGCCTGCAAAAATACTGTTATGTATTTTGACTTCGATTGCAATTGTCTCGGCCTGCTATTTTTTGGTTGTTAAAGACAAGCAGTTAAGTCTTCAAGGCGAGAAAAATACTGAAGACCGCTTGCGTGCAGATTTTGAAACCAAGGCGCACGAAGCGTCCAATTTGGCGCAGTATCGTGCTCAGATGGTGACAATGCGTGAATCTTATGATGCGCTTATTTCCCGGCTTCCCGAAAAAACAGAAGTTCCGGGCTTAATTGAAGATATTGACGATAAAGGCGTAGAGAGTCGGTTAGAGATCAATAGCATTGATCTGCGCCAGGAAGTGACTACAGATATTCATATCGAGTTACCGATTAGCATCAAAGTATCAGGCGGTTACCATGAATTCGGGGCCTTTGTCAGTGGCATTGCGGGCATGCCTCGCATCGTTACCTTGCACGATTTCATCATTGATCGTTCGAAGGATAACTCCGGGCTGTTACATATGGAATTAGAAGCCAAGACTTATCGATACAAGCCGGAGGACCGCTAAGGTGTATAGATTGGCTTTTCTATTAATTGTTGGCTTACTGCTGGGTGGTTGTAGCAGAACGGATACGCATGCAGATTTGCAAGCTTATATTGATGAAGTAAAAAGAAAGCCAGCTGGGCGAGTTGAGCCCATTCCTCCATACCCATCTTTCGAAGGATTTAGTTATAGCGCAGCGTCAAAAAGGAGTCCATTCGATAAGCCAATTGACATACAGCGCCGTGTCTTTGCTAAGTCTGGCTCTAATGTGAGACCTGACTTTAATCGGACCAAGGAGTTTTTAGAAGGATTTGATATCGCATCTTTGTCGATGGTCGGCACCTTAAAAAAGGGTGGCACTTTATGGGCGCTTGTGCGACATACAAGCGGCGAAATAAAACCTGTAGCTCCTGGCCACTATATGGGTAAAAACCACGGCAAAATTATTAACATCGATAATACTAAAATAGAATTAATTGAAATTGTGTCGGATGGTCTCGATGGCTGGGTAGAGAGGCCCCGACTAATTGCATTAGCGGAGAAGGATTAACAGCATGTTTACATTTCTAACAAGAACAATTGCTCTTTGGGCATGCGCTAGCGCCTTGCTCGCGAGCGAGCTGACCGATATCCAATTCGCTGAGCTGCCCGGTGAAAAGGCCGAGATTCGGATGCAGTTTGATGATGCGATTAATGAGTTACCTAAAGGCTTTACGATCAATAAACCCGCACGCATAGTGTTGGATTTTGCCGATGTGTCCAATGTGCTTGACCAAAAAAAGTACTCTGTCGATGTTGGCGAGGTTGATTCGGCCGTTGTTGTCGCGGGGGGGGGGCGCACGCGCTTAATTGTAAATTTGGCCAACTTGGTTCCCTACACCACGCGCATTTCCGGCAATGAGCTCATCGTTGAAGTCGGCAGTGACGTCGCTTCCCAGGCACCTGCAGTTGCCAGTGCGGGTTCGTCGGCTTCTGTATCAAGTGATCTTTCGAATCCCAACGCTTCCACTTCTTCGAGTGGCGAGAAAAGCGTGCGCAATATCGACTTTCGTCGCGGCGTTGATGGCGAGGGTAAGGTGATAATTTCCCTGTCAAATCCCAATGTTTCAGTTGACATAGAAGAAGTTGCCAGCGGCGTAGAGGTGCGTTTTGTGGGTATGAGTGTGCCGACAGAGCTGCGACGTAAGTTAGATGTTGTCGACTTCGCAACGCCTGTGACGATGCTGGCTTCAAAGCAACAGGGTGATGACACGCTTATCAGTATTGACGCTCAGGGGGACTACGACTATTTGGCTTATCAAGCAGATAACGAATATGTTGTCAGTATTAAACCACTCAACCAGCGTGAAATTGAAGAAAAGAAAAAAGCATTCGCATACACGGGTGAGCGACTATCGCTTAACTTCCAGGATATTCAGGTTAGATCGGTACTGCAGTTAATTGCAGATTTTACGGATCTTAATCTGGTTGCGTCCGATACTGTAAATGGCAGTATCACTTTACGGTTGGAAAATGTTCCATGGGATCAAGCCTTGGATATCGTTTTAAGAACCAAAGGTTTGGACAAGCGACATATTGGCAATGTTTTGATGGTCGCGCCAGCGGCAGAGATAGCTGAACGTGAGCGCCAGCAAATTGAAACTCAAAAACAACTTGAAGAACTGGCCCCGTTGCGCACTGAGTATATTCGCATCCGCTATGCCAATGCACGTGAACTGTTCCAGTTATTTATTGATTCAAGTCTAGGGGGTCAAGCTGGCGCTGGAGGTCAATCTCCGGGAGGTTCAGATAGAAACTCGACGGGTAGTATCTTGTCTGAGCGGGGGCAAGCGATTGTTGATGAGCGCACCAATTCCATTATTCTGACTGACACAGAAGAGAAAATTTCATCCTTTAAAGAGTTAATCGAACGCGTTGACATTCCAATTCAACAAGTGATGATTGAGGCGCGTATTGTTATTGCTAATAGTAATTTCCGTAAAGAGCTTGGCGTTAGAATCGCTGGGGATGCAGTGGAAACTTCGCAATCGGGTGGCAACAAGTTCGAGTTTACCGGCAGGCTCGATGGTTTAACCAATGCGGATGGATGTGGACCGGAGTGTGTATTTCAAGATGGTGACGGTGACGGTGTTAGTGACGACGATAGAAATTTATTGACCTCCAACCTGGTAGATTTAGCCGTGTTCAACCCCGCTGGGGCGTTTACAGCAAATGTTATCAGCTCGAATTTTTTATTGGGTTTAGAGTTAAGTGCTCTTCAAGACTCAGGCTTTGCCGAAATTGTTTCTGAGCCGAAGGTGATCACTGGTGATAAACAGCAAGCGACTATTGAGTCCGGTACGGAAATTCCGTTCCAGGAAGAATCTGCCAGTGGTGGTACAACGACCTCTTTTAAAGAGGCGGTGCTAAAACTTGACGTTACGCCTCAAATTACACCTGACGACCGCATTATCATGGACTTGGTTATCAACCAGGATTCAATCAGTCAGATTGATTCTGCCAGTGGTGTTCCCGTTATTGATATCACCCAGTTAGAAACACAAGTCTTGGTTTCGGATGGCGATACTGTTGTGCTGGGTGGTATTTACACAACTGAGTCTACAGAAGGTGAAACAAAAGTGCCCCTGTTGGGAGATATTCCAATTGTTGGGAGATTGTTCCGCAATGAGGTTCGTCGTGAGTCTAAGCGGGAAATTCTGATTTTCGTAACGCCCAAAATTTTAGCGAGCGACTATCTGCAATAGTGGTCAGCACGCTCATCGTTCTCGTCGGCCCCATGGGGGCTGGCAAATCAACCATTGGCCGCATGTTAGCGGCCAAGATTGGTTATGAATTCCAGGATACCGACCATATCATTGAAGACCGTACGGGTGCGGATATCGCTTGGATATTTGATGTCGAAGGCGAAGCCGGCTTTCGCGCTCGAGAGCGACAGGTGCTCGCTGAATTTAGCCAAGCTGATCAAACGGTGCTTGCAACAGGTGGTGGTATAGTTGCAGATGCAGAAAACCGAACGCTGCTCGAAAGCATAGATTGTGTTATTTATCTGCGTGCCAGTGTGGATCAGCTCGTCGCGCGTACAGCAAAAGATAAAAAACGGCCGTTATTGCAAGTTCCAGACCCGCAAGCGAAGATTATATCTTTGATGGAAGAGCGCGAGCCCTTCTACTTATCTGTGGCGAATCATGTGATTGAAACTGACGGGCAAGGTCCTAAAGCCACAGTGCAAAAAATTCTAAGCGTCATCCAAGATAAGTAAACACTTTATGAAACTGCTCGAGGTCGATCTGGGAGATCGAAGCTACCCTATATTTATTGGCGAGTCTTTGCTCGCGGATCATTTGTGTCTCAAAAAATATTGTATGGGGCAGGTGCTAATTGTCACAAATACGACGCTTGTTTCGATGTATGCAGACCAATTAAAACTGGAGCTGCAAAATTTGGGGTCGAGCAAGGTCGATATGGTTGTTTTGCCTGACGGTGAACAATATAAAAACCTCGATACTTTGAATCTCATTTTCGACGAATTGTTAAGCAAAAAATACAATCGTTCCGCGACCTTAATAGCCCTTGGCGGGGGAGTGGTTGGCGACATGACAGGTTTCGCTGCAGCGTGTTATCAGCGAGGTGTTAAGTTTTTACAAATACCAACAACACTTCTGGCTCAGGTAGATTCTTCTGTGGGCGGAAAAACAGGCGTTAATCATGCTCTCGGGAAAAATATGATTGGCGCGTTTTATCAGCCTCAGTGTGTCATCATCGATGTCTCGGTATTAAATACGCTTCCCCAGCGAGAGCTGTCTGCCGGAATTGCAGAGGTCATCAAATACGGTCTTATTTACGATGCGACGTTTTTTGCCTGGCTGGAAGAGAATATGAACTTTTTGCTCGCTAGGGACGTCGATGCACTGGCAGAGGCAATAGAAAAGTCATGCCAGATAAAAGCAGAGGTTGTCGCGTGCGATGAAAAAGAAGCCGGCCTGAGAGCGATATTGAATTTAGGTCACACATTTGGTCATGCGATCGAGGCGCATCAGGGTTACGGAAATTGGTTGCACGGCGAAGCAGTGGGCCTCGGCATGGTGATGGCCTGTGATATGTCAGTGCGTTTAGGCTGGCTCGATCCAGATATATTAGCGCGGGCGCGAAGTCTTATTTCGCGCGCCGGTTTGCCGCTGGATGCACCCACAGATATGTCGGTAGACGATTACTTAGGCTTTATGGCGGTTGATAAAAAAGTTCTCGATAAAAAATTAAGATTGATCTTGTTGAAAGGCTTGGGGCAAGCTGTTGTGAGTTCGGATTTTGAGGCAGATGTCTTGCGAGATACGCTTACTTCGTATTGTGTATAAACCGCAGACCCTAAGGCAAAAAATAAAAAGACGAATCGAGTGATTCACACAGTTCGGCTCGATTGGGCGAGGGCATATCAATCATGCAAGAGCACGAAGAAGATTTTTTTTCTACTCCCGGTCTTACTGGTCTGGTCCAGCAGCTAAAACACCTGAGTGTGTTTGGTGCTGATGCCTTAGTGGTTGAAGGTGAGCAAGGCAGTGGAAAAACCACACTATTATCCCATTTTGCGCAAACACTTAGTAAAAGTGCCTCTGAAGAAGTGCCTATCTTCGTTACAGCTGTTTCTCTTCCTGAAGACGTATCCCTTCAGAGCTTTTTGCAATCTTTAGTTACTGAACTTGGTTTACCTCACGAGCCATCTAGCCCTGGGGGTGCACTGCTCAAGCAGTTGCGATCATATGCGCAAAGCCTCTTGCGCGAACGGAAGCTTGCATTGATTTTATTGGATGATGGCCACCACATTTCTGATGAAGTGCTCGCTGCTTTGCTCAGTTTGCTACAAGGTGCTGAGCAGCAGAGTTTTGGTATGCGCTTTGTTTTTTTTGCAGATCAAGGTTTAGCTGCTCGCCTCGATACACTCGACCTGTTAGATATTGCAATTTATGATTTTGAGATGCCGGCATTCTCAGCGGGTGAACTCGAGCGTTTTTTGAATAGTAAAGTTCCAGACCTGGACTACTTAATCCAAAGCAACAAACTGCCTTCTGTTGCCACTATCTGGAACCGGGTGAACGGCAATCCTGGTAAAGCATATGAGATAGCGGCCAAAGCCTCTGAGCCCCCGCCTGCCGCAGCGCTCGCCAGTGATATCCGCAAGATGCCAATATTGCATATTGTTGTGTTGGCTATTTTGTTTAGTGTGCTGATCATGGTGTTTATGTATCGCGGCTCGTCGGAAGAGGCGTTACACGGTAAGGTGCCCGAAGCCATTGAGCCTGAGTCGCTCGTCGCAGCGGGGCCAGCCGCTGAGGATCAAAGTGACGCAATGATTGTGGCTGCCCCGGGAAATGTGCTAGATGTTGTATCCGAAACGGAAGAAAGTGAACCTTCTGCGGGGGTAATAATCACTGAGCTTGGAGAGCCCTTAACGACCACGGATGCCTCTTCCGAGGGCGGCAGTCAGGCGATTGATAATGGCTTTGTCCTTGAAGAGGTGTCTGAGCTGGTTTTTGATGATGAGCCCGTTGAAGAAGAAGTTGTCCTCAAGGCGCCGCCGCGTAAGATTCCCAAGACATCTTTTGATCTTACTGAGCAGGAGCTCGCGCTGATGGAGCTCGATAGTTCGGGGTATATGCTGCAGCTTGTGGCAGCCAGCCAGCCGAGTGGGCTAAAAACGTATGTTTCCAGCCAGCCTAACCGCGATAAGCTCTTTATTTATCGCAAGCGAAGACCCTCCGACGCGTATTGGTTTATTGTTGTTTTAGGGCCCTACGATACGCGCAACTCGGCCCAAGCAGCGATTGCCCGCCTTTCTGAAGGTCAACGAAAAGCCGGCCCCTGGGTGAAAAGCCTTGTTGCAATACAGCGTGATATCGACGAACTTGGGCGACGATAACGACATATCGCTGTCATTGCCTGCCGATATCAAGACATCTTAAGCAGATATCTTGCTTCTTAAGAATTCTGCGGTTAACATTCAGCGCCATTTTGTAGAAGCCCCTTTGTTCAGGGGCTTTTTTGTCTGGGGTGGCTGATAACAACACCCCAGCGACGAAGCTTAGCTTTGTGCGTGGTCTGGTATGTTGTGTGCTAGATCTTGACTGTCCAACGTAGTGCGCATTCCCTATGACGAACACAAATCAAAAAAAGAGTTCTGGCCTTTACCGTTTAGATGAGTTTAAAGACAACTGCGGTTTTGGGCTTATTGCCCACATAAAAGGCGAAGCGAGCCATAGGCTGTTACAAAAAGGGATTGAGTCCCTGACCTGTATGACCCATCGCGGTGGCATTGCAGCGGATGGCAAGACGGGTGATGGCTGTGGTCTTTTGATTAAAAAGCCAGATAGTTTTTTGCGGGTCATTGCGCGCGAAGAGCTGCAGTTTGAACTTACCGATCATTACGGCATCGGCGCACTTATGCTCAATCGAGACGGCGAGCTCGCTAAAGCCTCTATGACGGTTGTCAGTGAGGAGCTCGCAGCTGCAGGCTTCGACGCCATTGCATGGCGTGAACAGCCTACTGACAACGCATGTCTCGGTCCGATTGCTCTGGAGACCTTACCAAGCTTTTATCACCTGTTTATCAACGCGCCTGACATGTCTATTCAGGATCTGAATGCGCGTTTGTTTGTCGCACGCAGAAAAATTGAGATTCGCCTCGCGCAAGACAAAAGCTTTTATATTGCGAGTTTGAGTTCGACGGTTCTCTCATTCAAAGGCTTGATGATGCCCGTGGATTTGCCGGGCTTTTACAAAGATCTCGCCGATGAGCGACTCGAGACGGCAATTTGTGTGTTCCATCAGCGTTTTTCTACGAATACTCTGCCTCAGTGGCCCTTGGCTCAGCCATTTCGTTTGATTGCTCACAACGGTGAAATCAACACGATCATGGGGAATCGGAATTGGTCTGTCGCTCGCACAGAGAAGTTTCAGACAGCATTGCTGCCCAATGTGAACGAAATTGTGCCGCTGGTGAATCGCACCGGTTCAGACTCCTCCAGCCTCGATAACATGCTCGAGCTGCTGATGATTGGCGGTATGGATTTGCATCGGGCCATTCGCATGCTGGTGCCGCCGGCCTGGCAAAACGTTGAGCACATGGATGCCGATTTAAAGGCGTTCTATGAATACAATTCGATGCACGTTGAACCGTGGGATGGGCCTGCAGGTCTGGTAATGACTGATGGTCGTTATGCGGTTTGTACGCTCGACCGGAACGGTTTGCGGCCATCGCGTTGGGTAATTACGAAGGACGACATTATTACCGTCGCGTCGGAAATAGGAGTTTACGACTATAAACCGGAAGATGTCGTCGCAAAAGGGCGTTTAGGGCCCGGACAAATATTATCTGTTGATACTCAGCTCGGCGAGTTGCATCACACTGCGGATATCGATCAACAGCTTAAACAGAGTCAGCCTTACCGACGCTGGTTAACCGAGCGCGCTTTACGGCTCGAGTCTCAGCTTGAGAAAGACGCCTCTGAAAATGGTATGACACCTGACGAAGTTGAGTCGGCGATGAAGTTGTATCAGGTGACTTTCGAAGAATGTGATCAGGTGCTGCGCCCTCTCGCGGAAGGTGGGCAAGAAGCTGTTGGTTCGATGGGTGACGATACGCCGATGGCTGTATTGTCTAAAAAGCAGCGCTCGGTCTTCGATTATTTCCGTCAACAATTTGCGCAGGTGACCAATCCGCCAATAGACCCTTTGCGCGAAGCGATCGTCATGTCTTTGGAAACATGCCTGGGACGTGAACTCTCTGTTTTTGATGAAACACCAGAGCATGCGGATAGGGTTATCTTAACCAGCCCAGTGCTCACGCCCACACGGTTTCGGATGTTGTGCAGCATTGATCGCCCCGGCTTTCAGCTACAGCGATTTAGCCTGCATTACGATCACCGTAAGTTGAAATTAAAGCAGGCGATTGAACTGCTACTGGAAGATATCGTTACGGCGGTTAAAAAAGGCGTCAGCATGATCGTCTTGAGCGATGCTGAAGCGGATTGCAACATGCTTCCTATTCACGCGTTGATGGCAACAGGCGCCGTGCACCACAGGCTTACTAAAGAGGGGCTGCGCTGCGATGCCAACATTCTTGTCGAGACCGGTACCGCGCGTGACCCCCATCATTTTGCGGCTCTTATTGGTTACGGAGCCACGGCGGTCTATCCCTTCTTAAGTTACTACGTGATGAATCGTTTGATCGACTCGGGTGAGTTGATGGTTGAAAACAGCGATGCTTACAACAACTTCAAAAAAGGCATAGATAAAGGTCTGCTCAAAATTTTATCGAAGATGGGGATCTCTACCATCGCTTCGTACCGCGGTGCACAGTTGTTTGAAGCCGTCGGTCTGGATGAAGATATTATCGAACTCTGTTTCGAGGGCACAGCGAGCAGGGTCAAGGGCGCGAGCTTTGAACATCTTGAGATTGATCAGAAAGCGCTCGCGGCCGATGCATGGAAGAAACGCAAAAAAATCGCGCCCGGTGGCTTGCTGAAATATATTCATGGGCAGGAATATCACGCTTTCAATCCTGACGTGGTGCAGACACTTCAGCGCGCGGTAAAGACCGGTGACTACTCTGTGTGGCGCGATTACGCCGGTTTAGTGAACAGCAGGCCGGTGGCAACACTGAGGGATCTTCTGGCGTTTCGTCAGGATATCGCACCTGTGCCACTTGAGGAAGTTGAGCCGGTTGAAGCCATCGTGCGCCGCTTTGATTCAGCGGCAATGTCGCTCGGCGCTTTGAGCCCTGAAGCGCACGAGGCGCTTGCTCAGGCGATGAATACCCTTGGCGGTCGCTCAAATAGCGGCGAAGGCGGTGAAGACTCGGTGCGCTTCGGCACTAATCGTGTATCTAAGATTAAGCAAATTGCATCCGGTCGTTTCGGTGTGACACCGCATTATCTGGTGAATGCAGAGGTTCTACAAATCAAAGTTGCCCAAGGTGCTAAGCCCGGTGAAGGCGGCCAGCTCCCCGGGAAAAAAGTGAATAATTTGATCGCGCGGTTACGTTATTCCGTGCCGGGTGTCACGCTAATTTCTCCTCCGCCACATCACGACATTTATTCGATCGAAGACTTGGCTCAGCTAATTTTTGACCTCAAGCAAGTCAATCCCAGTGCCCTGGTTTCCGTGAAATTGGTTTCGCGTCCAGGCGTTGGCACAATCGCGGCGGGTGTTGCCAAAGCCTACGCTGATCTCATTACTATTTCTGGCTATGATGGTGGCACGGCGGCGAGCCCACTTACCTCCATTCGCTACGCTGGATCACCCTGGGAGTTGGGCTTGGCGGAAACGCATCAAACGCTGCGCGCTAACGATTTACGCGACAAAGTCAGAGTGCAAACCGACGGTGGCTTGAAGACAGGTTTTGATGTGGTTAAGGCGGCGATACTGGGGGCGGAAAGCTTTGGTTTTGGCACTGCGCCAATGGTTGCTCTCGGCTGCAAATACTTGCGTATTTGCCACTTAAATAATTGTGCGACGGGTGTTGCCACGCAGAACGAAGCTTTGCGAAAAGATCATTATCAGGGCACTGTTGACATGGCGATTAACTTCTTCAAGTTTGTGGCTGAAGAGGCGCGTGAGTGGATGGCCAAACTCGGCGTCCGCAGTCTGAAGGAGTTGGTCGGCCGCGTTGATCTCCTGGAGCAAGTTGAGGGTGTAACAGAAAAGCATGCACGTCTTGATTTAGCCCCCCTGCTGCATACGGACGCATTGCTTGATAGCAAGCCTCAAGTATGTTCGATTTCAAAAAATGAACCGTTCGACAAGGGTTTAACTGCCGAGGCTATGGTTGCTGCAACTCTGCCGGCAATTGAGGCGAAATCGGGTGGGGAATTTAGCTTTTCAGTCACGAACTGTGATCGCTCTATCGGTGCGCGAATCAGTGGCGAAATTGCCAAACGACATGGCAACCAGGGCATGGCGGCGCATCCTATTAAACTGAAACTCAGTGGTGTCGCCGGACAAAGTTTGGGTGTTTGGAATGCCGGTGGGCTTGAAATCTATCTCGATGGCGACGCCAACGACTATGTCGGTAAGGGCATGGCAGGAGGCAAGATAGTTTTGCGACCGCCGCAGGGCTCGACTTTCAAATCTCACAAAACCAGTATTATGGGTAACACCTGTCTTTACGGTGCTACTGGAGGTAAGTTATTTGCGGCAGGTTGCGCTGGTGAACGCTGTGGTGTGCGCAATTCCGGTGCGCACGTTGTTGTTGAAGGTGCGGGCGATCATTGCTGTGAATATATGACGGGTGGTCTCGTCACTGTGCTCGGTGCTACAGGTGTCAATTTTGGTGCCGGAATGACCGGTGGCTTTGCCTATGTGCTTGATGAAAACAACAGCTTTGTTGACCGTTACAACCATGAACTAGTTGAGATTACGCGGGTCAATACAGAAGCCCTTGAAGCGCACCGCAACCATCTGCGTGGCGTTATCGAAGAGTTTGTCAGCGAGACAGCTAGCGCGCGAGGCCAGGCAATACTCGACGAGTTTGAGCACTATGTTGGCAAGTTTTGGTTAGTTAAACCCAAGGCCGCTAACTTAGCTACCCTGCTCGAGAGCGTAAAACAGCGCGGTGAATAATCGCGGTAAATTTGCACTTAAATCGCTCAACCAAGTCATTACTAGTAGAAGGCAAAACGTATGACTGAACGTTTAAACAATAACTTTCAGTTTTTGGATGTCGGTCGTCAGGACCCGGATAAAAAAGATATCAATGTCCGCAAAGAGGAGTTCGTAGAAATATACGAACCCTTCGATGCTGATCAGGTGGCTCAGCAGTCTCACCGTTGTATCGAATGCGGAAACCCCTATTGTGAGTGGAAGTGTCCGGTGCACAATTACATTCCCAATTGGCTCAAGCTGGTGTCGGAGGGTAATGTCATTGAAGCGGTTGAGCTCTGCCATGAGACCAACTCTCTGCCTGAAGTCTGTGGGCGCGTCTGCCCTCAAGACCGACTATGTGAAGGTGCGTGCACGCTTAACGACGGCTTTGGTGCTGTAACCATCGGCAATGCGGAAAAGTATATTACCGACACCGCTTTTGCGATGGGCTGGAAGCCTGACATGTCGAAGGTTGAACGCACCGATAAGCGTGTCGCGGTTATTGGGGCCGGGCCGGCGGGTTTGGGTTGTGCTGATATTCTCGTGCGCAATGGCGTTACTCCTGTAGTATTTGATCGTTACCCCGAAATTGGCGGCTTGCTGACCTTTGGCATCCCTGAATTTAAACTTGAAAAAAGTGTTATGGTTCGCCGACGTGAGCTGTTGACTGAAATGGGCGTCGAATTCAGGCTAAATACGGAAGTAGGTAAAGATATTTCGATGCAGGATCTGCTCAATGGCTTCGATGCAGTGTTTATGGGCATGGGTACCTATACGTATATGAAAGGCGGGTTTCCGGGAGAGGATTTGCCCGGTGTGCACGATGCGCTGCCATTCCTGATATCCAACGTGAACCGGAATCTCGGTTTTGAGAAAGACCCCGCGGATTTTATTTCTGTTAAAGGCCAGCGGGTTGTCGTCTTAGGCGGCGGTGACACGGCAATGGATTGTAATCGGACCTCGATTCGCCAGGGCGCCGAGTCTGTCGTGTGTGCCTATCGACGTGATGAAGAGAATATGCCGGGTTCTCGTCGAGAGGTGACAAATGCACGCGAAGAGGGCGTGCAATTTTTGTTTAATCGCCAACCGATAGCCATTGTTGGCGAAGAAAAAGTTGAAGGCGTAAAGCTGGTGACGACGCGCTTGGGCGAGCCCGACGAAAACGGTCGCCGGCGTCCTGAGCCCATTCCGGGTTCAGAGGAAGTACTGCCCGCAGATATCGTTTTAATCGCGTTTGGCTTTCGGCCCGATCCTGCACCGTGGATGCAGGACCATGATATTGAGATAAATAATTGGGGCGGTGTTGTCGCGCCTGAAGAACAAGAATTTGCCTTTCAGACGAGCAACCCCAAAGTGTTCGCCGGCGGTGACATGGTGCGCGGATCAGATTTGGTTGTTACTGCGATTTGGGAGGGTAGAGAGGCCGCAAAAGGTATTCTCGATTTCCTCGATGTATAGCCCCCCAATTTAGGATTTGCCTGCTATGCTAATGATGTTGTCATCGGGGGCTGACGCACATGTCTGAATTAAAAAACGACCGTTTTCTTCGTTCGCTCCTGTGTCAACCTGTAGATCGCACCCCAGTTTGGATGATGCGACAAGCGGGCAGATACCTTCCCGAATACCGCGCGACGAGGGAGAAAGCCGGCAATTTTATGGCGCTGTGTACAAACCCTCAGCTCGCATGCGAAGTCACACTGCAGCCACTGCGACGCTATCCCATCGATGCGGCAATACTCTTCTCAGATATTCTTACCATCCCTGATGCGATGGGTTTGGGTCTTTATTTTGAAACGGGTGAAGGGCCAAAGTTCAAGTATCCACTGCGTTCTGCTACAGATATTGAAGCCCTGGACGTTGTTGATACAGAGCGCCAGTTAACCTACGTAACAGATGCCGTCAGCCTGATTCGCAGTGAATTGAACGGTGAGGTCCCGCTTATTGGTTTTTCTGGCAGTCCTTGGACGCTCGCGACCTATATGCTCGAAGGCGGCTCGAGTAAAGATTTTCGCCGTTCCAAAGCCCTGCTCTATGACCAACCAGAATTGGCGCATATTCTGCTGGATAAATTGGCTGATTCGGTTGCAGATTATCTTAACGCCCAAATTCGTGCAGGTGCTCAAGCGGTCCAGATTTTCGATAGTTGGGGCGGCGCACTTTCGCACAGCGCGTATCAAGTGTTTTCGCTCCAATATATGGCCAAGGTGATCGGCCTGCTCCAACGTGAATCGGAAGGGCGGCGAGTGCCGGTCATTGTTTTTACTAAAGGCGGCGGTCAATGGCTCGAGATGATGGTGGAGACCGGGGCTGAATGTTTGGGTTTAGATTGGACAACAGATATCGGCGCCGCGCGCGCGCGTGTTGGTAGCCGGGTTTCGTTGCAGGGAAACATGGACCCTTCTGTTTTATACGCGGGTCCAAAAGCGATTCGCGCCGAAGTCAATCGCATTCTAGCGTCTTACGGTGATGGTACGGGTCATGTCTTTAATCTTGGGCACGGGATTACGCCAGATATTGCACCGGAAAATGCAGGTGCGTTTTTTGATGCTGTGGTTGAGCTTTCGCCTAAGTACCATGTGGCTTGAGGGTAATTGTTGACAAATTGTGGGCGTTGGGGTCGACAAGGCAACTGGCTAGATTATAATCAGCAAAAAATGGTTGTAAATTGTACAGCTCAACTGACACATTGAAGTTTTGCGTCGACAGCTTAGCTGTTTGATGCAGAGAGTGGGGAAGCCAATTGGCGATAAAACAAGTAAAAATTGATGTAAACGAACTTGCTGTCGGCATGTTTGTTTCAGGTTTGGACCGGCCGTGGACGCAAACCCCCTTTCCGCTGCAAGGGTTTTACATTCGCGACTTAGAAGAAATTAAGCAGTTAAAGATTCATTGTAATCACGTTTACATTGATGTTGTTAAGGGTTCTCCTCCGATAAAAACCCGGTTGAGAAAGCTTTCGCCAGCCTCCAGAAAACAAGTTCGCGCCGATAGAAAGGCCCGTGTTACAGACCTCGCGCCGATACGCGTTCGGCGTGACGTTTACGGCGAAGCGGAGCCAATAGAAAAGGAGATCGGTCAGGCGAAGGAGTTGCATCAGCAGGTCTACCGGGCAGTTGGTAGCGTTTTGAGCCAAATAGCGGTTGATCATCAGCAGGTGCCGATTAAGGAGACCAAACGTGCGGCGAGTGCGATGGTTGATAGTGTTATTCGCAGTCCAGATGCATTTACCTGGCTTAGCCGGGTACGTGAAAAAGACGAATACACCTATAGTCATGCCGTGCGTTCTGCGGTTTGGGCAATTTTGTTTGGGCGCCATATCGGTCTGCCAAAACCGGAGTTGGATGTACTTGCCATGGGTGTGCTGCTCAAAGACATCGGTAAAACGAAACTTCCCCGTCAAGTAATAGAAAACCAGTCGCGCAGTAGTGTCGAGCAGGAAGCTTATGAAAAGTTCGTAGAATACGGCGTTGAAATTTTACGCAAAATGGCCGATGTCAAACCGCGGGTGACTTCGGTTATCAAAACACACTGCGAGCGAGTTAACGGGAGTGGTTTTCCTGCACACCTGCGCGGAGACAAAATTCCGCTTCTTGGCAAAATTGCCGGGATCGTGACTTACTATGATGAAACGACGAACCCGCGTAACGCCAACCCTTTGTCGCCATCTAAAGCGGTATCTCATCTTTATGAAGCGCGTGGCATTGAGTTTCAGGAAGACCTTGTGGTTGAATTCATTCGCGCGATTGGGCTATATCCCACTGGCACTTTGGTTGAACTCAGCACTGGAGAAGTGGGTGTTGTCGTCGAGCAGAATTTTGAGCGACGTTTGAAGCCAAAAGTGATGGTTGTCTTGGATGCGGTAAAGCAAAAACTTTACGATCCGGTGCTTATAGACTTGGCGCAAGATGAAAAAGAAAAACAGGTTAAGTTGGAGTCAGGTAAATATGTTGCCGGCGAAGTTGAACACATCGAAATTGTTCAAGATTTGCAGCCGGGCGCCTATGATATAGATATCTCTGAAATTCGCGATCACTATATCGATTCGAAACAAAAAACGGGCTTGCTTGGCTTATTGAAAAAGACACCGTTTAAGATTCCAGGCCTTTCTTAAGGCTCCTCTGAAAAATGCAGTGATGCCATTGTCTGCCCCATTTTTAATGGCGCGTTAGTGCTCAGTTCTTCATCCCACTGAACCTTTCCTTCAGGGAAAAGTAAAATCACCGTAGAGCCGAGTTTAAAACGGCCCATCTCTTCCCCTTTGTGAAACGCTCTTTTTTCAGCGTAATGGGCATCGTAAAGCTTTCTTTTAGTTGGTGTAACTTGGCCTGCCCAGGTTGTTTCAATCGAAGCGACAATCATGGCACCGACAAGTACCAGTGCCATTGGGCCGTGAGTTGTCTCGTAAAAACACACAAGCCGTTCGTTGCGTGCAAATAAATTTGGTACCGATGCGGTGGTCGTTGGATTAACCGAAAAGAGTTTTCCAGGCACGTAGCGCATGGATTTGAGGACGCCGTTACATGGCATGTGCACTCGGTGATAATCCTTTGGAGATAAATATATCGTCGCAAACATGCCGTTGGTAAAAGGCGCGGCGTCCTCCTCCGAACCAAGCAGTTCCAAGGCAGTATAAACGTGGTTTTTCGCCTGGAATATTTTGCCGTTGCTGATTTTTCCGAATTGATTTAATTGACCATCTGCTGGACTGGTAAGAATATTTTCGTGCCCCGCTATCGGGCGCGAGCCCGGTTTTAGTTCACGGCAAAAAAAACTATTGAATGATTCGTAGTCGTGTGGACTTTCATATAAGGCCTCTTGCCAATCAACGTTAAATATTCGTGCAAACAATCGAATTAAAGTATTTTTTATCGGTTTTATTTTGCACGCAGCGAGTCGTCCTAGCAGACGGGAAAGTAAATGTTGCGGTGTGCAATATTGTAATAATATAAAAAAACGATTTTTCATTAGCGTTCCACTGGTGTTTCAGGGTGATTGCCCCATTCAGCCCAAGAGCCGTGGTAGCCGCGTATTGAAAAGCCAAGCACTTTGCCAACGAGGTAGGTGAATCCGGACCGGTGGTGAGACTGACAATGGGTAATAATCGGCTTTGATCCATCGATCCCGTGTGCAGCTAAAAACTCGCGTGCGTCAGAGCGTATTTTATATCCGTTGTCGAAGTCCATTAGCGCAGTCCATTCAATGTTAATTGCTCCGGGAATATGTCCAAGCCTGGCGGCGTTTCCTTTTTGCCCACGATATTCTTCTGGGCTGCGCGCATCCCAAATTGTTGCATGATTCGTTGATATATTATTAACAACGTCTGTCATTTCAGCTATCGGGCTTTCATTTAATGTTAAGGTGACCGGCGCACGGAGCCTTTGATTGGAGTGTGTTTCCAGGGCAAACCCTTGGTTGCGCCACGCGTGTATGCCGCCGTTCAGGTAACTGTATTTTTGGTGCCCAATAACATCTAAAGTCCAAATAAACCTTCCTGCCCATCCGCCTCCTTCGTCATCATAGACGACGAAGTGAGTGTCTTTCTCTAAACCGAGATAACTAAACACTTCTTCGAGCTGCGCGAGTGTAGCGATTTTTCCAGGTGTTGGTGCCTGGCCAATTAATAGCGCTTGCGCGGGTAAGTGAACTGCACCGGGTATGTGGCCTTCCAAATAAGATGCCTGTGAACCCAAATCGACAATACAGAGTGACGAGTTTTGTGTGTCATTGATAAGCGCGTGCAGGGCTTCGGGTTCAACTAGATATTCTAATTCTTTCATAATATTTAATCCGATTTAATGGCTACCTGATCGAGCTGGGAAATAATTGCTTGAAAGCTTGCAAAACGTTCTGAATGAATTTTTCCAGCGCCCAACGCTTCTCTCACGGCACAGTTGGGTTCATTGGTATGGCTGCAGTTTCTAAATTTACAAAATTGGGAAAAGTAAGCAATCTCTTTAAAACCGTTTAGTACTTCGTCGGCAGAGGCGTGCCATAAACCGAATTCTCTGATGCCTGGGGAGTCAATAAGTTTTCCCTGAGATTGCAGGTGATACAAAGTGGCTTGAGTGGTTGTGTGGCGCCCTTTTTGTTCCGCTTCCGAAAGTTCACCAACTTTAATATTGGTGGATGGAATCAGCAATTGAATGAGGGATGACTTGCCGACACCTGATTGCCCGACAAATATAGACGTTTCACTGTTTAAATAATCTTCCAGTCTACCTTTTTGTTGAGCTTGCTTTGTCGATATTTTTAAAACTGGGTAGTCGAGTGTCGAGTAGCGGTCTTCAATGTCGTGAATCAGCGATTGATTTTTCTCGTTTAACAGGTCAGTTTTGTTAATTAAAATTATGACTTTTAAATTATGTAATTTCGCTGCGACCAAATAGCGGTCAATAAGTCCGATTGCCGGCTCGGGTGTCGGTGCAATCGTCACAACCATTTGTGTAACATTTGCTGCAACGGTACGCAGTTTGCCATATATGTCTGGCCGCTGCAGTTCGCTCGTTCTGTGTTCACGCGTTTCAATAATGCCAAGTTCCGACTCGGGTCGCCAGCCCACTCTATCGCCAGTGACAATATCCAGGTTCGCGCGCACATGGCAGCGATAAATGATTTCATCAACGGCGGATTCCACGTCAACCTGGCTACCGTAGCTGGCTACAACAGTTCCCGCATGTAATTCGTTTGGCGCAGGATGATGTTGGGATGCATCAGCGAACGCGCTATTTTTTTGCGAGCGAAGTTTGGCAATGCGGCGTTTTTGGCGAAGAGAAAGTTTGCGTTTCGCCATTATTGCGTCAATTGATAATCGATGAACATATTGCACTTACTTGTTACTATGCCGACGGCGCATTATACACTGAGGAGCAGCGGCGTTATGCCTATTCAAGACAGCAATTTAATTTGGATCGACCTCGAAATGACCGGGTTGCTTCCGGCAAGCGACGAAATTATTGAGATCGCAACGATTATTACGGACGACAAGTTGAACGTGTTGGCCGAAGGGCCGGTGATTGCAATTTTCCAACCGGATAGCATTTTAGATGGAATGGACGCCTGGAACACGGAGCAACATGGCAAATCCGGCCTGGTTGAGCGCGTCAAACAAAGTGGATACGACGCGGCGCGTGCTGAACGTGAAACGCTTGCGTTTCTGCGGGAATGGGTGCCCGCGGGAAAATCTCCGATGTGCGGCAATTCTATCTGCCAGGACCGTCGTTTTCTCGCGCGTCAGATGCCTGAACTAGAGTCCTATTTTCATTACAGAAACCTGGATGTGAGCACGCTTAAGATCCTCGCGCAGCTTTGGCGCAGTGATCTCGCCAGCGGCTTTGCCAAAAAAGGTGCCCATCTCGCATTGGACGATATTCGCGAATCTATCGCCGAACTCCAGTATTATCGCGACAACTTTTTACACCTGCCTTAGTGATAGAAGTTAGTGCTATTTGCATGCGTCCTGTTATTGCGAACTTGTTTTGACAGACAACTGTTCTAGTAGCAAGCTTTGGCTCAAATAAGCGGTTCGTTTAATAAAACAGATGATAAATGTGAGGGGGTCGCATGAATACGGGCGTTATTTCGGAAGATGGTGTGCTTAGGTCTGAGCATCAAGAACGACGCCGGGGAATCAACCCCATCCCGTTAAATCTCCGCGAGTTCCTAAACTATGAGCAGCGCCGCGTGCTGCGTCAGATAGAGGGTTTCGGTTGGCAGCTCGCCTTCGTGAGGCGCCCTGTTTTCCAGGACCCCGTCGCCGTGATCCGAAATACAGGTGCAACGAGTTACAGTGTTTTGGAAGAAGACGGCACAATCAATGCGAACCCCGATATTTCAGTTCGCGACTAGCCTCCTGCTGGATTTTTTATTTTTCGGACCCTTCTCTTGTTAGAGTGTTGGCGCTCCAGGGCCCATTTGATGTGCTCTGCGACGATTGGGCTCGCGTTGGTGAGTGCCTGCTCCAGCGCGTTGACAATGCGTAAATCGCGAGGGGCGTTGCCCAGCGCTATGGCGAGATTGCGGCGCCAGCTTTCAAAGCCTGCGCGCCGTATTGCCGAACCTTCAGTGTTTCGTAAAAAATCCTCTTCTCTCCAGTGAAATAGATCCAATATCTCGGCGTTTTGCAGTCCGTGACGCGGCTGGAAATCCGTTTCTGCCGAATGTTTGGCGAGGCGGTTCCAAGGACATATTACCTGGCAGTCGTCACAGCCAAACACGCGGTTGCCGATGGGTTCGCGAAATTCGAGCGGTATCACGCCTTTGTATTCGATAGTCAGGTAAGAAATACACCGCCGCGCGTCGAGCACATAGGGTTTTGGAAAAGCATCGGTGGGACAAACTTGCATGCAAGCCTTACAGTCCCCGCATTCATTTTCAGCGACTTTTGCGTTGGTTGGCAGCGGCAGGTTGGTGAAAAGTTCGCCGAGAAAAAACCAGCTGCCCTCGTCCTTATTGAGAATTAGCGTGTGTTTACCGGTCCATCCCAGGCCCGCTTTTTGCGCCAGCGGGCGTTCGAGCACAGGTGCACTATCGACAAATGCGCGCGAAAAAGGCTGTGGGTGCAGGGCGTGGGTCGCAGCAAAGGCTTCGATTTTTTTTCCAAGCTTGGCCAAGCGTTTGCGCACGACTTTGTGATAATCGCGTCCCAGTGCGTAGCGAGAGATATAGGCGCGTGATGCGTCTTTTAGGGTTTTTACTTTTTGCGTGTTTTCAGGCAAATAGTTGAGACGCACGGAAATAATGCGACACGTATCTTCAATAAGTGCGCTGGGAGATAAGCGCTTTTCTCGATTTTCGCTTAGCCACTGCATGTCGCCGTGGTATTCATTTTCTATCCATTGTTGATAGGCATCCCTTTCCGCACTTAGGTCAATGTCCGTTATACCAAAATCGTGAAAACCGAGTTCTTCAACCCAGGTTGCGATGTGGTTCATCAATGTCTGCCATGTAGCGGAATCTTGCATAGCGAGTGGCGCTTTACCGAAGTTTAACGGCGTGTATCATACCCAATTATTTTCGATTCGTTAGGCATGGCTTTTTCTCCCATTTCCAAGTTGTATTCGGTCGAGCAGGTGCGTTACCTGGACAGGCTCGCGATTGATGCAGGCACGCCTGGCATAGTGTTAATGAAGCGTGCGGGCAGCGCAGCGTTTGAGCTGTTAGTGGAGCGCTGGCCGAAGACACAGCGTGTCGTTGTCGTCTGTGGCTCGGGCAACAATGGTGGTGATGGTTTTGTACTTGCTGCGCTGGCTGCCCAGGCGGGTATTGAAGCGAGATGTTATTGCACCAAAGCGGTGGATCTATTGGGTAAAGATGCTCGGGCAGCGGCTTATTTTGCTCAACAGGAAGCGGTGAGTTTCGAGCAGGCAGATGCGCTGTTAGCGTTGGAACTAGAAGGTGTTGACAATACTATTGTCATAGATGCTCTGCTTGGCACCGGCATTCGCGGCGCAATGTCGCCCGCATATTGTGATCTGATTCGATGGATGAACCGGCAAGCTAAACCTGTCTTGGCCCTTGATACCCCCTCTGGGCTAGACCCAGATACTGGAAGTTTTGGTGCTGCTTGCGTTGAAGCAAGTGCGACGATTTCTTTTGTCGGTGTCAAGCGAGGCCTGGTTACTGGCGATGGGCGCGGTTCGTGCGGCAACTTGCATTTCAGCCAATTAGCCATTGCTGAGTCCATTGTCACGCAGGTGGATGCGAGCGCGTCAGTGCTGTGTCCGGAAGACTTACTCGACAAGCTTCGGCGCCCCCCAAATAGCCATAAATCGATGTTTGGGCATGTCGCGGTTATCGGTGGTGATACCTCGATGGGCGGAGCGGCTATTCTGTGCGCTGAAGCCTGTCTTGATTCTGGCGCTGGTTTAACAAGTCTGCACACGCGGGGCGGGCACATTACCGCTGCGTTAGCGCGCCTCCCGGAGGCCATGGCGAATGCCCTGGAGGATCTAAGCGATTTCAGTGCCAGGTTGGAGCGAACAAACGCAATTGCGCTCGGACCGGGAATTGGGCAAAGCACCTGGTCGCTTATGGTGACTCAGTGCGCTTTAGCTCTGCCTCAGGCGAAGGTCATCGACGCGGATGCGCTAAATTTGATTGCCGCGGAACGTGTGGATCTCGAAGTGCACGAAGATCATGTCTACACACCACATCCTGGTGAAGCAGCACGCTTACTTGGCGTAAGTGTTAACGAGGTGCAGGCCGACCGTTTCCTTGCGGCGCGACAGCTACAGCGTAAATTAGGCGGCGTTGTTGTCTTAAAAGGTGCCGGCACTATTGTACAGAGTGCGAACGCAACCAAACTGTGCCGACAGGGCAATGCAGGAATGGCTGTTGGCGGCATGGGCGATGTGTTGACTGGGTTAATTGCAGCGTTAATGGCGCAAGGGCTTTGCGCGGCTGACGCAGCAGAATTGGGCGTCTGGTTGCATAGCAATGCAGCAGATGATGCTGTGCTAGAGGGCGGTATTGTCGGTTTGCGTGCGAGCAATATTATTCCATTTATAAGAAAGCGTATTAATGCAAAAAGAAATTAATCTTGCCTCGGAAGTAGAAACCGAAAAATTGGGCAGCGAAATGGGTAGTTGTGTCGATGGCGGTACTACCATTTATCTCGTCGGCACACTCGGCGCGGGAAAGACAACGTTTTGTCGGGGACTGCTTCGCGGTTTAGGATATTCAGGTTCGGTTAAGAGTCCCACTTATACGCTTGTTGAACCTTATAAGTTTTTTGATTTTGACGTATACCATTTTGACTTATTTCGCTTATCCGACCCGGAAGAGCTGGAGTATATAGGTATTCGAGACTACTTTAATAATGGATCGCTCTGTGTTGTAGAGTGGCCTAATCGCGGTGAGGGATTTATTGCAAAACCCGATTTGCGCATAGAGTTTCTCGTGAGTGGCAAGGGTAGAACGGCTACCATGCGTTCGGAATCCGAACTTGGACACAGCTGTATAAAGCGCTTTGACAAGACTGCAATATAACTTTTATGAAGTTAGTTCGTTACCTTATTTTATTTTTTTTGATCGCCGAGTTTAGTATCGTTAGCGTGCAAGCAGCGGATATACAAGGTGTGAGACTTTGGCGTTCTCCTGATTCCACCCGTTTAGTCTTCGATCTCGATGCGCCCGCCGAGCACAAATTGTTTGAATTGTCGAACCCTCAGCGACTCATTATTGATATTGATTCTGCGACATTTTCTGCAAAAACACAGGATTTAAAATTAGACGATACACCTGTTATTCGGCTGCGTCACGGCGCTCAAAAAAATGGTCGTTTGCGGATCGTATTGGATTTGAAAGAGGAAGTGAATCCTCGAAGTTTTAGTCTCAAAAAAATAGCAGGAAAACCCGATAGGCTTGTTGTTGACTTATACGAAAAAAAACAGCAGACAATAAAGACCTTAGATGCACTTATAGAGAGTCTTGAACAGCCATCAAAGCGTGACATTATTATCGCGATTGACGCAGGGCATGGAGGTGAAGACCCTGGAGCTGTCGGACCCAATCGTATTTATGAAAAAAATATTGTGCTAAAGATCGCAAAAAATCTGGCGAATAAAGTGAATGAACAAAAAGGTTACAAAGCGTTATTGATAAGAGAGGGCGACTATTTTATTCGCCTTGGTGATCGCGCCGAGAAAGCGCGCCGGGCGCAAGCCGATTTATTTGTGTCGATACACGCAGATGGTTTTAATAATCCGAAAGCCAATGGCGGCTCAGTATTTACGCTTTCGCGTCGCGGAGCGACAAGTAAAATGGCGAGCATATTGGCATCGAAGGAAAATCAATCCGACCTTATTGGTGGTGTCGATAGAATTCAGTTAGACGATAAAGAAGCGCAGCTCAAGAAGATTTTGGTCGACTTGTCGATGACGCGCAGCATGGAAACCAGTTTGGATATCGGTGGGCGTGTGCTAAAAGAAATGGGAAGTGTTATACGTTTGCATTCTAGCCGTGTTGAGAGCGCTGGTTTCGCTGTACTTAAGTCACCCGATGTGCCATCGATCCTGATTGAAACCGGATTTATTACGAACCCGGCGGAAGCAAAAAAATTGAATACGCTTGCGCATCGCACAAAAGTTGCCAAAGCTATTTTTCGCGGTATAGATAGCTATTTTTCGGAAAATCCACCAGAGGGTACTTATCTGGCGTGGCGCTTAAATGGCGGAAACTCTGTTAAATACACGATTGCCAGTGGTGATACGCTTTCGTCAATTGCACGTCGCTACAAGGTGTCTGTCGCCCAGTTAAAAAAAGAAAATAAGCTCAGCAGTTCAAATATTCGCGTTGGACAAATCCTGCTTATTCCTGCAATCTAGGGCCTCTCTGAATAAGGCAGGAATGCCTCTGTGTGACCTGGAGCACTAATCCTACAAGCACTTCTCAATAATTTTCATTCAGTTTGCAGTTTATTCATGGCCGATGCACCGCGTATTAAAACATTAAGCCCTCGATTGGCAAACCAAATCGCCGCAGGAGAGGTCGTTGAGCGACCCGCCTCAGTTGTTAAGGAGCTTATCGAAAACAGCATTGATGCCGGAGCGGAACAAGTCGATGTGGAGCTGGAATCAGGTGGTGTAAAGCTCATGCGCGTACGTGACGATGGCTCTGGCATTGCCAAAGACGATCTGGCCCTCGCGTTGAGCCGACATGCGACCAGTAAAATAGTTGAGCTGGATGACTTGGAAGCGGTTGCTTCACTGGGTTTTCGCGGAGAAGCTTTGGCGAGCATTAGTTCTGTCGCACGCCTGGCGTTAACGTCTAAAACGTCAGCATCAGAACAGGCCTGGTCCGTTCGTGCCGAGGGGCGTGATATGGAAGCGAGTATTGCACCTGCTGCCCATCCGGCGGGGACAACCGTAGAAGTGCGCGATTTATTTTTTAACACGCCCGCGAGGCGTAAGTTTCTGCGCACTGAAAAAACGGAATATAATCGGGTTGAGGACAATTTAAAGCGGCAGGCCTTGTCGCGATTTCATTTGGGCTTTAGCTTAAAGAATAACGGGCGCGTAGTGCACAATTGGCGTCCAGCGCAAACACATCCGGAAAAAGAACGTCGCGTCGCACAGGTTTGTGGCCCTGCATTTATGGAAAATGCGTTACATCTCGATATCGAGCATACCGGTATGCGCCTTTGGGGTTGGGTGGCACTGCCGACGTTTTCGAGAAGCCAGGCAGACCTGCAGCATTTCTTTGTCAACGGGCGGGCGATAAAAGACAAGCTTGTTGGGCACGCTATTCGGCAGGCTTATCAAGACGTACTGTTTCACGGTCGCCATCCCGCGTACGTTCTGTATTTGGAATTAGAACCGGCAAATGTTGATGTCAATGTGCATCCGACAAAACATGAAGTGCGGTTTAGGGACGGTCGCCTGGTCCACGACTTTCTCTTTCGCGCGTTACATAAAGTACTCGCTGATGTCAGACCCGAGAGTCATGTCCGCGAGGCAGATCCAGAACCAGTTGTACACGAAACGGAACCTTCGCAGGCTGCAATCGCGTTCCGCCAAGATACGCGGGTTGGGCATCGCGTCAGTGAGTCATTGCCGGTAGGCTCTTATTCCACGGCGTCCGTGGCGGACAGTATTGCGAGTTACAAGAACTTACTGCAGTCGGAAGAGAGGCTTGAGTACGATACTCCTGAAGATGAAAAAGTCCCACCACTGGGATACGCCATTGCTCAGCTTAAAGGTATTTATATTCTCGCAGAAAATACCGATGGCCTGATTATTGTCGATATGCATGCGGCGCACGAAAGAATTACCTACGAAAAAATGAAAGCCGATTTCGGCGGGAACGCGGTTCAATCGCAGCCCCTTCTTGTGCCGCAGTCGATTTCAGTCAGCGAAAAAGAGGCGCAATATACAGAAGATAATCCGAGCATATTTGCGGCGCTCGGTTTTCGCGTGGAGCGCGCTGGACCTGAGGCAATATTACTGCGTGAAGTGCCAGTGGTGCTCGCGGATACAAATGTCGAAAACCTGATTCGCGACGTGCTTTCGGACCTGATTGAATTTGGTACGACGCGGCGTATCGAAGAGCATATCAATGAACTGTTGGCGACGATGGCTTGCCACGGTTCAGTCAGGGCTAATCGAAAATTGACTCTGCCTGAAATGAATGCACTGCTGCGGCAGATGGAGGCGACCGAGCGCAGCGGGCAGTGTAATCATGGGCGGCCAACCTGGACCAAGATGACACTTAACGAACTCGATAAGCTGTTTTTGCGGGGGCAGTAGTGGTCAACGAAGCGGTTGGGCCGCTCGCGATCGCGGTCATGGGACCGACAGCGTCTGGCAAAACCCGTTTGGCCGTGCGGCTGGCCCAGGTGCTTAACGGTGAGATCATTAGTGTCGATTCTGCGTTGGTATATCGGGGCTTAAATATTGGTGCGGCGAAGCCGACAGTGCAGGAACAGGAAGGCATAACGCATCATCTGATAGACATCCGTGATCCCAGCCAGCCTTATTCAGCGGCAGACTTCGCAAAAGATGCACGGTTTGTATTTGAAGATTTGCTTGCGCGCAACAAAACACCAATTCTCGCTGGCGGAACAATGCTGTATTTTAGGTCGCTATTGCAGGGGCTGTCGTCGATGCCGCCATCTGACGCACGAATTCGTGCGGAAATTGAAAAGCGAGCTGCTGCCTGCGGTTGGCCGTCAATTCACGATGAGTTAGCTCAGGTCGATCCCGAATCTGCGGCGAAAATTCACCCCAACCACTCGCAACGTTTAAGCAGGGCGCTCGAAGTGTGGCACATATCGGGCAAACCGATGTCTGAATGGCAAACGGGTTTTCATGGTGGGCTCGAGCATCGGTGCTCCTGGTTGCAATTTGCACTTGTGAGTCAGGACCGAAATGCGCTTCACGCGTCGATCGCGAAGCGTTTCGAATTGATGCTCGAACAGGGTTTAGTGAGTGAAGTGGAGGCGCTGCGCAATCGCGGCGATTTACACAAGGACCTCCCGGCCATGCGTTCGGTCGGCTACCGACAGGCCTGGGAGTATTTGGATGGCGATATTGATTTTTCCGAGATGAAAGAACGAGCGCTTGCAGCGACCAGGCAGTTAGCCAAAAGGCAGCTCACCTGGCTGCGTAGTTGGCCCAATTTGATTTGGCTTGCAAATCAGACAAATTCCGGTGCCAACAGAGACTTAAAAGAAATTGTACAAGAATGCTTGAGTTTTTGTGAAAAAAGGACCATATAATGGGAGTGACGCATGGATAATGGTGGTCATTCTACCAATTCGTGCTCCAGCTATGTTGTTTTGTTTATTTTGAGAGGTTGCTGCACCAAAGCTGGGCGGTTTGCCTGCAGGTGCCTTTGCATACTTCGCTTATTTTGACCCTTTCATAAGGAGAATAATTATGTCAAAAGGGCATTCGTTACAAGACCCTTATCTCAATGTGCTTCGAAAAGAGCGCATTCCCGTGTCAATATACTTAGTTAACGGTATTAAACTACAGGGCCAAGTTGAATCATTTGACCAATTTGTGGTTCTTTTAAAGAACACTGTCAGCCAAATGGTGTATAAACATGCTATCTCAACCGTTGTCCCATCGCGTCCGGTCCGTGTGCCAATGTTAAACCCTGACGCCGCTGGTGATGAAGAACTTGGAGGCTAAGTAGACTTACTTTGTTTTTTGAAAGACCAGATTCGGGTGAATTGGCTGTACTGGTTCACTTGGAGCTAAGTCAAATTGAATTCACGAATGACCCACGTGAATTTGAAGAGCTTGTGATATCCGCCGGCGGTGATCCGGCTGCGTTTATCACTGGTCAGCGACCGTCTCCTCACGCGAAATTCTTTATTGGCACCGGCAAGCTCGATGAGCTGAAACACGCGGTGATGCAAAACGAGGCTCAGGTTGTGATTTTTAATCACGAACTGTCGCCCAGCCAAGAACGCAATTTAGAGCGGGAGCTCGAATGTCGCGTACTTGATCGCACCGGTCTCATACTCGATATATTCGCGCAACGTGCTCGCACTCACGAGGGCAAATTGCAGGTTGAATTAGCGCAGCTCGAACATATGTCGACGCGACTGATTAGGGGTTGGACTCATTTGGAGCGGCAAAAGGGTGGTATTGGTATGCGCGGTCCGGGTGAGACACAGTTGGAGACCGACCGAAGGCTTCTACGTGCAAGAATTAAGGCGATTCACAAGCGGCTCGACAAAGTGAGAAAGCAGCGGGAACAGGGACGGCGGGCGCGATCCCGCGCGGAGATGCCCACAATCTCGCTGGTGGGGTATACCAATGCGGGCAAGTCGACACTGTTCAATCAAATTACTGATGCCGCTGTATTTGCTGAAGATCAATTGTTCGCAACGCTGGATACTACAATGCGAAGAATTGGTTTGGATGAGCTCGGCGCAGCGGTATTGGCAGATACGGTGGGCTTTATTAGTAATCTTCCTCATCGTTTGATCGAATCATTTCGCGCGACCCTGGAAGAGGCGGCGAGTGCAGACTTGTTGCTACACATCGTTGATTTTGTCGACGATGAGCGTGAACGCAATATTGATCAGGTAAATGATGTGCTCAGCGAGATTGGCGCATCGGAGCTACCCACTCTGATGGTCTACAACAAGATTGATCTCGTTGACGGCTACCGGCCTAAAATTAGCCGGGACGCAAGTGGCAAGCCCATAGGGGTTTGGGTTTCCGCCCAGGAAAATATTGGTTTGGATTATTTGTTCGACGCTATCGTGGAGTTGTTGGCTGAAAATGTCGTGCACGCCCAAATTGTTATAAAACCTGAACAGGGACGTGTTCGTGCCAAACTCTTTGAACAAAATGCCATTTTGGCTGAGACGTTTTTGCCTGACGGCAGCAGTGCTCTGGAAATTCGTCTACCTGAAACCGATCTAAAAAAACTGCTCGCGGCTGAAGGTCTCGATGAAAAAACGCTCGAATTAAATGACGTGCCAACCAATTGGCCGCGTCTTGCCGTATAATCCCCGCGCTAAAAATAATTTCTTATTCATTTGGGCAGCATGATTGGCGCTTGAAAGCGTCGTTTTTGCCCACACATCTTTACACTCAGTAAACTTATCGGAGACAAACCTTATGGCTTGGAACGAGCCGGGCGGCAACAATAAGGATCCTTGGGGGGGAAATCGTGGTAATGACGGCCCTCCGGATCTCGATGAAATCATTAAGAACCTTCAAGCAAAACTCTCGGGTTTGTTTGGCGGTAAGGGCAATGGCAGCAACGGGACATCCGGTGGGGGCAATTCAGGTTCGACCTCATTTTTAATCGGGCTCGTCGTTGTGGTACTTGGGGTGGTTTACTTTTTCCTCGGTGCAGGCATTGTCAACGAGCAAGAGCGCGCTGTGGTATTGCGACTGGGTGAGTATAAAGAAACCAAAGGCCCGGGCTTTCGCTGGAATCCACCGTTGCTGGATCAAGTGTATACGTTGAATGTCACCAAAGTTGAAGAGTATCCGCTGACCCAGCAGATGCTCACCAAAGATTTGAATATCGTCGATATTAATATTTCTGCGCAATATGTTATTGGTGATGCGCGAGATTTTGTGCTCAATGTGCGCGATCCGGTCAAAAGTTTACAGCAGGCTGCGAACAGTGCGCTGCGGCACGTCGCCGGTTCCACCGTGATGCACGATGTGTTAACTGAAGGCCGTGAGGAGGCAGCTGCCGAAGTTAAAGCGCGCTTACAAAATTATTTGGATAACTACGAAACAGGCATTGTTATCGAGACCGTTAATATCGAAGAATCGAAACCTCCTCGGGAAGTGCAAGATGCCTTTGATGATGTTATCAAAGCCCGTGAGGATGAGGAGCGTTTTAAAAACGAAGCGCAGGCTTATGCCAATGGCATTATTCCTGAAGCGCGTGGTATCGCTCAAAGGATGATCGAAGAAGCCACTGCGCATAAAGAGCGAGTGATTGCTCAGGCTGAAGGTGAGGCAAAGCGTTTTGAATATCTATTGACCGAGTATCAAAAGGCGCCTGAAGTAACCCGTCAGCGGCTGTATCTGGACGCATTGCAAGAAGTGATGGAAAACAGCTCTAAGGTCATGGTCGATGTTGAAGGTGGCAATAATATGCTCTACCTGCCATTGGATAAAATCGTTAATTCGGCCACGAGTTCAGCTCCGGCCGGCCGGTCGCGGATTACCAATGCTGAAGTGAGCGACCTTGCTGACAAAGTTGTGCAGGATTTAATTGACCGTGGTGTGATTTCGACATCCCGCCGCAATTCACGAGGAGCGCGTTAAGATGCAGACTAAAACTCTCGTTTTTGTTATCGTCCTGGTATTAGCCGCGCTTGTTGGAGCGAATTCCCTTTATGTCATCACTGAGTACCAGCGCGGTGTTTTGCTTCGTTTGGGTAAATTGGATAATGATGACCTCTCACCGGGCTTGCACGTAAAAATTCCCTTTATCGATCAGGTGCGTATTTTCGATGCGCGCATATTAACGCTCGATGCTGATTCCGAGCGTTTTTTGACGGTTGAAAAGAAAAGTGTGGAAGTCGATTCCTTTACTAAGTGGCGAATCGTGGATGTGGGCAAGTACTACACCGCAACCAATGGTGAGGAAGATCGTGCACAGCGTCTATTGGAGCAACGCGTTAACGAAGGTTTGCGCAACCAGTTCGCCCAGCGCAGTTTGCAGGAAGTTGTGAGCGGTGAGCGCGACTTAATCATGGTTGAGCTCGCCGACCAGCTCAATGAGTTTACGAAAACTTCTTTGGGGCTGGAGGTCATCGACGTTCGCGTTAAAAAAATTGACCTACCGGCGAGCCTGAGTGAAGCGGTTTATCGTCGTATGCGTGCCGAGCGTGAACGAGAGGCACGCGAACTCCGATCTAAAGGGCGAGAGCAGGCGGAAATCATCCGGGCCGATGCCGATCGCCAGAAAGCCATTATTGAAGCGGAAGCTTATCGTGATTCGGAATTGTTGCGCGGTGAGGGCGATGCAAAAGCAACGGCAATTTATGCTGAATCCTATAATAAGGACCCTGAATTTTATGCTTTCCAACGCAGTTTAAATTCTTACGTTAGCTCGTTTAATAGCAAAGGCGATATCCTGTTGATTGATCCAGACAGCGATTATTTCCGCTACTTGAATAGCTCTACAGGTGAGAATTAGCGCTCTTGTGTTAGTGGAAGTGGTCAGGTTTTAGTTAAATTGTGTTGCCGTGACACGCTTCGTGGTAACATAAGGAAACCGGCTCATTTGGGCCGGTTTTTTTGTGGGTCTAAGGAAATCAGAGGCTGGTGTGATAAAAGTCCAGCGGCGAATGGTATTTACTTAAATGCTTTTTCCCCGGTGCGGCGGAAGGTCGGGCGTGATGAGACACGACGTAAACCCGTCCATGGGGTCTCGGCGCCCGAATCCCTCGGGCGACGGTCTTATCGCGCCCGACCTTCCGCCGTACCTAACAGCATATTTTGTTTTAAGTAAGTGCCATTCAGCCCAGTGTATTTGTCTCATATGGTAGTGTTGTTGAATGATGTGGCAAGAGATCGCAACCGCCTTTTGTTTGGTGCTCGTTATTGAAGGTATTTTACCCTTCCTATATCCGCAAAGGTGGCGTTCGCTCGTGGCTGCTATGGCGAGCATGAATGACAGGCAGATACGTATAATTGGGCTGATAAGCATGTTGGCTGGAACGGCTATATTGATGTTTATCCGCTAATTGAGAAAATTAAATGAAACAAGTGGATCGCTGGCTCTTGCCAGACGGCATTGAAGAAATTTTGCCTGAAGAGGCTGCACAGATAGAGGGGCTTCGCCGTCGCTTAGTCAATTTATTTCAGCTGTGGGGTTACGACTATGTGATCCCGCCGATGCTCGAGTTTACCGATTCGCTGCTCACAGGCTCAGGTGAAGATATCTCTTTACTGACATTTAAGATGACAGATCAGCTGAGTGGAAAAATGCTTGGCTTTAGAGCTGATATCACACCGCAAGTCGCGCGAATGGATGCCCACAGTCTTAAACGTGATGGTGTGAATCGCCTTTGTTACGCGGGTCATGTGGCGCACACGCGACCTAAAGGGCCACTGAGCTCGCGGACACCTATTCAAGCTGGTGTTGAATTGTTTGGCGAGCCTGGCTTGGAAGCTGATATCGAGGTCATTAGCTTGCTGCTCAATACGCTTGAAGAAGCAGGGTTACCTGAACAATATATTGACCTTGGGCATGTGGCGATCTACCGACAGTTAAGTGAGCTTGCTGGGTTGTCAAAGGCGCAGGAAGTTGCGTTGTTTGAACTTCTACAGGCCAAAGCAATGAGCGATATCGCAACTTGGCTCGAGAAAGAAGTTAGCAGCGAGGCAGAGCGCGCTTGGTTGATGGCATTGCCAAGTTTGTCCGGTGGTATCGAAGTGTTGGATCGCGCTAAATCTGTATTTGCAGCTGCGCCAGTGGCTATCACAGCGTGCATTGAAGAGCTGGCGGTCCTTGCGACCCGCTTGCAGGCCAGGTTTCCCAATGCGCGGTTGAATTTTGATTTAAGTGAGCTGCGCGGCTACCACTATCTTACTGGTATCGTTTTTGGTGCGTTTGCTCCTGGCGTGGGCACCTCCATCGCGAATGGTGGTCGCTATGATCATGTAGGTGAAGCCTTTGGCAGGGCGCGGTCTGCGACCGGATTTGCCGTCGATCTCACAGCGGTGCGCCGCCTTGTTGATCCAATAAAACCTTTGTGTCATCGAATTTTCGCCCCGTACCGCGATAGCGAAGCATTTTGGCAAGCGGTACAGCAATTGAGATCACAGGGGGAAACAGTGGTGTGCGGCTACTCTGGTCAAAGAGTGCCGGCTGAACACGAAGCATGTGATCGAATCTTAGTCGAATCGAAAAACGGCTTCGTGGTACAAGAATTAGATAGTCATTAAGCGGGAATACAAGTTTACTATGGGCAAGAATGTCGTTGTGCTTGGCACACAGTGGGGTGATGAAGGTAAAGGCAAAATCGTCGATTTGCTGACAGAGCAGGTGTCTCATGTCGTGCGTTTTCAGGGTGGGCACAATGCCGGTCATACACTGGTTATCGATGGCAATAAGACGGTGTTGCACCTCATTCCGTCCGGCGTATTGCGTGATGGCGTTACCTGCTACATAGGCAATGGTGTGGTGTTGTCTCCCGAGGCGTTGCTGGAGGAAATCACCGAGCTGGAGCAGCGTGGTGTGCCGGTGCGCGAGCGAATTAAACTGTCGCCCGCGTGCCCACTTGTTCTTTCCTACCATATCGCACTCGACCAAGCGCGGGAAAAAGCACGCGGTTCCTCCAAAATCGGCACGACGGGCCGGGGGATTGGGCCGGCTTATGAGGACAAGGTCAGTCGCCGTGGCCTCAGGCTGGACGACATGATCGATATCGATAGCTTCGCGCAAAAGCTGGAAAAGGTTCTCTCCTACCATAATTTTGCGCTAGAGCATTATTACAAGCAGGCGCCCATTGAGTTCGCTCCGTTGTTCGAGCAATGCTTAGCCTGGCGTGAGCAACTACTTCCGATGCTGAGCGATGTTACGTCGACGCTGCATGCCGCGCGCGAAGCCGGCGAAGGTATTCTCTTTGAAGGCGCACAGGGCTCGTTGCTGGATATTGATCACGGTACTTATCCATACGTAACGTCTTCAAATACCACCGCTGGTGGTGCTGCGACCGGTTCCGGTTTCGGCCCTTGTTATCTCGACTACGTTCTTGGTATTACCAAGGCTTATACTACGCGGGTTGGCTCCGGGCCTTTTCCCACTGAACTCGAATGCGACGTCGGTGAACACTTGGGTGTAAAAGGCCATGAGTTTGGTGCGACTACTGGGCGTAAACGAAGAACCGGATGGTTCGATGCGGTTGCCGTTAAACATGCCGTGCAAATCAACAGTGTTACCGGTATTTGTCTGACCAAACTGGATGTGCTCGATGGTTTGGAAGAGGTAAAAATCTGCGTTGGCTATCAAAATGCTCAGGGTGAAACTGTCGGGGTTCCAAGCCGCTCTGAGGGCTGGGAGACCATTGTTCCAGTCTATGAAACCGTGCTGGGTTGGTCCGCGTCCACCTTTGGTGCAAAGCGTCTCGATACGCTCCCCGAAGCTGCGAAAAATTATATAAAGCGCCTGGAAGAACTTATTGGTGTCCCGGTAGATATTATCTCTACTGGTCCCGATCGGGTTGAAACAATTATTCTCCGTCACCCTTTCACCTAGGGAACCTCTGATTCACACTAAATTCGATCAGGCCGCTTATGGGCAATAAAACCCGTGTCATTTATTCCTTCAGTGCGCAGAATTTCCGCTAAACTCAAAACTGGGCGTAATAAAACTACATAAGCGGCGTAATCCGCAAATAAATCTTTCTGGAAGTATATGGGGCGCGAGCGCAGACAACACAGGCGATTTTCCGTAAATTGGCGAGGAAGGGTCCTGCTTTCCGATCGGTCACTTTATCATGTTGTCATTCGGGATGTATCCAAAGGTGGTGTGGCGATCGATTTTGATCATGTTCTCCCATTAAAAACGCCGGTTAACGTTGAAGTCACCGCCCCGTATAAAACCGGCCAAATCCAACTTCGTGCTAAAACGGTTGTTATGCATCACACTGTACTTGCCGATGGTCGTGGTGCGCGCCTCGGCTTGATGTTTACCGAGATGAGCAAAGATAACATTCACGTATTTAGCAACTTGCTTCAAGAGCTCACCGATAAAAGCGGATAACTCATCCGCTTGAATTTCTCATTTGCATCCCAATATTAGGTAATACCGGGCATCTGTGATGGCGGTATTTACCTAAAACTACGTATTGCTTCTAAGGAGAATATGTTATGAATGCAATTGATTTAACTCCCCTGTATCGCAGCACCGTTGGTTTCGACCGGGTTGCTTCTTTATTAGATTCCGCTTTGCGCGGGAATCAGAGTACACCAGGCTATCCGCCCTACAATATCGAAGTTGTTAGAGAAAACGAATACAGTATTTCTCTGGCGGTCGCTGGATTTAACGAAAGCGAATTGGATATTCAGGTAGAAAATGGCACGCTTACAGTTTCTGGTGTAAAAAATAAAGACGAAGAAGACAAAAAATATCTTTACCAGGGTATAGCAACGCGATCCTTTGAAAGGAAGTTTAATTTGGCTGACTACATAAAAGTAGAAGGCGCAAATTTAGAGAACGGTCTGTTGAAGATAAGTCTTGTAAAAGAAATTCCTGAAGCTATGAAGGCTAAAAAGATTAATATAGGTTCAGGTAAACAGATAGAACATAAATAGTAAAAAAGCCCGTTTAAAACGGGCTTTTTTAGTTTAACCTTGTATAAGATTCGCCTAAATATCCAGGCTAAATCCTATGTGAAAACCTCGGTCTATTGCTTCAGAGTCACCGTTGCTGTTTTCAGCTCTCAGGTTTCTTGCCCCCACGTAAATTGCGCTGTTTTTAAATATTTGATATTGAAGCCTCAAGCTTACATCGATAAACGTGTCGACCCTGTCGTCGAAGGTTAAAAATGATGGTGCGTAATAAACGCTGGACAAAATGCTGAAATCTTCGATGTCGCGAATTTTAAATTCGAGGTTGCCCCCTAAAGCCAGCGCTGAAAAAATATCAAAGTCACCATCTATAAGATAAAGTTTTCCGCCAAAGCCGCCACCCAGGTTAGATTGAGCACTAACGGGTTGGTTGGTCCGTGCGCCAATAGAATAGACTTGGCTCTCATCTGTCGCGGTTACGCGTGCACTAAATAACAGGCCGCTGCTCGCATTAGTGGCATCAAACTGCCCTTGAAAAGTATCCTCGTTCAAATCAATATGAAGTTCGTTCGCGTAAGCGCTTGTGCAAAACAGTATTGACATGAGCGTCGAGATCGCCAGTTTTTTCAAAGTGTTTTCCCCCGTGATCGATTAAATGAAATTCGTTTGTATTGGAATGTGAAATGACTACTTTAAAATAGGCCCTATAATAGCATCTAGTTCAACAAAGAAGTGAAAGGTATAAACGTATTTGCCGCTAAACAGGTTGTCTTGAGCGGGCGTTTCTAAAATAACTTACAATTGGCAAAAACCGGTATAGGCAAGCGCATTGAGTAAAAAGAAAAAAGTGCACTCCGATGATCCCTACGCGGATAGAGAGGCGGGCAACTACGAAAATCCGATTCCCAGTCGTGAATATATTCTGGATGTGCTCGAACAGGCGGACGGTCCTGTGACGCATAAAGTATTGAGTAAGCGGCTCAAATTAAAACAAGCTGCTCAGATAGAAGCCTTGCGCCGTCGTTTAATTGCAATGGTGCGAGACGGGCAACTTATCTCAAACCGCAAAGGCGCGTATGGCCTTATAAACAAAATGGATCTCATCAAAGGCAGGGTCCTTGCGCACCGAGATGGTTACGGTTTTGTAAGCCTCAGCGACGGTGGTGATGATATTTACTTGTCCAACCGGCAGATGCGTAAGGTGTTTGATGGCGATGAAGTGCTCGTGCGCAAGGGGCACGCTAATTTTCGTGGCCAGATGGAGGGTGCCATTGTCGAGGTGTTACAGCGCAATACCGTCCAACTCGTCGGTCAGTTAATTGATGATCGGGGTCACTTTTATCTGCGACCCGACAACCCCAAAATTCAGCATGACATCTATATAGACCCGGATGCCACGCTCGGTGCCAGCCACGGACAGATTGTTGTTGTCGAGCTTATTCAGCAACCTGGTCGCAATCAGCATCCGCAAGGCAGGGTGAAAGAAATTTTAGGTGATCACTTGGCGCCAGGCATGGAAATAGATGTTGCAATTCGTTCCTATGGTATTCCACATGACTGGCCAAAAGCCGTTAAAAAGCAAGCTGCGAAATTCGGTGAAAAGATTTGCGAAGATGACAAAGCGCACCGGCACGACCTGCGTCATTTGCCTTTTATCACTATTGATGGCGAAGACGCGCGCGATTTTGACGACGCTGTCTATTGTGAAACCAAAACCTCAGGTGGCTGGCGCCTTTTTGTTGCGATTGCAGATGTATCGCATTACGTGGCCCCGGATAGCCCGCTCGATCAAGAAGCCCAAAAGCGCGGGAATTCGGTGTATTTCCCGAACTTTGTTGTGCCGATGCTGCCCGAGGTATTGTCAAATGGTCTTTGCTCATTAAATCCGCTTGTCGATCGTTTGTGTATGGTCTGTGAGATGACGATTAGTGAAGCCGGCCGTGTCAGCGGATACCAATTCTACGAAGCGCTTATGCATTCGAAGGCGCGCACGACTTACACACAGGTCGGTCAAATTATTGCTGATAGCCGCAAAAAACGCAGTGCTTTGCGCACGCAACTGCGTGATATCGTGCCTCATATTGATCAGCTCTATCGGCTTTATCTCCGTCTCCGTGAAGTTCGAGTTTCGCGCGGTGCCATTGACTTTGAAACTGTAGAGACACGAATAGAATTTGATGAAGATCGAAAAATAAAACAGATTGTTCCTGTCGTACGCAACGAAGCACACCGCTTGATTGAGGAATGCATGCTCGCGGCAAACGTGTGTGCTGCAAAATTTATGGAGCAGCATGAAATCCCGTCGCTTTATCGCGTCCACGAGGCGCCCAAGCAGGATAAATTTGAACTGCTTCAGGGATATTTAAGTGAGTTGGGTTTGCATTTGCCGAGCAGAGAACAGGTGCTGCCGTCCGATTACCAGCGTGTTCTTGAGCAGACGCAAGGACGCGCTGATGCGCACTTGATTCAATCAGTTATGTTGCGTTCGATGAATCAGGCCTTGTATCAGCCAAATAATCTCGGTCATTTCGGCCTGGCCTATCCCGCATATACGCACTTTACTTCACCGATACGGCGCTACCCGGATTTATTGGTCCATCGCGCCATTCGCAGTGTGATTCGTTCGACGCGTGAATCACGTCGAGTAAAGCGTGTTGCGAGCGCGGAAATTATACAAAAGAGTAAAATATATCCCTACGACGAAAATGCCATGGAGGGTTTTGGCGATCAGTGTTCGCGCACAGAGAGACGCGCCGATGATGCCACCCGCGACGTTGTCAGTTGGCTCAAATGTGAATATTTGCAAGATCACGTCGGCTACGAATTTGAAGGCGTTATTAGCAGCGTGACGAGCTTTGGTTTATTTGTTGAGTTAAAAGATCTGTACGTCGAAGGCTTAGTCCATATTACGAGCTTGCCACACGACTATTACCGCTTTGACCCCGGAAAATATCGTCTGGTCGGTGAGCGCAATCGACAAATATATAAACTAGGTGATGTTTTGCGTGTGCAGGTGTCGCGCGTGAGTTTGGACGAACGCAAAATCGATTTTGAATTGGTTGATAAAAAGACGCGGAAAAAGCGGGGCAGGGCAGCAACGAAACAACATGTAGCCGTGGAATCTGCTTCGACTCGAGCACCCCGAGTACGCGCTGTGAAGGATGTACCGGCTACGCAAAAAGATAATGACTCGCCGCCAAAGCGAGACAAGGATAGGAAGTCCAAAAAAAGTAAGTCCAATAAAAAGAAGAATCAAAAAAAATAGCTGTTTAAGAGAAACTATTAGCTGTGAAAGCAACTGAACGAGTCTTTGGTTTTCACCCGCTGGAAACACTGCTAAAGGTGGCACCTGCGCGGATCAAACAAGTGTATCTGTTGCGCGGTCGCCAAGACAAACGCGCTCAACAGTTAGATGCGCTGTTGGCGAAGGAACATATTTCGATACAGGTGATGGATCGGGCGCAGCTCGATGAGTTATGCGAAGGCCGGCATCAGGGTGTTGTCGCCGATGTTGTGCCAATGAAAGCGTATGACGAAACGGATTTGTATAAACTTGTCGCCAACGCTTCGGGTACTCCGTTAATACTTGTTCTGGACGGTGTGACCGATCCGCACAACTTAGGCGCGTGTTTGCGCACTGCCGATGCGGTGGGGGTGAACGCTTTGGTTGTTCCCAAAGACAATTCTGCGAGTTTGACAGATGTTGCGCGCAAGGTTGCGTCCGGAGCTGCGGATACGGTTCCATTAATCAGTGTTACCAACCTGGCTCGGTGCTTAAAAAAACTTCAGGAACTCGGTTTGTGGGTGACCGGAACCGCAGGGGAAGCGCAACAAGCGTTATTCAGTGCTGATCTTCGTGGGCCGAGAGTCATTGTTGTCGGTGCTGAGGGCAAGGGCATGCGAAGATTGACAAAAGAATGTTGCGACGAACTCGTAAAAATACCCATGCTCGGCGAAGTATCGAGCCTTAATGTGTCTGTAGCAACTGGCGTAGTATTGTTTGAAGTGGTGCGACAAAACCTATAGACCGAGAGAAAAGGCAAATGCGTGTAGCCGTCTTTAGCGCGAAACCTTATGACAAGGAGTATCTCGCCGCACATAACCGCGCGCGTCATGAGTTAACTTTTTTTGCGCCGCAATTGAACGAAGACACGGCCCCGATGGTCAAGAAGTTTGACGCGGTGTGCTGTTTTGTTAACGATATTCTTAATGAAAAGGTGATCAAGCGGCTCGCTAAGTCTGGCGTCAAACTAGTTGCTCTGCGTTGCGCTGGTTACAACAACATCGATCTGGAAGCGGCAAAAAAAGCAAATATTGTTGTTTGTCGCGTGCCTGAATATTCTCCATATACAGTTGCAGAGCACGCGGTTGCGCTGATTATGAATTTGAATCGCAATATTCATCGCGCATTTAACCGGATCAGAGAAAATGACTATTCGCTGATGGGTTTAGAGGGGTTTGAGTTACACGGTAAAACTGTTGGTGTGCTCGGGACCGGCGCGATAGGTGTCGCTTTTGCCAATATTATGCGGGGCTTTGGTTGCCAGGTTATTGGTTACGATCCAAAGGAAAATAAAACCTTTGCGCGTGTTGGTCATTACGTGGGCCTGGAGGACTTTTGGTCCCATAGCGACATTATATCGCTTCACTGTCCGTTAATTCCGCCGACTTATCACATCATTAACGATGAATCGATCGCTGCGATGAAAAGTGGCGTTATGCTCATTAACACCAGTCGTGGCGGCCTCGTGGACACTAAGGCGGTGATTGAAGCGCTTAAAGTCGGCAAGATCGGTTACCTGGGGTTGGATGTCTACGAAGAGGAGGCGGGCCTGTTTTTTGAGGATTATTCAAACCGGGTAATTACGGATGATATTTTTGCGCGTCTGCTTACGTTCCCTAATGTTGTTGTCACCGGGCATCAAGCTTTCTTTAGTAAGGAAGCGCTTGCGGCAATTGCCATCACAACTATCAATAATATCGACGCATTCGCTAAGGGTACACTGGACCAAAGCCACGTCGTAAGTGTTTGAAAGCCGCTATGTTCCGCAGTTCTGGGGGCGGTTGCAATTTAACCGCATCCCAAATAGAATACGCCGCCCTTCTGGATGCCCCAGTCGGAATTTTAAACTCCTTGCTTCACCGTAGTCGCACGGGAAGCTTGAAACCCGTAAGGAGACCACATGCGTCACTACGAAATCGTGTTTCTGGTCCACCCTGACCAGAGCGAGCAGGTACCTGGTATGGTCGAACGCTATAGTGAAACCATCACCAAAGACGGCGGTAAGATCCATCGTCTGGAGGATTGGGGACGACGTCATTTGGCGTACTCCATCAATAAAATTCATAAAGCTCATTACATCCTGATTAACTGTGAAACTTCTAACGAAGCGTTAGAGGAGCTCACCACAAACTTTCGCTACAACGATGCCGTATTGCGTCATTTGGTCGTGCGCTTAGATGAAGCGGTGACCGAAGAATCGCCGATTATGAAAGCGGAAAAAGAAAGCCGTGAGCGCAAAAATCGTGTGGAGCAACGCAGCCAAGATGTTGATGAAAACCTGGAAGAAGATAATGATTCAGGTGATGTCGATGAAGAAATCACTGATAGTGTAGAGGGAGAATAGACATGGCTCGTTTTTTTCGCCGTCGTAAGTTCTGTCGTTTTTCCGCAGAAGGCGTTAAACAAATTGATTACAAAGACTTGGATACTTTGAAAGCCTATATTTCTGAAACAGGTAAAATTGTTCCAAGCCGTATTACTGGAACCAAAGCCAAGTATCAGCGTCAGTTAGCAACAGCTATTAAGCGCGCGCGCTATATCGCTTTGCTGCCTTATACAGACGCACACGATCAATAGTTAAGTTTTATTAGAGTGGCCGAGAACACAACGTATGTTTAAGGCACTTGCTGAATTCGTAATGCGTGGCCGTTTTCAGGCCATAGGCGTTGTTTTAATAGGAAGCGGCGCCTCATTTGTATTGAATGGCATTTTTGGGTTGTTGGCGCTAATGTCGCAGGGCGCGCTGGGCCTCGTTACATTGAGGCTGGGTTGGCAGCAGGGTCTTATTGTTACCTTGTGGGCTAGCCTGCCGGCCTTTGCCACGTTATGGCTTGGTTATGTGCCAGAGCCTTTGGCGTTTGCAAGCGTAGCGGGGTTTTTCGTCGGTTATCTCGCCTGTTGCAGTCTGCGATACAGCGTGTCGTGGTCAACGGCCATACTTGTAGCCGTTTGCGGTGCAGCGTTGGCCTCGCTGCTTATTGTCGGTGTTGCTAATACGGTAGCTGATGATATTGCTGCATTTTTTGCAGAGCTTTCTCAGGCGGCAAATGACGAAAACAGCGAGGTTGTCGCGCAGTTTATTGGTGTATGGACCGTGCCAAAGGCCGCAGGCATGATTGCCTATGGTATTGGTATTAGCGCGATACTCGGTTTGCTCGTTGCCCGTTGGTGGCAAGCGCTTTTGTATAACCCGGGTGGCTTTAAACAAGAGTTCCACGCACTGAGGCTGCCCGTGTGGATAAGCGCGCTCAGTGTGGTTGCGGTGGCCTATTTTTATAGCCTTGGAGACCAGTTTCTATTTTGGAGTGCTCTCTTTGGTTTGCCGCTGTTTTTTGCAGGGCTTGGTATGGCGCATTGGCTCATTGCACGGTTTGCGCTTGGCGTACCCGCAGCGGTCGCGCTATATGCGGCTTTGGTACTGGTTTCGCCGTTTAGCGGCTTGGTTTTAATGGCGCTGGCGCTGCAAGATTCAGTGGTAGACGTGAGAAAGAAATTGAAAATTGATCAGTCACATGACTGAGTAATAGAGGAAAACCTTATGGAAGTCATACTTCTAGATAAAGTCGGTAAGTTAGGTACCGTCGGAGACAAGGTCAATGTAAAAGCAGGCTTCGGTCGCAACTTTTTGATCCCCCAAGGTAAAGCTATTCCCGCGACAGATGCTAATGTTGCCGAGTTTGAGGCACGCAGAGCCGAACTCGAAGCCGCAGCTGCAGATAAGAAAATTGCTGCTCAAGCGCGTGCCGGGCAGCTTGAAGATGTAAAAGTGTTGATCCAGGCGAATGCCGGTGAAGAAGGCAAGCTTTTCGGCTCAATTGGCGCGCGTGACATCGCTGAAGCTATTACCGCAGCGGGTGTTGACGTGAGCAAGTCAGAAGTAAAACTGCCTGAGGGTACTTTGCGCGAAATTGGCGAGTATCAGATCGACATTCAGCTGCATGTCGAAGTCACTCAGCAAGTGGACGTTATCGTCGAAGCAGAATAAGTGCTTTATGCCGCCGGGTGGTGTTGCTTGTCCGGCGAGCCTCATCTAAGATTCCTGGACGTTATCCTAGGGTCTTATCGCAGTTAGGTGTCAGAGCTACTAATGTAGTTTCGGCGCCTAATTTGTTTTTCTAAATCTATGCCTGAAGCCGATCCCATCGCCCTCCCCTCCAGCGAACCGCCAGTGCTTGAGGAGACCAAGCTTCCTTTTTCCATGGAAGCGGAACAGTCTGTACTCGGTGGTCTAATGCACAATCCAGTGCACTTTGACGCCGTTGCTGAGCTTCTCGGCGAGTCAGATTTTTTCAAGCAAGCCCATCAACAGATCTTCGCGGTCATGGTTGCGTTGATCGAAACTGATGCGCCTATAGATGTCATTACCGTTTCCGAGGCGCTGAGCCAGCGCGAAGAGTTAGAAAGTGTTGGCGGTTTGGAATATTTATCCGACCTTGCAACGGGGGTTCCCGGTAGCGAGAACGTTGCCGCCTACGCGAAAATTGTTCGGGAAAATGCAACGTTCCGGCAGATTATATCCACGGCTACCGAAGTCACGCGTGCCGGTTATAACCCCTCTGGTTTAAGCGCGGAAGACGTGTTGCAGTTAGCGGAGCGGCGCTTTCTCGAGGTCGCCGAGGGGCGGCCGAAAGACGGTGGGTTCGAGGATGTGAACGCGCTGTTGAAAGAGACGCTGCAAAAAATTGATGAGCGGACCAAGAACCAGCAAGACATTACCGGCTTGGCGACGGGCCTTAACGACTTGAATGAAAAGACGTCGGGTTGGCAGCCAGGTGAGCTTATCGTTTTAGCGGCCCGACCTTCAATGGGGAAAACCGCGCTGGCCTTAAATTTTGTCGAAGCTGCGTTGATGGCGCAGGCGAAGCCCGTTTTGGTTTTTAGTTTAGAGATGCCCGCCGATTCACTCGTTATGCGGATGATGTCGTCACTGGGCCGTATTGATCAAAGTGGTATGAGGTCTGGCAAATTAAGCGAGGATGACTGGCCAAAGTTGGATCTCGCTGTACGAAAACTCAAAGATAAAAAGTTATTTATCGACGACACTTCAGGTATCACACCGAGCGAAATGCGTGCTCGAGTTCGCCGCATTGCACGCGAGCATGGGGAGCCGGCACTCATCATGGTCGATTACCTGCAACTGATGTCGCTTTCCGGTTTCACCGAGGGACGCACTCAGGAAATATCCGAGATTTCGCGGTCAATGAAAGCCATGGCGCGTGAGTACAATTGCCCTGTTATTGCGCTGTCGCAGCTCAACCGGGGGGTTGAGCAGCGGCCGAATAAAAGGCCTATGAACTCAGACTTACGTGAATCTGGAGCGATTGAGCAGGATGCTGATGTGATCCTGTTTATCTACCGCGATGAATACTACAACGAGGATAGCCCCGACAAAGGTATGGCAGAGATCATTATCGGCAAGCAGCGCAACGGTGAAACCGGAACGGTCAAAGCGGCATGGCTGGGCAAGTTTACACGTTTCGACAACTTGGCGTTTGAGTATCAAGGTCAGTCTGAATAAGCCCATCCGCCGTCTTCGATCAAATCTTGAACACGCAATAGGCAGCATGTAAACTCGCCGCCTTTCAATTGCACAGGTCCTGAGATGCAGATATTCCACCACTGTCAGAGTGTCCGTGAGGCCATTTCTTCGGCGCGCGCAAACGGTGCAAAGATAGGTTTTGTGCCGACGATGGGAAACTTGCATCGGGGCCATCTAGCGCTCGTGCGCTTGGCTGCTGAGCACTGTGATGCTGTCGTTGCAAGTATCTTTGTTAACCGTATGCAGTTTGGTTTGAACGAAGATTGGGATCGCTATCCACGCACGTTGGAGCAGGATATCCAGAAATTGGAAACAGTACCCTGCGATGTTTTGTTCTGCCCCGATGAGCAGGAAATCTACCCAAATGGGATGGATGAACAGGCGCGGGTTATCGTGCCGACAATGTCAGACATACTCTGTGGTGCCAGTAGGCCAGGTCACTTTGAAGGCGTGACCACGGTGGTTGCCAAGCTATTTAATGTCGTGCAACCCGATGTCGCTGTATTTGGCAGGAAGGACTTTCAGCAATTGGCCATCATTCGTCGCATGGTAGAAGATCTATGTGTGCCTGTTAAAATTGTCGGTGCTGATATTGAGCGCGAAGATGATGGGTTGGCGATGAGCTCAAGGAACAGTTTTATTGCGCCGGGCGAGCGGCCTAAGGCGAATCAGCTGCATCGGAGTTTAGAGTGGATTCGCGCTAAGCTATACGATGGAAATAGAGCATTTAAAGCGCTTGAGGCTGAGGCGGCGGAGCAGATTAGAGCTGCGGGGTTTAACGTTGACTATATCCGAATCTGTGAAAGCCGCAGTTTGGAGCCCGCTGCAGATGACGACAATGAACTCACCGTTTTAGGTGCAATGTACACAGAGAAAGCGCGTCTTATCGACAATGTTTCGATCGCACTTGATGATGTTTAATACGAAGTTTTGATGAGGTAGTAAACATGCAGTTAACAATGTTGAAAGGCAAATTGCACATGGCGCGGGTGACGCAGGCAGAACTTTGGTACGACGGTTCCTGTGCTATCGATGAAGAGCTGGTAAAGCTTGCCGGTCTTAGGGAGTTTGAACAAATAGACATCTACAATGTCGATAATGGCGAGCGGTTTAGCACCTATGTTATTTTGGCTGAAGCGGGATCGCGCACCATCTCTATGAACGGTGCCGCTGCTCGAAAAGTGCAAGTGGGTGATCGTGTCATTATTGCCGCATACGGTCAGTTCTCTGAAGAGGAAGCCGCGCAGTTTAAACCGAGACTCGTGTATCTCGATGAAGACAACCGCGTTGAAAGAACCTCGAATACTATTCCTACACAAGTTGCCTGATCGCATTCATCTTTCCCCAAGATAAAACACAGTATAATTTTTCAGCGTCTCTCAGCTTTTTGATCGAAATTAAATACAGTTCAAGCGATTCGTTTTAAGATAACGTGCTCGCTGGCGAAAAGGCCAGTGAGGCAAAAATAATAAAAGACCTGTGGAGAAATATTGTGGCGATAGATCCTGTTTATCCAGTGTCCACCAAGTTGGCCGAAAGCGCGCACATTTCTAAACACAAATATGAAGAAATGTATCAACGTTCAATTACAAACCCTGACGGGTTTTGGGCAGAACAAGCGCAGCAATTTTTAGATTGGCGTTCACCCTGGTCCTCGGTATGCGAGTTTGATTTCCACAAGGGGGAAGCCGCTTGGTTTAGTGGCGCCAAATTAAACGTCAGCTACAACTGCGTGGACCGACATCTGCGTGATCGCGCTGAGCAAACAGCGATTATTTGGGAAGGTGACGACCCGGCGGATGACAAGCATATTAGCTATGCGGAATTACACGGTCATGTATGTCGACTCGCCAATGCGTTAAAACAGCGGGGCATTAAAAAAGGCGATCGCGTATGCATTTATATGCCAATGATTCCCGAAGCGGCCTACGCCATGCTCGCGTGTACGCGGGTTGGTGCTGTGCACTCCGTTGTTTTTGGCGGTTTTTCTCCCGAAGCGCTCAAAGATAGAATTTTAGATTCCGATTGCCAAACGGTGATTACCGCGGATGAGGGGGTACGCGGTGGTAAGCACATTCCATTAAAAGCCAATGTTGATCGTGCGCTCGCAAGCTGCCCCAATGTACACTCCGTCTTTATTGTTAAACGCACGGGCACAGAAATTTCCTGGAACGGCGATCGTGACCTCTGGTATCACGATGCAGTTGATGGTCAGGCGGCCAGCTGTGATCCAGAAGACATGGATGCCGAGGACCCACTTTTCATCCTCTATACCTCTGGCTCCACAGGCAAACCTAAAGGTGTTTTGCACACTACTGCGGGGTATTTACTGCAAGCGGCAATGACACATAAATATGTCTTTGATTACCGCGACGGTGAAGTGTACTGGTGCACAGCAGATGTTGGCTGGGTGACAGGACACAGCTATATCGTTTACGGACCGCTTGCGAATGGCGCGACCACCCTGATGTTTGAAGGTGTGCCCAACTATCCCGACGCCTCACGCTGTTGGCAGGTTTGTGACAAGCACAAGGTCGCTTCATTTTACACAGCGCCGACGGCGATCAGGGCGCTTATGGGGCAGGGTGATACATGGTTGGAGAGCACTAGGCGAGACAGTCTGCGTATCCTGGGCACGGTGGGCGAACCGATTAACCCAGAGGCGTGGCTCTGGTATTTCGAGGTGGTTGGCAACAGTGCGTGTCCCATTGTTGATACCTGGTGGCAGACTGAGACCGGGGCACATATGTTGACACCCCTGCCCGGTGCGACCGACTTGAAGCCTGGTTCAGCGACCTTGCCATTTTTTGGTGTACAGCCTGCGATATTGGGACCCGAAGGAGAGGAGCTGGAAGGTGAGGCAGAAGGTGCTCTGGTTATAACGCACGCCTGGCCCAGCCAAATACGCTCGGTCTTTGGTGACCATCAACGCCTTATTGACACGTATTTCAGTACCTATCCTGGTTATTATTTTACCGGCGATGGCGCGCGCAGAGACGCGGACGGTTACTACTGGATTACCGGGCGTATGGATGACGTGCTGAATGTTTCGGGGCACCGCATGGGCACAGCGGAGATCGAGAGCGCTCTGGTATTGCACCCGCAGGTTGCGGAGGCTGCTGTGGTTGGCTACCCACACGAAATTAAAGGCCAGGGCATCTACGCTTATGTCATGTTAATGTCCGGTGCCGAACCCACAGGCGATCTGCAAGCGGGACTGCTCGATTTATGTAAGCGCGAAATAGGCGCGATAGCAAAACCCGATTTATTGCATTTTGCCCCCGGTTTGCCAAAAACCCGGTCGGGCAAAATTATGCGACGGATTTTGCGTAAGATCGCGGCAAACGAGCTTGATAATTTGGGCGATACGTCGACTTTGGCTGACCCTTCTGTGGTCGATAATCTTATTGAGCACAGGTTAAATACTTAGGGTATTGTTTCATTAGCTTTTTGTGTTGCTGCCGAAATATGTGTACCTAAAAGGGTTGCGTTGTTTAAGCTGGGCACGAGACATGAATTGCGCACTTGCACTAGAGGCACGCCGTGAATACGTCCATGTAGGCTCTGCACCAGCATCTCGACAACTGCTCCTGCGTTGTTCTAACACCCGCCATCCATGGCGGGCGCCTGCTGGTAAAGGCGCTTTAGTGCAAGCACCCAATCCACGCCTCTCCGAGTTAGCGGGACGGCAGTGGGTATCTTTGCATTATTCGGCGGTGCCTTAAGTTTTCTCTTTTTAATCGCGAAATAAGCAATTCAAGCCATCTCGTGTGTAAGTGGCTTATACTTAAAACATCGTGGCGTGAGCATCTTTGTTCGCTGGCGTCGGGCTTTCTATTTTTCTTCAAAATACATCGGAGCGCCCTTTAGGTGAGTGATAGAATTTCTGCGAGGGTGGTGCCCGAGCAAGCGTTGGAAGTGCTTTCTCAACTCGAAGTTTCCAAATTGATGGATGCCAACGAGGGCGAAATTTACGAGACGTTTCGCCGCTGTTCTCTTGCGGTACTCAATACGGGTTCTCAGACTGACAGCACGAAAGAAGTGCTTGAATTGTTTCGCGAGTTTTCGATTCGCGTGATTGAACAGGAACGTGGCATCAAGTTGGATATTGCTCACGCGCCGTCCAGTGCATTTGTCGACGAAAAAATGATTGTTGGTATTCAAGAGCACTTGTTTTCGGTGTTGCGCGATATTGTTTATATCAACAATGAATTAAAAGAAAACCGTGAAATAGATTTTAATGCTTCGCAGGGTATTACTAACGCGGTATTTCATATCGTGCGTAATGCGGGTTTATTAAAGAGTAATGCCCAGGCCAAATTAGTTGTTTGCTGGGGCGGACACTCCATTAACGAAGTGGAATATGACTATACCAAAGAGGTCGGTTACCAACTCGGCTTGCGTGGCTTGGATATTTGTACCGGCTGTGGTCCCGGCGCGATGAAAGGACCTATGAAAGGTGCTGCGATTGCGCATGCAAAGCAACGTCATCGCGGCCACTATATCGGTATTACCGAACCCGGGATTATCGCTGCAGAATCGCCAAACCCAATTGTGAATAAATTAGTGATAATGCCGGATATCGAGAAACGCCTCGAAGCGTTTGTTCGCGTGGGACATGGTGTCGTCGTATTTCCCGGTGGTGTCGGTACCGCTGAGGAGATACTGTATGTTTTAGGCATTCTTCTAAATCCTAAAAATGTTTCTATCCCCTTTCCACTTATTTTTACCGGTCCACAAAGTTCTGCGGCCTATTTTGAGCAAATTGATGCATTTATTCGGGCCACTCTTGGAGAAGAGGCGCGCAGACTTTACGAAATTATTATTAATGATCCTGCGCTTGTTGCACAGAAAATGCGTTCGCATATGCAGGTCGTGCAGAACTATCGTCGCTCAACTCAGGACGCCTATTATTTTAACTGGGTGCTTAATATTGAAAAGGAGTCGCAGGTTCCATTTAAGCCTACACATGAAAATATGGCGGCGTTAAATTTATCCAAGGCGCAGTCCGCTTATGATCTCGCAATAAATTTACGCAAAGCATTTTCGGGTATTGTCGATGGTAATGTAAAAGAACATGGCATTCGCGCTATCGAAGAAAAAGGGCCTTATGAAATTTCGGGTGATCCCAGTATTATGCAACCGCTGGCACAGTTGCTTGAATCTTTTGTTGCGCAAAAACGAATGAAAATTCCAACGAGGGAATATATTCCTTGTTATCGCCTGGTGTGAGTTACGATGTCCGATGAAGATTTCAATGCTTTGCTTGGTGAAGACGCTGAACATATTCAGCGGTTAAATACAGAAAAACGCGTAAGTCTCGATAAATCTGACGTTAAAGATGCCAGCGCTGCGATACGCCAGAAAAATGCCGAAGAATTTACGGCACAGGAAAACGACCCTTTAGAATCGCAAACGATGACTCTGCTACAGCCGATGGACCTTCTCGCTTTTCAACGGCCGGGGGTTCAGCATGGCGTCTATAAAAACTTGCGGCTCGGTAAATACAGTATCGATGCAGTACTCGACCTGCATCGCCTAACTATGGAGCAAGCGCGAATAGCACTGCATCGTTTTATTCAGGATTGTCTCGAAAATGATGTTCGTTCAGCACTTATTACTCACGGCAAAGGTGAGGGTAGAGAAACCCCCGCGTTACTTAAAAGCTGCGTTGCTCACTGGTTACCGCAAATTAAGGAAGTGCTTGCCTTTCACACCACGCAAAAGCATCATGGCGGTTACGGTGCGACATACGTGCTATTAAAGAAAAGCACGAATAAAAAGCAAAAGACAAAGGAAATGATAGGAAAAAAATAAACTAAAAAACAGCTATTCAGAAATGTAGCGTTTGCGTTTACTCGCTTTGAGTTTGTATAAATCACACATGCACAGGCCGTCGAGGCAATCGCCAAAGTCGGGGTCTACGCTAAATACAATGGATTGGAAGCCGCCCTCTTCAAATAATGCCGTGTACTGTTTAAATAGTACCGGTAATTTATGGTCGTGCTGCAAGAATTTTTGCTGCATAAAGTCGAAGGCGGTGTCGCGATCAAATTCACCAAATTCTGCATCGAGTTCGGCGATTGTTTGCGCGTCTAAAAGATAGGGTTGATACGCACTTGCTAACTCTTTTTCGCATGCGTGATAGCGGCGATAGAAGTACGCCAGCGTATCCATAAGTTCCTTAGGGTAATGTGCGCTCATGCTTACCGGCCCAATCAGGTAGCGTACATCGGGGCGGTGTGCGAGATAGGCTCCCAGGCCTTGCCACAGGTAATCCAGGCTTGCTTTGCCCCAATAGTCTGGGTTGACAAAGCTGCGACCCAATTCAATTGCCTGGCCCAAGTAGGATTCAAATTCTGGCTTAAATAAATACAGGGAACGTGTATAAAAGCCCTCTTCTCCGAGGTCGTGCAGAATTCTTTTGCCGTCACCCAGGCGGTAGGCGCCCGCTACCTGACGGTTGACAGTGTCCCACAGTACTAAATGCAAATAATGTAAGTCGTAGTCATCTGTATCCATTGACCTGCCTGTGCCTTCGCCAACTTTGCGAAACGCGAGTTCGCGCAGTCGGCCAATATCTTTGAGCAGCGGGGACTCCTGGTTACAACGAGCGAGATAAATTTTGTTGCCGTCACGGGTTTCCCCCAGGCATTCGGCAGCATCCAGTTCGGTCTCAATCTCTGCGGGGTCCTGGGGGTGTGCAATGGTTTTTTCGGTTTCGAAAATCGGGTGGCGTTTGCGTCTGCCAATTTTATATAAGTGCTGCTTGAGGCGTTTTACCAAAGTGCGGTCGTGCACTGTTTCCGACGCGAGACTGTGCACAGGTATGGGTTCGCCGACGCTGAATTGGATTGTGCGTGAGGCTTGATTAAACATCTCGTGCGCTAATAACGCGGTGCCGAGAGGTTTGTAAACCATAGAAGCGCCGTAAAAAAGCAGGGAGTTTTTGGCGCGAATATGGATGGGCAACAGGGGGGTGTTGGCGCGGCGTGCGAAGTTGAGAAAACCGGGCATCCAACGCGTATCTTTTATCCCTGTGGGGCGTGCTCTTGAGACTTCACCTGCCGGAAAAATAATAATGGCTTCTTCGTTTTCAAGCGCCGCCAAAACACGCTTGTAAGCGCGCCGGGGGCTGCCACCCGTCATATTGTCCAGTGGAACAATCAAGTCTTTGACGGCGTCGATATGCGCGAGCATGTCGTTGGCCACGATACGAACGTCAGGTCGAATTTCGCCAACGAGGCGCAAAATTGCGAGTCCATCGAGTGAGCCAATTGGATGGTTGGCAAATATAACCACACGCCCGAGTGCGGGAATGTTAAGCCGATCTTCGGCGCTTACATGGTAGTCAAAGTCGAAATAGCGAAATACGCGATCAATAAACGCGAAGCCTTTAACTTCCCGGTTTTTGTAGAGAAAGCGGTTGATTTCTTCCTCGTGAATCAGGCGGCGTAGCAGCGATATCGTCGGTCGACGAATCATATGCGGTTGATTGGCAAAGCCGGGAAATTTGCCTTCCACAGCTTTTTCAATATTTATCATTCTTTTTCCTTCGACCGATACTCACGCAAGTGTGGGTTCGCGTCTGGTTTTACCTCGTCACGTGGCGCGGCACAAATTATTGTGCTTGCATCCGCCCTTCGTGCCATGAAGATAAAGCTCAATTGTGAATGTTAAATGACAAATCACTTGTTAGGTATGGTGCCACGCAGTGTATCAGCGGTTTCGAGCTATGTGGATGTGAGCTGATCGATATTTATGCTTAGAATCACACGGGGCGAATTTGTTCCATTTGCTTTTGCAACAGGTCGTTGTACGGACCAACAAAATGCTTAATCAGTAGGCGTGATGGTGCTTCTTCACCCAGGTCAAGGTACTCAACTTTTGGTTTCAAGCAGTCCGCGTCTGCTGCCAGTCTGTCGACTGCCAGGCCCACAAAGGGCATGGCAGTTTCAGTGAGATCATTGCGGTGAAGTGCAATTTGGGCCGATAAATCCAAGGGTACCCTATTGATAATGCCGCAAAGGTCTAGCATCAATTGGGCAGCACAAGCGGCGTTGAACAGCGCTTGGTTGTTTTCGCCTTCTGTCTGGAATTCGATGAGGTAGCGATCATTGTGCCATCGCCAATCGTCAGCGCCGTAGAGATGCATAATTGCTTCGATCATCTCTTCAACAAGGTTGAAGGTATTTCGAAATGCGCTGCCGTTAAGTTGTTGCTGAAGTGTGCCAATGTTTTTGATACATAGAGCCACATAGGCTTTGTTACGCACAGAGATTTCGTTAGCTTCTGAGTGCGGCTCGTTTTCATCTTGAGTGATATCGTCTTCGGTGCCGGCGTTCGGAGGGCGAGCCAAAAATCGCCACTTATCTGGTAGAGCTATTCCTTCCCATTGGATGCTTTTGCTCATATAGATAAAAAGGGCAGCGAGAGCGATACACGAAAAAACGATGATTTGAACGAGTTGCATAGGCCGTCCGGCCGGCCAGGTCTCAGGGTTTAACTTAATTGTGACGTAGCCTGCAAGGCTTTCGTGGATGGTAATGGGTGCGCTGAAGTCGATGCCTTCCGGTTGGCTCTTTCCGGCTTGCACAACCAGATTGTTTTCAACATCGTAAATTGTTGCAGTGAGCACGCCGGGGTTGTCGACCACCGATTGCAAATTCGCACGCATGCTAACCAGATCTTGGTGAAAAAGGTCTTCGACGGATTCGCGCGCCGCGGCATTGGCCAGCGATTGGCCGTAGGTACTATTTTGCTGATCAATAAGTTTGTCAGCGCTGCGAAGTAGAAGAAGATAAAGGAGCAAAATGCCGACAGTTACGCCAATAAAAAAAGTGGCTTTCCGGGAAAGTGGGGCGACGAATTTAATCAAGCCAAGAGCCTGCTATCTGAGCAATATGTGAATTGTGGGGCAGCGCGCAGGGAAAAGTGTATACACGAGAAAGCCGGCACCGCTTGTAAACTATAATTCGCTATAATGGCTCACTCGAGTCACAATTTGAAGTGGTGAATGTGCGCGAACTGATACTAATTACGCTTTTTGGTAGCGATAAACCCGCCGTAACATCCAATATTTCTAAGATCCTTGCCGTCAGTGACGCCAATATTTTGGATATTGGTCAAGCGGTTATTCACGAGAACTTATCCCTGGGTATGCTCGTAGAAATTCCTGACGGCGCTAATGCTTCAGATTTGGTTAAACAGGTTCTCTACAAGGCGCATGAACTAGAGATACAGGTGCGCTTCCAGCCTATTGATGAAAAAAACTATGCTGACTGGGTCGGTTTGCAAGGCAAACCGCGGCACATTATTACCTTGCTGGCGCGCCAGATTACGGCAGAGCAAATTAGTGCGTTGACAGATATTATCTCGGGTAGTGGACTCAATATTGACAACATTAGCCGCCTTACGGGCAGGGTTGCGCTCAATGGGCCGGGGTCAGCGACCGCCTGCGTTGAATTTTCCGCGCGAGGTTATGTTGAGGATATCAGTGCGCTGCGGGCGAAGTTTGCAGATTTGGCGTCTGCATTGGATGTAGATATCGCGTTTCAGGAAGACAATATGTACCGGCGCACGCGCAGGTTAGTGTGTCTTGATATGGATTCTACGTTGATTGAAGCGGAAGTTATCGATGAACTTGCTAAAGCGGCGGGTGTTGGCGAGCAGGTTGCGTCGATCACCGAAGCGGCGATGCGTGGGGAGCTGGATTTTAAACAGAGCTTCGCCGAACGTGTGCGCTTGCTCGAAGGGTTGGATGAATCGGTACTCGCTGAAATTGCCGCACAGTTACCCATCACGGAAGGTGCGGAAAGATTGATCGAAACCTTACGAAAGCTCGGCTATAAAACAGCCATTCTTTCCGGAGGGTTTACTTATTTTGGCCAATATTTAAAACAGCGCCTTGGAATAGACTATGTATTTGCCAACGAACTCGATATTGTTAACGGAAAAGTTACTGGTGAAGTTGCGGGTGATATTGTCGATGGTCAACGTAAAGCCGAATTGTTAAGAGAACTTGCAGAGCGCGAAAAAATTAGCTTGGAGCAAGTCGTTGCTGTTGGTGACGGCGCAAACGATTTACCTATGCTCAGTATTGCGGGCCTGGGTATTGCCTTTAGAGCCAAACCTGTCGTGCGTGCAGAAGCAGAGCAGGCAATATCAACTTTGGGTCTGGACGCAATCTTATATTTGATGGGGTTTAGGGACAGAGAAATTAAGCACGAAGAATTAAGGTCTTAACTTTCCATATCAAAATCATAATCCATTTTTGCAGTAGGTCCCTGCAAATAATAACCCTGAATATAGTGCACGCCCGATTGCCATAATTTTGAAAGCAGGCTCGCACTTTCTACAAAGGGAACGATGGTAATCTTCCCCTTTTGATGCAACTGGCTCACAACATCATTAAGTGCCTTGATTCCTTCGTCATTGTTTTGAATGTCCTGCGTAAATGAACCGTCAATTTTAATGTAATCGCAGGAAATTTCATCGAGTGTTTTAAAATGATTTAGCACGCAGCCGAAGTGATTTACACTGACACCGCAACCGATATCGTATAGTGCTTTTGTAAATCTGCGAGCGTCAATTAAATGATCATTAATCTCGACTTCGTTTAACTGAAATATAATCGCATCACTTGGTAGTTCAGCTGCTTTAAACACGACGTTGAGCCAGGGAGCAAGGCTGTCATCCATCATTGATTCCTTGCTCAAGTGAATAATTAGACGTGTTTCGTTGCCCGATTTACGGTGTGCCGCCAGTGTTTTTGTCGCCTCCAGAATGACCCAGCGATCGATTTTTGTTGTTGCACCAATAGTGGCGGCTTCTGACAAAAATTCTTTTGGCGATACTTCTTCGTCTTCCTCGCCGATCATGCGCAGAAGTACTTCGTAGTGCTCGTGTTCCGCGCCGCGCAAACTCAGAATGGGTTGAAAGAGTAATTTGAATCTACCTGTGTCCAGCGCGTTTTGTACCGATTTTAAGATATTGCGCTCGGGGTCTTCTTCCACATCTGGTTCGTAAAGGTGTGCGACGACTTCGGGGTTGGATAAACTTTCCTTGCGCGCCTGTTCCAGGGCTTGAATAGAGTGATCGATCGGTACATCAATGCTGGAACTGGTTTCGTTAATCAGGGATATGCCGATGTGGTAATTAAAGTGGAGCGTCATGCCTTCGACTTCAACGATATTATCGCGCAGCAATTTACCCAGTGCCTGGCCGCGTTCCTGAGCTTGAATTGCGTTGATTTTCGGTGTGACCAAAATAAATGAATCATCGCCATAGCGACACAGAATATCTGTTTTTTTAACTTTGGATTGGGTGAATTTAGCTATTGCCGCAAGCGTACTGTCAATAGCAGCTACCCCGAGTTTTTCAGAGACAATGTTTTGCAGGTCGTCGATGCCGATATGGAAAAGCGCGCTACTGTATTTCTTTTCCACCGCTGTTGAAATAAGCTCATTTAGGCATTGAATTAAATAGGACTTGTTAAAGAGTCCGGTAACGGAATCTTGAGTTTTAATCTCCTCTATCTGGGCTTCCAGTTCTTCTGCATCGGCACTGCGATTCTGAAATAAAAGTTGAATGCAGCTTTCTTCGTCAAAAATCGCTTTGTGAACTTCAAAATTGATATTTTTATTTGTGCCGTCGTTTTGCACCAGCGACAGCGCGAGCTCGCGCGTTTCGGTTTCGCTCGCTTTTAACATGAAATTCTTCAAAAAAGTTTTGAGTTTTTCGTGGTCGCTCTGTTTAACAATGTCGATGACTGGCAGGCACTCCAGGTCTTCACGGTCTTCATAGTTGAGCAACTCGGCAAACGAATCGTTGGCATAGAGAAACATGCCGTCCTGCACAAACGCAATAGCGTCGCGCGAACTATCTAGCAGTTGCTGGTTACGCTGGGCAATATCATTAAATCTGCGTTCAGATGCCCTGCGCGTATCGCGTTCGACACGGTTTTGCAGTTCCCGGTCGATAACCAACAGCAAGTGCTGATCTTCATCAAGGCGCACAACATCTCTGGCGCCAAGCTTAATGCCTTCAACGCAGGGTTGAGATCCTTCGCGCGTTGTCAGTAAAATCAGCGGAATGTCTTTATTTTGTCGGCGAATTTGCTTTTGAGCAGTTGGAGGGTCCAAATTCTCCATGGTTTCCATAGCTATCATAAGATCCCAAATGCGTTCCTGCAGCAACTTATTCAGGGCATCTTCGTTGTCGACATGTGTGGCGCGCACAGATCTGCCTGCGTTTTGCAGCATACTAATAAGGCGCTCAGCTTCAGATTGCGAATCGTTGAGGATTAGTAGGCGTATAGTCGAAGATTGCATTGGGTTGAAATTAGCTCCAGCAGATACAAACGCTAAGTTTAACGCATAAATGCACTGAGTTTACTCGCATTAATCACAATTACCCCCAACCTCCGCCTTTGCCGCTTGATTTGCCATGTTTGTCCGCCGTTGCAGAATCTACCGCGTGGAAACTAAATTGTTGAATAGATCCGGTTGAAAAAATACGTTCGTCTAATTTTGCGGTAAGCGTCTTTTTGCCGTCGAGGATTCTCACGCGATCGTACTCTTGAAACGGTGCACTTGGGGTAATCAGGGTCGGTGGGTCGTCGGTAAATTGTGACTGTGGTAAAAACAGTGCGCGCATATAGTCGGAATAGCCACCCATGTCGTAAGTGAGTGCGATAGCATAGGGCTGTGCTTTGTCGGAGAGTACTTGTACGCCGAGTTGCGAAGCCTGCTTTTTTTGTCGAATCCAGCGAACAACACCAACAGTCCAAACGCGCTTACCGTATTCTTTTATCGTAACTAAATCTCCAGATTCAACGCGTATTGGCGCATTGGATTTCCAGAGTAAACAATAGCCGCTCTGGCTGATGTTTTGCACTTCGACGCGGTTAACCGGTTTGTCGAAATTTTGAGATGTCGACGCAAATGCGTCTCGCGGTGTAAAGCCGCCGCGCGATGCATTTTCAATTTCACTCGTACTCGCAGAGCTGCGTAAAAAAGTTTCGAAGTCCTGCCCACTGCAGATAAAGTAATGACAATCGGTCAGTCCTACGCCGATGTCAGCTGTCATCTGTGCTTCGCGCCTATCGTGTTTGCGCTGTGGAATATTGCCCCAAGTGTCGAGTAAATGATCAAGCAAAGATGTGCTGATTTCTTTGGATAGGGTAAAGCCGTTATTGTTTATTTCGTCCAATGATTCGCGCGATTGTTTCGTCAGCTGGCCCATCAGCTGTTTAAAATTTAGTTCGATCAGCAGGTCATCCTGTTCGTCGCTTCCCACTCGCGATTTATAGAGTGGCCCTGCGTCGCGGCGCAGATTTACGTAGAAAAAACAATCGGGGTCGTCGCTGAGATCCAGCGTAAAGCGCAATAGTTCTGCCCACTCACCGAACGCGTCGTAAATTGCAGCGACGTTGTTTTGGCTAAGCTGGTGCGGGCGCGCAGTTGCCAGCAAAATAATTCGTAAATACGCTGATTGGATGCTCGAAACCTTCGCTAAGCGCTGCACATCATCTGGCAGACGTTGATCGAGGACTTCGTATTGATCAGCAAGTTGAAACAGATTGTGCAGGGTCTGCCACACGCCCTTTGGCGGTTGCGTGTAGATTTGGTAACTGCGTAAAAATAAAAAACCGATGCCAGTGATTGCCCGGTGTAGCGCGGTGATGAATTTTGGGTCTTGTTTTCCCTTGGTGCGTTTGCCGAGCACGGTATCGCGAATGCACAGCAGGTAGCCATCGACCATATGTTTTTGCAATGCCTGGGCAATCACGGCGCTTTTTTGCGCTTCTGGGGGCAGTGAAATGGGCTGGTGCAAAAACGATTTGCTCAATCCGGAAATTGTATCTTGAACATAGGGTCGCAGGGCTTCGAGCATGTCAAAGCGCGCGTGCATATTGGTATCGAGTTGATTGAGTTCCGGAAGCGCCTGATAAAGCATTGCGCTGGTTGTCGCTATTTGTGTAGGGCGCAGCAGGCTCGCCCATTCCGCCACGCGTTGAGGCTTATTACTTGAGCAAAATGAAAGCTTTTTCAGCGTCTGTTCGGGCAGAAGTATCTGGAGGATTAGCTCGTTGGGCTGCACAGTGTCCTGTTCCGTATTTTACTCATTTTTGTAGTTACGTTAGTGGGTCTGTTGATACCCCTGCGCTTAATATGGGTATAAACAAGCTGTGGGTACGCGATAACGACAATCACAGCTCAAGTTCAACACCTGGTTCGTTAAAGTATAGCCACTTTATGGTTTTTCTCTGTCTGCGTCAGAATTCGTTTCGGCCTGCCGCTATGCGACGATTCGCTTTGCTGGTTCTCCTGGAACTTCCTTGACTAACTTCGGTAGCAAGTAACCGGAAAGACTCGCCTGAGCTTTGGCATAAATTTTTTTCACTTCAGCTTCTGGCAGGTCAAAATGTTGCGCCCCGGTTACCCTGTCCAGTAGGTGGAGGTAGTATGGCAAAACTCTATTGCGAAACAGTTTATTACTGAGTTCGACAAGCGTCGGAGCGGCGTCATTAACACCGCGCAGCAGTACGGATTGGTTGAGCAGCGTTATGCCCGCGGTGGCTGCTGAATGCATCGCCTTGGAAACCTCTGAATCTATCTCTTGCGGGTGGTTACAATGAATAACCCAGACGGGTTGCAGCCGGCTACTCGTAAATATTCTCACCAGGTTTTCACTGACGCGTTTTGGCAGAACAATGGGAAAGCGTGTATGCACGCGGATACGTTCGATATGCGGAATGTCGTCAAGTTGTGTGATCAGCCATTGGAGTGTGCTGTCGGGCAGGCCCAATGGATCACCGCCACTTAAGATTACCTCGCTTAATTCATCGTGCGTGCGCACATAGTCGAACACGTGCTGCCAATCCATTTTGTTCATGCGGTTGCCGCTGTAATCAAAAGTTCTGCGAAAGCAATAGCGGCAATTGATCGCACAATGGCTTGCCGCGACGATCAGCACACGGCCATGATACTTGTGTACGATGCCTTTTGTGGCATTGAAATGAATTTCATTCAGCGGGTCGTTGCTGTAACTGGCTGTGTTATCCAGCTCTTCGTGGAGCGGCAGGACCTGCCTTAGAAGGGGGTCGTTACTATTACCTTTTTCCATGCGTGCAATGAATGAACGCGTTACGCGCAGAGGGAAAACCGCGTGCGCGCGCTCCGCGGCAGGTAGCAAGTCGTCGCCGAGTTCGAGCAAATCCAAAAGCTGCTTTGGTGTTTTAACGAGCAGTTCCAGTTCTTCCTGCCAGCTTAGGTCCTGCCAAGTTGCGATTGATCGTTGTATCATGCGCTGTTTTTTGTGTGGGTAATAAAACTAGGGTTTGAAAAAAAATGGCCAGCTATTCTACCAACGAATTTCGCAATGGGTTAAAAGTCATGTTAGACGGTGATCCGTGTAGCATTTTGGAAAACGAGTACGTCAAACCTGGCAAGGGCCAGGCCTTTAATCGGGTGAAGATGAAAAACCTGATGACTGGACGGGTCTGGGACAGGACGTTTAAATCTGGGGAGTCGCTCGAGGGCGCGGATGTTATGGACAAGGATATGGAATACTTGTACTCAGACGGCGAATTTTGGCACTTTATGGATCCCACCTCGTATGAGCAGTTTCAAGCCGATGCCAAGGCGGTAGGTGATACCTATAAGTGGCTTAAGGAACAAGACACTTGTGTGGTCACCCTTTACAACGGGTCCCCGCTGTCCGTCACGCCGCCAAATCATGTTGAACTCGTGATAACTGAGACTGACCCGGGCCTCAAAGGTGATACAGCGCAAGGTGGTACGAAGCCTGCCACGCTGGCGACGGGTGCTGTTGTCAAAGTACCTCTATTCATTTCCGAAGGTGAGGTTGTGCGCGTCGACACCCGCACAGGAGAGTATCTGGGGCGCGCAAGCAGTAAATAGTTTTATGTGGCAGCCTGTTGCCGATCGGGGTGTGCTCGCGCAGCGCGCGGAGATCCTTGCGTCGATTCGAGCTTTTTTTGCAGAACGCGATGTGATGGAAGTGGACGTGCCAGTACTTGCCACTCACTCTGTTACGGATCCCTACATCGACGCTATTACCGCGCAGAATGGTGACAGCACGCTATTTTTGCAAACATCGCCCGAATACTACATGAAGCGCTTATTGGCTGCGGGCAGTGGTCCCATTTACTATCTGGGTAAAGCGTTTCGTGCGGAAGCGCGGAGTCCGCGCCATTCATCCGAGTTTACAATGCTCGAATGGTATCGCCCAGGCTTGGACGAGCACGCACTTATCGCTGAGGTGATTGACCTGCTCTGCAGCCTAAACCCTTCTGTTGGCATTAAACGTTTTACTTATGCAGATGTGTTTTGCAAATATGTCGGTGTCGACCCTCACTCAATAAACGCTGCTGAGCTTGCAACGCTTGGCCGTCGCTTGCTCGATGTGAGCTGGCGCGATGTAGATACACATACCTGGCTGGATTTACTTTTTAATCGCCTGGTTGAGCCTCAGCTGTCAGCTGGTCTTAGCGTGGTCAGCGATTTTCCAGTGGCGCAGAGTGCTCTGGCGAAGGTGGGGCGGGACAGCAAACAGCGCGAGGTTGCGCGTCGCTTCGAGTTTTACTGGAACGGTTTAGAGCTCGCCAACGGTTACTGTGAGCTGGTCGACGCCGCTGAACAGGTGCGTCGTTTTGATGCAGATAACCAGCGTCGTGCCGAACTCGGCAAAAAGGAAGTTGCGCCCGATCCAAATTTGCTTGCAGCGTTAAGCGCTGGCTTGCCCGAGTGCTCAGGTGTGTCGATAGGTGTCGATAGGCTCGTTATGGCGCTGCTGGGTTTGGACGAGATTGATCAGCAGCTCAGTTTTTAGCCGTGACGCTACTTAATCGCAATCGCAGTTGATGCTTTGATTCATTTCCAGTGCGGGTGATTTTGTTTTTGGGTGGCCCACAACGCTTGCCGGCACCCCGACAACCGTGGTGTGCGCGGGCACTGGTTCTAACACGACACTGCCGGCACCTACTTTTGCACCTTCACCAACTTCAATATTTCCGAGAATTTTAACGCCTGCGCTGACCAGGACACCCCGGCGGATTTTCGGGTGCCGATCACCACCCGCTTTACCGGTACCTCCGAGGGTAACGTTTTGCATAATCGACACGTTGTCTTCGACTACGCAGGTTTCACCAATGACGATACCCGTGGCATGATCGAGCATAATGCCCTTGCCGATTTTTGCGGCAGGATGAATATCCACGCCAAACACCATGGATATATGGCTTTGTAAGAAATAGGCTAGCGACGTGCGTTGTTGATTCCACAGACAATGGGCAACGCGGTAGGCCTGCAAGGCCTGAAAACCTTTAAAATACAGGAAGGGTAGCGAATACGCGTCGCACGCAGAATCGCGTTCGTAAGTAGCCACAATATCTGCCCGTACAGCCTCACTTATGCCGCAATCTTTTTGCAGAGTATCCTCAATAATTTCTCGGATTTGCAGGCCGGATATCGCCGGGTTTGCCAACTTGTTCGCGAGGTGAAAGCTGAGCGCGTGTTCAAGTGTGTCGTGGTTTAAGATCGTTGCGTGAAAAAAGCTCGCGAGCGCAGGCTCTTGCTCTGCTTGGGCGCGCGTTTCATCAAGAATACGTCGCCACACATCATCCTCGAGGGTTTTTTTGGCGGCAAGGGGTTCTACAGACATCTTGGGGTCCCAGAGAGGTTTAGACGATCATTATTGAGGTTTTCTGTTGTGATTTAAAGGTCGAGTTTAAAGCCTTATAGAATTGTATGCGCTTGAATTCGCCTACTTGGGCATCATATTTAGCTTTCAAATGATTTCTTAGGAGACTTGCGGTGTTTCGTGTTGGTTTGTTTCTTTTAACAAATTTCGCCGTTATTGTTATTGCAAGCATCACGTTGAACTTGCTTGGTGTCGGGTCCTATCTGGACAGTTCTGGAGCAGGTATCGATTTACAGAACCTGTTGATATTCTGTGCGGTATTTGGTTTTTCTGGTGCCCTTATTTCACTCTTTATGTCCAAGTGGATCGCAAAACGCTCTATGCGTGTACATATTATTCGGTCGCCGCGTAATCCGGAGGAGCGCTGGTTACTGGAAACGGTGAGGGATTTGGCTGCAAAAGCCAAAATAGGTATGCCCGAAGTAGGTGTTTTTCCCGCGCAGCAGTCCAACGCTTTTGCCACTGGCTGGAACCGAAATAACTCCCTTGTGGCGGTCAGCGAGGGTTTGTTGCACCGTTTTAATAAAAATGAAGTGCGGGCTGTACTGGGACATGAAATTGGCCATGTCGCTAATGGTGACATGGTTACATTGACGCTAATACAGGGTGTCATCAATACCTTCGTCATGTTTTTCGCACGTATTATTGGCCATGCGGTAGACCGTATTGTCTTTAAAAATGAACGTGGGCATGGCATTGGCTACTGGGTTGCCACCATCATCTCCGAAATTGTGCTCGCGTTTCTTGCGAACATTATTGTCGCGTGGTTTTCTCGCCGCAGAGAGTTTCGTGCTGATATCGCGGGTGCTCAGCTTGCAGATCGGGCCAGTATGATTTCTGCGCTCAGACGATTGCAATCCGAAATGAATAGCAAGGTTCCGAATCAGATGGCTGATAGCTTTAAGGCATTTGGTATCTCGTCCGGTTTTTCAAGCGGTATTGCCAAATTATTTTCGACCCACCCGCCGTTGGAAGTGCGGATTGCTGCGTTGAAAAATAGTTAGGGTACCCCTGCAGTATTCTGAGGTGCCTAAAAAAAAGCGCACAGGGATTTCGCCTTGTGCGCCAATGGACTTACCTGGAGGACATAAAATTTGCTAAAAAAAATGACTCGTTAGTTTTTGTGTTTGACTAATTGGTTTAGGCCAACAGCGATGAGCACGATGACTAAAAAAAATACGCCGTGAGAAAAGTCCCCGTAAGCGTCCACGCTATGAGAATATTCATAACGATCCACATGGTTCTGGCCGTGAGCAGTACTCGTTGGAATTGCGCTAAGCGCTAGCCCGCTTACAACTGTGACCGCAGAACCCCATTGAAGCTTTTGCATACCCTGCCTCCTTGCGCCACCCGATAATTCGAGTTGCGTTTATGTATTAAACAAATGCTAAAGCTGTGCCAGGAAAAAAAGAATATATAAATCAAATGTTTATATGCTTTTGCGTATTGTCGGCTTGTGAAGATGTCAAAACCAGCGACGCACCTAAATAGTCAAACATGAACCCGTGATGGGTCAAACGAACGAAAAGAATATTTGGTGCCAAAAAAAATTTTTGTTAATCAAATTTGCGCTAATTAGGCATTTTTGGCACCTTGGAAAACCCTGTTTACGGGGAATAGTTATGTCAGCCCGGTTAAGTTGAAAAAAAAACCGACAATTATTTTTTTATTTAGGGGTTCGCGCGAGTGCCCAGATTTCTATTTTTTTTGCGCCACTTTTTTTTAACAATTTCGATAAGTAATTGGATGTCGCACCCGTTGTGATTACGTCGTCGATCAACGCAATATGCTTGGGGATGTCGGCAGATTTTTTAATTCTAAAACTGCCTTTCAAATTGTTTTCCCGCTCGCGTCGACTAAGTGTCTTTTGTTTTTTGGTAGAGCGGATTTTTTCGACAAGTTTTGCATTTGGAACTTTAAGCTTTCGGCTGAGTTCGCGCGCAATAAATTGTGCTTGATTAAACCCTCTGTCTAGATATGTAAGCCGGTGAATGGGTACTGGCACGAGTAGCTCTGGCAGGGCATCATTGTTTGTTTCGCGTGTGATTTTCTCGGCGAGCAAACGGCTCAAATATTTGCCGGCAGCCAGTGTTTTTTTGCGCTTAAAGCTATTAATAAGTGCGGCACATGAAGGGCTGTACTCGACTGCGCAGAATGCCCGATCAAAATATGGCGTCTTCGTAAGGCACTCACCGCAGATGGCTGGCGACGTCGCTGCGGTCAGCGGCAGAGCACAAACCGAGCAAGCGTGCTCGATTCTCGGTGTCGAAGCATTGCAAGCTCGGCAGATGTATGACGAACATTGTTCCAGACAGAGTGGGCATTGATGTGGGAGCAGCAGCTCTAGGGCGTGAGAGCAGAGAAAATCGAGAGTTTTCATATGTAGTAAACCAAAATTCCTTTTTGGGTTGACAGCGGTGTGCGGGCATCTTTATTGTGCGCTTTTTTCCGCACGATTTCACTTTTGGAGAACACAGATGGCGATTGAAGACACGCGCTTGCGTCATGACTGGACGCGTCAGGAGGTCGACGCGCTGTTTGCGCTGCCATTTAACGATCTTTTATTCGCTGCCCATAGCGTGCATCGCGCAAACTTCGACCCCAATCAGGTGCAAGTGAGTACCCTTTGCTCGATCAAGACGGGTGCGTGCCCGGAAGATTGTGCTTATTGCCCACAAAGTGCGCGATACGACACTGGCCTTGAAAAAGAGAAGCTCATGGCGATCGAAGCGGTCGTCGCTGAAGCGAGCCGGGCAAAAGAAGCAGGTGCAACGCGCTTTTGCATGGGGGCGGCGTGGCGATCTCCCCGGGCGAAAGATATGGACGTTGTTCTCGGTATGGTCAAGGGGGTTAAAGCCCTGGGTATGGAAACATGCATGACGCTTGGCATGCTCAGTCCGCAGCAGGCAGAAGACCTTGCTCAGGCCGGTTTGGACTATTACAACCACAATCTCGATACATCTCCAGAATTCTACGGCGAAATTATTACTACTCGCAGCTATCAGGATCGCTTGGACACGCTGCAAAATGTGCGTGACGCCGGTATGAATGTTTGCTCTGGCGGCATTGTTGGCATGGGCGAAACAGCGTCGGATAGAACTGGGCTTTTACTGCAGTTGGCGACCATGTCGCCGCATCCTGAGTCTGTGCCGATCAATCAGCTTGTCAGAGTTGAAGGCACTCCGCTTGCCGACGAGGCCGAGTTGGATCCATTTGATTTTATCCGCACTATTGCTGTTGCACGGATTCTTATGCCGAAATCACATGTGCGTCTCTCAGCCGGTCGCGAAGACATGAACGATCAGACACAAAGCCTGGCGTTTTTTGCTGGTGCCAATTCGATTTTCTATGGTGAGAAACTGCTTACCACGGCTAACCCCCGAGAAAGCAAAGATATGCTGCTTTTCAGTCGTCTGGGCATTGCACCAGAGGCATATGAAGCCGACGAGAGTGCTCCGGTACCTCGTGAAAGTGACAGTTCGGATCTGTTTTACGAAGCCGTTTAACGAAACATGTCTGATGGCTTTGGGCTAGCGCCGGCGCTCGCCGAGCGCAAAGCGAAGAATCGTTACCGAGAGCGCCGCGCAGTTCATTCTCCGCAAGGCCCCAGGATTGAGATCGACGGCAAGCAGGTATTGAATTTCTGCAGCAATGACTACCTCGGCCTTGCAAATCACGCTTCACTAAAACAGGCGGTGCACGCGGCTGTCGATTGTTACGGTGTAGGCTCGGGGGCATCGCATTTGGTTTGCGGTCATTCGCACGAGCACCATCAGCTGGAACAAGATTTAGCGGAGTTTACCGGGCGTGAGCGAGCGCTACTTTTTTCAACGGGTTATATGGCGAACCTCGGTGTTCTGCAAGCGCTGCTGGAACGCGGCGACGCCGTTTTTGAAGATAAGTTAAATCACGCGTCCCTTATCGATGGCGCGTTGCTGTCGCGCGCCAAGCTTGTGCGCTATCGACACTGCGATTTACTTGGGCTCGAGCGCCAATTAGCTGCGAGCGAGGCGCGCCGCAAACTCATTGTGACTGACGGTGTGTTCAGCATGGATGGCGATAGCGCGCCACTTGCTGAACTGTCCGCTTTGGCACAAAAATACAAAGCCCTTTTTATGGTTGACGATGCCCACGGTATCGGATGCCTCGGGTCCTCTGGAGCGGGACTTGCCCAGGCGTTTAAGCTCGATCAAACGCAGTTGCCAATTTTGGTTGGCACCTTGGGCAAAGCCTTTGGGAGTTTTGGCGCTTTTGTCGCAGGTGGTGCCGAACTTATCGAAACACTTATTCAAGCTGCGCGTTCGTATATTTATACCACTGCCATGCCTCCTGCAGTCGCCGCGGCTACGCGAGAAGCGTTGCGCCTGGTGCGAGAAGAGCACTGGCGCAGAGAGCGCTTGCAATCCCTGGTGTTTTTATTCCGGTCTTTGTGCGCGCGCGAGGGTCTTCCATTAACGGAATCGCTGTCAGCCATTCAGCCCGTGATTGTTGGCGATGATGAGCGTGCGTTAGAGCTTTCAGAATTTCTTTTTTCCGAAGGTTTTTTAGTGTCAGCCATTCGACCACCGACGGTGCCTGAGGGTACTGCGAGGTTGAGAATTACCTTTAGCGCGGCGCATTCAGAAGAGCAGGTGAAAGCGCTTGTGGCAGCGTTAGTTCTGGGCAAGCAAAATTTGGACGCGTTCGTTGATGGAACATAAGCAACAAGTTCCAATCGTTTTGTTGCCGGGTTGGGGAGCGGACAGCCGTATCTGGCTCGAGCTCACAGAATTATTGGGTAAAGGCGAACCTTTGCATTTTCTCGACCTGCCTTTTAATGATGCGCGCGCGCTTGGTTCGGTCGAAAGCGAAGTGGCTTTGCTTGCAGAAAAGATGCCCAACAATAGCAAAGTTATCGCCTGGTCTTTGGGTGGGATGTTTGCCGTTCAAATTGCGAAGCAGTATCCGCATAAAATTTCGCAGCTCTGTTTACTGGCAACGAACGCGACTTTTGTCGAACGCAGCGATTGGCGTGAAGCGATGCCGCTAACAACTTTTAGTACTTTTTGCGAAAGTTTCGATAGCGATGCAATGAAAACTATCGCGCGCTTTAATACCCTGCAAATACAGGGGGTGCAGGACCGGCGTTCAGTATTAAAAAAGATTACATCGCGTGGCGCGATTAACGAGCAAAACGCTGAAAACGCCCGCAAATTGCTGCGCTATTTATCCGAGTTTGATAATACCGACGACCTCTTCGGTTTAAGTCAGCCTTTATTGGCTATTTTCGGCGACGAAGATGCCTTAGTACCCGTGGCTACAGCGGAACGCGTTCGAGCAGGCTTTAGTGTTCATGGTCAAAAAAAACGTTCGGTGGAAATCATTAAACATTGTGGGCATATCCCTCACCTGAGTCATACAGCCCACGTTGCCAAATTGATAAATATTTTTTTTCAATCGGATAAAGGCGACGTTTCGCTTGATAAATATTACAAAGATAAGCGGCGAATCGAAGAGTCTTTTTCTAAGGCTTCAAGGACCTACGATCAGTTTGCTGTTCTGCAGCGTAAAGTGGCGGAACAGCTGTGCAAATGGGCGCCCTCGCTCGGCGGGCGGGTTCTCGATATTGGTTGTGGCACCGGCTATTGTTTACTCAATTTTGCCAAGCGTTCAAATGTCTCATCTTTGGTGGGCTTGGATTTAGCTTACCCGATGTTGGCTGAGACACGGAAAAAGAGTGTGAAGGCACACTCGAATATTCAATTTAGCCAGGCGGATATGGAAAACCTGCCTTTTCCTCACGGCGCTTTCGACACTGTAGTCTCAAGTCTGGCGTTGCAATGGGCAGGCGATATTCGACAGTGGTTTAAGGAGTCCGCGCGTGTCTTGAGCAATCGTGGAAATCTTTTGGTTGCTTCTTTGGGCGCTAAAACACTCGGTGAACTTACTGCGGCATGGACAGAGGCTGATCCGACCTATGTTCATGTAAACCAGTTTGAGGATGCGGGCTCGGTATTGGACATTGCCGATGCACAGGGTTTTGATTTATTGGTCGCTGCCACCGATTACCAGATATTTGAATATGCGAGTGTAAAAGCGCTGATGGAGGCGCTAAAAGGCATTGGTGCGCACAATGTAAACAGTGGCGGTAATCCAGGTTTGACCGGGCGCGCTACGTTTAAGCGTTTGGCGGCCGCGTATGAGAAAAAACGCAATGAACGGCACATGTTGCCTGTGACTTATGAAGTCCATTATTGGTTGTTTGTTAAACGTGTGAACAGGCCTTAGAGTGACAACAGACTTTTTTATTACCGGCACTGATACGGGAGTTGGCAAAACCCATGTTGCGGCGATGCTCTTGCGGGCAGCTGCTCTCAGTGGTTTTAGGGCGCTTGCGCTAAAGCCCGTTGCAGCAGGTGCGCAAGCCGGTAAGAACCATAGACTCGAAAATGAAGATGCGTTGGCCCTCGCCGCTGCAGCCAATTGTCATCAAACCTATGACCAGGTGAACCCTTTTTGCTTTGAGGACGCGTTGTCTCCCCATATTGCCGCGATTAATGCTGGTGCAGATATTGCGTTAGCGGACCTTGTTGCCGCGTGCAAAACGACGCTCAACATATCGCATGACTTTGGCGTGATCGAGGGAGCAGGAGGGTGGCGAGTCCCGATAAATGGCACTGAGACTATGGCCGATCTCGCGCAGAAACTAGGGTTTCCTGTCGTTTTAGTTGTAGGTATGCGTTTGGGATGTCTCAATCATGCGCTGCTTACTGCTGAAGCCGTTTTGGCAGATGGCTTGAATTTGCGTGGATGGGTGGCCAATGAATTGACGCCAGATATGGCTGCGTTCGAAGAAAACGTCACTACGTTGCAGGTGCGCTTGCCTTGTCCCTTGTTGGCCCGGATTCCCCATGGTGGCGCGTTCAGCGACACTGAGCTCCAATCGGTCATTGATATAAGTAAATTTGTGGAAGCTTCGTAGATTTAGCGAAAAATAGTCTTAAAAGATACGATATATGTGGCTGAATTTTGATCAGTTACGGCGTAAAATCCGTGTAATTGAAAAGTTTTGGTTTGCTCTATGGTTAGTTCAGTCTTAAACGAAGGTGCGCGAGGCTTACAGACCGCACAGCGTGAAATTTCACGAGCCGCAAATGAGATCGCACGCGCAAACGTGCGTACAGATGCCGTTGCTCCCGAGACGGAACAGGATGTCGCTTCACCGCTATCGCCACTTGAAGAAAGTACACAAACCGAGCGTCCGCGCGATATTGCGGAGCCGCTCATCGAGTTGCGCCGGCAGGAGCTTTTGTTCAATGCTTCGGCAGAAGTCGTATCAACGGCAGATGAGACGTTAGGAAATTTGCTTGATACGCAGGCGTAGTCTCGCCGATACGGGTATCTCTAAGTGAATATTGGCTCTGTTAACGCTTCTTATACTGCTTTATTTGCCGGGGCGGACGTCCCCCAATTATCTTCTTCCGCGAGAGATTCCTCTGTTGCGGGCGTCCTTACTACGCGCGCTATACCGTCGGTTGATTCTCCATCTCCGGTTTCATCGGGAGGAGGTTCTGCTTCACCAACAGCACTCCCGGAATCAGAAAGTGAGGTGGGTAATTCTCAAGAGAATTCTGCGCGTGACCGTCAAGAAAAGCTGCGTCTCGAGCAGGACCGGCGGGAAATTACACAATTGGCCGCTCGCGACAGGGAGGTACGCGCTCATGAGCAAGCCCATGCCGCTGTGGGAGGTCAATATGCCGGCGCACCCCGCTATGAGTATCAGCGTGGACCGGATGGCATTAATTACGCAGTGGGTGGCGAAGTATCTATCGACGTAAGCCCCGCGGCGAGCCCTGAGCAAACCATACAAAAAATGCAGATTGTGCGGCGTGCTGCACTTGCGCCAGCAGAACCTTCTGCGCAGGATAGACGCGTTGCCGCTCAAGCGTCGCAAAACGAAGCCCAGGCGAGAGCAGACCTCGCTGTGGAGCGTTCGGAAGAAGCTCAATATACGGCTTCATCTAATGAAGGTGAAAACGACGAGAACGCGTTGGTGGATGAGTCTGCAGCAAATAACTTGGGCAGTCATTCTGCTAGTTCTGTCAATGTTGCGCCGCCGTTCAACTCAATTCAGTCGCAGCTCGATCGTTCAATATCTGCGACCTCACTATCAAGCCGCACCGGCAGTCTTCTGGACCAGCTTGCCTAAGGCCTGTTAATGCTCATCAGCTTCCAAGCGCCGCTTGTGTGTTTCAAACGCTTTGTCGCCTTGATTTTGGTCGCATTTGTCATACGCTGATGTTTAAACGCATGTTTGAATGCAAGCACAGCCAATAAACCGTTTTCATTTATAGGGAGGCCTGCTATGCCCGGCTATAAAGCGCCATTGGATGACATTCGCTTTTTACTTCATGACGTATTTAAACTCGAAGAATTTTGTGCGGAATTTCCCGCATTCGAAGACGTCGACACCGATACCGTCAATGCAATTCTGGAAGAGGCTGCAAAGTTGTGTGAGCAAGTCCTCGCTCCAATAGATGCGAGTGGAGATACAGATGGCGCCAAGCGGGTTGATGGAGGTGTGCAGGCAGCTTCCGGTTTCGCGCAAGCCTATAAAGCATTTAGTGAAGGCGCATGGGGTGCCCTTGGTGGGGATCCTGAGTATGGTGGTATGGGAATGCCAAAGACCTTGGTTTCAGCGGTTGAAGAAATGGTGCAGGGGTCAAATATGGCCTTTGGCCTGGCGCCGATGCTTACTGCGGGCGCGTGTTTGGCTATTCAAGCACATGGATCAGATCAGCTTAAGCAGCTTTATTTGCCCAAAATGTATTCGGGTGAATGGACTGGCGCGATGGATTTGACTGAAGCGCATGCTGGCACAGATCTCGGCTTGATGCGTACAAAAGCAGTTCCGAACGGTGACGGATCCTACGAAATATCAGGAACGAAGATTTTTATTACATGGGGTGAGCACGATATGACTGAAAATATCGTGCATCTTGTCTTGGCCAAGCTCCCGGACGCGCCGAAGGGTTCACGGGGAATTTCACTGTTTTTAGTACCCAAATTTCTGCCTGGCGACGCCAGTGAGCTCGGTGAACGAAATAATGTTCACTGTGGGTCTATTGAACACAAAATGGGCATTCACGGTTCGCCGACCTGCGTGATGAATTTTGATGGCGCTAAGGGTTGGTTGATCGGAGAGCCTAACCAAGGTCTGGCCTGTATGTTTACGATGATGAACTACGAGCGTTTGGTCGTTGGTATTCAAGGTATTGGCGTTGCGGAAAGTTCGTATCAAACAGCTCGTGATTACGCGCTGGATCGGCTACAAGGGCGAGCTCCGCAAGGGCCGTTGAATCCGGAACAGATAGCTGATCCTATTATCGTGCATCCAGATGTAAGGCGCATGTTAATGGAAATGAAGGCGCTGAACGAAGCTTCGCGGGCTTTTTACTTCTATGTCGCGCGTTGGTTGGACACGGCGAAATATGCTGAAGATGAAGGTCAGCGCAAAATTGCCGGTGAGCGTGTCGCATTGCTAACACCCGTCGCCAAATCGTTTATGACTGATCGCGCTCTGGAGGTGTGCGTCACGGGTCAACAGGTCCTCGGTGGACACGGTTATATTGCAGAGTGGGGCCAAGATCAAAAGGTGCGTGATGTCCGAATTACACAAATATACGAGGGGACTAATGGTGTTCAAGCGATGGACTTAATTGGTCGGAAAACCGTTGCAGCTAAAGGTGCGCTCATGAGCTCCTATATTGCTGAGATGCGCGAAGATCTTGCACTCGCAAAAGATGCAGGTATAGATCAATCAATCGCTGATCGTTTTGCAGAAGTCGTGCAGTGTTTGGAGGCGACGACTCAATTCATCGTCGAGAGCTCTGAGCCTGAGTTGTCAGGCGCTGTTGCTGTAGATTATCTGGATATGACAGGCTATGTGGCTTTCGCTCATATGTGGATCATGATGTTGAATGTGTGTACTGGCCAAATTGCAAGTAGGGTTGGAATACAGGGCGGCAAGTTATCTACTGCCAATTTCTATTTCGCGAAGGTTTTGCCAACAATATCTGCTCTTGAAGCCAAGATAAAGGCTGGTGCAGCGTCGATATTGTCGCTAGAATCAACCCAGTTTTAGAAGTGAGTCCTGCTTGTTAAGATAGGGCGTTACCTAAACGGGTTTGTTCTATGCCAAGGCTCTACCCCGAAGACCAAAAAAAAGTTAATAAATACCTGAATTCGAGCATTCACCGAGTTCATCGCAAGCCGTTTCGGCCGCTTCTCCTCCTGCTTATTATTGCGGGTGCAATCGCAATTACCACGTTTATCGCTGTGCTTGTTGCCTCTCAACACGGTGTCGTTTAAATCCTTGTGAACTGATTTTTCAGCGTAGGGGTTTTTACACTTTCCACTTTCTTATTCCTTATTTGAATATATGAATTGTTTGACTTTTTAATTCTACCAAGGTCTTTTTGATTTCTTGGTTGCAAATCAGCCATTTTGGCTTTGATTCGACTGAAAAATCTGTATTTTTACGAATTTATTTCAAAAGTAGCACTTATTGTAATAATAATTTCATATTCAAGTGATACTCGCTGTGTTATTCTTATAACTAAAGGTAAGCAAAAGCTATCGTTGATTTTCCTTACCTACCGGTTTCGGCGCTAAATTTGCCCATTGTCGAAATGGTTCGCCCCGGATTACTTCAAATAAACGAACGGAGGGTCGATATGAAAAGACAACTCAAAAAGCTAATTTTGGCATCCGCGTTAATGGTCATGCCATTTGCAGCAATGGCAGGAAATCACTTCGAGTCTGCCAGCTTTAATTTCACTGGAGAGCAGCTGCTTCAAAAAGTCACTCTCAACAATTTACCGTCGTCAGGTCTGGTGCTGTACTGCCGAGCTGATATCAGTACGGCTGGCTCTGCGGAGAGAGTAAGTTGTTATTCAGGAGGCAGTGAGTCAGAGCTTGTGCCTGCGACTGAGGAGGCATTGCAAACTCTGGCCTTTAATGTTGCTTCAATAGAAGGAAGCGCTGTTCCAGTGCGCATGTCCTTTAGAGTGGCATTTTCGAAAGTGAATGACGGTACTTATGCGGCGTTGATTCCGAATATAGGTACCATGCAAGCGCAATACGGACGTGACTATGTCGCACCACAAGAGCGTCTGGATGTGTCCGACTGGTATGAACGCTACTCAGATAATAGCTGGGCTGGAGGACAAGAGTTTCTTGGTCGCGGAGATATGTCGCGTGTTGCGGCAACTATCCGTCCAGATGGTAAGCCAGCAATGATAAAAACTTTGGAAACCACGCGAGCTCTTGCGCGTGACACAAATGTCGTAAAGGTTTCGTTAAAGCACTCTCGTTTTATTCCAGGTACTGTGAATGGCAAAGTAGTACCAATGCAATATATGGTTGCAGTGCACTACGGTGATAGTGATCGCGCCTACGCTGACGCTAAGTAATATCATTGGATAGCTTGGCCTGGACGCTGGTCCGGGCCGCTATTCGTCCCACACCCATCGAATGGGGTCCCCAAAGTCATCTACTATCAGCCGCTTTTTAGGCTTCTGCTTTTTTATTACTGGCGGCGTTTTATCACTATTCTTACGATTTTCTAAAGCCTTAACAACCTCGGTAAGGGGGGTGCGATCCGATTTAGGTTCAAACTGCGTCGAGGTCTTAAATAGGTTTGAGTTAGTTGCATTGCCGCTGATCCCCGCTGGAATCGTATTTACTTTTCCGCCGGTACGCAGATATTCCTGGATCTTTTCCCCCAGTTCTCTTCGCAGCTCGTGTTTTGATTTTTGAGGCTTCATCCGCTAAAGATAGCTTTTTTGTATCATCTTGTAAAAGTCAGGTGTGTGGCAAATAAAACCGGTTACATAGGTCCGACAGCGCTTTATTGGCGCATTTTCGAGGTGAGTGTCGGTTTAGTTTACGGTCGTAAAATGGTTGGTTTTGGGGTGGCGAAGATATGCGAAAAAAAACTCTTTTTTAATGGTTGTTAGCACTAAAAAGCGCCATTTAAATATTTACTATTTTTAGTATTTCAAAAAAAATAATTGGAAGTTTTTGTGCTTTTTACTTATTCGATTTTGTTTTACGTATACACCTGTTTGAGCTATTTAAGGGAATAAAATGCTTCGCTGTATACATTAAAATGCTTTTATTAGAAGGGGCTTGGCATGAAAGCTTTTAGTGTTACACTATCGAGCACTCACAGGTAATCGAGCGAATAAATATTCTTTATTCGTTAACATTAAGCATAGAAACACATGAATACAAAAGCGACTGATCACTCGTTTCAGGAGGAATCGAGTTTGTCCCGCGTAGAGTACGCTTACAGAAAAATTAAAACCCACATCGCTACAAACGTATATCCTGCAGGTTATCAGGTTTTGGAGCCAGAGTTGGCTTCGCAGCTTGGGGTGAGCAGGACTCCCGTTCGGGAGGCGCTGATACGGTTGGAAGCTGATAATCTTATTCAGCTAATCCCTAGAAGGGGTATGCGAGTCATTCCATTAAACGCTGATGATATTGAAGAAATCCATCAACTCATCACAACGATTGAGTTAAGCGCGATTAATTGGTTATGTAATAGAGAGTCGACAATTTCGTTTGCAGAAACTGAAGCAACGCTTCTATCTTTGCAAGAAGCGGTATTGTCGGGTGATCGAAAAAGTTGGCTTCAGGCCGATGACGATTTCCACATTGCTATTATTGCACTTGTTGAAAACCGACGAATGTTGCGTATTGCCAGAAATTTGTACGATCAAATTCGTCGTGCGCGATTTTTGACTTTGGATTTCATTGATGATGTTGGGCCTCTAGTGAGTTCCCGTCGGTTGTTAATGACTGAGATCGAAAATAAGTCTGCTGCAAATTCGATTAGGATTCATGAGCAATATCGAAAGAATTTGAGTGGAATTTATCGTGATGCTCAAATAAAATATCAGCTGGCTGAACTATAGCGACTGTTTTTAAATTGATAAGAACACATGAGTTAAATTTATCTCAGTGTTTGTTGTCTGTTATGAGCGGCGTTTCCTTATTCTGAGGGGAAACGTTGCTCGTTCATTTCAATTTTTTTTTCTGTATATGCTTTTAGGTCAACATTTAGTCTGTCTGAAATTAACAGGGTATACATAAAAATGTCAGCCAACTCAAATGCTGCCTTTTCTTTGTCGCTCGCATTCAGGTTTTTACTCTCTTGTTCATTCATCCACTGAAATATTTCAAGTAGCTCACTTGCTTCGACAGCGAGCGCCATAGATAAGTTTTTAGGAGAATGAAATTTCTCCCAGTTTCTCGCCTCGCCGAAGCTGACTACTTGTTCTTTTAGAAAGCTAATTTCTCCTTTTTGTTCCATCTCTTGTTACCTGTGATTTAAGAAATAAAGACACTTGCACCTGGCCCCAGCGGCAAGCCAAAACTGATCCAAATAAGCAACAACATCGACCATGTCAAAAAGAAGACAATCGAATATGGGAGCATTAAAGAAATTAACGTACCCATGCCCAGATCTTTTTTATATCTTTGGGCAAACGCAACTACGACACCAAAATAGGGCATTAGTGGAGTGATAATATTGGTTGAACTGTCGCCTATTCGGTAAGCCATTTGCGTGGCTTCTGGCGAGATGCCAAGTAGCAGAAACATAGGCACAAATATTGGTCCGATGAGTGCCCACTTTGCAGAAGCGCTGCCGATAAATAGGTTGATTGTCGCGGCGAGAGCAATAAAGCTTATTAGTAGCACGGGTTTAGGCAGATCTAGCCAGGCCAATCCTTCTGCGCCGCGTATTGCGAAGATGCTACCGAGTTGACTCCAGCTAAAGTAGTTCACAAATTGAGCGGCGAAAAACATCATTACAATATAGGTCGCCATCGTCGCCATATGTTTCTCCATAGCGTCGACTAAAAAAGTTGGGCTTTTGTCTGTGCCGCTAAACTTGGCGAAAGCCCAACCAGCGCACCCAGCGTAAAGTGCAATAATAGTAACGATTCCTCCCATAAACGGGGAGCTAATTACGCTGCCGTCCTCAGGGCTTCTCAAGAAGCCTTGTTGCGGCAACAAGCCGGCTAATATCACAACGGCAAATGCTAGGGTCACGACGAGCGCAGCTGTCAGACCTCTTTTTTCTCCGTCGATGTGTTCGAATACTTCTGCGGAGGTCGATTCCGGTTCGGGCAACCAGCGAATGACTATTTTCTCAGTGACATAGGTACCAACTAGCCCTATGAGCAGGGTTGATAAGGCGATGAAATAGTAGTTGCCTGCAGCGTTGACCTTATAACCAGGCTCGATGAGCTTTGCTGCTTCTGTCGAAATCCCCGCTAGCACGGCATCGACTGGACCGATAATAATATTTGCGCTAAAACCGCCAGAAACGCCTGCGAAAGCGGCGACAATGCCGGCAATGGGATTGCGACCTAGCGCCTTAAACACGAGCCCCGCGAGTGGAATCAGAACAACGTAGCCGGTGTCTAAAGCGATACTCGAAAGTACACTCGTGCTGACGACGAAAAACGTCACTAGACGTTTTGGGGCGCGTAGGATTGTTGTTCGAAGCACGCTGTTAAGAAGGCCAGAGTGTTCGGCAATGCCCATACCCAACATGGCAACTAAAACGCTGCCCACTGGTGCAAAGGACATGAAATTTTTAACCGTATTCTCCAATATGAAATGCAGACCCTCGATGCTCACCAGGCTTCTTGCATGGATTTCGATATCGTTGGTTGGGTGAATAGCGGAGCTCCCAATAATGCTAAACACCCAAGAAAGCGCGATGATGATTGCACATAGATATATAAAAAGGATCGTCGGGTGGGGCAGGCGGTTCCCGGTTCTTTCGACGAAGTTGAGCAAAGAATCTAGTTTGGTCATGTTGTGCTCTATCGGAATTTAAATCGCTAAGATACGCGAAAGCGTATGACAATGACTAGCAAACTTAACTGTTGGTTATAAGTTTTATCGCTGCATATTCTTATTCGGTTTCTTGACAAGCAAGACGACCGGTCATATATTGGTTGCATGAACAAACGGGAAGACAAAAAAGAAGCGATCTTGTTAGCAGGCATGGATGTTATGAAGAGCCAGGGCTATAACGGTACCAGCGTGAAAGACATCGTTGATGCCGCTGAGGTTCCTAAAGGTTCGTTCTACAACTACTTCGAAAGCAAGGAGCAATTTGCTCTCGACGCTATTGAATATGCTGCGGATCAGGGGCGCGCTTACGCCAAAAGTGCGCTCGATGACGCGTCAAAATGCGCCCACGAGCGCTTAAACGCTTATTTTAGCGGAGGAATTGACTGTGCGAGTCAGCACGATTTTTCGGTTGGTTGTTTTCTCGGCAATATGTGTCAGGAAATGGCGGATACGTCCGATATTATTCGGCAAAAGCTGGACCAACGGCTGAATGACAATGCACGCATGTTAACGGATGTTATTGAGCAGGGGCAGGCCTCTGGAGCGATACATGCGGATATGGATGCTGGCACTGCCGCGGAGTTCTTGTTCAATGCGTGGGAAGGCGCTTTGATGCGTGCTAAAGCATCTAAATGCCGTAAACCTCTTAACGCATTTATGAGCATGCTTCAGCGTGTTTTAGCATAGCTTTTTTTTGGTTTGAAAATAAGACGACTGGTCATATTTAAGAGGTTGGAGATTGAAATGAGAGAGAAAATTGTATTGTGGTTAATTCCTTTGTCTGCGGCCGTGCTTGCGTTAAGCGGTGTAGCGGCCCTGGCTTAGACGCGTTTTTGTGGGCAAAAAGCTGCCCCAAAAATAATATTTTCAAACAACGATGAATATGGAGAAGGTACAAATGACAAAGTTAAATAAAGTGTCTGGAAGAGATTTTGATAGCAAGGTCCTGAATAACCGGAAGCCGGTGCTCGTTGATTTTTATGCTGACTGGTGTGGTCCTTGTAATATCCAAACGCCTATTTTGGAAGCAGTTGCAGCGGACTATAAAGACAAGATCGATATTGTGAAAGTCGATGTGGATCAGGACAAAGACCTACTTGCTAAATATGGTATTCGAAGCATTCCGACGTTGATTCTGTTTAACGAAGGGAAAAATGTTCAAACACGTGTTGGCGTGAGCAATAAAGCTGAAGTCAATTCCCTGATCAGCAGTGTTGCTTAATCGGTAAATTGGGTTCCTGAGCCGCTTTACGGCTTTCAAAAAATACTAGGGCCTGTTAACACTAATTGAATTGTCACTGTTGTGGCTGAAAACGCGCTAGTTTAGGCGCGAGGAGTGTAGTTTGGTGAATCAAATAAGCGACGAGCAACGACAAATAACGCGTTTTCAGCCACAACCCGCATTCCTACATGGATG
>JANQJP010000044.1 GCA_028281575.1 Cellvibrionaceae bacterium
ATATTGTTTTATTCACGCAGAAGCTCAACTCATAGATTATATTTTGCACTAAAAATAAAATGAAAATTTACTTTTAGTTTCTATACAACCTGAACGCCCGGCTAACGCGGCGCCCAACATAAGGCTACTAACGAAGCCGATTACTGAATGACCATTGTACTTTAAACGAAGCGTCGAATGGGCGCTCGCGTTGAGCCGTTTGTTAGCCTTGACATACTTGCAACATGACAGCGTATATGCCACCATTACTTAAATGAACAATACTATAGTTGTTGATACTAGCGTACTTATTAGCGCCTTAATAGGCCCCAAAGGCCCGAACCGAGAGGTGCTGCGTCATTGCCTCAAAGGGCTTTATAACCCTTTGATTAGCAACGCTTTATTTCAAGAATATGAGGACGTTTCCAGTAGGGATAATATATTAGGAAAATGCCCCCTTACTCTGGCCGAAATCAGGGAACTGCTTAATTCCTTTTACAGTGTCTGCCAGTGGGTACCAATCTACTATCTTTGGCGCCCGAATCTGCCGGATGAGAGCGATAACTTTTTGATTGAACTCGCCGTGGCAGGCAATGCAACTTGTATTGTGACCAATAACGTCAAGCATATGAAGGCCTCAGAGTTGACCTTCCCTGACCTCCATGTGCTTACGCCCGAAGAGTTACTGAGAGGTTAACGAAATGGCCACTTTGACTATTAGACTACCCGATGATAAGCACAATCGACTCAAAGCTTTGGCTCAACGAAAGAAGATGAGCATCAATAAATTGATCGAGGAAATATCCACCCAAACACTTGCAGAATTTGATAGTGAAACTCGATTCCGAGCACTAGCTGCTTCTGGAAATGCGAAGCGTGGTTTAGAACTTTTAGATAAACTCGATTCGGAGCTGCCCGAAGGCCTAACGCCGCGTTAAGTTGCCGGAACGGAGGTGGTTTATTTGTGGTATCCACCACAAATAAAGCGCCGTAGTGGAGGTCAAATTGAACGCCTTGTTAGCACTAGGATGCCAGCGCCCGAAGCACCACCGCAGGCTCTTTTGCCACAACATTTAAAAGCACCAACGCCGGTCCCTGTGGGGTTCGATCTCCACGCTCCCAGTGACGCAATGTACTTACGCTGATACCAAAAGCTGACGCAAACTCACTTTGCGACATGCCAAGCTTGGCGCGTATTTCTTTGACATCAATGGGGCTGAACTCATGCACAACAGCCTTTTTGATTTTGCTACTGGAAAAATCAACGGCTTCCTGAAGCCCCTGTTTGATACTAGAGAATGTACTAGTCATTTAAATCACCATAATGAGCTACTAAAAGCTTGGTGAATTTAGCTAATTCATTACGCTCAGTTTGGCTGAGATTAGCCTTTTCACCTCTACCAAAAATTGTGAGAAGAAAAAGAGGCATTGAGCCATTGTGGTAGTAGTAAATCACTCGAACTCCACTACTCTTCCCTCGACCTTGCGCTGACCAACGTAGCTTCCGAATTCCGCCGGTTCCCTGCATAAGATCTCCGGCTTGAGGATGAAAAGCCAAGTAATTGATAACACTAGCTTTTTCTTCAGCCTCAAGGAGATTCGAAGCTTTTTTGAGAAATTCGGGAAGTTCTACTATTGTCTGCAAGGCGTCAAGTATAATCCAATGGATTACTCAAGATCAATGCAAATTTTGAGTGTTAACGCCTTTGTCAGTTGCGTTTTGGTTGTAGTGGAGTTTTGGGGTAAAGTGGCATAGCCACCCCAAAACGGAGCGTAGACCGAAACGTCAACTGGACAAACTTGTTAGCATTTTTCAACCTCGGCACGCTGCCGGTAAAAACTCTTTTTCTAAATCAGTTTTATTACTGCCAATAGCTTGCATACCATTCACTGGTTCGTCATAACCGCAGAGCCAAGCAATTGGGCTTTTAGGGCTGCCAATCACAGTTGCTGGCCTAAATGACAGCACCTTACCCTGAAGCGGCGCGGAAGCCTTGTTTCCCATTGTCACGTGGATCGCTCCAGATTCAACTACAACACCCGTTATTCTATTTCCTATCAGAAAATTCGCTTCGGGTACGCCAGCGGCTTGGTTGTTAGCAGGAAATTCAAGCTCCTCTACGTAGTAGTTCGTTACATTTTCCCGGATGGTGCCAGCCATACTAAAGGCTTCGACCACTTCACTTCTTTGCACGTAAACCTGATATGCAGGAAGAGCTACCGAAGCGAGAATCCCAATCATTGCGACAACAATCATTAATTCGATTAATGTGAATCCCTTTATTCTATTCATATTGTTTCCCCTAGGACGAATATTGGCGAATACGCACTCGCCAAGAAAAAGAAAATCGCAGAAACGACTACAAGAGCGACCAAAACTGAAATGTACTTCATTTGTTGCTCACACCTCTCTAGAAGGAAACGCATTTCAACCCGAAGCAATTCTTGCATTTCGACCACGACGGACATACCTGAGGCTTCAACCTCTTGAAGGTGCTTGAATAGTTCAGGCGTCATGCTTCCATTTTGCTCGCCTGCACGAGTAATCGGAAATAATAAGATATCAATCACCTTCATATAGGACGTTCTAATACTCCTAAAAACCATATACTTGAGGACGAAAGAGTTTTCGACACCCAGATCAAAACTGAATATTTTTCTTAGGTGATGCCCAATAACTAATGATGAAATGAGAAGTATTGAAACAGCTAGAACGAAGTAGCCCCAATAATCTTGGTACCAGCCAAGATGGCTAGGAATTGAGAGTTCAAAATCCTCAAATACATTTAAGAAAGTGGGAGCTACCTTTACTTGGTATATTCCTACTACAATATAGAACACAAATGTCACATAGCTCAGATATGCTACCACTCGTTTAAATCTCATCGGCTCTTCGAATCTTTCAGAAAGGTTTAAACCCTGATAAATGTTTAGGGCAGAAAGAGCTCTATCCTTATTATCAAAAGATCCAATTTGATCTAGTATTTTCTTCGGAAGTGAAAGCCTAGCTAGCTGCTTACCGTATAGTTCACACGATTCGTCTTTATCCATTCCCTCAATACAACTGGAAACTGATTCATTCTCACCGATTCCAGCGCTTACTTTTCGGCAGATATATCCAAATCTTTCCCACGTCATTAAATGAATACTCCTTGATGTTATGTAGAGATGCTAACGAAATAGATATACGGCGGCGTTAAGAAAGTTGGCGTGTAGCTTGCGCAAGCAAGCGGAGTGACAACTTTTAGCCGTCCGTATCATCGAATTGTTAATTGTTGTTTGACGCTCCGAATTTTCAGAGCTTCTATAAACTTGAAAAATAGTAACCTCCATTTACTACAGCGAACGCACTACCCGCCTAGATTTACTTCTCTACTTTGATGTCGGCGCAGCGTCCAGATTAACGCCTGTTATCCGAGCGCTCCTTAGGCATCAAAGCCTACACGAGCAGTCAATCGTTGACAATTGCATTTCCGCTCAAAATTTGTATATTTATACATGCTTTTTGTTCTGCTTTATTTGCCTTTCCGAATAATCGTTCTTGAGCAAACGACATTTAACTTTAAGCTAACGGGCGATAACACATGGGTGAAAATGGCGAAGCCACCCATGTGTTGGCGTCCCATTGCGCCGCCTTCCGGTGCAAGTCATTGAGCGCCTTGTTAGGCATTTACCGCCCACCCGACACTTCAATGAAAGACCCTGTGCTGTAACTTGAGTCGTCTGATGCAAGCCATGATATTGCTGCAGCAACTTCTTCAGGGAGACCGCCCCTTTTCATGGGCAGTGTTTCCTTTAATCGGTTTACTCGGTCCGGCTCCCCTCCAGATATATGCATTTCCGTATAAATAAAGCCCGGCCGCACGCAATTCACTCGAATTCCTTCTTCCGCGACCTCCAACGCTAGACCAATAGTTAGTGTATCTATCGCCCCTTTGGAAGCAGCATAATCTACGTATTCACCAGCTGAGCCCAATCTTGATGCGGCAGAAGAGACGTTGACGATGACTCCACCTCGCCCTCCACTTTTAGTAGACATTCTGGCGATCGCTTGTTTACAACAAAGAAAATATCCAGTTACATTTGTCATTAGCACTTTGTTAATTCTCTCTGCGCCCATATCTACAACGCGCTCTTGATTAAAAAGAATTCCTGCGTTATTAACTAGCACTGAAGGTTTACCAAGTTGACGATCTGCTGTTTCGAAAAGATATTTAACTTCTTTTTCGGACGAAATATCCGCTTGTACAGATATAGCGTTTACTCCGAAAGATTTTGCTGTTGTGACAACATCCAGTGCGGCCCCTTCATTAGATAGAAAATTCACACAAACATCGTAACCATCGGAAGCTAGACGGACTGCTGTTGCAGCTCCAATTCCCTTGCTCGCTCCAGTTATAATTGCAATTTTTTTCATGTGCTCAATATCAATTTGATGCCTAACGCTTGATTTCAACCGCGTTTGAGCCGATGTGCAGGGCTAGCGTAGCCAGACCAAGCAGCGGGTCAAACGTCGGCTGCAACGATTTGTTATGCGGCGGGTTTGGACCCGTGGCAACCATTACGAACCGCCAAAATCTTTCAAGAATTCATCGACAACGCTGTTGAATTCATCAGGTCTTTCCCAAAACATCATGTGTTTGCCCATGTAAACCACGGTGGCATGAGGCGTGTTGGCTTTGATCCATTGGTCTGCCACGTCCTTCATTTCTTCTCGCACGACGTACAATAAGGGAGTTTTACCGTCCAGTGCCTTGAGGTCTTCACTATAGTCGAGGTAAAAGCCCGTGGCATTTGTGATGGCCGCGACGCTACTTGACGTTTGATTGGCGATTTCCGACACCCATTCAACATTCTCTGGAGAAGGATCCTCAAGCATCCATTTGCTAAATCGCCTGATCACATTATTGCGATCCTCGATGATCCCTTCGGTGAAAGAACGTGCATAGCCATCAGAATCATCGTTGAGATACCAAACCCACTGATCCCGAGTTGCACCGGATACTTTTGGTCCCGTATCGATCATGATCATCGCTTTGATCTTCTCGGTACCGAACTGATTCACGTAGGCTAACTGCTCAGTTACCCCATACGACCAACCCGCTAAAACAACACTCTGTAGCCCCAGCTTATCGATAAGTCGGGCAAGATCGCGAGCGTGCTGTTGGTAAGTGTGGCCTTCAACCGGCTTGGATGATCTGCCTTGACCTCGAGGGTCATATGCCAATACCCGATACTCTATCGACCCCTCAAAGTGAGCCAGTTGATGCTCGAAAACTTCTGCTGACATCATCCAACCCGGAATAAAGATGATGGTTGTGTCACCGCTCCCCACTTGCTGGTAGTGGATGGTCAGCGTGTCATCTATCTTGACTCTATCACTGGCAAAACTGATGTCGGAGGGGTGCACTTGCGCGGAGTGTGACGACTCTTGTTTCGGGGCAGCTTCATGTGCGGATTGTTGAATGTCGCGTGAATCACATCCATAAGCAACGACGATTAGCGGAATAATGAGGATCGTGATTATCTTCATGGTGATTTCCAGTGTATGCGTCGAGCCGCATAACGTCTTAAGCACCTGAAAAATTGGCGCGCAGCGACAAATTTTTCAGGTGCCTTAATTTGTTATGAATTTTCACTGCCAAGGTCTTTTATTTGTTTAAGAACTCTGTAGCTCTCATCAAATATTGCTTTGACGTGATCTTTGTTCGGAGCATTTTTTTGTACTCCAGCTTGATCAGCCTTTACCCCCTCTATCATCCGATCAAGCAACTCTGGTTGATCTTTAGTGACTCTTTGAATGAGGATTGTTAATAAATATAAAGCCGCATCAGCTTTAACTTCTTTCATAGCACCGCCCTGATTCATAACGCCTTGCTTTGTGGAAACCGAAGCAAGGCGTAGGTTTTCCACAAGAGCTTTTTGTTAGGGCTTGGTTTGCCATAAAATATCAATCTTTCGGTGTTGCACAACACAATCCCTAAGGTATAAGTTGATTAAGCTTTGATAGGGAACCCCGTTTTCTTCTGCCATTTCTTTGAAGTATGAAATAACATCTTCGCTTAAACGCATAGTTACCGGTTTTTTCAACTTTGAAGCGTAAGGGTTCTTACGGGATTTCATTTTTGATAGATCGTATTCAGCTTTCATTGACGGCCACCCTGGTAATGTTTGCGCTCATTTTTTGTGGCTTTACGAGCGGATATTATTCGAATTGTTTCGCCACTATCTCGCTCGCAATGACAAACTAATAGAACGCGAGTTTCGTTACTTAGACCAAGCATAAGAAAGCGATCTTCCTGATCAGAATGCTCTTCATCGTAGAATTGCATAGCATATTCGTCATAAAACACAGATTGGGCTTCTTCGAAGCTAACCTCATGTTTTTCTTGATTTTTTACCCCTTTTAATGGGTCCCATTCAAACTTGATCATATGTACATTGTATGTACATCGTCGAAATAGTCAAGTTTGGAGCCCTAACGAATTTGTAGCAAAACGTAATTGCTACATTCATATTTTTACAGTCATAATTTCAAGTTAATGCCGAGCGCAATCCGACCAAAAACGTTTAACAT
>JANQJP010000072.1 GCA_028281575.1 Cellvibrionaceae bacterium
TTTACTCCTAATCATTTGCTGGTAACAAACGATTGAGTATCTAGCATGGGCGCTCTTCAGGCATAGCCTCGACTAAACGATCACCACCTCCATAGGAGGTGGTTTTGAACTAACAATAAAAAAGGCTCCCGAAGGAGCCTTTTTTCAAACACAGGAAGTGCGCAGCTTACATCATGCCGCCCATACCACCCATACCGCCCATGCCACCCATATCTGGTGCAGCTGGAGCAGCTTTATCTTCTGGTTTGTCCGCAACCATCGCTTCAGTTGTAATCATCAAACCAGCAATTGAACCGGCTGCTTGAAGCGCTGTACGCGTCACTTTTGCAGGGTCGAGAATACCCATAGCGATCATGTCGCCGTACTCGCCCGTGCTTGCGTTGTAACCGTAGTTGCCCGACTCTTTCTGAATGTTGTTAAGTACAACAGAAGACTCGTCACCAGCGTTATCAACGATTTGACGCAAAGGCGATTCCATCGCACGCAATGCCGCTGCAATACCGTGGTTTTGGTCTTCGTTGTCGCCTTTAAGTTCAGCGATTTCCGCAGCAGCGCGCACAAGCGCAACACCACCACCAGAAACGACACCTTCTTCAACCGCTGCACGGGTTGCGTGAAGCGCGTCTTCAACACGGGCTTTTTTCTCTTTCATTTCAACTTCAGTCGCGGCACCCACTTTGATGACGGCAACACCGCCAGCAAGCTTGGCAACACGCTCTTGAAGTTTCTCGCGGTCATAATCTGAAGACGTCTCTTCGATTTGCGCGCGGATTTGGTTAACGCGTGCTTTGATGTCTTCGGCATTACCAGCGCCGTCAACAATAACGCTGTTCTCTTTTGACATAGTCACACGTTTCGCTTGACCAAGGTGCTCAAGTGTCGCTGTTTCAAGATCCAAACCGACTTCTTCTGAAATCACAGTACCGCCAGTCAGAATAGCAATGTCTTGCAACATCGCTTTGCGGCGATCACCAAAGCCTGGTGCTTTACATGCGGCAACTTTAACGATGCCACGCATGTTGTTTACAACCAAAGTAGCCAGTGCTTCACCTTCAACATCTTCAGCGATGATAACTAATGGCTTGCCAGCTTTAGCAACGGCTTCAAGGATAGGTAGCAATTCGCGAATGTTAGAGATTTTCTTGTCAACCAACAAAATGAATGGGCTTTCCTGCTCAACACTCATATTGTCTTGGTTGGTGATGAAGTATGGCGACAGGTAACCGCGGTCAAACTGCATACCTTCAACCACGTCCAATTCGTTCTCAAGGCTGTTACCTTCTTCAACAGTAATGACACCTTCTTTACCCACTTTTTCCATGGCTTCTGCAATGATGTCACCCACTTGCGTGTCTGAGTTAGCTGAGATAGTGCCAACTTGCGCGATGGATTTTGTGTCTTCACATGGCTGCGCGAAGCCCTTTACTTGCTCAACAGCAGCCACAACAGCCTTATCGATACCGCGCTTAAGGTCCATGGGGTTCATACCAGCGGCAACCGCTTTCAAACCTTCGTTGACGATGGCCTGGGCCAAAACAGTCGCTGTCGTGGTACCGTCACCGGCATCGTCAGACGCTTTTGAAGCCACTTCCTTAACCATTTGTGCGCCCATGTTTTCGAACTTGTCTTCGAGCTCGATTTCTTTTGCAACAGAGACACCGTCTTTAGTCACAGTAGGCGCGCCAAAAGACTTATCCAAGACAACATTGCGACCTTTGGGGCCAAGCGTCGTTTTTACAGCGTCAGACAAAACGTTCACACCTGCAAGCATCTTTGCGCGTGCATCGTTTCCAAATTTCACTTCTTTAGCAGACATTTTCTTTTCCTTACGTTAAAAGGTTGAATTCATTGGTTTTTAGTTTGCGATCACGGCGCCTTATTCAACAACAGCTTTGATATCGCTTTCACTCAGGATAACCAGCTCCTCACCATCAACGTCGATAGTGTCGCTGCCGGCGTATTTGCCGAATACCACAATATCGCCAACCTTAACGTCCACCGGACGAACTTCGCCATTATCCAAAACGCGACCATTACCAACGGCAATTACCTCGCCTTGGTTTGGTTTCTCTTTAGCTGAACCAGGAAGAACAATACCACCGGCAGTCTTCTCTTCTTCTTCCTTGCGACGAACTACGATTCGATCGTGTAAAGGACGGATTTTCATGGATGTTATCTCCGTAATTTGTTTAAACAAATGAGTGGCCCAAAAGGCCGTTATAGCTAAGCCACACACGGCTTACACCGCAGGCTGAATTCTGTGTATGGCAAAATGGGTCTGTTTTTTTGGATTTCAATAGCGGCAAAGAAAAAAAATTTGTCGGCGCTACGACTGGAGGAAATCAATCCTCTCGGTGATATTCCCCATCCAGAACGCGTGAGCGCGGATGGCTCGAACCCGGCTCAGTACGGCCGGTATTCAGTGAAGATCGCACGATCATGCGGGAAAACATAGCCCGCATCAGCCATTGGCGCCACGCGGGCAATAGCAGGACAAAGCCCACGGCATCTGTGACAAAACCAGGAGTCAGCAACAAAGCGCCCCCTACCGCCAGGCAAAATCCGTCTATCAGCTCCTGCGCGGGCAACTCACCACTGTGTAACTTCAGGCGAACACGTTGCATGGCAGCGATCCCCTGCTTGCGAATAAGCGCTGCGCCCACCGCCGCGGTAGCAAAGACGAGTGCAACGGTTGGCAACGCACCAATAGCACTGCCAACCTTAATCAAAATAACCATTTCAACGATTGGAATGACCACAAATAGCGCGAACAATATGCGCATCAACTATCTCCACTAGAGCCTGTTTGTGTTGTATGGGGGTAGTCACTATACGATACAAGCGCGCGCAGTACTGACTTTTTATCAAAAACACTCGCGCGCAAGCTCGATAGGTATATGTCACCGGCTATTTCTGTTAATTTCTGCGATATTCAAATGACAAGGCGTACACATGTTCAACCGCCAACGAAGCCCGCTCACGTTATGACCACCAAGATCAGCTTTAGGGAGGATTTAGATAAACGCATCTTCAGCGTGTTTGTCTTAGGCATTTTGAGTGGTTTGCCATGGGTAATGCTCGGCTCCGCACTCACCTTGTGGTTAATTGATTTAGGCACATCCCGAGCGGCGATTGGTTACGCAGGCTTAATCTTTTCATTTTATTCACTGAATTTCCTTTGGTCCCCACTTATAGATCGCTATCGGCTGGCGTACCTCGGCAGTTTTTTATCCCAAAGGCAAAGCTGGATTCTTCCTTGCAGCACATTAATCGCCCTATGCTGTTGCATAGTCTTTTTTTCTGGGCCGGGAAACAGCGGCCAGGTGCTGGTCGGTTTAGGTCTTGGTATCGCCTTTTTATCCGCCACACAGGATATCGCCATTGACGCATATCGCGTTGACAGTTTTGCCCGCGGTGAGCAAAAAAAAATATCTTTCGCTGCAAGTGCAGCAACGGCGGGATGGTGGACAGGTTATGCCGCAATCGGCTTCCTGCCTCTGTATTTATCGGACAAAGGCTGGCGTTGGGAGCAACTTTATTTGTTGCTCGGCGCAATACATTTAAGTATTGCTATCGCTGCTATGTTCCTGCCCAAACCGAAGCATCAATCCAAAACACCTCCAAACTTCGCCCAGGAAAAATATTTGTATCTGGTTAACAGTTTAGGTTTGTTTGAAAAATGCAAGGTGAGCCTACTCGCATTAGCCCCCTTCACTATCGGCGCATGGGCGTTTTTTGGAAGTCCCGGAATTTCGACCAAAATTTCACAACACGCCACTTACATTCCCTGCCTAATTTTATTTGTATTGTCGTCATGGTTACTCTTGGCTCTCAAGCTCGTAAAACTTGTGTCGCAGAGTAATAAAAAAGAATATTCGAAAGCTTTACGCACATCGAGCTACGACCACTTGCTCTCCTCAATCATTTCCAGCCTCGCGGAACCCGTCGCCGACTTTTTCAAACGCAACGGCATTCGGTTTGCGTCGACGCTCCTCTTGTTTATTTTCCTTTTCAAAATAGGCGAAGCATTTTTAGGGCGAATGTCGCTCACCTTTTATAAAGAAATCGGGTTTTCCAATACAGAAATTGCCGCCTACTCAAAAATGTTGACCTGGTGGGTAACGATTGCGTCGGCCATGGTCGCCGGCGTTCTTAACGCTAAACTGGGCACATATAAGGGTTTGTTGATCAGCGGCATCGTCATGGCAGCAGCCAACCTGATGTTCGCACTCATCGCCCAGGTAGGACCGAGCATTCCGTTATATATTGCGACAGTCGTGGTAGATGGATTTGCCGGCGCCTGGTCGACCGTAGCATTTGTCGCCTTTATTTCAGCGCTCTGCAATCACACGTTTTCGGCCACGCAATACGCGTTGCTGGCGTCCCTGGGCGCACTCGGCCGCACTGCACTTTCATCTATGAGCGGAGAATTGGCCGACTGGCTGGATAACTGGACGGTTTTCTTTGTTTTCACCACCTTGATGGTGTTGCCCAGTATGTTTATTTTGATAAAGATTCGTAAGAAAATTTAGCAAATACTATTTGCAGGATTTCAAAATAGATCTAATCTCGCGCCACATTGCACGGTAGGCTTGCGCGGCTCGGCCTGTCTTGGAATAACTGGTCAATGGTTTTCGGTAATGCGACATTTTTTCTGCCGCGCTGTCCATGGGCACATAGCAATCCATAATGTCCAAAGGCAAATATTTCGCATTTTTTAGCGTTTGCGTATGAATTGTTCTGCGCAAATCGACCATATTAAAAAATCCCACAATTTTTCGTGGTGATCTTTTTTTATTTTTAAAAAATTCTTCAACTTGACGCATTGCGCGCAGCGACAGTGGACTTGGAATCATAGGCACGAGCACAAGATCCACACCAGACAAAACATATTCTATGCTCGGTGACAGCATTGGCGGGCAATCAAATATCAAAATTGACGTGTCCTCACTCAATGGCTTGACGAGCTTTTGCACAAGCTTGCGAGGTCCGTCCACCCCGGCGAGTTCAATATCTGTTTTGCGCAAACTTAAATCGGCGGGAATCACTGTCAAGCGCGGATACGGTGTGGTTTTTTGCAGCGCTCCAATGGGAACGCCCTGGCTAATCACCTTGATCGCCTTGGCCTTGGACTCATCAACACCGCAATACCAGCTAGCAGCCCCTTGCGGGTCCCAATCCCAAAGCACTGTATTTTTCTTCGCCTCCGCTGCCAAATAGGCGAGATTTACAGCACTGGTGGTTTTGCCAACACCCCCTTTCAAATTATAAAGCGCAATACTGATCATTGAGATAAATGCTTAAATTTTACTGCCCTAAATAAAAATAATAATAAAGGAGGCGGCTCCGAGCCAAAACCAAATTGTGCGCTGATAAAGTTTGCTCATTAACGTCAATTCCTTACGCGTTACTTCACAATCGGGCTCTAAATCATCACCGACCGATAACGCACCTAAAATAAGTGGACTGAGAATTGCCCGCGTTGATCTTTTTGCGCAAAAGAAACATTCCCGCCAACGCTCAATACAGCCTGAAAAATTACCGGTGAGCGCAAAGCTCAAGCCAAGAACTCTTACTGCAGGCCATTCGAGAATCCAAAGCCAACGCACGGCAAGCGCGTCTTCGCCCGCCGATCTGTGCACTTGCAAAAAAACCAATCGGTACATAAGGGCACCAATTGGGCCGAGAACAAAAAACCAAAACAACACGGCAAACATGCGTTCGAACCCGCGGTAACCCGCCTCGTCAAATACATGCTGGTGCAAGCCCGCCCAATCTTCCTGGTCGAGATCATCCAGCATCAGCTCAAAGCGCGAAGCCCGGCTTTTCGCAGATTCCCAATCTTCGACATAACACGCCTGCGTATATTCGCGCACGATTTCGAAAAACTCACCGCGGCCAAAACTATAAAGCAAAACAATGACAGCAAGAGGTAACGCCATCCATATCGAATAATGAACGACAATTTCGTAGACAACGATAACCATAAATAGCGGCAAGGCGACCGTGAGAAAACTCGTGAACTCCGTTTTGGGCAGCGATTTTTTCGCAAGCCAGGCGCGCCAGCTATCAAACCATCCATCCCTGTGCAAGGGGTTTTTACTTCCCCAAACCTGCAAAAAAGCAAGAGCCAAGACGGTGACAAAAAGTTCCACGATTGCGTCCTCAGGTATTTTTTAGTAGTGATCGATAATGTGCCCAATCAAACGCTGCGCCCGGATCGGTCTTGCGCCCAGGCGCAATATCGCTGTGTCCAGCAATTCTATCGTTTGTAATAGCAGGATATGCTTTTTGAAGCGCCAAAGTAAGTTTTGCAAGCACACGATACTGCTGCTCAGAATACGGGATATCGTCAGCCCCTTCCAGCTCAATACCAATCGAATAATTGTTGCAGTCTTCTTCACCGCCAAAACAGGACTGTCCGGCGTGCCACGCCCTTTCGTGAAAACCAACAAACTGAATTATGGCGCCATCCCGGCGAATTAAACCGTGCGCAGAAACTTTCAGATGGCTAATTTCTTCGAAATATGGATGTTGCGCTGGGTCGAGCCGGTTGAGGAAAAATTCTGTGATGAATTCCCCACCAAAGCTCGCTGGAGGCAAACTAATGCCATGAATGACGAGCAAATTTATGGAAGCACCCACCGGGCGTTGATTAAAGTTGGGGGATTTTTGAATATCTGCGTTAAGCAGCCAGCCATTCTCTATGCGCAAGTGCTGTCTCGATCACCGGTAACAACGACTGGCAATGATAACGCGACGCAGTGGCACAGCGCTACCTGGCGCGCCGGGGCGTGATAAGTCATAACACCAGGGCTAAACAGGGCGTGTTTTTCTAATACCTGAAACGATGGTCTCAAGCGCGCGATCGAATAACATGCTGTTATCGAGCGGCCTCAAGGCGTTGCGTTTAAGCATGAGCGCCAGCTCTTCCTTAGACTTTTCCGCAACTTTCATCCCGTTGCGATTCACGAAGATGTATTTCCCTGTCGGCTTAATAAAGGCCGCTAAACGGCAGCGAGAATTGCTTTCAGGCTGCAACTTTAAATCAAACCATGCGCCTTGCACAAAACTGTCTACCTGCTGCAGGTGATAGGCTTCGGGTTCATCGTTTTCGACTTCCGGCGTCGCCTGACCCGCCGCAGAGCTAAATGGGTTCAGTCCCTCAATAGCGATTTCTTCGATCTCGGGCTCATTTTGTAATTGAGAAGGTTCAGATTCCGGCTGCGCGTCGCTTTCCCGCGCCGGTGCGACTGCGGGCTCAGCATCTTGAGCTTGTGGGTTGTGCTGCTCCTCGACAGAAGGTTGAGCAAGCTCTTCCTTCTCAGCGCGCATCACCACGGGTGATTTGCCGCGGATGCAACCCAAATGCACTTCCTCGAGCGACTTAAACAAGCTCGACATTTCGAATGGGTTATAGGAAATGGTATCCAGGCCGGTACGGATTTTCTTCAAAAGCTGAGGAACAGATTTAATAAGTTTTTGCCGCTGCTCTGCATTAGCGGGTTGCTGCACACTCCAAAGCAACTCATCAAGTGTATCGAGCATGCCGAGCCACTCTTTCGAGTCATAGCCATGCTTGAGTGCGGTAACAAACAACACGTTACTCCATGCGTCGTTGATAAGCTTGGAAACCGCTTCCGGCAGCACATACTCCTGAATACGCACTTCAATCTCTAGCGCCACTGTCGTGCGCGCTACCTCAGCCTTGGCTTTACCATCCTCCGCATCAACGGTGCGCCGCTCAAGAATGGCTATGCGCTTGCGTTCTTTTTCCAAAAACGCGGTAAAGTCTACTAACAGATCGTTAAATATGGAGACATCGGTGTTGAAGTCATTGAGCAGCGTTCGAACCACATGGTCAATTTTTTTGTAGAGCGGGTCTTTATCTGCGTTTTGAGCATCGCCCTGCCAGCCAATCGCAGCAGTGGACATTTCATTGAGCAGCTTTCTCGCAACGTGCCCACGCTTGGTAAAGAAAGTCTTGTCTGCAAGCGCAACTTTGATAATCGGAATCTGCATACGGCTGATCAAGGTCTTCATCGCCGGAGCGAGATTGCGATCTTCGAGAATAAAGTCAAACAGCATATTGACCAGATTCATGACCTGATCTTCGACACGGCCGATTTTTGCACCCGTTTTACGCGCTTTTAGCTGGGCAACCAGGGCGCGAATATCTGCGCCTTTTTGTAATACGCCGGCCTGTTGGGGCAGGCGCTGCGCAGCGTTTAACAACTGTACCAATTGATTTGCCGCGAGCTGCTCCGCATTAACTTGTACGGCGCCTTCAGTAATAAGCTGTTCGCCAAATAACCTCGTAAGCGTGTTTGTCACTTCAGGCGTCAAGATAGACCTCGGAGCAGCTTGCGCCTGACCACGACCATCTGCCGCATCCGTTTGCCGGCGCATAGGATGGCGTTTTGTACCGCGGCTCGGCAGCGAGGGCATTACATTGTGCTCAATAAGCACATTGTTAATTTGGCGGTAAATATCGCCGAGGCTGCCTATAACCATCTTGTCAAACAAGCGAAATAGCAGCAGCTTCGCCTTGATACTGACGTCCAACTTCTTAATTTCGGTCATAAATGCGGCGCAAACGACGTCTGCACCGACAGGGTTATTTTTCTGGTAAACCTTGACTGGCACCAGACTATCCAAGCGTAGAGAAATGTATTGAATAGCCTCACCAAAATCAGAGTTGGCGCGCGCTACCGATGAGTCAACGGCGACGAGTGCTTCCAGGTCATCATCATGAACCAGGGATAGTGCATCAGCTTTAAGGCCCTCGTAAGCTTCATCAACAGGGCGCGGGCTCTGCGTATCTACCAGGGCACCGAAAGCCTCGTCAATCGCGATGCTGAAGTTAGTTTCTATGCTGTGTCGCCTGACGCGTACTTCGCGCATTGAGTCAAAATAAATATTTTGCTCTTCGTTCGACAACGCCTTGTCTGCCAAGTCGAACAGCGCATCGTCAGCGCGTTCAAAATAGGCTTTTAAGCGGCCGAGCAGTGCTCTTTGGCAAGTTTCGTGGACATCTTGAATGGCTTTGGGCAGTTGCGCTAGGCGCGCGCGAACAATACGTTCACTATCCGCTTCCAAATGGACCACCTTTCGACCAATTGGATCGACCGTACTAGGCACAGGGCCTCCTATAACTTTACTTAACTCGTTTTTGACGAGTCATTTACACGCGCTAAGGGCTGTTTACAGCTAATTAAGCGCATATCTATGACTAAAGTATAAGACGACGATTTGAGTGTGCATGAAGCAAAATCTAAAACCGAGACGTGAATCACGTGCCACTCGCAAAAGCGTGAACTACTTAAAACTTTCGAAAAAAAACACGGGTTATGCCCTATAAATATTTGTTCTGGGCCAACCGCAAAAAGTTCTGATACAGTTATAAAAATCCTACATAGAGCTGATATTTACTTATGAGTGACACTAACGAAACACGTCGTATTGGTAAATTGATGCTTTATATCGGCTGGATTATCGTACTCGCCGGATTAGCCGCCTTTTTTAGCAACTGGGAAAAAAACCAATACAACCCCAATAGGAAGGTCGAAGGCTCGATTGACGGAGCAAAACGCACAGTACAACTGCAACGCAACCGGCACGGCCACTACCTGACCAACGGTAAGGTCAATACCAAACCAGTGACATTTATGCTGGACACAGGCGCCACAAATGTCGCTGTGCCCGCCAACCTCGCAGCTGATCTAGGACTCAAAAGAGGTTCACCTCACCGAGTAATGACCGCAAACGGCGTTGCGAAAGCTTACCATACCGAAATCTCACAACTGGAAATTGGCACCATCGTGCTGCGAGATGTACGAGCCTCAATTACACCGGGTATGCTGGGTGAAGAAATCCTTCTGGGGATGAGCGCGTTAAAGCAGCTAGACTTTAGCCAAAACGGCAAAACACTTACCCTCACCCAGCGCCTGAATTAAAAAAACCTTCCTAATGAATATAAAACTTAAAGACATACGTGAAGATATCACGCGGATTGTGACATTCGCCCTAGCCGAAGATATTGGCAGCGGGGACATCACTGCCATGCTGATCCCCGCAGATAAAACCGACAAGGCGACCATTGTCACACGCGAGGATTGTATCGTCTGCGGAATCGCTTGGGTCGACGAGTGTTTTACGCAGCTCGGGGGGCTCACATGTACTGAATGGCACGCCAAAGATGGCGATAGTGTTAGCGCGGGCACCACACTCGTCACGCTAGAAGGCAATACCCGGACATTACTTACCGGCGAGAGAAGCGCCCTCAATTTTTTGCAGCTCCTCAGTGGAATCGCCACCAAAGCCATGCATTATGCGGGTGCGGCGGGAAAATCGGAACTGCGTATTCTAGACACACGCAAAACCATCCCCGGCCTGCGCACCGCGCAAAAGTACGCCGTGGCGACTGGCGGTTGTTTCAACCATCGCATAGGCCTGTATGACGCCTTTTTGATTAAGGAAAACCATATTGCCGCATGCGGTGGTATCAAAGCAGCCGTTGAACGTGCGCGACAGATCGCCCCAGACAAACCTGTGGAAATTGAAACCGAAAACCTCACAGAGCTGGAACAGGCCATAGCCGCGGGTGCTGATATCGCTATGCTGGATAACTTTAGCGAGGACATGCTGCAAAAAGCCATGGCGCTCAAGCGAGGTCACACAAAGTTTGAAGTTTCGGGGAATTTGGATTTGCAAAATCTGCCTTCACTCGCAAACTTAAACATAGATTACTGCTCATTTGGCGCGCTGACCAAACACGCTCACGCAATTGATTTGTCCATGAGGATTTCATACTAAAAGAGCGCTACAGGTGACAAATATTGTCAAAAACTCCCCTTCCTTGGTTAAGTTGCTCCGCCAAGCCATACTAGCGCCGGCTTAATACAGCGCTAACTACTTGAGATAAATATAAATTTTCTAGTTGGCATACAAAATGTTTCATACCTGCTAGCTAAGTCGCTATTACATTCAGAAATTTGAGGAAATTTTTATGAGCAAATCAAGCGCCCAAGGTGGTTTTACTCTTATCGAACTCATGATTGTTATTGCAATCATCGGTATTCTTGCTGCAGTTGCTGTTCCGCAGTATCAAACTTATACCCAACGTGCAACATCTACAGCTCAAGTTGCTTCAGCTATTCGACCAGTCCAACTGAACGTTGCCGAATTCGCCGCGATAAACAATCGTCTTCCTACGGTGGCAGAATATGATGCGGAATTTGCGCCATTAACAGCAGCAGGTGCAGGCACAGCGACGGGACTTGTTACTCAGGTAGTGTACGCTCAAACAAACGCTACAGCGGGGACCCTTACAGTTACATTTGATACGGTTGCAAATGGCGCACCTCAAGATCTTGGGGGACAAACAGTTGAAATCGACATTACTGTTAACGCTGCAGGAGCCACTGCTTACACTGTAGATGCTACAGCTAGTAGTGTTGTAAATAAAAGCATATTACCCAAAATTAAAAGTAGCTAATATCCCAATACCAACAAGGGCACTACGGCGTAGTGCCCTTGTTGCCTTTCCAGATGTAAAATTTCCCTTCATTAACCGCTGCAATACACCGCTCTACCCACCTGAACAACAAAAATATCTGCCAAAAGCTTGATTAAAGCAAACAATATTAAATATTGCTTGGTTTCTGAGTTAAACTCAATAGAACATATAACGTCAAATTGACCTCAAGTGATTACAGTAGGCTTTTATGATTAGCGGTCTAGCAAGACGATTAGTTCGCGAAGAATTGCTCTCTGAAGAAGAAGCTCTCGAATCAATAGAGCATGCACGCAAAGAACGTGTCCCTTTACCCGTTTTCTTATTCAGTCAGAACCGGTTGGACAGTCGTAAAGTTGCGCAAGAAGCTTCCGAAGAATTTGGTACACCTTTATTTGATCTTAGTGTAGTTAACAAAGATATCTTTCCAAAAGGCGTCGTTGATCAACGACTCGTACAGAAACACTATTCTCTGCCAATTTATATTAGAGGCAACAGACTATATGTTGCCGTATCTGACCCAACCAACCTACACGCCTTAGACGAAATTAAATTTAATACAGGCCTTAGCATAGAGGCCCTATTAGTAGAAGCAGACAAACTGCAAGCTGCAATTGAGGCATATCTCGCATCTGAAGAGGAGTCTCTAGGCGACGCGCTAGGCGGTCTAGATGAGGAAGGTTTAGAAGGCCTCGATATAGAAACCATAGATGATGAGGGAAATACTGACGAAGAAAATAACGCTGAAGATGAAGCCCCGATTGTCCGTTTTGTAAACAAAGTTTTACTAGATGCGATCAAAATTGGCGCCTCTGATATTCATTTTGAGCCCTACGAGAAAGTCTATCGAGTTCGATTTCGAACTGACGGAATACTGCAGGAAGTAGCAAGACCGCCGATAAATTTGGGATCTAGACTCGCAGCAAGACTAAAGGTCATGTCTCGAATGGATATATCGGAACGTCGCATCCCACAAGATGGGCGCATCAAAATGAAAATAACGAGAACGCGCGCTATCGACTTCCGTGTAAATACCCTTCCAACCCTATTTGGAGAGAAAGTGGTCCTCAGGATTCTGGACCCTTCAAGTGCCAAACTGGGAATTGACGCGCTAGGCTACGAAGATTTCCAGAAACAAATGTACCTCGAGGCTTTGGGACAACCACAAGGGATGATTTTGGTCACAGGACCAACAGGCTCAGGGAAAACCGTATCACTTTACACTGGCTTAAATATTCTCAATACAAATGAGCGCAATATCTCTACCGCCGAAGATCCCGTAGAAATTAATCTCGAGGGTATCAACCAAGTTAACGTGAGTAACAAAGTCGGCCTTACTTTCGCAGAGGCTCTGCGCTCATTCCTTCGTCAGGACCCAGACATTGTGATGGTTGGTGAGATACGAGATTTAGAAACCGCAGAGATCGCTATTAAAGCCGCACAAACCGGCCACCTGGTGCTATCCACCCTGCATACGAACAGTGCACCTGAAACGCTCACCCGTCTACTTAATATGGGTGTTCCAACGTTTAACGTTGCGACGACAGTAAGTTTGATTATCGCTCAACGCTTAGCTCGCAGACTATGTAATGAATGTAAGAAACCAGCCGACCTTCCTGCGGAAGTTCTTAAGGAAGAAGGTTTCTACGACATAGACGTACCCGAAGAAGAAATCTCGATTTATGAACCTGTAGGATGCTCAAAATGTAATGGTGGCTACAAAGGTAGGGTAGGTGTTTATGAAGTTGTTCGCATCACACCAGACATTTCTCGCATTATAATGAACGGTGGCAATGCAATCGAAATTGCTGACGCTGCAAACGCTGAAGGTTTCTTCAATCTGCGTACCGCAGCGCTGCGAAAAGCGGCCGTAGGCGTCACTAGCTTAGCCGAAGCGAATAGAGTCACGAAGGATTAACAATAATGGCGACTGTAAACCAGGTATACCTATATAAAGGTGTTGATAAAAAAGGACAAAAAATTGAGGGAGAAGTATCCAGTTCAACCCCTGCATTAGCTAAAGCTCAATTAATCAAGCAAGGAATTCGAGCGAAAACAGTTAAGAAAAAGCCCAAACCGCTGTTTGGCGGTCGTGGCAAGCCGGTAAAACCTTTAGACATTGCTCTTTTCACTCGCCAAATGGCGACAATGATGAAAGCAGGGGTGCCTTTGGTACAAAGCTTCGAAATTGTTGCAGGTGGCTCGGAGAAAAAATCATTAACAGATTTGATAAACAAAATTAAAGACGAAGTTGCATCGGGTACCAGTTTTGCAGTTGCTCTACGAAAACACCCGAAGTATTTCGATGAGCTTTTCTGTAATTTGGTAGAGTCAGGCGAACAATCAGGCGCACTGGAAACAATGCTTGATAGAATCGCTACTTACAAAGAAAAAACAGAACAATTAAAAGCAAAAATTAAGAAAGCAATGACTTACCCAACGGTTGTTGTGCTTGTCGCAATAGCTGTTACAGCCATACTGCTAATCAAAGTTGTGCCTCAATTTGCTACAACATTTAAAGGTTTTGGCGCAGATTTACCGGCATTCACGCTTTTTGTTCTCAAACTATCGGAAGCTGCACAACAACATTGGCTACCCATTCTGATTGGCGTTGCTGTAGGTATATTTGCATTTTCAAAAGCCAAGCAGAAAAGTAAAGGTTTTAGAATTGCGCTCGACAAGTTAACTCTACGTTTACCCATCGTGGGCCATATTGTATACCAGTCAATTATTGCCAGGTATTCAAGAACACTGTCAACGACGTTTGCAGCAGGAGTCCCTCTTATTGATGCTCTAACATCCGTTGCAGGAGCAACGGGCAATTATATTTATGAGCAAGCTGTACTAAAAATACGAGACGAAGTATCTACAGGAACTCAACTTAACGTAGCCATGAATAATACGAAAATTTTTCCTCCGATGGTAGTACAAATGACCACTATCGGAGAAGAGTCGGGAGCGCTTGATGATATGCTGGCTAAATCAGCCTCATATTATGAAGAGTCAGTCGATAATTTAGTTGATAATCTAACGACACTTTTAGAACCATTGATTATGGTAGTCCTAGGAGTACTCGTTGGCGGTTTAATGGTGGCTATGTACATGCCAATATTCCAATTAGGCAACGTACTTTAACTTACGACAATGCAAACCTTATGGATAACCACTGGAGCCCTATTCGGGCTCCTGATCGGCAGCTTTCTTAACGTCGTTATATATCGCTTACCTAAAAGCCTAATCTCTAGCTGGCGAAAAGAATGTAAAGAATTTCTTAGCGAAGATTCGACAATTAAATTTGACGAATCAAAAGAAGACGATACCGAAACGCTTAACATCGTTTTCCCTCGTTCACATTGTCCATCATGTAAAGCGCTTATTCCTGCGTGGTGTAATATTCCGATACTGAGTTACGCCTTGCTTAAAGGCAAGTGTTTGCATTGCAAAGCCCCGATCAGTGTACGCTATCCCTTTGTAGAATTACTTACAGGGATAATCACAGCATTTATTGTTTATCGATATGGACTCAGTTATGAAGCTGCTGCTGTCGCGATATTCTCCTGGACCTTAATTAGCCTCACATTTATCGATATTGACCACCAACTACTGCCAGACAGCATGACATTGCCTTTGATGTGGCTGGGATTAGTTGCTAATGCACTTGGTTTTTTTACTGACCTGCACAGCGCGCTTTACGGTGCCGTATTCGGATATTTAAGCCTTTGGAGTGTTTATTGGTTATTTAAATTACTCACCGGAAAAGAAGGCATGGGCTTTGGTGATTTCAAGCTATTGGCAGCTCTTGGTGCTTGGGCTGGATGGCAGCATCTACCAGCAATTATTATCCTATCTTCACTCGTGGGCGCGCTGCTAGGTACGCTTAATATTCTCCTCTCTGGCCAAGACAAAAACAAACCAATTCCGTTTGGCCCCTATCTCGCGATCGCCGGCTGGATTGCATTTTTCTGGGGCGATGTTCTCCAACAGCATTACTTACAGTGGATCAATCCAACAATCTAATGTTCGTCGTTGGCGTTACTGGAGGCATCGGTTCAGGCAAAACAACGGTCACCGATATATTTGCCAAACACTCAATTGACATCGTAGACGCAGATCAAGTTGCTAGAAAAGTCGTGGCCACCGGCACCAGTACACTTACCAAAATCAGTGAACATTTTGGCACAGGAATATTACTTCCTAACGGTGAGTTGGATCGCGCCGGTCTCCGTAAAATTATTTTTGAAAATACCAAAGAAAAAACGTGGCTGGAAAAACTGCTTCACCCTTTAATTCGTGAACACATTCAAACGGCGTTATCGCAATCAACAAGCGCCTATTGTATTTTGTCGTCGCCATTGCTTATCGAAACACAACAGTCCAGTTTGGTTGACCGAATTTTAGTGGTCGATATTGACGAAACGACGCAAGTGCTTCGAGCAGGAGAGCGTGACAATGTCAGCAATGAGCGAATTAAAAAAATTATGGCCTCCCAGCTACCGAGAGAAAAACGCCTAAGCTACGCCGATGATATTGTTGACAATTCTGGCGATAGCGCAGAAACTGTGAGACAGGTGGGACAACTCCACGCTTTATATTTAGAATTAGCACGTAACGTTGATGTCGATTAAAACTGTCTCCGTCCAATGCCCGACCTGTAAAAAAAAGGTACTTATGACCGATGCGTTTCCCGATCGCCCGTTTTGCAGCGTACGCTGCAAAAGTATTGATTTCGGTGAGTGGGCAAATGAAAGTTATTCGATAGAAGCAAGCGATGAAGACAGCTGGTCTGATGATGATTCAGCCAAGCAATAGTAGATTCCTGCTTTTATTAGCTCTTAGTACATATCGTCCAAAAAACTCCAACATTTGTGCCTTCGAAGCGTTTACGCGCTGGTAATATACTCAAAAACGCATAAACACCTGCAAGCAGGGCCGGCCCAAAATCATAGATAAGGGTCGTTACGCGGAACGAAGCAGTGCTTCGTTTTAATCCGCTCCACCCCTGTAGCTCCGGCAATTCATCTCGATAACTGCTCCTGCGTTATTCTACCTCCTGCATCCATGCAGTCGTCGATAACTGCTCCTGCGTTGCGCTAACACCCGCCATTCATGGC
>JANQJP010000062.1 GCA_028281575.1 Cellvibrionaceae bacterium
GGAGCTACAGGGGTGAAGCGTATTCAAGCGAAGCACTGCTTCGCTCCGCGTAACGACCCTTATCTATGATTTTGGGCCGGTCCTGCTTGCAGGTATTTATGCGTTTTAAAAACACCCTACAGCAGACCGTGCGGATCGAAGCTACGGAACTTTGCAAGTTGAATTAGGCATCCAATTCATTGTTGTCCCCTTAACTTTTTTTGACCTTGCTGAAGTGTGTGCATCTAAAAAGTTAAGGGGACAGCAACGATTTTTTATATAGAAAACTCAATAAGCGCTATATTTTGATCATCGGCACGCAAGTACCAGCCAGTATCCGTCCAATCGCCGAGGACAATGCGCTTGCCAAAATCGTACTCGTGAGTCGCGGGTCGATGTGTATGACCGTGCAGCAGTAGTTGAATATCGTGATCTTTAAAACATTGCGCCACGTCCGATGGGTTAACGTCCATGATATCTTCGGGTTTATTGCTGTTCATAGACTTGCTCTGCGCCCGCATTTGCGCAGCGAGCGCGCGCCGCTGTTCTAACGGCAGTGCTAACACGTGTTCCTGCCACTGTGGTGATCGTGATTGCGCGCGAAAGGCCATATATTCCGTGTCGCTAGTGCATAAACTATCCCCATGCATAAGCAAAATATTTTTGCCCGCAAGTTTTAACTCAGATTTTTCTGGCAGCAGCTGTACGCCGGTTTTTTCCGCGAAAGTTTGACCAATAAGAAAATCGCGGTTGCCGTGTACAAAGGCGATAGGCAATCCGTTTTGAGTGTATTGCGCCAGCTGGTTTTGGATGCCGACAAAAAAGGGGTTGTCGTCATCGTCGCCAATCCAGGAGTCGAAGAAGTCTCCCAGGATATAAAGCTTGTCCGCATCTTTGGCTGTTTCTTCAACAAACAGGGAAAACGCGTGGGCCAGCTTTGGTGTGTCCAGACTTAAATGTAAGTCAGAAATAAAATAGGAAATCACGCGTTTTTTCTCGATGAGTTTAGTCAGCTGCTACGGTTACTTTGTCGACGATAACAGCATCGACTGGAACATCCTGATGCCCCATACGGCTTGTCGTCGGAACGGCCTTTATTTTTTCAATAACATCCATGCCTTCAGTCACTTTGCCAAATACACAGTAGCCCCAGCCCTGCATATCCTTGCTGCGGAAATTTAAAAAGTCATTGTCTTTAACGTTGATAAAGAACTGCGCGCTTGCGCTGTGTGGGTCCATAGTGCGGGCCATGGCTACCGTGCCAACGGTATTAAGCAAGCCGTTATCAGCTTCGTTTTCGATGGGGTCGCGGGTTTCTTTTTGTTGCATATCTTCATCGAAACCACCGCCTTGAATCATAAATCCGTCGATGACCCGGTGGAAAATAGTGCCGTTGTAGTGGCCGTCTTCTGCATACTGTTTGAAATTAGCGGCGGTAACAGGTGCCTTTTCGAAGTCCAGTTCTAGTGTGAAATCGCCGAAGTTAGTATGAAAGGTGATCATTTTTATTCCCACAATCAATGAATGTTAGGCTAGCCCTATGCGACCGCCAAGAGGCGGCTATAATACGCGCTTTGCCAAGAAGTGCCAAAGAAGTAACGATACCAGCATGAGCGAGACAGATAAGCATTTAAATTTTATAGAACAAATAGTGACTAACGATCTCGCATCGGGTATCCGCGAGCGTATCGTCACGCGTTTTCCTCCGGAGCCCAATGGCTATTTGCATATTGGTCATGCCAAATCAATTTGCCTGAATTTTGGTTTGGCAGAGAGCTTCGGTGGCGCCTGTCATTTGCGTTTTGATGATACCAACCCCGAGAAAGAGGACACTGAGTATGTCGAAGCGATAAAGCGCGATGTTCAATGGCTGGGGTTTCAGTGGGAGGGCGAGGTTCGTTATGCCTCTAATTACTTTGACCAGCTCTACGCCTGGGCGCAATATTTGATTCGTGAGGGTAAAGCCTATGTCTGTGATCTCACGCCTGAGCAGGCGCGTGAATATCGCGGCACATTGACGGAGTCCGGTAAAAACTCTCCCTATCGTGAGCGCCGCGCCGAAGAGAGTCTTGATTTGTTGGAGCGCATGCGTCAAGGCGAATTCGACGAGGGTACGCGTTCTCTGCGCGCAAAGATCGATATGGCCAGCGGCAATATTAATTTGCGCGACCCTGTGCTCTACCGCATTCGCAAACAACACCATCATCAAACGGGTGACAAGTGGTGTATTTATCCAACTTACGATTATGCTCACGGGCAGGGTGATGCTATCGAGGGTGTAACGCATTCAATCTGTACTTTGGAGTTTGCTGATCACAAGCCGCTATACGATTGGTTGATAGATAATTTGCCTGTGCCAAATAAGCCGCTGCAATACGAATTTGGACGCCTGAACCTTAACTACACGGTTACTTCCAAGCGCAAGTTAAAGCAATTGGTCGACGAAGGCATTGTCGATGGTTGGGACGATCCACGTATGCCGACGATTGCGGGATACAGGCGCCGTGGCTACACACCAGCGAGTATTCGCAAGTTCTGTGAGATGATCGGTGTGACACGTTCAGACGGCGTTGTGGATGTTGCGATGTTAGAGCACGCGATTCGGGACAACCTGGATAAAAATGCGCCGCGAGCGATGTGTGTGTTAAACCCATTGAAAGTTGTGCTGACAAATTACCCGGAAGATACATTTGAACAGTTGACTGTGGCGGGCTCACCTAATCGGGGTGATCTGCCCAATCGAACGTTACCTTTTGGCCACGTTGTCTTTATTGAACAAGACGATTTTCGTGAAGAAGCCAATAAGAAATATAAACGCCTGGTCCTTGGTAAAAGGGTGCGCCTGCGTGGTGCTTATGTGATAGAAGCTGATAAGGCGATAAAAGATGCTGGTGGCAACATTATTGAAGTTCACGCGCGCATTATCGAAGGCACACTCGGCGCAAACCCTGAAGATGGCGTCAAGCCCAAAGGCGTGATCCAGTGGGTAGCCGCGCACGAGCATACGAGTTTTGAAGCGCGAATATATGAGCGTTTGTTTTTAGAGGAAGAACCCACTTCAGGTGGACGCAACTTTCTGGACGCAATTAATCCCGATAGCCTGCGTATTGTGAGTAAGGCGATTGGGGAAATTGGTTTGGCAGCGGCGAGTGTTGGTCAAGGTTATCAGTTCGAACGCATCGGTTACTTTTGTCGTGACAGCAAAGCTGACACACCGGTGTTTAATCAAACCATAGGTCTTAAAGACAGTTTTAATAAACCCACGTAGATGTAAATTCAATGTCTCTATTTATTTATAACACAGCGACGCGCAGCAAACAGGCTTTTGAACCGATTGACGCGAGTTGCATAAAAATGTATGTCTGTGGCCCAACGGTGTATAACCTGGTTCACATAGGTAACGCTCGCCCCGCAGTTGTGTTTGATGTTTTGTTTCGTGTGCTAAAGCGCCTTTACCCCAAGGTTATTTACGCACGCAATATCACCGATATTGACGACAAAATTATGCGCGCAGCGAAGGAAGAGGGCAGCACAATTGATGCTATTGCGAAGAAATATGCTCAGGCTTACGCGAGTGACATGGCCGAGTTAAATATTTTGCGGCCGACGATAGAGCCCTACGCCACTGAGCACCTTCCCGCGATGCAAAAAATGATTACGACGTTAATTAATCGTGGCCATGCTTACGTCGAACAGGGGCATGTCCTATTTGACGTTAAGTCGATGGAAGATTATGGCAAGCTCTCTAATCGCAGTTTGGAAGACATGCTTGAAGGCGCGCGTGTCGAGGTTGCTCCGTACAAGAAATACGGCGGCGATTTTGTGTTGTGGAAACCATCGACCGATGAAGAGCCCGGTTGGGAAAGTCCATGGGGGTGGGGGCGCCCCGGTTGGCATTTGGAATGTTCGGCAATGATTGCAGAACACCTGGGGCCTTCTATTGATATTCATGGCGGTGGACGCGACCTTATATTTCCACACCACGAGAATGAGCGGGCGCAAAGTCAGTGTGCGCACGGTGGTGGGGAGTTTGTAAAGTACTGGATGCACAACGGGTACATCAATATTGATGGCGAAAAGATGTCAAAGTCACTCGGCAATTTTCGTACGGTACGCGCGTTGTTGGAAAAATACCCCGGTGAAGTCATTCGCTTTGCGCTGTTATCTGCGCATTATCGCTCAGAACTGGATTTTTCATTTGATTTGCTCGATCAAAGTAAAGCGAGTCTCGACACGCTTTATGGCGCGTTAAGGCAAAGTGCAAACTTAGTGGGTAGCGATATAGACATTACGGGAGAACCCGGCTATCGAGCGCTGCTTGACGATTTAAATACAGTTCTGGCAATCAGTGAATTACACCGTTTGGCCAAAGAGTTAAATCGTGCAGGCGAACAGGCAGATCCTGCCGATCGCGCTAAATTGTTATCTCTTGGTGCCCTAATGGGGTTACTTCAGCAAGACCCTGAAACCTGGTTTAAAGGTGCTGGGTCGGAAGAAGATGCAGAAATAGATGCTTTGGTGGTCGAACGTACACAAGCCAAGTTAGCCAAAGATTATGCGCGTGCAGATGCGATTCGCAAAGAATTAACAGCGCGCGGTATTGTGTTAGAGGACAGCAAAGATGGTACAAGCTGGCGCCGCGCCTGATAAACCTCCATCCCAACCTCTCAAAGTTTTACGGGGCAGTGATCAATAGAAGTGCTATGGAATATAAACGTATCCAAGACACATTTTATCGCATTCGATCTAACAAGGTTTTCGAAACTTTTGTTATCTCGGTTATTATTTTTTCGGCGTTGGTGATTGGTGTCAAAACCTATGACATTCCACCGCTTTTGACCAGGGTGGTCTCGGTACTCGATTGGCTGATTACAGCAATTTTTCTTATCGAGATTATTATTCGTTACCTGGGTGACGATGATAAACCGGGATTTTTTAAAAAGGGCTGGAACATTTTTGATACGTTGATTGTTGTTGTGAGTCTCATTCCAATTGACAACAGTGAACTCGCAATTATCGGGCGCCTGGTGCGTATTTTTCGCGTTCTGCGCATGATTTCAATTATCCCCGAATTGCGTATGCTACTGAACTCGTTGCTAAAAGCGCTGCCTCAGCTCGGTTACGTTGCGCTGATGATGTTTATTATTTTTTATATTTATGCGGCGATTGGCAGTACCTTTTTTGCCAAAATTAATCCCACGTTGTGGGGTGATATTGCGATAAGCATGTTGACGCTCTTTAGGGTGATGACGTTTGAAGATTGGACCGATGTGATGTACGAAACATTAGAAACGTACCCGCTGAGTTGGTTCTTTTACCTCACCTTTATTTTTTTTACAGCGTTTGCGTTTCTCAATATGGTTATCGGCATTGTGGTCAGCGTGATGGAGCGGGAACACAGCGCACAAACTGACAATCAAATTGAGCAAAACCACGACGAACTGATAATGCTACGTCAGGAGATTGCCGAACTTAAGCAGCTGATTATTGATCAGCAGAAAGGTCCGGTGGATGTTAGAAACTAAATTTGTTACCCGCGGTGTATTTAAGAAGGTTTATCTTTCAACGTTGGTACATGCGCGTTTGTGTGCCGACGACTGCATGGATGCAGGAGGTAGAATAACGCAGGAGCAGTTATCGACGACTGCATGGATGCAGGAGGTAGAATAACGCAGGAGCAGTTATCGAGA
>JANQJP010000063.1 GCA_028281575.1 Cellvibrionaceae bacterium
ACGGGCACTTGCTCTTGTAAAGTGGGCGAGAATATTAATGTTTGCCCCGCCGCTAGATTGGCAGAACCCACGGCCGATCCATAACCCGTAGCCGTAGCATTCAGCTGCACAACACCGGAAGGCACTGCACCCAATTGATATTGTCCCGCTTGGTTAGTGGTGGCAGATAAATCGGCACCCAGGACTGTAACGACGACATTAGGCAATGGTGCACCTGTCCGCCTGTCCGTAATCGTGCCGCGAACAATGCCAGTCGTCACGGGATCACCCGTATCGGGGTCAATTTGCAGACGCGACAGCTGTAGATCACCCAGATTCGCCTTCGCACCAAGGGTGAGCAGCGTATTGAGTGTCAACTCACCAAAACCATCACTCGTAACGGATAAGCTGTAGCTTCCGGCAGGAAGATTGGCAAACGCAAATTCGCCATCACCATCAGCAACCAGCAATACCGAGCTGGCACCGGTAAGTTGAATCGCCGCACCCGCTAACACGGTGCCACTATCGCCATCGACTACGCGACCAGACAAAGTGATTTCGTCAGGTGCTGGCTTTTCAATAGCATCCAATACTCTTAAACCAAGCGCAGTTAAATAAACATCATCCTCAAAACTGCCATTGCCGCGCTGGAGATTAGAAAAATGTGTAAAAGACGTTTGATAGTCCGAGCGATCCACTTCAACGTTTAATATCGCGGACAGTGCTAAAGCGGACGCTTCCGTTTCGCCCCACAAACCTGCACTGCGCTGCGATGTCAGATAGGTGATGCCATCTGTTAACGCACCACTGAGAAGATATTGTTTGCGAAAGAGCCACAACGCGTCGACAACCAATGCTGTTGTTTCAATACGATTTGGATTATCTTGAAATGACCAACTGCCTTCAGCATTTTGTTTACTCAATAAGTAAGCAACTGCCCGACCTGATACATCATTGGCTACACCCGCATGGGCCAGCACGCGCAGAGCATATGTGGTGCTGAGTAGATCACTGCCGAAACCATCAAAAGCACCAACGCCACCATCGTCATTTTGACGACGATTAATGTCGGCAAGCGTCGCATTCAAAACGGGAGAATTGGGCGCAGAACTGAGCAAACGAAGTGAGAGGTTTTCGGTGGAATTGACCGAAATACTTTCGAGATAAGCCCGCCCATTGGCAGCCACCTGTGAATCGGACTGGTTGAGTGCCCGATACGTAATAATGGCTTCTGCCGTAGACTGGTATGGCCAACTGACATCGCTTTGCAGCGCAATACTGCCATCAGCATTCCCACTTGCATTAAGAAAACGGGTATCGACGGAAGACTGTGAGATAACGGAGTAGGATTGGAAAACTAAGAATAGAGAAGCGAGAAACCTTAGTAACGACGGGGTAAGGCGAGGCGCCACTTCCCTTGGCTGATGTATCACGGCGATGTCCTTATTTAGCTAACTTTGGTTGTTTTTTGCGCTACACTAGGGATAATCATGCAAAAAGTCAACAAATCAAGCCAATAAAGAGATTATTACGACACTTTAAAAATGTAAGCTTTGGTTATAAAAAGCGCTCCTGAAGCTAAGCAGGGTAAACTATCATTACATAAGCGTTACCACGCGATATACCCCCCTCACCATGGGCATACTCACCGCAATATTTACACTACAGGCCCGGCTTAGCAAAGTGAAAATCAGCCCCAAAAAAATGCAGCGCTTGTTAAACTTCTATCCTCCCTACCTGGGTGCAGGCGTAAAAATCACCCATATTAGTAACGACTGGAGCGAGCTTCATGTTTCGATGGTCTTGCGTTGGTACAACCGCAATATTGTCGGCACACATTTTGGCGGAAGTCTCTACTCCATGATTGACCCCCATCTGATGCTTCTACTTATGCAGCGCCTGGGTAAAAATTACTGGATTTGGGACAAAGCTGCGGATATTGAGTTTGTTAAGGCAGCCAAAACCAAAGTGACATCGATAATTAAAATTTCAAATGCACAAATCGAGGACATCGTCACACAGACAAACGCCGGTGAAAAATATTTTCCAGAATTTGATGTAGAAATAAGAGACGAAGAAAACGATATTGTCGTCAGGGTTAAAAAGACGCTTTACGTGAAGAGAAAAAAGCCTTCGTAAACCTAGGGTCTGTTGATACTAAATCTCGTAAAAAAGTATCTAACAATAGCGATATTTCGATAAAGGCTGATATAGCTTATGGTTCCAACTATCAAAACTCCCGGTGTCTATATTCAAGAAGCCAATGCGTTCCCAAACTCCGTTGTTCCTGTCGCCACAGCTGTGCCAGCATTTATTGGTTACACGCCGAAAGCCGAATATGAAGGAAAATCCTACTACAATAAACCGGTAAAAATTACATCATTTGCGGATTTTCAAACATTTTTTATGCTGGAAGACTCCGCTCTCCCAACAGAACCAACCAAACAATATCACCCGCAATATTATTTAATCGAACAGGAAACAAAACCCAATGCCGGTGACTATATGATAATCGCCGGGAAATATTATTCCCTCCTGCCCGACCCGGCGACAATTTATTATTTCTACAACAGCGTCCGTCTTTTTTATCAAAACGGCGGTGCAGATGCTTATATTGTCGCTGTAGGCAGCTATGGAAATGCAAGTGATACCGCCTTGAAAACGCCAGGCGAGCAGATAGTTAATCCAAATATAAAGCTGAGCGATTTAACCCAGGGGCTGGCTCTGCTAAAAAAAGAACAAGAACCGACAATGTATATTTGCCCAGAAGCGACGCTGTTATCCGAAAGTGACAATGCCACACTGATGCAAACCATGCTGCGGCAGGCGAAGGAAATGCAAACAGCCATCTGCATTCTGGATATTATTGGCGGCGATGATCCCGATCCTGTTTTATATACACAAGATATTGAACGTTTTCGCAAAAATACCGGAACTGAGGGTTTAAAGTACGGCGCAAGTTACTATCCGTTTATCGGCACTAACGTCATACAAAGCTCCGAAATAGATTTCACCAACTTATTCGGTGGCGATGTTACAAAGCTTGCACCATTAATTAACTCACCTTCTGAGCCTAACGAATCAGCTGAGAAAATTCTCCAACTAATAACGTCTCCACCAAGTAAACCGCTTACGAATAACCAATTACAAAACGCGCTAGTCACTGCCAGCACAACCTATTCTCAAATAATGAAACATGTCCTGGCGCGTGCCAATGTGTTACCCGCCTGTGGCGCAATGGCAGGGATATATACAGCCAACGACAATAATCGCGGCGTATGGCATGCGCCCGCGAACACAGGCATTGCCAGTGCGACGCATCTACCTATTCGATTGTCTGATAGTCAACAGGCCGACTTAAATGTCGACGCCGTTTCAGGTAAATCGATCAACGCTATTCGATTTTTTAGCGGCAAGGGTATTTTAGTTTGGGGAGCGAGAACGCTCGATGGAAACAGCCAGGATTGGCGCTACATCCCCGTTCGCCGCACAATTACTTTTTTGGCGCAATCAATAAAACTTGCCGTGCGCGCTTACGTGTTTGAACCCAACAACGCCACTACTTGGGGCGCAATAAAAAGCATGATCAGTAATTTTCTGACAAGCATATGGCAACAAGGTGGATTACAAGGCACGAATCCCGATGATGCATTCCAGGTAGGCATCGGACTCGGTAGCACTATGACGGCCAACGACCTGGCAAACGATGAGCTGCGTGTAGAAGTAAGCGTTGCAATCACACGCCCAGCGGAGTTTATCGTTATTACATTTACACAAAAACAGGCAGGCTCTGCTTAATATTGAATACATACGCCAAAGTTACGCTCCTCTTTGGCTCGGTAACAGCTCGGCAATACAAGGTAAAAGTTCAGCTTTCGAGGTTGGTTTTGTTAGTAACTGATTACCGCCGGCTTCTTTCGTCTCGGCAAGTGCCTCCTCGGTTGACTTTGCCGTTAAAAATATAATTGGCAGTTCCTCGGGGCTATAAGTATTGCGAAGCGTTTTGCACACGTCTATGCCACTCATGTCCGGCATCATGATATCCAACACGATTAAATCAATGGTTGCGCCACTGCTCATCACCTCGAGTGCAGCAGGGCCGCTATCAGCCTCGATAACCTGATACTCTTTAAGCGCCAAAATTCCCGTTAATACCATGCGGTTAATTGTGTCGTCGTCGACAACCAGGATAGTAACTTTAGCGCCCTCATGGGCATCAGCACTATCAGTGTCGCCATTTTTACGCTTCTCTTGATTGCACGCAGTATCACTGTTGTTTTCAGCTAATTGCAAGGTAAAAGTGAAACATGAACCCTTTCCCAAGCTTGATTCAAGCCAAATCTCTCCACCATGCAGCTCGACTAACTTTTTTGTAAGTGCCAGCCCCAAACCAATACCTTCATTGGACCGGGTATCAACGTCTTCCAGCTGAAAGAATTCCGTAAAAATATTTTGTTGGTCTTCGGCAGATATGCCTACACCCGTATCCCTGACAGAAATCTCGAGCCTATCGTCAGCCTTTTTGCAAGCCACCGATACATAACCACCATCCGAATACTTGATACCGTTGGAAACCAAATGAAGCAGTATTTGTTGGAGACGATTGCCATCAGCTAATACGAACAAGTCACAATCGTTTATATCATTAACTAATTTAATTTCTTTGGGGTCTGCAAGAGATGAAACAAGAGGCAACGTATCTTCAACCACCGTGTAAATATTTTTAGGTTCGCAACGAATGACCAACATATTTTCTGACAAACTCGAAAAATCAAGCACATCATTTACTAAGCTCGCAAGCCTTTTTCCGCTTAGCAGTATCATTTCAACTTTATTTAACGCTTCCCCGCCTAGGCTTTTTAGTGTTTGCTCCAGGGATTCTGCAATACCGATAATACCGTTAATAGGTGTGCGCAATTCGTGCGAAGTGCTTGCCATAAAAGCATTTTTTAATTTGTCGATTCTAACTAAATTTGCGTTGACCCTTTCCTGATATTTTTTTTCGTAATACAACTGTCTGTTTTTGAAATAACTCACCCCATAGATGGTCAACACAGCTAATATTACATAGATGGTATAAGCCCACCATGTCATCCACCACGGCGGGGTAATTGTGACGGCTATGCGGGTAATACTCTCCGTATTATTTGGGTCCTGCGCCCTGTCCCTCACCTCAAAAAAATAGCTGCCCGGATCAAGGTTGGTGTAGTTGGCGCGATGCTCGCGGCCCGCCGTGTGCCATTCAGTTTCGTAACCTAAAAGGCGATAGCTGTATTCATCCAAACTCACAGCGCGATAATTCAGTAAGGAAAACTCAAAAGAAAAAGCGTTCTGTGAGTAATCAAGCAATAACGAACGGGTAAGGTGCGGTGCCTGTTTAAGCGCTGAATGACCAATTTCCAGATGCTGTTGGTGTATTTTAATATCGGTAATTACAGCCTTACGCGGCTCGGAGTTTACGATTAAATCTTCGGGCTTGAATATACTGAGCCCGTCTGTAGTGCCCGCGTAGAGCTCACCACTACGCGAAAACATAAGCGAATCTCTATTAATATAATTGCCAATAAGCCCATGGTGTTTACTAATGACTTTTATGTCTTCATGATCACCTGGATGCACGCGCGCAAGGCCTGTAAATGTACCCGCCCAAACATAACCTTGAGCATCTTCAGCCAAACTTGTCACGTGTGATGATGGCAAGCCGTGTTTCAAGTCGATGGTTTTAAATTCGCGCGTATCCCGTTGCAACACATTTATACCGCCGCCTTCAGTACCAATCCAAATATCACCGCTGGAATGTTCGATCAGGCATACTAGTCGATTAGAACTGAGTGAATTCGGCACGTTTGAATCGTGAAAAAAAGAGGTAAACGTGCCTACATCTCTGTTGTATACATTTAAACCGTTTTCAGTAGCTATCCATAACTCGCCATCACGCGTACGCAAAATTTTTCGTACGTCATCCCATGACAACGATTGAACATTTTCAGGGTCGTAAGGGAAATGCGTAAAAACACCCGTTGCTAAACTGTATTGATCCAGACCAGCATTATGGGTTGCAACCCAAAGCTTATCTTCGCCATCGAATTGCGTATCCCACACCGACCGTTCAGCAATGGAATGACTGTCACTTTCGTCGGGAAAATAATTCGTAAACTCTTCAGATACCCGATTAAACCTGTGCAGGCCTCCTGCCCAGGTACCAATCCAAAGCTCGCCTGCACTGTCTTCTTCTATCGATAACACAGCGTTTGCCTGTAAACCGCTAGCGTTATCGGGCTCGTATCGATAAGAGCGAAACAACTTTGTTCTTGGGTCAAACGCACTTAACCCACCTTCCGTGCCAATCCAAACGGTCCCATCTCTGGCTTCTTCAATCGTAGTCACTGCCCGATGAACCAGGCCCTGCGATTGATCTTTATTATGTGTGTAATTGCGAAACAGCGCGCCCTGCCGGTTAAAATGATTTAATGCGCCGCTAAAGGTTCCCACCCATAAGTCCTTCTCACGATCTTCAAAAATATAACGTGTTTGATTTGTATCAATGGTAGCTAGATTATTCGGGTCGTGCTGGACAAAGGAAAATGATGCTGTTCGAGGGTCAAAAATCATCACACCATCTTGATCGACGGCCGCAAATATTTTTCCATCGTGACTCTCCGTTATCTGCCAGATATTGCCTTTATTTTTTCGCGCGTTGACGCTATTGAAATGGTGGACCTGGGCACGCGAAGGGTCCAAGCGATAAATTGATCCATTTAACAGACCAATCCAAAGTTGCTTTTGGCTATCTTCGAAAATAGCGTCAACCTGAGTGACGCCTTGAGACAGGCGTTCATCTTCAAGATAACCATAGTTGAGCGTTTTACCCTGATCTAAATGAAAGGCTTCCAAGCCTCCGGTCGTGCCAATCCATAAAATATCGCGATGATCTATATGCAGAGACTCTATCGCGTCCGACGCGATGCTGCTGGCGTCATCCGCGTGGTGAAAATAGTTGGTGAAGGCACCGGTCTGTTGATCTAAAACACTTAAGCCCTTCATTGTGCCAATCACCAGCTGATTCTCGCGAGTCACGGCAAGCGAAGTCACCATATCAGAAGGTATCGAATTGGTATCGAATTCCGAATGGGTGTAGTTGATGAATTTATCCTGTGCTTCATCGTAGCGGCTCAGGCCGCGCATAGTCCCAATCCACATGACATCGTTTTGATCGAAAACAATGGCGTGAACAAAGTCTCCCGCCAGTGAGTGCAGGTTACTGGCAGAATGCTTGTAGACCTTCGCCTGGTAGCCATCAAAACGCGCCAGGCCATTTTTCCCGCCGACCCAGATAAAGCCATGACGATCCTGGTTGATTACCCAAATACCGCCCACGTGATCGCGTTGATCAGAATAATCATCGAGGAAATACCGTGTAAATCTAAATAGACTGGATTCGGTTGCACCAAAAGATAGCGTGGAACCAAAGAGTAGCGCCGCAAAAAACAATAGCCGTTTTAAAGAAATTGCCATCGCTATTGAAGTCAAATCGTTCGACTACGGAAGATTGGATATATTGAGTGTAGTCCAACGCGGGAAAAATGGAGAAGAAGTCACTCAGAATATTTACGCATTATTTGTCACTTATGGCATCTGCATCAACTATCGGGAGAGGCTTTTTCCAGTACCGCCAAGCGCTGGCTTGTGGTATTCGGTGAACCTGTTTTTCGCGCAAGCAATTGGTATGCGACGGGGATAACAAACAGCGTGAATATCGTCGAGCTCAAAATGCCATAAAAAACAACACTGCCTATCACAGCACGCGTTTCTGCACCCGCACCAGATGATAACAATAGCGGAATGGAGCCTGCCGCAGTAGTAATTGCAGTCATTAATATCGGCCTGAGCCTTACCGTAGCAGCTTCGCGAAGCGCTTGCTCAAACTCTCTGCCTTGATCGCGCAACTGGTTAGTAAACTCAACAATTAAAATACCATTCTTTGCAGCAAGACCAACGAGCATAATTAAGCCAATTTGCGAATATAGATTTAGCGATGCATCGGTAAAATACAAACCGGCTAAGCCACCAGACATCGCGAGGGGTACACCTAACATAATGACGAAAGGATGCACCCAACTTTCAAACTGCGCGGCTAACGCAAGATAAGTGATAAATAGACCGAGTAAAAAAATAAACGCAATTGACGCACCCGCGTATTTAAAATCCTGAGACTGCCCTTTGTAATCAACAATGACTTCCTCAGGAAGGTGTTCTTTAACCAAACCTTCAAGATAATTAAGCGCTTCTCCGAGCGTATAGTCATCGGCCAAATTTGCCTGCAGGGTAATAGCGCGAATACGGTTATAGCGATTTAACGCATTGCTATCGGCAAACTCACCAACGCTGACAAAATTTGAGAGCGGAATAAGTTCTCGGCTGCGATCTGAACGGACATAGATATTTTTGAGATCGGTGATCGTTCTTTGTTGTGATCGCTCCCCCTCGAGTATCACATCATATTCCTCTCCTTGATCAATATACGTCGTTACCCGCCTGGACCCCAGCATGGTCTCCAACGTAGCGCCAATATCGCCGATGGTGACACCGAGTTCAGCGGCACGTTGATAGTCAATATTTACACCGAGTTGAGGTTTAGTTTCTTTATAATCCCAATCCAAACCCACCAAACCAGGATTATCTGCATTAATTTTATCGATCAGAATGTCGCGCCAGTCAGCGAGTTGTTCATAGGTTCCGCCGCCGATAACAAATCGTACAGGTTTTGACGCCGAGGAACCAAAACCCTGGCGTATAACTGGCGAGGCTTTCACCCCTGGCAGGTCCGATAATTTTTTACGCACCTCATCTAAAATCACAAAACCACTGCGCCGCTTACTCCAGTCATTTAATACAATAATAACAATGCCAGAATTAAAACTCTGAGTTCGTCCAAAAGAACGCGGCGCACGAACAAGCAAACGGGTCACCTCTTCATTTTCAACATAAGGCATTAAGCGGCGTTCTATTTCGTCCATATACTCGATCATGTAGTTATACGTCGCCCCTTCGGGTCCGTTTACCATCACAAAAAAAGCACCTCTGTCCTCCTTAGGTGCATATTCACGCGGCACTTGTTGAAAAATAATGAATGTAATAGCGATAAGACCTGCGAATAAAACTAACACCAATACCGGCGCGCGGAGACAAAACGCCAATGCGCGCTTATAAGACGCCTGTAACATAGAGAAATATCTGTCAACCAAATCAGCAAACGGGTGTTTGTTCTCAGACACTTTTAATAGCTTAGAACACAGCATTGGCGAAAGCGTCAACGCAATAAACGATGAAAATACGACGGCCGACGCCATAGTTAACGCAAACTCTGAAAATAAGCGCCCTATATCCCCCCGCTGAAATGCAATGGGTACAAATACCGCAATTAATACGGCTGTTGTTGCAATGACAGCAAAGGCGACTTGACGCGTACCACGGAACGCCGCAAGCAAAGGTGGTTCCTTATATTGATCAATTCGTCGATTAATGTTTTCCAGTACGACGATAGAATCATCGACCACCAAGCCTATTGCTAACACTAACGCGAGCAGCGTCAATAAATTAATTGAAAACCCAAATACCAACAGGGCAATGGATGTGGAAATAATCGAAACAGGAACAGTCACCGCGGGCACCAACATTGCTCGCGCATTGCCAAGAAAAATAAAAATCACTAAAACCACAAGCGCCAGGGCAATTGCCAGTGTTTTGTAGACTTCGGCGATTGCCCCTTCGATAAAAACGGAGGTATCGTAGCTTTGTTCGAGGCGCACACCATCGGGAAGCGACTCATTAATTCTCGCCGCTGCTGCTTTCGCGCCACGCGCAACGTCAATCGTATTTGCCGTTGATTGTTTGATAATGCCAATGCCGACCTGCGGCACTGTGTTGCCACGAAAAAAGGTCCTGTCATCGACAGTGCCTTTTTCAACCCGCGCAATATCACCCAAACGAACCAAATAGCCGCCAGACTCAACCTCACCCTGCGCGATAACTAAATTGCGGAAATCCTGTGGTTGGCGAAAAGTACGTTTGGTGCGCACGGTAAATTGCCGCTGCTCGCTTTCAACGATACCCGCAGGCAATTCAACATTTTCGTTACGCAACGCCTCTTCTATATCACTTACAGTGATGTTGCGTGCGGCCATCGCTTTTCTATCCAGCCAAATACGCATTGCATATTGCTGCTGACCGCCAATGCGCACGCGGGAGACACCGTCTACAACAGAAAAACGGTCAACAAGATAGCGATCGGCGAAATCCGTGAGTTCTGGCACACTCATATTTTCGCCAGTTAAATTCAACCACATGATGACATCGTCGTTACTATCTTCCTTCTGCACTTCAGGAGGATCGATATCACGCGGAAGATTATTTAAAACACTGTTAACGCGATCACGCACATCATTTGCAGCAGAATCGATGTCTCGATCAATAGAGAATTCGATGGAAATATCGCTACGACCATCACGCGTGCGGGACGCTATGAAACGAATGCCCTCGACACCCGCAATGCGCTCTTCAATTACCTCCGTAATACGGGACTCAACAACACTGGCCGCTGCACCCACATAACGGGTTTGCACGCTTACAATGGGTGCGTCAATATCGGGGTACTGGCGAAGTGGCAACCTGTCAAAAGACACAATGCCAAAGGCAACCAATACCAGGGAAAGTACAGCGGCAAATACCGGACGTTTTACGGAAACGTCTGAGAGGATCATGGGCCACCCAGCTGATCTTTCACGACTGAGATTGCAGTTCCCGGCCTCAATTTAAATGCGCCGTGAGTCACAACTAATTCGCCGTCCTGCAAGCCTTCGAGCACCTCAACCGCACCCGCGCGGCGCGCACCTATGGTGATTTGGCGACGATCTGCGTTGCCAGAGGAAGAATTTACAACAAATACAAACGCCTTACCCGCTTCTGGCACGATAGCTTCTTCGGGAATAACCAAAGCCTCGCGCTCGTCATAAAATAGATCGACAGTCATTAACATGCCCTGCTTAAGCAAGCGATCATCATTGGGCAGCAGCGCACGCACCCGAATAGACCGTGTGACCAAATCAATCTGGTTGTCGATACTCACAACCCGGCCATCAAATTTCTTTGCCGGATATGCACGCGTATTGGCTACAATTGGCAAACCCACTTTTAACTTGGGCAGCAGCAGGGCTGGAACATTAAAATCCAACTTCATTCGCGAATTATCGGTGAGGGTTGTAATGAGGTCTCCCGGTCGCACAAGCGTGCCCAAGCTAATATTCCGCAGCCCCAAACGCCCGGAAAACGGGGCAGTAATCACCCTATCCTTCAACCTGGACTGCATCGCAATCAAACGTGCCTGCGCTGCTTCATAATTTCTAAGTCGTTCGTCGAGCAGCGAAACTGAAGCGCGCCCTTCTGATGCGAGAGGCCTAATGCGGTCCAACTGACGTTTCGCTTCGGTAACATTTGTTTTTGCCTCTTCAAGTAAGGCGCGTTCTTCCGCACTTGTCATCTCTACAAGTATTTTTTCAGCTTGAATCCTTTGACCATCCTCAAAGTAAATGGCAGTCACGGTTTCAGTGACATTAGCCGTAATATCAACCGATTCGTTAGCACGCAGGTTCCCGAGCGCCTCGGTTCGGTCGCGGAAAGTCTCCAAAGCAACCGGCACGACCACAACCGGGACAGCAGCCTGTTTTGACGCTTGTGCGATACTCATCGACGGCGACAAACAGAGAAAAAACAAAGGCAAGAGCAGACCAATACCAAGGCGCGGCGCGAAATTCAACATCAACTCCAGAGATTTATCGCAGACCTGTGTAGTATACGCAAATTCAGTGTATCAGATCTTCTAAAAACGCCTATAAACGCAGACTTAACAATACCCAAAATACTCTGAAGGAGAGTTGAAGCCCAACCATTTTCCTGCGCAAAAAGGTTGTAGTGGTTAATTATTTGGGCTGGGATACCAAATCAATTTAATAAGTCTTTCTCCTGCATACGTTAGAGCATACCTAAATTTACAAAAAATCTGCGACACTGTTTCTCGAAATTTCCCTCCGTATACTATTCCTCACACCCCACCGCAAACGTTATTATACTTTTAATAAATATAGTAGGTAATAAATACAGCGACCCCCAAGTTAGAATCCTGTTTTGCAAACCATGTATCAATAGCTCGAACAATCTTCAGTATACCAATCAAGTTTTTTCCGCAAAAAAGGGAAATTTAATCAAAAAAAGGAATTGCTTTTCTTACTAATTTAAAAGCCTATTTCTAAAACACGCTGATTTCAAATCACTACCATGAAGGAGCCCGCTTTGTTCACATATCTTTACACCAATAGATATATTGCTTTAATTTCTACCCTTACGATATTTCTTTTATTCGCAGGAGCAACAAAAACATTCGCAGGAACGAATAAAAATAGAGTTTACAAAATTAATATGACCTGCTTTCCACCACCGCCATCCCCCGGAGAACAACCAGGTATTGGTTCCAAGCCACCATGTGTATTGCCAGACGGCATAGAACCTGAATTTATATCGCGAAAACCACGCGGGAAAGCCCACGTGATTGTAAAAGAAAACAAAACGAAGTTTATTATTCAATTAAAAGGTTTAGCCCCAGGAATGGTCATTACTGCTTGGGCTTCGTATTACTTTCCCACCGGACCCAGCCCTCACCCAATTTTCGACGGTGTGGCTGCAACATCCATTCCGCTAGCACCAACTACAGCTGGGTTTACAGAAGGATTAGGGCCTGAACCCAACCAGTTTTACACTTGGCCAAATGGTCGCGCCCAACTCGTTGTAGAACTCGACTACAACCCCCTCAAAGCTTATCAGGGTCCATTGCGCAACGATATGGTGGTGATAGAACAATCTGCTGCACCAGCGGGCAGCGGTGCTGAGCAACCCGAATGCTGTTCTCCTTCCGAGCCACAGCCCATTGGGAGTTCACTGCTAAGAGTGTTTAATCAGAACACCGGCTATCCGATTATCGACGAAAATGGGCGCCAAAGCTTACTCCGCAGCCCAGTACCCTATTCATTTATTGCGTTGGTTGTCCATACAGATAAAACCACACACGGCATTCATCCCGGCATAGGCATACTGCCAATTCCCGGAATGCCGGCATCGAGTGGTGACCATTTCCTTTTAGGTATGTTCGATTTACGGCAGTTACAAGAATAACTCCAGAATTTTTTGACCTATAAAAGGCCGCCATTCAGATAGGCGGCTTTTCTATTTACGAATAAAAAAAATGACCGAAGAGCCGATCAAAAATTATAATAATATTCCCGGTGACCCAAGCCACTTTGTACGAGGCAACCTGCCAAAAATCAAAAAAGCCGGAGGGCTCCACGCCTACCTTGACGACCTGCATGCTCGTCGGGGTAATTTAGTCCGACTTCGCCTGGGGCCGTTTGTAAAAGCTGTTTCGAGCACATCACCAGCTGTCATTTCTCAACTCAACAAAAGTGCAAACTTTGACAAGCGTCCACCGTTAATACGTGCGTCTCGATCATGGCTGGGCGAGGGAAACATAGCGGAACTAAGTGGCCGTGAATCGCGATTAACACGAGCTCAACTTACACCAATGCTTGGGAAAGACTCACAACGACTGGCATGCAATGTTGGCGTAACAGTACTGGAAAGAATTTTGCCTCGTCTTATAGATAAAAGCATCAATCTGGTTGAAGCATGTCGAGAACTAGCGCTGTCGACAATGGGTGAATGCTGTTTCGGCGCAGACTTTCGTTCCGGCCTAGGAGCAGATATCGGACAACATTTTATGCACGTGTTGCGCACCAACCCGATCAAGCCGGGTCCACCTTTTCCACCATTCTGGCAGCCAAAGTATTGGCATTGGCGAAAGGATGTGCGCACACTCCACAAAAAGGTCGACGAACTTATTCAAAAACGCAAACTCACTGGAGCAGAAAAATACACCGACCCCAGTGGAGATTTACTTGGCTTACTACTAAGTGCCCGCGACGAAAACGGCGAACTATTTTTCTCTGAATCCGAGGCACGAATGGCAGTGCTTGCATTTTACTTCGGCGGTGTTGAAGCGACATCCTCATCAATATTATGGTGCGCCGCGTATTTAGGCGCGCAACCAGATCTCATGAAAAAAATACAAAGCGAACTTGATACCGTACTGCAGGGTCGCGCACCTACCTACGATACGCTCTGGCAACTACCATTTATGCACTCCGTAATTATTGAGACTTTACGCATAAGTGCCCCTAGCCCGGTAAATATGCGCCTTATTCAGGAAGATGTATTAATAGACGGCTATCGGGTACCTAAAGGGACTGTTTTCTTTCTATCCATTATCGCCATGCATCACAACCCCGAGTTGTGGCCCGAGCCATTTGTTTTTAAACCAGAACGATTTATAAATAGCGACGCAGAAAAATATCCCAGGCATGCATTTATGCCATTCGGGGTCGGAGCTAAAGGTTGTATTGGCGGACGCTTTGCGATTACCGAAATTAGTTTAGCTCTGGCAGGCCTACTACAACGCTGCTCATTCTCATGGCCAGACACTCCTGAATTACACGGGGAGTTCCATTCGGGAGCATTGGTGCCTAAAAGTGCCCATAAGCTGATCGTTACAACCAGGTAAGTCCTTTATTCGGTTCAACTCAAAATCAAACAACGAAAATTATTTTTTACTCATATGGATGCCCCAATTCCCCTTACCCAACAACAGCTAGATTTTCTCGAAGATAAAGCAGTAGGCTATCTCTCAGCACCGATTCTGATTAAAATCAACGGAAACCTCGATATCAGTGCTCTCGAAAAGAGTTTCCAAAACGTTATCGACCGACATCAAGCAATGTGTTTTTTTTATACAAATACATGTGGCGAATGGCAACAACTAAGTAAAAATACCATAGAGGTAAAACTCCGTCGCGTTTTATTATCAGAACAGGAAAAACAACTACTTAGAGAAACTTTCCTTACCATTAAAGAACCATTCATACCCCATAACACCTATCTTCAGCATCCTGGCATACAGTACCTTACAGACAAACTCGACAATGAAATAAACATATGCGAACCACCTCTCTGGACGGCAAATCTTATCAAGATTGACCAGGCCTTTAGTCTCCTTTATATACAAATACACTTTTTAATTTCTGATGGCATATCAGCAAAGATACTATTTTCCGAATTGTGCCGTAATTATCGCAATTCTATTCAGAAAAACTTTATAAGATATGGTCACACGCACAGCTTTAAAAAATTTTCATTAAATGAAGTCGATATAATAAAGTCAGAAAATTTTAAATCGGACGAAAATAATTTAAAAAAACAACTAAAAGAAGCTCAACCCTATCTGCCTTATATAAACTCACCAGAAAACATTAACAGCTATACTGATATTTATATCGATATTCCGTCGTCACTCATATCCGAGCTATCCGAACTCGCCCAAAAACAAGCAATGAGCTTATTCAATATACTTCTATGCGCTTATCAACTAATGCTACATTCACTGCTAAACTGTCGTTACGTTCTCGTTTGGTCTCCTGCTGCACGGCGCTTCAATAGCGAAGACATCGAAACAATTGGCTGCCTAATGCAAAAAGTATGTGTAGTAACTGAGCTTGCTGCAAACCCCACCGATATCGATTTTTTAACCTACTCGAGAAAAAACTGGCAGCAAACCTATGCAAAATTTGGCACCCATCCCATGCGAAGCTCTGTAATCAAAAAAAGTTTAGGCAAGGGCCACCTCTCATTTGCAATTAATTATTTGCGTGGATTCAGCATCTCCAAAACGGTACATTCCAGCGACACAGCATGCCAATTCACGCAGATTGCAAGCAAGCATAACAAGGAAAAAAACGATGTTTCGTTACTTTTGTGGGAGTTAAACGGAAACTGTCGTGCATTTTTTACAATAAGCGATCGCATGCAACAAAGCTATAAATTAACTAAAGACGATTTTATAAACTTTTATACAACTATATTGCAAAGACTAAGCAGGCTTGCTTAAGCGCTGTTTAAATTGTGCTTACATCTAGAATTTAAATGGCTTTTTGGTCCGTTGCTTCTGGAAGCACCAGCGAAAATTTGGCGTATTCTCCAGACCTGCTATCCAAAGTAATTTTTCCACCCATATTGGCCGCCAAATTATAACTAAGCGAAAGCCCAAGGCCCGGCCCATCGCCAGGTGGCTTCGTCGTAAAAAAGGGTTCAAATACTCTCTTATGGAGAGCTTCTTCTATTCCACCACCATTATCATAAACGGTTATCTCTACCGCACCATCATGGGTTCTGGCAACGATTTTCAGTTCTTTTTTTTCACCCTCGGTAGTATTTAACGAATAGATAGCATTCTTAATAAAATGCTCCAAAATCTGCTGTACAGCCGCGCCATTTTGAAGCGGGCTACTACTTGCTTCAACCTTAACATCAATGGATATACCTTCTAAGTCGTACTTGAATAATTTTACTGACTTATCCACGACCTCCTCTAAATTGCTCCCACTGTTTGCGTCAATCGCATGTTTGTGAAAAGTTTGAAGGTCTTTTACAATTTCTTTTACGCGAGAAAGCCCATCTTTAGACTCTGCGACAACCGACCGAATATCGCTTAACACGAACGACATATCTGATTCCTCCTGGTAGTCATCGATATTATTCTTTAATACTCTGCTTAATTCACTATTTCCCGAGTCAATGGCCTGAAGCATTTCACTATGAAGACTCTGCAAATGAAATATGCTTTCAAGATAGCTATCTATTGACGACATATTACTCATCACATAGGCAAGAGGGTTATTCACTTCGTGCGCCACGCCTGCTGCAAATTTCCCAACCGACGCCATTTTTTCCTTTTGCAAAATTTCTTCCTTGGCTAATCTTAGCTCCAGAAGGGTCCTACGCAACCTCGCATATTGTTTCTTGAGTTGACTCTCTGCTGCATTGCGCTCTAGCAACAAACGCATCTGATCGAAAGCTCTGGAAATAAGATCAACCTTACTCACAGAAATCGACCCCATATCCTGTTCTGCAACAAAATACACAAGAATTTTAACAACTTTGGTATAGGTCAAAATTGGAAAAACTAAATAACCGGCAATTTCAACATTCAGTTTTTTTTGAACTACACCGATATCAAATTCATCCACGGCCAGAAAAACCTGCGGCTTTTTTTCCTGCACAGCGTGGGCGAATCCGCCAGTGAGCGCAGGCAGGCTAAAAGCAGTGCGAAGTTCAGATTCAGACAATATATCGTCGCGACTAAAATTTTCGATAACCGCTTCATCTTTCGCCACGTTAATTTGCATGCTTAAGCAGGACTCACAAACATCACCTAAACATTTAGAGAAATGACTTAGAATTGCATCGAAAGATTCACCCGCATCTGAAAAACGCGTTATGGCCATAAGTAACGCGACTTCCTGTCGATGCTTTTTATTTACTTCACTTATACGCTGATAGTTGTCGAGCTCTCCCTTGAGTAAATCCTGATTAAATAAAATATTACTTTTTTCATAATCCAGGAAGGCGGTAACATCGAGAGCCTTCGGCCAGGAACTGCGATTGACAACATAATGCAAATCTGAAAAAACAATTATACGTGTGTCACTTAAAGCCAAACCCAAGCGTAAGTACTCCGCAGAATTTCGTGCCAGATCTTCGCTTTTTTCATCAAACACATGCGCGACAAAAAGCGCAGGTTGACTGCGCCGGCAAAGTTTTTTAAGCGCTTTAGTGTTTTCAAACGTATGAAACTGACACCAACCTGAAAGCAAACCTTCAAGCTGACGCACTTCTCCACATACGATAATTGGAGCACCGTCAACGCGGACCGAACTTCCATTGTGATCGCTCATGCCATTTGCTCTTTCAACTACTTGCAACCAAACTATAGAAGGCGAGTAGTGGTATCACAAGCTTTCCACTTTGATCAGAACTTAAAGCGATTAAGGATAAAATTATGCGTCAGGTTCGTCTTATCTACTACAGTCGTGCAACGCGTGATATGAGTCTGGCAGATTTAAAATCCATCTTAGATGTCGCCCGGGACAACAACTCGGGCTTGGGTATCTGCGGCATGCTTTGCTACGAAAACCGTTATTTTCTGCAGGCCTTAGAGGGAGAGCGCGAAGCGGTAAACGAGTTGTATTTGGACATCATTGATGATCCGCGCCACGACGAAGCGGTGATTCTTTCTTATGATGAAATTGATACCCCGATATTCAGGGATTGGACGATGGGCTATGCCGCGGGGTCTGCACACTTTTCCGCGATGTTAAACGAATTAAAACAAGCGGAACTCGAACCGGATAAACTCAGCCAGGCACAAGCACTCTCCTTTCTGAAAAGCATGGCAAAACATCAAACACAAGTCTGATTCAAGTGCATCGCTGCGCGCCACGCTTCAAACTTCTGGGCATATGTCACTGAAGCGTTTGCCGGGCTGGTAGAAGGCAGGGAGATAAATTCCAAGTCAGGGATCTCCACTTTTTTCACTACGTGCCTGCTGAATGCCGCCTCAGCCTTTTTTCCGTTGAAACATATTCGCCGTAAATACGGCAGTTTTTTAAATAGCATCGCAAAATCATTGGCCTGCTCCGATTCGGCAACAATAGAGGAATCCAGACTGCCTGGGCGCTCACACCGGCCCAAAACATCCCAAAGCGCAATGCGATTCAGCAGTAACATCTCCATTTTGGCCTGATACGCCTGTGGCAAAGGTTGATCCAAAATTTGGGCAACGAGAGGCCAAAAAATGTTTCTCGGATGCGCATAGTAGCGCTGTTCATCGAGCGACTTTTTGCCTGGCATGGAACCTAAAATCAGTATCTGAGCATCGCTTACAAATACTGGCGGAAAACTAACACATTGCATAAAGCACACTTTACCGGGTAGCTGTAAGAGGTTTGGGCATGATGTCGACGATAGGATTGTGACATATTTGCGATATTCTCAGCAGTCTCACAAAAGTGTCAATTTATCTCGAAGTCCCTCTTTTTCTGTGCTCGCATGCGCTAGAATGGTTCGATGCGTGTTTTAAAAGGGTCATTCGATGATGTTGGATAGTGTTTCTCAAGAGGCAGCGCCAGCTGAAGAATCTGAAAAGCTGCAAGACAAGGAATACTTGCAAACAATACAGAAACAAATGTTGAAATTTGCCGAAATGCAACTCAACGACCACCAGCTTGCCGAGGATGCCGTTCAAGAAGCCTTGATTGGCGCGATGAAGAACTCAAAGTCTTTCAGCGGCAAATCGGCATTCAAAACTTGGGTGTTTGCTATCTTAAAAAATAAGATCGCCGACATACTGCGCAAGCGCCACCGCACTGTTGAGGTGACAAACCTCGCCGGCAGCGGGGCCGACGGAGAAGAAGATTTCGCGAACTTGTTTGACGAACGAGGCGGATGGACACAAGGTACACAACCGACCAACTGGGGCGACCCGGAAAATTCGTTTAAACAGGATCAGTTTTGGCAAGTATTGGAAACATGCTTGACTGGCTTACCTGAACGCCAGGCAAAAGTTTTTATGATGCGTGAATACATTGGTTTAAGCTCAGACGAAATTTGTCAACAAGAGTCACTCACTGTGAGCAATTTGCACGTGATCCTGTATCGCGCGCGTATGCGCTTGCAAAAATGCCTGGAAATGCGCTGGTTTACTGGAGAGGGAGCCAATGCTTAGCTGCAGGGAAGTGACCCGTCTGGTATCCCTGTCCCAGGAAAAAAAATTAAGCTTTACAGAACGCATGCAACTAAAGCTGCATTTGTGGATGTGCAAGCGTTGCAACGACTTTAAAACCAATACTGCGACAATACGCGCCGCGATGCGCAGCTTTGCTGACGGTCGCGACGAAGACCAGAACCCGCCAAAATAAATATCGCGTAAAACTCTTTAAAGCGGCAAATACGCTTAAACCATGAATCTCGCAGGTTGGAAACAGGCCGCCTCCCTCGATAATACCACTTACGATATGACAGACAGAGTCCTCACGCCCCCCAGGGTTGCCATATTGGCAGTCACGGATATCGGCACCTATTACATCGAGACTCGTGCGCGAACTAAAATTTTTGATAGAATGTGCCACTTTGGTTAATTTCATGCGGTTTCGACCGCTAATCGAGCGAAGACGAAAGTCGCGCTGTTTCGCAAAAAACCAAATAAAAAGACGAAATTTGCGCCACGCATATATGGACGTCGCGAGTTTCATAATAAAACATATAGAATAGACGCGGTGATTTGCCGCTCATCGAATAGGGAACGATTGGTTACTAACTCGCACCCCCTCTCTGGCCGCACCCAGCGTGATGCGGCTAATATGCTGTATGACAATAGTTTCGGTGGAATTGTTGTGAGTGCTGCTGCGGGTAGCATCTTGGTCTTTGGTTTCCCTAATCCGGCCGTTATTCACCTCAAATACGCTTGGTTCGCGATGATCATGGCCTGTCTCATTTTGAGATTTGCCGACGCACTTTATTGGCGGATAGCGCTGGTCAATTCAGATTTTGATGGCAAGCGGGCAACCCAGCGCTTTACGGCGGGGTGTCTGGTTACCGCTGCGCTTTGGGCCTGGTACGTCGTCGCCGTATTTGACCATATGGGCATCATCGAACTCGCTTCAACATTTATTATCGTCTCAGCGATGGCCGGCGGCGCCGCTACGGTGCTCGCTGCAAATAAATTTGCCTCCGTTTCTTACGCAGCCATCCTGCTTGTTCCCATTTCCATTTGCGGAATACTTCACGACGAGCAATACCGCCAAATGCTTGGCATTCTCGGTGGCCTGTTTGCCGTTGTCATGATACTCACAACGCTGAAAGCCTCCGAATATACTAAAGAAGCGATTCGCCTGAAAAATGAAAACGCCGACTTACTTGTGCAAATGGGCATTGAGAAACAGGCGGTAAAAGACGCGAACGATAGCCTGGAAGAAAAAGTTAAGGATCGCACGCTTAAAATCTACGAGCTTTCAAATATTGATCCCCTCACCGGCCTGTTTAACCGCAAGGCTTTCTCCAAACAGCTTAAGTACTTGCTCGCAAAACACGACGCAGAAAAAGAATCGCTGGCACTGCTGTTTGTGGACCTCGATGGCTTTAAAGGCATTAACGACTCTCAGGGGCACAAAGTCGGCGATCTCGTTTTAAGTGAAATTTCGCGACGCATCACCGTATTCGCGGATGAAAGGCACAATATCTGCCGTTGGGGTGGCGATGAGTTTTTAGTCGCGCTGACAAATACGGATGAGGAAACTGCAGCAAACCTGGCCAAGCAACTTATTTCAGAATTGTCTCAACCGATAAAAACCGATTTCGAACCGCTGACCATCGGTGCAACCATCGGCATCGCTATGTATCCCAAGCACGGCGATTCAGAAGAGCAACTCATTAAACTTGCCGATACGGCGATGTACGTGCAGAAAAAAACCTCGAAGTCAGAAGCGGTCGTCTTTTCACAGGAGATGATGGAGACCTTAGAGCGGGAACAACATCTGCGCGAAGGCCTGGCACTGGCAATACCAAACAAGCAAATGCACCTGGTCTACCAGCCCATTATTGAGGCCAAAACAGGCAAAATAGCATCACTCGAAGCGCTGCTCCGCTGGCAGTTTGGAGACGAGCTAATTCTTCCAAACGAGTTTGTTCCCGTCGCGGAACAATACGGCTTTATCAAGGACATCGGCGCATGGGCTGTTAACAGAGCCTGCCAAAAAGCCAGCAAGTGGAGTTCAGACCATCCTTTCTCGGTCAACGTAAACGTTTCCGTGATACAGCTAATGGACAAGCACTTTGAAACGATAATTAATCATGCGCTCACCGCCAGTGGGCTCGATCCCGAGCGCTTGCATATCGAGGTTACGGAATCCGTGTTTGCGGAAAAATATCGACGCTTGAGACGCAATGTTAAAACCACGCAAAACCGCGGCATCAAAGTACTCATCGACGACTTTGGTACTGGTTACTCGTCGCTTTCGCAACTGCAAATCCTTGGAGTCAACGCAATAAAAATCGACCGGTCCTTTGTCCGCAACATGCAAAAAGGCGGCGAAACCATTATCGAGGCCACCCTGCAGATTGCCAAGTCACTCAACTATGCAGTTGTTGCCGAAGGTGTTGAAACGGCTGCTCAAGCTGAGCGCCTCACCGAGTTAGGTGTAGATTATCTGCAGGGTTTTTATTTCTCTAAACCAATGACGGAAGAAGGGCTAAACCTCTGGTTGGAAGAAATTCCAGATCTTGCCTAGGGCCTGTTGACAAGCGCTATACTAAGAAGCAAGTCTGGCGAGAACTGATCGAACGCTAGAAGTTTCTTTGCTTATCTCTTCCCCTACGCCGATATTTTTTTGCGAACCGTTCACTGACGCCAGGGCACCCTCTTCGATAACCGATAAGCGCTCGACAATATCGCGCACGACAAGAATTTGTTTTTCGGTTTTTCCACGAATTTCAGCTATATGCTGCTCGAACTCTAAAATAAGCGATTCTAGCGAGCACGATAAACCCTCCAAGCCCGCCTCACTCGCTGATGTCTCTGTAATTGTGTCCGAGATTTGACCCGAAAAGCTGGCAGAGTCAGAGCGAATATTTTCCTCGAGCATAAAGATTTTTTTTAATTGCTGATTGATATTCGCTGCATTTTCTCCCGAGCTTAGCGCGAGCTTTTTCACTTCATCGGCGACGACGGCAAAACCCCTGCCGGCCTCGCCAGCTCGTGCCGCTTCTATCGCAGCGTTGAGTGCAAGCAAATTCGTATTTGCAGAGATATCAGAAATGGTACTCGCCATTTCATTAATCTTTTTAAATTCCGCATTAAATTTTTGGGTCCGTTCAACCAAGGATATAGACCAATCATTGGCCTGATTAATAATGCGTATCAGGTTGGTGACATGTGCCTGGAGCGCGCCAAACGACGCTGAAAGCGCCGCTGCGTGCCCAGCTGAAACCGAGGCCATTTCGTCAATTTGCATCGCCTCTTCCTGAACCTGAGCAGCGCAAGTCCTGACCTCAGTGGCCATTTCAGCACGCGCCTTAGACGCCGAATTAACGGTTCGCGCCGTCGACGTAACGGTTTCGCCGAGCAGAGCCAAATTATCGATATGCTCGTTCACACTGGCAGAAACACCCTGCTCACGTTGGAAATTTACTGGGGACTCGACATCAACCTTAGGCGCACCGCTGTACATACGACCAACCTGATAAACGCAAAAAGGCACAAGATAAGTGAGTATCAATGGCAGAGCCTTGAACGGCTGATCCCCCCAGAGCGCACCCCATTGGTTGATCAAAGTAAGAATAGAACCTACGATCAGAGAGGTAATCAAACCGCCTTTAAGGCCAAGCTTAAACCCCTGCTCTGCATTTTCGAACAACATACTTGCTCCCTTTACCGGGAAAAATCCAACGACATCCACATTAGGACCAGCTAACAGGCCCCGGCCAGTTCAGTATAGATGATGGAATGTAACTGCAAAGAACAGGAGGCAATAAGGCCGGGCAAAAATAGAGAGCCAAGACCTTAAGTACTCAAATTATATGAATTGAGATATTAGAGCCAATAAAGCCGTATTACACACGCATTTATTGGCCCTTAAATAAGAATGAATTAATCGTTGTTACGAAAAGCGTTACCCAACCAGTAATCGACACTGACAAAGCGCCCTGAACCGGTGAACAACAAAACCAGGCACATAATAAAATAGGTCGCGGCAAACTCTATTCCATTTTTAAGTATGGTGACGCTGCCGGCCTCCGTCAGCCAATTATAATTACCATGCTCCCGAATAATATTTTTAATCACTTCTTTGCGTTTGGACGCTTCTTCAATAAGGTCCGTTCGCCATTCCCACGGCGCTGTAAGTGTTGTTTCAGGAAGCGCATGCCATCCGTTGCTCCAGTGCGCCGTCACCGCAGCAATCAACATAGTGAACATTAAAGGAATTGCCCAAAGCCGGGTAGCAAAACCAATAAGCAGCGCAATACCACCAATAAACTCTGTAGCTCCAGCAAGCACCGCCATCAACATTGGCGCCGGCATTCCCAAAAACTCACCAAAATAATAAGCAGTATTTTCAAGCGCAGTCAGCTTACCCCAACCGGCAATAATAAAAATTGGTGCCAGATATATACGCAACGCTAACGGTCCCAAAAAATCCGCTGCGCGTGTCTTGTCGACCAAATCGACCACCGTGTTGCCAAGGTTGATCAAAGGTTTCATGTGTTTCCTCCAATGATAATTTCTTGAGATATAAAATCGTCAATAATTTTCTGACCAAAGCTTATAAGTGTGCTCGGTTCAGGGTGTTTTAGTTGTTCGGCAAAAGCCTGCAAGATCTCGCCTCTGATGCCAGGGTTCATTTGAATAAATTGCAACAACATAAACGTAGTAGCATTTATTTCCAAAAATCTTACTTTTAAATGCTCGTCTCGATATACAGCAAGGCAAGTTTCAGCAGGAGTATCCGGCTGAAACGTTTTACTTATCTTGTGAACTGGCCACTGATACGCCAATACCTTCAGTGACGGGTTCGTGCATATTTCCTGTGAAGCGAGATTTTCGGAGCAGGCATTTTCTCTTAAATCAACTTCGAGTTCCACCCACTCATAGTGGAGCAACTCGGGCAACCAGGGGGGCAGGTCGTTTTTAATTTCTGTTTCCGCAATAAAGCGCACAAATTCATAGGGGATTTGACTAAAAATCGGCGTTTCACTGCGCCAATCACGAAAGAAACTTCGCGTGAGCTTACGCCATTGCCCTTCATCAAACATCGACATCGCCACAGGAAAGCATTTGTCAATAAAACCCGAAATATTGTTGTAAAGCAGATTTTCATAAATCTCACTTCGGCGCGGAGGAATACCTTCGGGGCGGGACTCATTGGCTGGATCGCGCAAATACTTACCATAAGACAACTGAAAAGACTGGATAGCCGCCGGGGCGCTAGGGTCCTGCATTAAGCGCGCCTCTGCTCGGACAACCGCTGGTGCTTTAACTGGATTTGCCGAATATGCTGCACTTCACTGATCAGCGAAGATAGGGACGGGAAATTAAAATCGCGCTCCAAACAGGTTGGAATTTGCTGCGCCGGAAAATCCAGCTCATCGTACGCTTTATCAAGCAGCGCCCAGACAGGGTCGATAACATCTGCACCGTGCGTATCGACAATAATTCCGTCTTCTTCAACATAATGCCCAGCGACATGAACATAACAGACTCGATCCAGAGGCAGCGCACGCAAATACGCGACGGGATCGAATCCAAAATTTTTGCTATTTACATAAATATTATTGACATCGAGATGCAGCATGCAGTCGGCTTCATCGACCACTGCGCGAATAAATTCTTCTTCTTTCATCTCTGCACCTGGAGGTGAAAAATAATAAGAAGCGTTTTCCATACCGATTTTTCGCTCGAGAATATCTTGCGCCTGGCGAATACGCGACGCGACCCAGTGCACGGCTTCTTCGGTACAGGGAATGGGCAATAAATCGTAGAGGTGTCCATCATCTGAGCACCAGCTCAAATGCTCGGTATACAGCGAAATACTGTGCTGATCCAAAAAGGTTTTAATATCCGAGAGCAATTTAGTATCGAGCGCCTCCGTCGAACCGATCGACAATGACAGCCCGTGACAGGCGAATGGAAATCTCTCCGTAAACGCTGCTAATTCACGCTGATAGCGACCACCAGCATACAACCAGTTCTCGGGAGCGATTTCGAAGAAGTCTATCGCATCAAGATTGGCCTTTTTCAGCTCGGCGAGCATTTCTCGTCTAAAGCCAAGACCGGCACCATGCAATTGTTTGCTCATTTTTTTCCCTCTAAAAAAACAAATCACCGCTGGGCTAGTGTACCCGGCGGTGATTTATCGAGGAGTCAATCATGTTGCGCTTAAATTACGCGCAAACTAAATATGCACTCCTGGGTTGTTGCCAAACGTGATGTGTTTGCAATTAGCCGCCGCACTTACCTTCGCCGCATTTACCTTCGCCGCCTTTTTCACCGCCACATTTGCCTTCACCACACTTACCTTCGCCGCCTTTCTCACCACCGCATTTGCCTTCACCGCATTTGCCTTCGCCGCCTTTCTCGCCGCCGCATTTGCCTTCACCGCATTTGCCTTCGCCACCTTTCTCGCCGCCGCACTTGCCTTCACCGCACTTGCCTTCACCAGCCATTGCCAGCTCGTAACCGCTTTGAAGTTGTGTTGCAGAGAAAGGATTTTCACCCGCGATAACACTTCCAGAAAGCGCCGCAGACAACACCACTGCTGAACCCAAAGCCAAAGGTTTAACGATTTGCTTCTTCATCTAAATTTCTCCGTTGTTGAGGTTAATTGCCCTAAATCACTTTGCTTTGTTGTGATGTGGGCGTTGTAAAAACGCTATTTTGATTCATTACACGGGGATGTCATCACAGAGTTATCACGAATAATGATCATGCCCGTTAGTTGTTATGCTTTCAGTTTTTCTTACAAATTACCATATTGATCAACGCATCAAACTAGCCACTCGCCCTAACCAAGGCGCTGGATACACTATTTTGACGCTGATATACGATAAAATCCTGCAACTTCATTGGTTTCGCCAGTAAGAAGCCCTGCACATACTCGCAGCGCCAGGATCTTAGCATATTTAACTGCGCTTCTGTCTCGACGCCCTCAGCAACCACATCAAGATTCAAGCGATGAGCCAGGCTGATCACGGTGTTGGCTATCGCTTCGTTGTGACTGCCGGGCGCTAACTCTTGAATAAAAGAGCTGTCGATTTTCAGGGTTTGTACGGGTAAACGCTGCAAGTAGCTCAATGACGAATAACCAGTACCAAAATCGTCAAGGGACAACTTCAGCCCCAGCGAACGCAACTCCGTCAAGCGCTCAAGTGCCCGCTCAAAGTCAGTCAATGCCGCCGTTTCGGTTATCTCAAGCTCAAGCAGATTAAAAGCGACACCCTTTTCTTTTAGTATTTTGGCGATTGTTGCCGCGAGATCACTGTATAGAAGCTGTTTTACAGAAAGATTGACTGCCACATGAATCGGCGTTGTGCGATTTGCATTCCACATGGACATATCATGCACAGCCTGACGCATCACCCACTCACCTATCTCCAAAATCTGACCGGAATCCTCGGCGACGGGAATAAAGTCTTCCGGTGAAGTGTAGATCTCTCCCTGCCGCCAGCGAATTAAGGCTTCTGCACCGGCGATAACACCGGTACTCAGGGCTATTTTCGGCTGATAGAAGAGCTCAAACTCTTTGTCCTGCTGTGCATGGCGCAAACCCATTTCGATCCGCATACGCTGCCGATGTTCTTCCTCGATTTTCGATTCGTACATAACGATTTGATCACCGCCCCGCTGCTTGGCCAGGTTCAAAGCGCCATCCGCCAACCGCAATGCTTCTTCGCTCGTCGATTCGATAAGATGTTCACCGGCGACCACACCGATCGTGAGGTGCAGGTAAAATTCAAAACCGTCGATATCAAACGGCCGGGCAATACTTTCGCGCATGCGTTGAAAGATGATGTCGGCCTCGATCGGGTCATTGGGGTACGCAAAGCAGAACAAACCACCGCCAACATAGGACAAACAGCTGCGTTCGCTAAAATTTTCGTCGGCAATCGCATGCTGTAAGCGCATTGCCGCAAATCGCGCAACCTTTTCCGCAATATTGACACCCGCTGCGGCGACAACGCTCTTAAGCAGGTCCATATCCATAATGGCTACGAGTAACATTGATTCGATCGGGTCGCTTAGATGCTCGTCGACAAACTCGTTAAATTGTTGCCGGTTAATTAAGCCGGTGGTCAGGTCATGGTAGGCGAGATATTCCAAATCCTCTTCGGCATGTTTACGCGCGCTTATGTCCAGCAGATACAGGTGATATTCCTGATAGCGGTTTAACCATCCCAGGCTCGCCTGAAACCAGCGCGCATCCTTCTCAAATTCCCACTCACAATAGTTTTCATCCTCGATCAAATAGCTGAATATATCTGGTGGCAATAAGCTCATCAAACCACTCAGGCCACTGGCAGCCCGTGCGGCCTCATTTGCATAGATGATACGGCCGACCCGGTCCAGCGCCAGGACCGGATGCGGATTACTGCTTGGAAAGGACGCAAGCCGTTCCTGTTCCTGAACAGCCTTGAGCCTATCGTAATTGATTCTCGCCAGGTACGCCGCTGCCAAAACGGCGATTGTGCTCATCAACGCAACCAGGTAGACCGATGTGCGCATGCGCTTGGCATAGGTATCTGAGCGCGACACGATTTGTTCGCGCACTCTGGCTGTCAGCATCTCGCTCTCATCATTTGCGCGAGAGGTGAGAGGTCTAAACTCAGTCAATACACTGCGCGCGCGATCCCACTCGATGACATCTCGGCTCATAACCGCACGAAATTGCGCCACCGTTTCTTGCATTTCGGCGTGGACCCGCTTCAACTCTGCCAGTTCTGATGGGTCATCGATGGAGGCGTCGAGGCGTTGCATCGACATTTTCACGCTGAGCGTCTCCGCACGGTAGCGGATATCAAAGAGCTCTATGTCAGCGGTGAGGTAGTATTCGTAGATTGCTGATTCGATATTAACAAGCGCCGTGCGCAACTCTTGAATATCATCGAATAAGGGTAGATCTTGTTGCGCAAGCTGAGCTATATCTCGCTGGCTTTGATCGACAGCGGTGTAGCTCAAAACACCAAGCGCGCTAAGCAGGGCGATTAAACAAGAAACGGCGCCCCATTTTTGCCAGCGAATGTTGTGCATGCGTAAACCCATATTACAACTCGCTTCTCAAATCATACGCTAGGATACGCCAATTGGTTTCAACTGCGAATGCGATTGACAAAAAAATAGCGTTAAAGACGCGCCAAATCTCGATAAAACGCAACAATTACATAGGCCAACGCGTGTAATATTTCAAACTGACCGTTCGACTTACACAACGTTTGACCACGCAGGATTTTAATTCACTAGTTATAGAGGCAACTATGATCGCATATTCATTACGTGCACTTTTATTGGTATTCACACTGTTCATCATCGCGACCAACGGCCAGGCGGCTGTTACAAAGCAAGCCTTTGACGAGACGGTATTTGCTCAACTCCAAGAGGACGGTGCGGCCATTCTGGTCGATGTAAAAGCAACATGGTGTTCAACCTGCGCCAAGCAGAAAAAAATACTCGAAGCTTACGCAAAAGCACGGCCGGACTCGAAACTCGTTATATTGGAAGTCGATTTCGATGACCAAAAAGACTTAGTAAAACGTTTTAAAGCACCGCGCCAATCGACGCTCGTACTGTTTTCAGGTAAAGAAAGACGTTGGTTCAGCGTAGCCGAAACACGGAAAGACAAAATTTTCGCCGCACTTGACCAAGTCAGCGTCACCAAAAAGTAATGTTGAGGCTATTCACACGTGCCGTTTGACATCGTCTCAATACTGCTCGCTTTTATCGCGGGCATCTTAAGTATTCTCTCACCCTGTGTCTGGCCCCTCGTGCCCATCGTGATGAGCTCGGCGGCTGCACCCGGCGCGGGCAATCGCATTAGCGGACCCATCGCCCTCGCACTGGGTCTGAGTTTGTCTTTCGCACTTGCGGGCAGCGTACTCAGTTTCCTCTTGGTAAGCACCGGCACCGACCCGGAAATTTTTCGTTATGTCGCCGCGAGTATTTTGATTATCGTTTCACTGCCATTGCTGATTAAAGCACTTGGTAGCTGGCTTACGCTGAGGCTCTCAATGCTGACGGCCCGTTTTCAACCGAGTAGTGACGCTTCAAACAGTTCCGGACAATTTTTTGTTGGCCTGTTGTTGGGTTTAGTGTGGCTGCCCTGCGTCGGCCCAACCCTCGGCGCCGCCATTGCATTGGCATCGATGGGGCAACAGCTGTTCAGCGCATTTATTACGATGTTTGTTTTTGGTGCCGGCACGGCGAGCACCCTTATTCTCGCTGCGCTGTTGTCTAACAAACTGTTAGACCGCTTCAACGGCAATATCCTGAAAAGTGCTGAGCATGGGAAAAAGGCCCTGGGCGTATTACTATTGGTACTTGGCCTGCTGGTGCTCACCGGCGTAGATAAACTACTCGAGACATGGGCGGTGTCATGGTTGCCCGACTGGGCATTTGCGCTTTAAGTCCTAACCAAAATGTCATGGCTTTTGATATAGAGTGGTCACAAATTTTTGGACTGGGAGACTTATTGTGAGACTGTTTACCAATATACTTTCCGACGATCTGCCTGCGAGCAAAAATTTTTATCAAGAATTGCTGAACCTCCAAAGTAAATATGACAGCGAGTGGTTTATCTTGCTTTGCTCACCGAAAGATCAAAATATCGAGCTGGGTCTTATCCAGCGTGACCATGAACTCGTACCAGAAAAATTTAAGCAGCCTGCCAACGGAATGTACCTCACCTTCGTCGTCGAAGATTTAGCGGCCGCCTATCAACGCGCACTCAATATGAGACTGGAAATTATCCAGGAACCCCAAGATGAGTTTTACGGCCAGCGCAGATTTCTGACCGTGGACCCCAATGGTTGCCTGGTTGATATAAGTTCGCCTTGGAATACGGAAGGTTAGAGCCTGTTAACTCTAATTAAATAACACATGGAAATGGACCTGATGCCCAAAAGTGAACTTGAGACCTTAATGCGCAACTGGGACACAAAAGACACTTCAGTCCTCGCGGAAAACTACGAGATATATTGTATTGAAGTCTGGTTCCCGTCGTTGCTCATTGCTGCGCTGCGAGATAAATCGATGCAAGATGCAGGGTCATGGTTGCTCAAGTACCACCTGGACGACGGCGCTTATCTCGATAACAAACAGAGCAAAGCCATCATTAAAGCATTGAACACTCTCCAGAGCTGGCCCAGTCGTCTTCACATACTCCAGTGCCTGGCCAAACTTCAGGTCCAAGCTGAAGATAAAACATCAGTTTGGAAATTTCTTCGCAGCAATCTATCACGTGAAAACAAATTTATTCGCGCATGGAGTTATCACGGAATATTTGAACTCGCGTGTCGTTTCGAAGAATATCGCAAAGATGCAACTGCGATGTTAACAATGGCCGAGCGCGACGAATCCGCTTCAATAAAAGCGCGAATCCGACAAATTCGAAAAGATCGCCGAGCCGTTTGGCTGTAAAAAAATTTAATTTCGAGATAGTTTCAAGTTGGTGCAGTACCTGCATTACGACAACTACGTTAAAATACGTTTGTCCTGTTCGGCAGACGACTAAGAATCACTACTTATGACTATTGCATGGAATGAATACGAACCCGGGAATTTCTACGATGAAATGATCAGTAGTCCCGGCAATGCTCGCAAGCCCGCCCAAAAACTGCTCTCATATTTAAAATCTCTTAGCGAAGGCGATATTAATTCGCGTAAGCAAGCTGCCGAACTTACCATTCGCGAAATGGGGGTAAGTTTTACTATCTATACCGAGGAAGGCAATATCGACCGGGCCTGGCCCTTCGATATTATCCCCCGCATCATTGCTAAAAAGCAGTGGGATCAAACGGCCGCCGGTCTGCGCCAGCGCCTGCAAGCCTTGAATATGTTTATCGATGATCTGTATCACGATCAGAAAATAATCAAGGACGGCATCATTCCGGAATTTGTCTTAAAACAATCAACAAATTATCGCACGGAATGCAAAAATATTTCGCCCGCTCTTGGTGTCTGGGCACACATATGTGGCACCGATTTGGTGCGCCATACCGACGGCAATTTTTATGTGCTCGAAGATAACCTTCGCGTACCCTCTGGCGTTTCGTACATGTTGGAAAATCGTTCGATTATGAAACGCGTACTGCCGGAAGTTTTCGAGAAAGTGACCATCGCACCCGTTGGCGATTATCCGGCGAGGCTCTTCGACATGCTTGCCGAACTGTCACCCCGTCGCGTCAAAAAACCCGTCGTTGTTGTATTAACGCCGGGCATATTCAACTCAGCATATTTCGAACACGCATTTCTTGCACAGCAAATGGGTGCAGAACTTGTCGAAGGCAGTGACCTTGTTGTTCCCGAAGACAATAAGGTATATATGAAAACCATCGACGGCTTGGCCCGCGTCGATGTCATTTATCGGCGCATCGACGATGTGTTTCTCGACCCCGAAGTATTTCGCAAGGATTCTGTCGTCGGTGTTCCAGGGCTAATGCGCGCCTGGCGTGCAGGCAATGTTGCATTGGCCAACGCACCAGGCGCAGGCGTTGCTGACGATAAAGTCATCTACGCCTTTGTGCCAGCCGTCATCAAATATTATTTGGATCAGGACCCACTTATTCCCAATGTAGAAACATTTCTCTGCTACGACGAAAAACAGCGCCAACACGTACTTAACAATCTCGACACGCTCGTTGTTAAACCAGCGAATGAGAGTGGCGGCTACGGCATGCTTATCGGCCCGCACTCAACCAAAAAAGAAAGGGACCAATTCGCCGAACTGATCGAAGCCAACCCACGAAACTATATTGCTCAGCCCACCCTGGCGCTTTCGACAGCGCCCACTCTTGTCGGAAAAAATATTGCCGAACCGCGGCATTTGGATTTGCGGCCATTTATCCTGCAGGGTAAGGAAACCTATGTGACCACTGGCGGGCTCACCCGGGTCGCGATGAAAAAAGGTTCACTCGTTGTCAATTCATCTCAGGGTGGCGGCAGTAAAGATACCTGGATAGTGGATACTGAGGTCGACAACAAATGATGCTTTCAAAAGTCGCCGAACGCGTTTACTGGACAGCCCGATATTTGGAACGAATTGAGAGTACTGCGCGCATCATTAGTATTTACGACAAACTTTTGTTTGATCTGCCGCGCGATGTAAAACTGAGTTGGTATAACCTAATCACAATTAATAGTGCCCAAGACGATTTTAACGAGCGCTATTCGGTGCGCGACGAACGCAACGTTGTCAAATTTATGCTCGGCGATACACATAATTCCGGCTCGGTTATTTCTTCATTGGACGCAATCCGTGAAAATATTCGAACCACACGGGATGTTGTGCTCGAAGAGACCTGGGAACTTACTAACGAGCTGAGCATGTATACGCGCGAGAATTTGCAGCAGGGCATTAATCGCAGCAAACGCCACGAATACCTCGACAATATCATTAAAGGCTGCCAACAAATTCTAGGCTTACTCTACGGCAATATGCCGCACGATGCCGCCTGGGAGTTTTTGCGGCTCGGCAGAAATCTGGAACGCGCGGATATGACAACGCGTAATCTGGACGCCGGCTCCGCGGCAATTATCGAACTGGCGGTAGACGACTCAGCGGTAAACGTGCATCAAATTATCTGGGGCAACGTACTGAGATCACTCAACGCGGAACTTTCTTATCGACGCTCTATGCGCTGTGCCGTTAAAGGTAACGCTGTCGTTCAGTACCTGCTCGAAGATAGCGCGTTCCCCCGTGCTATTGTTCACTGCTACAACGCACTGATAGACTCCTGCTCGCGTTTACCAAACTCAAGGGCACTTGTCACACAGTTGACCAAGGAAAGGAATAAACTCAAAAAATCGCCCAAGCACGAAAAACTCGACGAGCCACTGCGGGATTATCTAAACACCCTGCAAATTCAGCTCGGCAACATTCATCAGAAAATCAGCGAAATCTGGTTCCCCAAGATTGGCTAGGGCCTGTTTAATACGGAGTAGTTATGACCATCCGCGTTGCGATTCACCATAAAACGCACTACAACTTTGACCGGCTTATAAATCTTTCGCCGCATACAATTCGCTTGCGCCCGGCACCCCATTCGCGCACTCCCATCCGAAGCTATAGCCTTAAAATTGAACCACAGGAACATTTTATTAATTGGCAGCAAGATGCCTTCGGCAATTTTTTAGCGAGCCTCGTCTTTCCTAAAAAAACCAAACGCTTTTCCGTGGAAGTGGAAGTCGTCGCCGACATGGTGGTAATAAACCCGTTTGATTTTTTTCTGGAAGAGTATGCAGAACACTTTCCATTTGAATATCCCGAAGCGCTTAAAAAAGATCTTACTCTCTACCTTGAACAAGATAAACACGGCGAACTTTTTGAATCCCTGTTCACATCTATCTCGCGCGAGAAAAAGCGGACAATCGATTTTTTGGTTGAGGTAAACCAATTATTAGAGAAAAAAATTGAATATACCGTTCGCATGGAGCCCGGTGTACAGACACCGGAGGCAACGTTAAAGAAAGCGCTTGGCTCCTGCAGGGACTCCGCCTGGTTACTGGTGCAACTGTTTCGCTATTTTGGTATCGCGGCCCGTTTTGCCTCAGGTTATCTTGTTCAGTTAAGCTCAGACGAAAAATCGCTCGACGGGCCGAGCGGACCGGAAGCCGATTTCACCGACTTGCACGCGTGGTGTGAGGTGTTTTTGCCGGGCGCTGGCTGGGTGGGCCTGGACCCAACCTCGGGCCTGTTTGCCGGAGAAGGCCATATTCCCCTCGCGTGCACACCACACCCAAGTTCAGCCGCACCTATTCATGGCTACACCGACGAGTGTGAAGTCACGTTTGACTTTAGCAACAAAGTCACGCGCATCCATGAAGACCCGCGCGTGACCAAACCTTATTCGGAAGAAGAGTGGGATGCGGTGCTGGCGCTTGGCGAAGCTGTCGACAGGGAACTGACTGAAAACGATGTTCGCCTGACGATGGGCGGCGAACCGACTTTTGTCTCTATTGACGATATGGAATCACCACAGTGGAACACGGAGGCACTCGGCGACGAGAAACTGCGTTTGTCCAAAACACTGTTAATGCGCCTGCGGGATCACTTCGCACCCAATGGCATATTGCACTATGGCCAGGGCAAGTGGTACCCCGGAGAAGAGGTTCCGCGCTGGGCACTCGGCTTATATTGGCGCAAGGATGAATACCCTTTATGGCAGGACCCAAAACTCCTCGCACGCGTCGATAGAGATTACGGTCACGATATTGTCAGCGCGCATAAATTTGCAAAAAAACTCTCATCCCTGCTCGGCATCGATCCGGGATTTTTAAATCCTGCCTATGAAGATGCGCTGCATTACTTACTTGAAGAACAAAAAATTCCAACAAATATTGATCTGCTTGCCACGAAAGTCCACGACGACTTGGGCCGCCGACGCCTGGCACGACTTTTGGAAAAAAAATTCGACAAACCCGTCGGCTTCGTACTGGCCATCGAATGGGATGCAATTAAGCAGTGCTGGCTGACAAGCCGCTGGGAATTCCGGCGCGAGCGCCTGATCCTTATTCCCGGCGACTCACCTCTGGGCTTGCGCCTGCCGCTCGCAGATCTGCCATGGTTTGAAGAACACGAAGTCATAAAAGAACGGGATCCGTTCGAGCAGCGCGAAACCCTGCAAAAACACGAGGAAATTCATTTCCCGTTGCAGACTCAGGTAGTGCAGTCGCCCACTGCAGAGCAAACCACTGCTTCTGAACGAAAAAAAGCAGAAAAACAAAACAAGAAAAAACTGATTAAAGAGCGGATTTCCAAACCCGTTGTGCGCACAGCGCTGTGCATCGAACCTCGCGAGGGCAAAATTCACGTATTTATGCCGCCATTATATGCCTTGGAAAATTACGTGGAATTAATTGCTGCGCTCGAAGAATGTGCAAAAACACTCGCGCTGCCAATTGTTATCGAAGGCTATGAACCACCAAAAGATGACCGCCTGCAAAAACTCCTGGTTACACCAGACCCGGGAGTGATTGAAGTTAACATCCACCCGGCTTCCAGTTGGAAAGAACAAGTCGCGAACACCACCGAACTTTATGCCGCCGCGCGTGAATCACGCCTCAGCACCGAAAAATTTATGCTCGATGGCCGCCACACCGGCACCGGAGGTGGGAATCACATTACACTTGGCGGCGCCACGCCGGCAGACAGCCCAATGCTAAGGCGCCCAGACTTGCTCCGCTCACTGGTAACCTACTGGCAACACCACCCCAGCCTCTCGTATATCTTTTCCGGCAGCTTTATCGGACCGACAAGCCAGGCACCGCGCGCAGACGAAGGCCGCGACGAAATGCTCTACGAGATGGAAACCGCATTCGAGCAAATGCCAGAAGGTTTGTCTGACCAACCCTGGCTTGTCGATCGACTGATGCGCAACTTACTTATCGATATTACCGGGAACACACATCGCGCCGAATTTTGTATCGACAAACTCTACGCGCCTGGCAGCAGCTCAGGCCGCCTCGGCATTCTGGAGTTCCGCGGCTTCGAAATGCCACCGCACAGCCGCATGGCTTTAGTGCAAGCGCTGTTAATCCGGGCTTTAGTCGCGCGTTTTTGGCAGACGCCCTATAAAAAACCCCTGGTGCGCTGGGGCACAACCCTGCACGATAAGTTTATGCTGCCCCACTACCTGTGGGCGGATTTGCTCGATGTGGTCAGCGACCTTCGAGAACACGGCTATCCGTTTAAAAGCGAATGGCTGCTGCCATTCCAGGAATTCCGCTTCCCTACTTATGGCCGCCTGGACTTTGATGACATCAACCTGGAACTGCGCTGGGCAATCGAGCCCTGGCACGTACTCGGCGAAGAAATTGGCAGCTTCGGTACTGCGCGTTACGTCGACTCATCGGTGGAAAGACTGCAGGTAAAGCTCACAGGACTTACCGAAAAGCGCTATGTACTCGCCTGCAACGGCCGCCGTGTGCCGCTAAAAAATACCGGCCGGCAGGGTGAGTTCGTCGCGGGCATACGCTATCGCGCGTGGGCACCGTCATCCTCGCTGCATCCGACCATTGGCGTGCACACACCTTTGACCTTCGATCTTATCGATACCTGGAACGGGCGCTCCATCGGCGGTTGCACCTATCACGTATCGCACCCGGGAGGGCTGAGTTACGACGCCTTCCCCGTCAACGCGTTTGAAGCCGAATCCAGGCGCGTGAACCGTTTCGAAACCTTGGGGCATACGCCCGGGCCATTTACACCACAACCTGAAGTGAATGCCCTGCGGGAATTTTTCCCGCAACAAACACCGCCCCGACCCATGGCGCCACCGCCCGAAGAGTCTCCCGATGAATATCCGCACACGCTCGATTTGCGTCGCAAACCCAGAACGACATAAATGGGACCAAACGTTTTAAATCAAGCGCTGACAAACTGTTGGGAAAGCTGACTACAGCACGATGGTGAGTTAGCACCTACGGGCACGCTTTTAAAACCGTCGATTCATGCTCCGCCATGGATGGCGGATATTAGAGCAACGCATAGCCACATGGATGTGGTGTATTAGAATAACGCAGGAGCAGTTATCGACGACTGCATGGATGCAGGAGGTAGAATAACGCAGGAGCAGTTATCGAGA
>JANQJP010000099.1 GCA_028281575.1 Cellvibrionaceae bacterium
GTCGTTCATGTGGAACAACCAAACTACTCGCCTTACCCCTTGATTGGCGCTTTTGCAGCCACAACAGTGGTGATCGAATTCGTGTAGACAGGCCCTAGCAAGCGTAATTTTTTTGCTCGCGTCGGCGCTCGCATTCCTTACGAATATTTTCGCACGCGGTCACGGCACCCGGTGCAGTCGGATTTTTACGAACGCATTCGGTGCTTTTTTCAGCTAGTTCTTGATTGCTCATTTTTTGCCATTTGCTTTCGCACGCAGCAATAAAGACAACGGTGAAAAAAGTGAGTAGTGAGTAACCAAAAATTTTCATACGATTCCCCGATAATTCGCGACGCAAATAAATATAGTCGCCGCAATGAACTTATTCCCTCATTTCCGGTTTTTCGAACGCGAGCAGTGTAGCGCAAACCAGCGTATGTTCACAGTTAAGCAACAGATTCAATAGGCCTTAGTGCGCCTCAAGCTTTTCCTGCAATTTTTTTTCAATATCTCCGATCGACGTATGGCGGACATCTGTCCCGTGAACCAGATAGATCACTTGCTCAGCAATATTGCGGGCGTGATCGCCGATGCGCTCAAGCGCGCGCAGTGCCCACATGATATTCATTACCCGAGAAATTGCGCGAGGATCTTCCATCATATATGTGATCATCTCGCGCACCGCCGACCTGTATTCTGTATCAATATTTTTGTCTTCACGCACGACTTTCATCGCCGATTCAACATCAAATCGGGCAAAGGCATCCAATGCAATACTGACCAAGCGAATCACGTTGCGCGCCAGGTGGCGCAACTCAACGTAACCGCGCGCAGATTCACCACCCTCGTTGTTCAGCGCTATCGCCATCTTGGCAATTTTGTTTGCTTCGTCGCCCATGCGCTCCAAATCGCGCGTGGCCTTGGTAACCATCATGACCAAACGCAGATCAGAAGCCGCCGGCTGACGCCGGGCGAGCAGTGAAATACTTTCATGATCGAGGGCCATTTCCCTGCGGTCTACCTCGTCTTCGGTTTCAATCACTTTTTCTGCGAGACCGCCGTCCGCAGTTTCCACCGCTTTTATTGCGTCTTTAAGCTGATCTTCCACCAAACCGCCCATTTCAAGCAGTTTTGTCCGCAGATGCTCCAAATCTTCGTTGAACTGGTGTGATATATGTTGATCAAGATGCAATTTGTCCATCTTCTGCGTATCCTCCTGGGTCGCTTAAATTTAAATATAGCGCTCTATCTGCCGACCTGCTTCAACCAAAACGTCCCGTTATATAAGCTTCCGTGAGCTGATGGTCCGGATTGGTAAAAACGTGCTGCGTGTCATTGACCTCAATGAGTTGCCCCAAATGAAAGTACGCTGTGCGCCGGGACACTCTTGCAGCTTGTTGCATTGAGTGCGTTACGATAGCAATCGTAAAGTTTTCGCTGAGCTCTGCAATCAATTCTTCTATTTTGGCGGTGGCTATTGGATCGAGCGACGAACACGGCTCATCCATCAATATCACTTCCGGGCTCACCGCAATAGTTCGCGCAATACACAAACGCTGCTGCTGACCGCCCGAGAGACTCGTGCCGGGTTGCAGCAACCTGTCTTTCACCTCATCCCAAAGTCCGGCGCGCCTCAAGCTCGTTTCAACCAGGCCATCTAACTCAGAGCGACGACTCGCCAAACCGTGAATACGCGGGCCATAGGCGACATTGTCATAGATGCTTTTAGGAAAGGGGTTGGGCTTTTGAAAGACCATACCCACTCGCGCCCGCAGCGGCACGACATCAACTTTATCGTCACAAATTTCCATGTCATCAAGTTGAATACTGCCTTCCACCCGACAGCTGTCAACCGTATCGTTCATACGATTTATACATCGCAGGAAGGTCGATTTGCCGCAGCCGGAAGGCCCAATCATCGCGATAACTTCGTTGCTGCCAATATCCAAATTCACGTCAAATATCGCCTGCTTTTCGGCATAAGATACATTTAAACCGCGAATTTTCAGCTTGGGCGTTTCGCTAAACTTTTCGCCCACAGTTTTATATTTGAGTTCAGCCCTATCGTCAGGCGAAAGGTTCATAGTACTTAGTTCTCTTTACAATTTATTACCAACGTTTTTCCAGGTGCTGACGCAACCAAATAGCGAGCGCATTCATCGCGATCAAAAACCCCAACAAGACCATAATCGCGGCCGAGGTTCGTTCGACAAACGCTCTTTCGGGGCTGTCCGCCCAAAGGAATATTTGGACGGGGAGCACGGTCGCCGGATCATCAATACTACCCGGAATGTCGACAATAAAAGCTACCATACCAATCATTAGCAAAGGCGCGGTTTCACCGAGAGCCTGAGCCATGCCAATAATCGCACCCGTCAGCATACCCGGCATCGCCAGAGGCAGTACATGGTGCAAAATAAGCTGCATCTTTGATGCTCCCATGCCTAAAGCGGCATCGCGTATAGATTGCGGCACGCTTTTAATCGCCGCTCGACTAGAAATGATGATGGTCGGCAAGGTCATAAGCGTTAATACCAGACCGCCAACCAGAGGCACAGAACGCGGCATACCAAACATATTTAAAAAGATTGCCAAACCCAGCAGCCCAAAAATCACCGACGGCACAGCGGCTAAGTTATTAATGTTCACCTCGATAAAATCCGTAAACTTATTGGCAGGCGCATATTCCTCGAGGTAAATCGCCGCGCCGACCCCTATTGGGAACGACAATACCAGGGTAACTGCCAAGGTAAGTAAACTGCCTATCAACGCCCCTAATATGCCTGCCATTTCCGCTTCGGCTGAGTCGCCAGATGTAAAAAACCGACGATTAAACTGCTTGCGAACCTCGCCCGCCTCAATCAGACTTGTGATCCATTCAACTTGCTGGGGCGACACTCTGCCCAAATAGGGATCGCCGGCCTTCAAGCTTTTGAAATAGGTATCCAGGTCGTCGTCAGCAAGCAGCCAATATTGCCGACGCTTATTTAACAAATCCGGCGCGTGCCTTAACTCATCCTGTAATTCAAACGCAGCGGCAATGCTAACCATGCTATAAAGCGCACGTTTGTCACTGCGCGCAGTGACAGATGGAAATCTGGTCAGCAATGCCGCCCGAATCGCACCCTCAAAGTTAGCCACTGCGAGCTGGTCTTCATCGCGCGGATCGCTGATACCGAGCACCGATTCGTCATATGCGAGGTCAAGTTTGATATAGGTTTGCTGGAATGCGCCGATACCGCTGCTAATAATTTTTACAAATAGCACGAGTAGCGCCGCCAGGCCCAATATCACCGAAAATGCGCCAAAAGCGCGAAAACGCGCTTCGGCGCGATAGCGTTTTTTCAGGCTTTGTTGAACCCGCTCTGCCGGGCTGTTTTTCTGGGGCTGAGCGTTATTCATAGTGCTCCCTATATTCGCGTACCACGTGCAGCGCTATGTAATTGAGTACCAGCGTCGTCAAAAAGAGCATCAGTCCCAAAGCAAAAGCCGCGAGGGTTTTTGGGCTATCAAACTCTTGATCGCCAACCAGCAAGGTGACGATTTGAACTGTCACTGTGGTGACGGAATCCAGAGGGTTGGCCGTCAGGTTCGCGGCCAGTCCAGCTGCCATAACAACAATCATCGTCTCGCCAATCGCACGCGATACGGCGAGTAATATACCCCCGACAATGCCGGGCAGTGCGGCGGGAATCACAACCTGTTTAATGGTCTCGGACTGGGTTGCGCCCAGGCCCAAAGACCCGTCGCGCAGGGCCCGCGGAACGGCTCTGATCACGTCATCCGCCAGCGATGAAATAAATGGAATAATCATAATGCCCATCACAAAACCGGCAGCGAGGGCACTTTCAGAAGTCACCGTCAACCAGCGATCCAGGCCGAGCTTGAGCGCGAGGTCACGCACAAACGGCGCGACGGCAAGCGCGGCGAAAAAGCCGTAAACCACTGTGGGAACGCCCGCCAGAATTTCTAACAGCGGCTTAACAATGGCACGCACTCGAGGCGCGGCATATTCGGAAAGATAGATGGCAGACATAAGTCCCGTTGGTACAGCGATCACCATGGCGATGGCCGCGATCAAAAGCGTACCCGCAAACAGCGGGACCGCGCCAAAGCTACCCTCTGCGGATACCTGTTCGGCGTGCAGCACTGTCTGCGGATTCCACTCCAAACCAAACAAGAATTCACTTATGGGGACCTCGCGAAAAAAGCGAAAAGACTCAAACACGACAGAGAGCAATATGCCGATGGTCGTGAAGATGGCGAGTGTGGAACACAACAATAATGTCGTACGGAATATCGCCTCGACGCGCTGGCGCGCACGCATTGCCGGGCGAATCATCGACCAAACAATACCGGCGCCAATCAGCATGGACAGAATCACCACCACGCTCTTTAACCAGCGGCTGCGCTGTTCCATAGTCGCAATGGTTTCCGCCGCACGCAACATAAACTCAGGAGCAAGGCTGGGTTCGTCGCTATAAGCGAGGTGGTAGATTTGATTTAAAACCAAGCCCTGCTGCACCGACTTTGTGTCACGCAGCTCTGCGGGCAAATGTTGGATCGCAATATATTCGATGATATCTGTCTCAAAAATCTGCCATCCCCCGAGCAGCGCTATCGCAGGCAGCACAGCCCACAACATCGTGAGCATGCCGTAAAAGTGCGGTAGCGAATGCAAACTCTGCGCACCATCTGCACCAGCCATGCGCAAGGAGCGGCCGCGACCAAGCGAAAATGCGGCAAAGAGCACGAGCCCCATGCTGACAATGAGTACAGATGCGTTCATAAAAAGGCTGTTCTAAGACTTCAATTTATTTCCTGTTGGGAGAGAAACCCGCTATTTTTTATAAGATTTTGCTAACGACTGAGGCACCTAAAAGTCATTCATTTCCACCAACCCCGCGACCCGCGCTTTCATTTCCGCACGTTTATTTTTAGGTAGGGGAATCATTCCCTTGTCAGCAAGATAACCTTCTTCACCCCAGGATTTTTCACTGGTAAATTCAGCGAGATACTCGGCGATGCCGGGAATAACGCCGACATGCGCTTTCTTGACATAAAAATAGAGCGGCCGCGAAACCGGATAACGGCCATCGGCGATAGACTCAAATGTAGGCTGCTGACCGTCAACTAATGATGCCTGAACTTTATCGGTATTTTGATCCAAAAAACTGAACCCAAAAATGCCGAGTGCAGCGGGATTGGCATTTAACTTTTGCACAATCAGATTGTCGTTCTCTCCCGCCTCAATAAAAGCACCGTCGTCGCGAATAATATGGCAAATGGATTTGTAGTGCGCTTTATTGGTTTTTTTTAATTCGGCTATCCAGGCAAATTTTTTACACCCGCCCTCCATTGCCAGCTCAACAAATGCATCGCGTGTCCCCGACGTTTGCGGAGGCCCGAGAACCGCTATTTTTGTGTCGGGCAGCGCTGAGTTCACTTCTCGCCAAGTCTTGTGGGGATTGGGGATTAACGAGTTGCTTCCATCCGGGTTGGGGATTTCTTTCGCAAGGGCCAAAAATATATCACGACGAGATAGCGAAAATACTGGCGCATTTACAGAATTGGCTAAAACAATGCCATCGTAACCAATAAGCACTTCAATAATTTCTCTGACACCGTTTTTTTTGCAAAGCGTTTTTTCACTCTTTTTAATTTTGCGCGACGCATTGGAGATATCGACATAGTCGACGCCAACCCCCTTGCAAAACTCCCTAAAACCGCCGCCAGTTCCCGTCTGCTCTATCGTCGGTGTTCTAAATTTCGTCGCCCGCCCAAAACGTTCTGCTACAACTTTGGAAAACGGGAATACGGTTGAGGAACCGACTACACTGATTGAATCACGCGACGAAGCCTGTGCGCCAAGCGCTACAACTGTGGTCGCAGTAAAAAAAACACGCCAAATGATCTTTTTCAATTTTTTACCTTCAAACCCAAGCAGTGGTTGATTGTAATGATGCGTTAATTGCTGACGCAAAATGCTGTTTCTGCAACGCTTTCGAACACTGTCATGCCTATGCGGCACATAATATGACAGATATATGACATTTTGTTTTCAATATTCTGTCATAGTCTCCTTCGGCACACACCCCTCGCAATTTCCAACGCGACGCCCGATAATGCTCAGAAAAGACTAGGGCCTGTTCACACTAATTGAATCGTCACTGTTGTGACTGAAAACGCGCTAGTTTAGGCGCGAGGAGTGTAGTTTGGTGAATCAAATAAGCGACGAGCAACGACAAATAGCGCGTTTTCAGCCACAACTCGCATTCTTACATGGATGTAGGTTATTAGAGCAACACAGGAGCAGTTGCCGAGGGCTGGGGCTAAAGTTTCACCCAGCAGCGTTATCGCTCCCTCACGTATATTCAATACGCCACGGTCACTCTGCCTTCGACTATAGGGATATAGTCGTTAGAGCGACGCAGGATGCCAAAGCCGAGCTGGTCAAAAAAATAGCCTCCAGCAGTGACGATTCAATTAGTGTGAACAGGCCCTAGGGACCTGCACATGCCAGTCGCATTCTTTCACGCTTTAAGTTCCATCGTCAGTTTTTTAGACTCGATTCAAAAACTCCTCGGCCGCAGCTTGCGGTGGCTAGTCGTGGCAATGACCTTCACAGTTGTCGGTATTGTTATCGCGCGCCTGTTCGACTGGGGCTCTACCGCTGTACAAGAATCGGTGACCTATATGCACGGCACTTTATTCATGCTGTGTATGGCCTATACCGCCTACCGCGGCGGTCATGTGCGCGTGGATATAAGTTACCGACGATTTACCCTTGAACAGAAAGCCTGGGTCGACCTGCTCGGCAACATCTTTTTTTTGCTGCCCTTCGCATTATTTATGGCATTTATTAGTTTTGAAACCGCTTCGGTTTCGTGGCGCCTGCGCGAAGCCTCGACCAACCCCGGCGGGCTCGCGTTTCTGTATCTGCTCAAAGCCCTCCCTGTTGTCGCTGGCACACTGTTAGCACTGCATGCGTTTAGCGATAGTTGCCGCCAATTGCTCACGATAAGCCTTAAACATCAATAGGAAAGGCTGTGCTCGAACTCATCCCGCTCTTTATGTTCGTCGTCGTATGCCTTGCACTTATGCTGGGTTATCCAGTTGCTTTCACCTTAGCGGGCATCGCCTTGCTGTTCGCCGGATTCGGCATTGTCTTCGGTCATTTTGATACGCACTTGCTGCTGGCATACCCCGATCGCGTTTTTGGCACTGTGTCGAATATTACCCTGATTGCCGTGCCCCTATTTATTTTTATGGGTGTGGTCCTTGAGCGGTCCAAAATTGCTGAGGAGCTGCTCGAAAACATGGGACATGCGTGCAGCCGTTTCCCAGCTGGACTCGGGTTGTCAGTCGTGCTGGTAGGGGCGATGATGGCTGCGAGTACGGGTATCGTCGGTGCCACTGTTGTCACCATGGGCCTGATGTCGCTGCCAACCATGTTAAAACGCGGCTATAACCCTGCGCTGGCCTGCGGCACTATCTGCGCGACGGGCACGCTCGGCCAGATCATTCCCCCATCGATTGCTCTCGTGTTACTCGGCGACATTATTTCGAGCGCCTATCAGCAAGCCCAACTTAATCTGGGGATATACAACGCACTGCCGATTTCCGTCGGCGATTTATTTATGGGCGCAATCATTCCCGGTCTCCTGTTAGTGGTGTTTTATCTCGCCTACCTTATGTATATCGGCGCCAGGCATCCTCAACAAGCCCCGGCCGTCGCAGACGACGAGGTAAGCGGCACTCGTCTGCTGTTGAGTATTTTCCCTCCACTGCTGCTCGTGATCCTGGTATTGGGCTCTATTATTAGCGGCGCAGCCACACCAACCGAAGCCGCGGGCGTGGGTGCAATCGCCGCGATTATTCTGGCCTTGTTAAAAAGAAAACTGAGCTGGGAAATTATGGCAGGGGTGGTCGAATCAACAACCAAGGTCACCACCATGGTTTTTGCTATTCTTCTGGGGGCTTCACTGTTTTCTCTGGTATTTCACGGCTTTAACGGCGAGGCGCTTATCGCTGATTTTTTCTCAGCGCTACCCGGAGGAAAATACAGCGCTCTGCTGGTTGTGATGCTCATTATTTTCTTACTCGGTTTTATTTTGGACTTTATTGAGATCACTTTTTTAGTCGTGCCATTAATTGGTCCGGTGTTGTTGCAAATGGGCTTCGACCCCATCTGGCTGGGCATTATGATTGCTATAAATTTACAGACGTCTTTTTTAACACCACCTTTTGGTTTCGCGCTTTTCTATTTGCGGGGCGTCGCACCCAAAAGTGTCGCAACGACGGCGATTTACCGAGGCGTTTTCCCCTTTATTGGTATTCAAGTTCTGGTATTGTTACTGCTTGCGATCTACCCGGCACTGGCAACTTGGCTGCCCTATGCGCTGCGCCCCTAAATAGTAAGAATAAAACCTGTCGTGTATAGAGGAACAATATATGCAATTTGATGACGAGAAAGACCCCTCGCCCAACGGTGAACTCGTGCTGCAAACCCTTGCATTGCCAAAGGACACTAATTCGAACGGCGATATTTTTGGCGGCTGGTTGATGTCCACGATGGACCTCGCCGGCGCCATCGCCGCGCGCGAGGTCGCAAAGGGTCGCGTGACCACGGTGTCGGTCGGCGGTATGTCCTTCTTGCGGCCAGTGCCGGTTGGCGCAACCGTGAGTTGCTATTGCGAGATGCTCAGTGTTGGGCGCTCTTCGATAAAAACGCTTATCGAAGTCTGGGTAAAACAATACGATCGCGCCAGCCAGTCTAAAGTAACTGAAGCGGAGTTTGTTTACGTTGCAATAGATGACGCCGGTCGCACACGCCCCATTTCCAGTTGATTCTCTGCACGACTAACGCAGTTCAAAATAGGCTTTTTCCGAAATTTCGCTGTATTCGCGCGCTCGTGCGAGAAAGTCGAAATAGTGTTTATAAACCTTGTTGAACAACGGATCTTGAGCTGCCTGCTCTTCATATATCGCCAGCGCATGCCGCCTAAACATCTCCATAACATCGTCTGGAAAACGGCGAATATCGACGGCGTAGACCTCGCGCAATTCGGTTAACGCATTGTTGCTGCGCGCCTGATACTCATCGAGCATGTCTTGGTTTACTGCGCGCGCCGCCGTCTCCACTATTTTTTGCAAATCTTCCGGCAACGCGTCAAAGGCTTCTTGATTGACGATAAATTCGAGTGCGGGACCAGGCTCATGCCAGCCGGGATAGTAATAGTAATCGGCAATCTGATAAAAACCGATGGCGAGATCGTTGTAGGGTCCAACCCATTCAGTCGCATCGATAACACCTGTTTGCAAAGCGTTGTAAAGCTCCGCTCCAGGAATATTTACCGCAGTACCGCCCGCCCGCGTAAACACTTCGCCACCGAGACCTGGAATACGCATTTTTAAACCTTTGATATCTTCAATGCTGTTTATTTCAACATTAAACCAGCCGCCCATTTGCACGCCGGTATTGCCTCCGGGAAACGGAATCAGATTGTAAGGTGCATAAATTTCCCGCCACAGCTCCAGACCACCCCCGTAATACATCCAACTGTTGTATTCGAGCGCGTTCATCCCAAAGGGCACCGAAGTAAAAAATGGTGCGGCGGCGATCTTGCCTTTCCAGTAGTACGCTGCGGAGTGCCCCATTTCGACACTGCCGGAACTCACGGCATCAAAGACCCCCAACGGTGGAACTATTGTATTTGCGCCGTGGACGTTGACGATAAGCCGGCCTTCACTCATTTCCTCGACCATCACCGCGAAATTTTCCGGCCCCAAACCGAGACCCGGGAATTTTTTGGGCCAGCTGGTGACGAGATCCCAGGTAATAACGTTCTGGGGAGCACCCCTACTCGCTGAGCCGCCACTGGATGCTGAAGGCGCCGCCCGATCCAGAACAAGTGCCGCAAACAGAGCTACGCAACATAGTGATAACAAAGCGATGACGGTGGGCATCCACCAAGGTGAGTATCGTGCTTGCATGATTGAGCGCGCAGTCCAGTTGGGAGCTTTTATTATTACAAGGGTTCAAGAGCAGCGTATTGCAACATAATCCACTTGATACCTTCAGCGGCGAAATTTACTTGTACACGCACGTTTGTTCCCCGGCCCTCCATTTGCAGGATCACACCCTCACCAAAAACATGATGGCGCACACTTTGACCGAGATTTAGCCCATGCGCATCTGCTTTGGACGCGCGTGGTGACTGGAACTGCGCCGGCCGGGTGACGACAGCATTCATGCGAATTTCGTTAATCAGCGCGCTGGGAATTTCGCGCGCAAAACGCGATAGCGCGTTAAAACTCTCTTTGCCATGCATGCGCCGGTTTTCAGCGTAAGTCAACACAAGCTTTTCCATCGCACGCGTAATGCCGACATAGCAGAGACGACGCTCTTCTTCTAAGCGACCAGGCTCTTCGGCGGACATGCGGTGTGGAAACAAATTCTCTTCCATGCCACAAAGCACAACGTGCGGAAATTCTAAGCCTTTCGCACTGTGCAGCGTCATCATTTGCACGGCTTGTTCATAATCATCCGCCTGCGCATCCCCGGCATCAAGCGCTGCGCGATCGAGAAAGGCTTCCAGCGCTGGACGATCTTCCTCCTCAGGTTCAAAACTTCGACAGGCGCTAATCAGCTCCTGCAAATTCTCCACACGCACCTGACCGCGCTCACCTTTTTCCTGCTGGTGATAATCGAGCAAGCCGGAGTTCTCAATAACAAGGCGACTGACTTCCGCGATGCTGCGATCGTGAGCACTGTCATCCAGCGCATCCAATAAATCCAAAAAGCCTGTAAGTGCGCCCGAAGCCCTCTTCGGTAAAACATTGTTTGCGAGCGCTCCGCGGCAGGCGTCGAACAGGGAGCAGCCCTGATCACGCGCCAATAAACGCAGTGTCTCGACCGTCTTATTGCCTATGCCGCGCGGCGGCGTATTCACTACGCGCTCAAATGCTGCATCGTCCTGGCGATTGACCAGCAGACGCAAATAGGCGAGGGCATTTTTAATTTCCAGGCGCTCGTAGAAGCGCTGCCCACCGTAAATTCGGTAGGGGAGGTCCGCACGAATAAACGCCTCTTCGAGTATCCGCGACTGCGCATTCGAACGATAGAGCACGGCGATTTCGCTGGCGACGCTCCCCGCATCAAGCCATTTTTTAATTTGATCGACGATGTAACGCGCTTCGTCCTGTTCATTGAATGCAGCGTAAAGATCAATGGGCTCGCCATCGACACCATCCGTCCACAAAGTTTTTCCCAACCTGTCACCGTTATTTTCAATGACGGCGTTGGCCGCATTCAGAATGTTCGACGTCGAGCGATAATTTTGCTCCAGCCGTGTGACGCAGACAGGACTGAAGTCGCGCTGAAACTGGTGGATATTCTCAATCTTCGCGCCGCGCCAACCGTAAATACTTTGGTCGTCATCACCAACGACAACGACGTGACTCGTTTTCCCGGCCAGCACGCGCAACCACGCGTATTGAATACTATTCGTGTCTTGAAATTCGTCGACGAGAATATAACGAAAACGGCGTTGATAGTGTTCGAGTAAGGTGGGTTGCTTAAGCCAAAGCTCGTGTGAACGCAGCAACAACTCGGCAAAATCCACCATGCCACCGCGTTCACATGCGTCTTCATAAGCTGCGTAAATACTGCGCATCATTTTGGTGAAGGGATCGAAATCATCTTTCACATAGGCGGCGCGCACACCATCATCTTTTTTGCCATTGATAAACCATTGCGCCTGGCGATGAGGCCAGCGCGCATCGTCAACCTGAAGCTCCTGGTAAACACGCTTAATCAAACGCAATTGATCGTCGCTGTCGAGAATCTGAAAATTCTGCGGCAAACCCGCTTCCTGCCAGTGCGCGCGTAAAAGGCGATGCGCGATGCCGTGGAAGGTACCCACCCACATCGAACGCAAAGCCCCAGCTCCGTGATCAAACAGTGTGGCTAAGCGCTCGCGCATTTCATGTGCTGCCTTATTGGTAAAGGTCACCGCGAGAATTTGATGAGGGGACAACTGTTCAACCCGCATCAGCCAGGCGATGCGATGCACGAGCACCCGCGTTTTACCGCTGCCGGCACCGGCGAGTACAAGCTGATTTGAAAAGGGGGCACACACAGCTTCGCGCTGGGCATCATTCAACTGATCAATAAGGTCCGACACATCCATGCGCGGATTGTAGCAGAGATACTGGCTGCAACTGCCGCTATTTTTGGCGGATGGTCTCCCGGGCAGAGAAGCGCTTAATACCGTCTGGATGCGAAATCTTGGCCTGCTGAGCCTGCTCGCCACCGACGATAAAACGATGACTCAACACGCGCCGCAAACCGTCCAACTCGGCAGAAACATTGATTTTGTAACGGCCATCCTGCGGTGCCACGACGTTGAGATTTATGATTTTTTCCGGCGCATCGACAATAAAGCGATAGTTTGTCGGCGCATCGATAACGAGCTGCGTATCCGCATGAAAGCTCACCTTCATCTCCCTGCCCAGCGCAGACGAACGAAATGTGTAGCTGAGTGTCTGCGCCACTCCCGCGGCCATATCTTCAGCACCCGAGGCCATAATTCGCACCGGCGCACCGGGTTTTTGATGAAAGGGTTCCACTTTCCCGTGGCCTTCATGCGCAGCTGAAGCCAGCGAGGCCATAGCTGTGCAAACCGCAATAAACGTTACGATTAACATTTTCATAGCTAGCTACCTTCTCTCACATTTACATCAAAACATGCGACACCTGCATTTGCTGCACCCGTAGCATTGGCAGACTCGTACACTTCTAAAATATGTTCACCCGTTTGTAGGGTAATTGTGCGAATTTCACTATTAACCACACCTGAACTGAAAACCGCTAAGCGTGTTCCGGAACGAAACAGCACAGCATCTGGATTCTTATCACCCGTGCCCTGACCAGAATTAGTCAGTTCAATCGTATGGGTCCCCGCGTTATCAACGTCGAAACGTATAAAACGCCTGACCTCAAGTGCATTGTAAAAATTGGACCTATCCCCACGGGAACAGACATTAATTGTCCCACCAACGCTGAGCTGATAGTACACGGGAAGCGATACTGATTGCCCCCCATCGTCGGTTTCACCTGCGCCATAAGGACCTGATCCATTGATTCCATGAGACTGTAACATACTGTCGAGAGCGGCATCCGCACCCGTATCCGTCAGCTTTTTCAATTCGTCAGCGAACAGATAAATGCTCGTAAGTGCGCTGCTATTCCGATAAGTTGAGGCGCTCAGTGCAGAGATGATAGGGCCTAAACCGAGATTCAGGTCGTCTCCGGCCTCACTGGCATCGTCGCCGATGTCATAAATGATATTGCCCACCGACGCCTCACTGTACCAACCGAGGTTGCTGTGTAAATTCTCGAGAGAAAAACGAAAACCAAAGGCCTGGCCTGGGCCGCTGGAATCCTGGTAGATGCCTGAGTTGGACGTGAGTGCAGTGAGCGCATTGGCAAAACCCTCGCTAAAAGCAACACGCATATCGAGTCGGTCGCTCAAACTGTGCGAGCCGCCTATGCTGTCTGACCGTGAGAGAGCATCCTCCAGGTAATGACCAAATTCATGTTGAACCACACTGCGATCATACTCGTCGGTATCACCGTTTGCGTCACCGAGAATGTACATGACATCAATATTTGGATCGTAAAACGAGGTGCCGATATTTCCGTTGGCCAAACTGCCCCGATTGGCAGAATTGTTTATGCTCCAACGCAGTTCCGTCGCCGACAGGTTAGTCGTCAGACCCGCTGTCTGAAGTTGGGTCAGCACCTGATACACCGAATCCAAAATCGCAAAAGGTCCTGCTGCACGGGGCTCGCCATAGGAAAAACCCGTCCAGCCTGAGTCTGCATGCAGGTCGCGCGTGCTGTCGCCGATGCCACTGTTGACCAAGGTGCCATCCAGCGCGTAAAGCGCATTACCCTCCGTATTGTCAGTCACACGAACAGACCAGCTGGGCACAGCGCTGCGCTGCAATTCAGCCAAAACACGAACGCGATAATTGGTGTTCGGCAGGCCCTCCAAACTGTAGGTGCCGTTATCACTGGACACCGTACTGTCTACCACCGTGTTAGTCGCACTGAGTAATTGCACGATTGCACCGCGAATTGGCTCCTCCGACGTGAGGTTATAATTCAGCGCGCCGTTGCTCGAGTGAGGCACAAAATCGTAACTAAGCTCACCGCTTATCGTCACGCTGGTTGCTGGCGTTGGGGAGGGATTTGGTGAGGGGCCAGGTGAAGGCGACGGACCTGGCGATGGCGAAGGAGATGGGCTCAGCGACGGCGACGGGCTCGGGGATGGCGAAGGTGTTGGCGTCGGTGCCTCAGTAAGTGAACCGGACCCACCGCCGCAACCGACTAACGAGAAAAGCGCGAACACCAATCCCGCGCGAAGCCATTTATTCATTATCATAATTCTAAATTCCGGGCCTAAGGCAAGCTGAATGCCTGGGTTTATAGCGCTTTTGAGCTATCAGAAAAAATTCGATATTGCCATCTGCTCCGGGCAATGCACTTTCAAAATAGTGTTTTACGTCCAAACCCACCTCTTTAGCACTTGTTAATACGTTTTTTTTCACATCCCCATAAAAGGAGGCGTTGACCAAACCGCCCTTGCCTATTCCTTTTGGCCCAACTTCAAACTGCGGCTTCACCAAACTTATCAACCACCCCTGCCGTGCCAATAACTGCGGAATTCTGGGCAAAATCAAAGTCTGAGAAATAAAAGAGACGTCCATAACGACGAGCTCAAATTCAGTCACTCCGATCCTCGTAAACAGCGAAGGTTCTATTTCACGCGCGTTTATTTGCTCTAAGCACTCGACACGAGAATCTCGTCGCAAAACATCGGCTATCTGATCTTTGCCCACGTCAACACCGACCACCCGCTCACAGCCATATTGCAACAGGCAATCGGTGAAGCCACCCGTTGATTGACCGATATCCAGCGCGTGCCAACCGCGGACATCCAAACCCGTTTTCTCAAGCGCACCTTCTAACTTTAGTCCAGCACGCGAAACAAATCTCTGCTCTTTATTTTCGAGAACACGAAACTGGGCATCGCGCGGATACCGAAACGACGTTTTTGTTACCTGCTTCCAAATACCAGCATCCAGGACCTCGACGCTTCCAGCCTCGATTAGTCGCTGAGCAAGCGTCCTCGACCGGGCGAAACCAAGATCGACGAGGAGCCTGTCAACGCGCTGCTGAATCATGGTGCATCAATTTGCCAAAAATGCTGGAGCATAACGAACATTAAAGCGCACTTGCAATCACGGGGTCACAAATTGGCATGGGAGATCTCTGAAACTATATGCGGCACTCGTCGCGCTAAACCGGCGCATACGCTCTAAACCCAGGTGGTGAAATTGGTAGACACGCCAGCTTCAGGTGCTGGTGGCCTTTGGCCGTAGAGGTTCAAGTCCGGCCCTGGGCACCACTTCAAAACTCCGGTTTTCGCGCGGCCTCAGAGGACTAATTCGGCTTACGATTAAGTTGACAAAAAAATAATAATGATTATCATTTGCGAACAACAAGAATACGCATTCTTATTGTTGAACAAGCCATCTCTCATGCTAACTGCGTTAGTTCTAGGAAGTTTCAATCCAATAACTATTTTTGAGTCAAAACAGGAATGTCCGAGCTTTCCACTCAGATTCAGCTCGTCACACCTTATTTTTTTATATCTATTCTTGGGGGAATAAATGAAAAACTATCTCACATTTATTGAGAAACAGAGGCGCTCAGTGCTGAGAAGCTTCTGTTTACTGCCTGTTATCGCGAGCGGCCCTGTCGCTATCGCACAAGATGAAACTGATGAAAAGTTAGAAGAAGTATTTGTTACGGGTTCCTACTCAGCGACAACCCTCGGCTTGGGTAAGGGCTATGAGTCTCTCCGCGAAATTCCTCAATCCATCACTGTAATTACCAGCCAGATTATCAAAGACCAAAATATGCTAACGCTCAACGATGCAATGAAGTCAGCAACGGGCGTTACGGTCAAAAGTTATGGCTCAGGTACTTCTGGTTTCCTATTACGCGGCTTTGAACTGGACAGCATTAGCCTTGATGGAGTGAGATCCATTGGCTCTGCTGCCGGTACACATGGTCACGGTGCACCTGATTTATTTTTCTTTGAGCAGGTCGAGGTTATTCGCGGACCAGCAGGCTTGCTAGAAGGCGCAGGTGAGCCCGGCGGGTACATCAATCTGGCCAGAAAGAAAGCTAAAGAAAATCGTTCTGTGAGTTTAAAAGGCTTGGCTCATTCGTGGCCTGGTTACCGCGCAGAAGTGGATGCTACAGGCGCGCTGACGGGCGATGGCAAATTGCGCGGGCGTGCAGCCGTGGGTTATGAGGATTCAGATTCCTATATTGATAACATCGACAGCCAAAGAAAGATGCTCTACTCAACGCTTGAGTACGATGCGACTGAAAGCCTGTCCTTCGCCATAGGCGCTTTGATCGACGACCAAGACATTATCCCTGACGTAGGTGTGCCTGTTAATAATGACGGAACCTTTGCCGATATTGATCGCGAAATCTACACGGGCTCACCCTTTAACTTCAAAGAAAGTAAACTCTCCAGGCAGTTTTTCGAAACAAAATACCAGTTTAATTCGGGCACAACCATCGCCTTTACGCTGAATAATTTAGATCGAAATTTTGAGTATTTGCTTAATTACACAACGACGCCTCTTGCGCCACCGTCAGGCGAGACATCCCGCTGGGCGCTCTCGACAGATCAGGAGCTGTCTGAGCAAAGCTTCGATTTACATGCAAATATTCCCTTTTTCCTTTTTGGTCAGGAACACCGAGTGCTTATAGGTGCCAACGGCCGCGAAGCTGAAAATTACACGTCTGGGTTTGCATTAGATTTCACTTACCCATCAATCGATGTGTTTGATCCCAGCTCAGCTGAAAACCCAGACCCAGCAGACACGCTGACCCAATTCCGAGACCCTTCAACTACAGACTCCAAAGAAAACGGCTTATATTTTAAATCCGTCCTAGGATTAACTGGTTCCACCGACCTTATTTTGGGCGGTCGTCTTACTAACGAATGGGAGACAAAAACGGATGATGGATCACCCGCTTCTAAGATTGAGAACGAATTCACGCCTTATTTCGGACTCGTTCAAGAAATAAGTCAAAGTGCAAACGTTTATTTCAGCGTAACGGAGTCTTTTGTTCCACAAGAAGATCGTGACGTCAATGATAACGTCATCGATCCACGCACGGGACAGCAATACGAGTTTGGTTTGAAAGGTGAGTTGAACGAAGGTCAGGGTAACTATCATGTCGCGATATTTCAAATCACCGAAGACAATCGCGCAATTGAAGACTTAGAGAATCCAGGCTTCGCTATTGCCGGCGGAGAAGTGAAATCTGAAGGCTTTGAAGCTGAAATATCTGGTAACGTCTCAGAAAACTTAAAAGTGCTGGCAGGTTACGCCTACACCGATACCGAATTTGTAGAATCGGATGACCCTGCTGAGGAAGGCACACGCTTCTCCACTGATACACCGGAACACAGCCTGAAACTTTGGGGAACGTATAATATCAGCAGTGACTTTTATTTCGGCTTGGGTGCTGAATATGGTAGTGGTGTGTTTGCGGAGCAAAGCGATGTACGCTGGGAAGATGACGGCTATACCATTTTCTCCATGATGGCGGCTTACGAGCTGAACGATCGTGTTAAATTCATTGTAAACGGCACTAATTTAACTGACGCAATTTACTACAGTCGCGTACAAGGTGGTGGCCGACAAAACTACTTTGGTGAACCTCGCCAATTCAAGCTAAGTGTTGAAGCATCATTCTAATTAACAAACTTTAGATCGACGAACCCATGGGCTATTTGTATTCCGTTTTACAAATAGCCCATGGGTAAACCGCCCTATGAAATTAACTTTTTGGGAAACGCTGTCCCTTATATTCGCGGCTCTTATAGGGGGTTACTTACTGACGACGAGCTTTGGACTCGTCCTGGCAGTTCTATTACCTCTTCCTCAAGCTGAAGCCGTGCTAACAGCAATACTATTAAGTTTTAGTTTTTGGTTATGCATAGCGCTTTGGTTGTTTTATCAACGCAAACCCTTTCAAGCCTGGCTAATCACGCTTGGGCCAGCGATGCTATTGTTTAGTTTCTACCGATTGATGCTATGAGAAACCCAAATAAAGCGTCACATCATCCAACCAGTTTTCGTCAGTCGATAGTTTGGCTTCATACATGGTCCGGTTTAATTTTTGGCTGGGTACTTTATTTTATGTTCCTCACAGGCACTCTTGGTTATTTTGATACCGAAATTGACCGGTGGATGAAGCCTGAATTGTCACCCGCATCAAATCAAATTAACCCCCTTGACGTCACAAAGACACTTTTACCCGTACTCGAGAAATCGGCCCCAGGTGCCAACAGTTGGACCATCGCGTTTGCTATTGATCGCAATCAACCCTATCCACAAATATTCTGGAACAACGCTTCTCTCGACTCAGGTGCGGTTTCAAAAAATGGCAATATTTCAGAAATCGATTTAGCGACTGGAAAAACAATACCTTCACGCGCTACAAATGGCGGGCAAACTCTGTATCGAATGCACTATCGCTTGCACTATCTCCCCACTTTGACGGCATATTGGTTGGTAGGCCTTTTGTCAATGTTTATGCTAGCAGCATTAGTTACCGGTGTGATCATTCATAAACGAATATTCATTGATTTTTTTAAATTTAGACCAAAGCGAGGCCTTACCTCATGGCTGGATGCGCACAATGTACTTAGCGTGATGGCCTTGCCCTTCCACTTAATGATTACGTACTCCGGCCTCGTATTTATGGGTTCGATTTATATGCCTTTAATTATTAGTGGCTTTTACGACGGCGGCTTAAAAGCACGAGCGGAGTACAGCCGCGAATTAAGACCACCTATAGAAATTATTGAAGCAATAGGAACACCGACAAAGCATGCGCCGCTGGCGCCAATATTTAATACGGTAAATACTCGCTGGGGCAGTAACAGAATCCGGTATGTAGAATTTCACAACCCCGGCGATGAAAATGCTCGTATCGTCTTTACTGAAAATATTGATGACTCAGTCATTTATCAAACCGAACAATTGATTTTTGATGCGATCAGTGGAAACTTACTTAGAATCGTGCCAACTGAACGTTCATCAATCAAAAATACTTCATCACTGCTCACTAGCTTACACGAGGGCCTATTTGCCAAGCCATTATTACGCTGGTTTTATTTTTTGTCAGGGTTACTCGGTGCGGGAATGATTGCAACAGGCTTAATTCTTTGGGCAGCAAAACGCCGAATAAAAGCGGAACGAAACAAACATTCTCAAACATTACGCGGCTTATCCCTCGTTGAACGACTTAACATCGGCACCATCATTGGTTTACCCACCGCTATTGCAGCCTATTTTTGGGCAAACCGCCTTTTGCCAAACGATTTGCAAAATCGTGCCGAATGGGAAGTGCACTGTTTATTTTTGACGTGGTTAACCTTACTTGTTCACGCCGCAGCACGACCGAAATTTATTGCCTGGAAAGAACAATTATTTTTTTCTGCGCTCGCGTTCACATGCTTGCCTATTCTTAATGCACTCACCACTGATCGGCATCTGGGCGTGAGTATATTTCAAGGAGATTGGGTATTCGTGGGTTTTGATCTTACAGTGTTAGCTATTGGACTTGTCTGCGTGTTTATATTAATACTATTGAATGCATCTCAGCGTAAGCCTAAATTAGAAACCTACGGAAAATAAAATTAATAGTAACTATATTCTGAAAAAACTTGAGTATGATTTTACTTTCTCTTACAACGTTCTCACTATCTTTTTCCGCGATGGGTCTACTCTGCTTTTCTTCGAAGCGTAACTTCAAAAGTTTAGATATCACTCTACTCAAACCCCACCGCACTCTCGTGAGGGCTATCGCTTACGCCATATTGATTGCTGTGTTTTTTATGGTAACCGTATTCCCCCCGAACGGCATAACCCTTGTTGAATGGATGGGCTCAATATCAATTGCTGGCATCATGATTACCTTAACCCAGACCTACCGCAGTCATTGGCTACCCTTTTTATCGTTGGGCACACTGATTCCTGGATTAGCCTTATCGGTGTTTGTTTCGCTTTAATACTCACTACTGCCAAACAACAGGAACATAGCAGCTAAAAGATCAAAGACGCTGTTCCAGGCTTGTCCATCTTGGCACATCACTTCAAACCTTAGGTTTTTGCGTTGCTCAGATCAATCATCCGGCTACTATTTGTTTCGGGTGAAATAACAACAACTTCCGCACGCCTTATCAATTCATTCGACAACGCGCTGCTGAATCATGGTGCATCAATTTGCCAAATCGTAAATTCTGTTCGAGCAGGACGAACGATAAAGCGAACTTGCAATCATGAGCTCGCAAATTGACACGGGAGACCTCTGAAACTATAGTGCGGCGCTCGTCGCGCTAAACCGGCGCATGTGCTCTAAGCCCAGGTGGTGAAATTGGTAGACACGCCAGCTTCAGGTGCTGGTGGCCTTTGGCCGTGGAGGTTCAAGTCCTCTCCTGGGCACCACTTCAAACCTGCGGTTTTCGCGCCGCCTCAGAGGACTAATCCGGCTAAGGCTTTTTTTGGCGCTATGCGCAGTAACGCATTTATCGTTCGAACGATGCTCGAACCCTCTCCTGAGCGTCCCCTAACGAACTGCCAGAATACGAACGACAGGCAAGCTTGCAGCACCCAATAAAAGACTTTGCTCGTTTAAATCAGACACGGTAATCCGCGGTGTAGGCAGGTCGGCAGTGTAATTTGTTTCAACACCGGTGTAATCGACCGCAACCACGATTCTATCCAATACAAAGCGAGGCAACAGTCCACCGAGTATGATGGATTGAGGATCAAATAATCGCGCGATTTTGTTAAAACCATCTCTAAGCGATGGAACCATTTGCCCAATCCAGTTATCAAGCGCATCTGCATGCGACTTAACCGTGGGGTTAAACGATTCGAGCTCAATGCCAGATTTGGCAAGATGCAAGATAAGACTATGCGCCGACGGACGTGGTGTGTCGTTATAAGGAAATAAAACGCCCAAACCACCAGCGTTTCCATGTCCCCCGAGAACTAGGTTTCCATTATTCATGATGGCTCCGCCAACACCTTGCGCAAGATACATAAGGCAATATGAAACTAGCGTTTTACCTTTTCCGTTCAGCCGTTCAGCCCAGGCAGCAGCGACGGCATCTCGCTCAGCGATAACAGGGATTTTTAAGCGGTGTTCGAGTTCGCTCTCGATATTGACACGTTGAAGCTCGGGAAAATCCCAATGAACAGCCCATTGATGAGTTGATCGTGCACGATATCCAGGAACAGCAAGCCCCACTCCGAGGAGTTTGGCATCCGTATCGCTGAGATGTTCACTACTGGAAAGCATATCACCAACAAACTCGGTTAGCCGATCGATGGTTACGCTTTCGATGGAGGTACTCTCAATTCTGAGTAACTCGCCCTCAGTATCCGTTAAAGCAAAGACAATTGATTTCTTTGTGAAACCAATTCCAGCTGAATAAACACCATTTTGGGATCTTTGCAGCGGACGAGCTGGGTTTCCGACGTTTCCCGTTCGATCAATCGATTCTTCTATCAAGCCTAGTCCCAAAGCGCGTTTGGTTAAACGGGTGGTCGACGCACTTGTTATGCCTCCCATATCCGCAAGCTCTTTACGTGATAAGGGTCCATGCCTCCATATTAAGTCCAATAAAACCCGTTCATTGGGGGTGAGCTCCTTTAACCCGGCAAGAAACTCATGATCTTCAAACGGCATCGTTTTGCGCCCTTAATCAACCTTTGGCTCATTGTAGCTCCTTTGATTAATTTTGAAGAATAGTTTAATTACCCACCTTAATTAATTACACTATGTAATCAATGTGTCATCGGTTGCAGGTAGGCTAAAAAATTAGCTGAGGAGGCTTAGCTATTTCCGAGTGTAAAGCGGTTTGGGGCCAGTCCCGAATAAGTTTGGGGCGAGCCTCTGAAAATAAGTCAAATATTTAGGGGGAACCTATGAAATTTCAGAAATCACTTTTAGCAGGTGCTATCCACCTCGCCCTTTATGGGGGCATCGTGCATGCGCAAGAATCCTCGCAAGGCAATGCCCTAGAAGAGCAGGAAACAATGGTTGTTACCGGCGTTCGCCTACAAAACCAACTTTCGATTGAAGCGAAGCGGAATAGCATCCAAATCGTTGATACCGTTACCGCCGACGATATCGGTCGCCAGCCAGATTTTAATGTTGGCGACGCGCTCCGCAGGATCACCGGCGTATCCACCATTCCAGAAGAAGACGAAGGACAATACGTTACCGTCCGCGGCATTAACCCAGACTTAACGTTTTTAACGTTTGACGGCGCCGCAGTTGCAGCAGCAAGTAATAGCAGTGGACGCCGCGTCTCTTTGGAATTCTTCCCTGCCGACGTGGTCAGCGGGCTGGAAGTTGTTAAAACTCGCACACCCGATGTAGACGGAAATACGATAGGCGGACAAGTGAATATGCGCACGCGAAGCGCTTTCGATTCTGAGGGTATCTACGCGGTTGGTTCTTTATTCCTCGGCGATTTCACCCAGGACAACGCACCCTTCGGCCTTGACGACGGCGACGGCGATAACGAATTGTCCTCGCGTATAAATGGCGCATTTAGCACGACATTCGGTGACGATAATCAGTTCGGAGTTGTACTTGCAGCCAGCTACTTTGATAAAGATCGTGATGAAGAACGTATTATTCCAATTGGCTTCAACAGTTCAGGAGACTTTGACGACCCAGATTCATCCTTCGCTCCAGGACTGACTATTTGGAGTACGTACCATAATCCCGTTGAGCGTATCGGCGGTTTCGGTAAATTCGAGTTTCAAGCCAATGACGACCTTTACATGTCTTTTCAGGGCCAGTACTTCTACCAGGAGGATTTTGCCAGACGTGAAAGTGAGCTACTTATCCCCGGTGGCGACAACGTAAGCTACACCAACCAATTTTCAGGGTCGTTTACCGACGCAGCTTTCTTTCTCGGTAGTGATCAATTTGACGCAACGAACACTTATTCAGGCTTCCAGTACGACCTAGAATATGCAAATGATGAAGGATGGACAGCCGATTTTCGCGCTTCAGTCTCCGAGGGCGAATTCTTTGAAGAAAGCCCAGACATCGACTTCAACGGACCCTCGGTGAGTGGTACCTATTCTTACAACTCCGATGGCGCTCCCGTTATCGTATTTGACGATCCAGCACTCGCTCTCGACGCGTCAAACCACCCGCTGCGCCGTGTTCGTCCGTTTGAGACGGATATCGATAATTCCATTTCAGAGATTGAAGCGGACTTGGGCCGCAACTATCTTCAATCAGGTTTTGGATGGCGCGTGGGTGTGAAGTATCGCGAGCAGGAGCAAAAAGACACGCGTGAACGCGATGTCTTCAATTACACTGGCGATACAGCGACGTTAGCGGATTTTCAGCTTGAAACAGATTATTCCGTACTATTTCGCCCGGGCGTATCCAGTCTTTTCACGGATTTCGGCGCTGTATTCGATTATATCGACGCAAACCCCGACCAGTTTGACATCACGGATAACGATGCCTCTGTTGCTTATGAGATTCAGGAAGAGATCTTAGCCGGCTATGTCGCTATAAGCTACGTAGGTGATAAATATGAAATTATCGCTGGGGCTCGCCACGAGACGACGGACGTTGAGTCCACAGACGGCTCAACGGGCAGTTACGGAAATTTTCTCCCGTCAGCGCTGCTAAATTATGATCTTACGGACAATCTTAAAGCGCGCGTGTCGTATGCTCGTGCAGTTGGGCGACCCAATCCGGGCGATCTTACGCCAGCACTTGAAGACTTTTCCGGTTCGACGCTTACAGTGAACGGAGGTAATCCAGAGCTCGAAGCAAGATTGTCGGATAATTTCGATGTTTCAATAGAATATTACTTCGATGATGGCGCGAGTCTTCTATCTGCAGCGATATTCCACAAATCGATCGATAACGAGATATTCACTCTCTCAACGACAGGCACGTTTAACGGGCAACAAGCTATCCTCAATATTCCTCGCAACGCATCTGACGCGGAATTGACGGGCTTCGAAATTGGGCTCATTAAGGACAGCTTCGACTTTTTGCCGTCGCCATTAGATGGTCTTGGTGCGAGTTTTAACTACACCTATATCGATGCAAGCACAACGCTGAGTAACGGTTCTGAGGAAGTGGATGTCGATTTTGTCTTTGAACAGCCCAGCGAGATTATTAACGCTTCACTTTTCTATCAATATGGTCCTGTCGAAACAAAGTTGACATACAACTATATGGATGAGTATCACGCGAGTTTTGCCGGCGACCCCAGCTTCCTTGACACGTTTGACGATTACGACACCCTAGATTTCCAGGTACGTTACGATCTCTCCGAACACATTTATTTAACGGGGGAAATACGCAACATGCTTGAAGAATCACTAGACCGGCGCACAGGACCGAACGGTGTCTTATTGAATGACCGAAGCGAATTTGGAAAATCATTCTTTTTCGGCGTTTCATATAAATACTAAACCCCTCGGAAACGGCGCTTGAGGTTTCATTTCAAGCGCCGAGTTCCCTTCTTTTTTAAAGGCGCTAGTCACCGTGAATGTTCTAAACAAAACGCTAAAAGTTTGCCCGAGTGTGTTTTTTTCTATTTTCAGTTTTTATCTGCTTGCTGGATGTGCATCTGATGCTGAACACAAACATGTCGACATTTTAAAAGCGAAGCTGGCGGACGCAGACTCCAATGACGTGATGATTGTCGCCCACAGGGCGTGTTGGCGAGAAGGTGCTCCCGAGAACTCACTTGCTGCAATAGCGGATTGCATAGCAACCGGCCTGGACATGATAGAAATTGATGTCGCGTTGACTGCAGACGGTGTGCCTATCTTAATGCACGACGAAACGATAGATCGGACTACAAACGGTTCCGGCAAGGTCGCTGAACTTTCTTTTGAATATATTAGGAGCCTGCGCTTACTTGAAGGTGCCGGCGGATCAGGGGCAACGCTTACAGATCAAAAAGTGCCAACACTCAAAGAGGCCCTTGCTTTAGCTCAAGATAACATTTTGATCAACCTCGACATCAAAGGAGCTATCTTTGACGAAGCGTTTGCCGTTGTTGAAGAACTTGGCGTTAACCCGCAAATTTTAATGAAAATTGCAGCACTACCGGGGTCACCCGAACTGGAAAACGCGAAATTTCTCGGGAAGACACACTTTATGCCCATCATAAGAGAATGCACACCTCGTTACGCCGGTTATGTATGTTCACCAGATTTGAGCGATGTTGTGCCAGGTTACGCTAAATATAAACCCGTGGCTTACGAAATAACATTTACCCACGAAGCATATTTAATAGATGGTGTTGCTGCGATCAAAACTGCAGGTGGACGAATCTGGGCAAACTCTTTAGCACCTCACCACGCGGCAGGTTTGATAGACAGCGATGCTGTGCAAAACCCTGAGGCCGTATGGGGACGCATGGTTGACCTAGGTGTGAACATTATTCAAACCGATAACCCGAAATCACTTTTGAGTTACCTCAAATCGTCTCGCTAAAAGCTATTACAACGGTGTTCCGACTCTCTTTACCTCCTCTGAGGACATGCTTCTGTGTTACGCTTCTGCTTGCGGTTTTAGGGTGTGCAAACCGACAAGTGACTCTTGGTCAAAGTAATGCAGAACCAATGACTACCCGTGATCGAGCTACCGAGCTTTACACACAGTTTAGTGGAGATGTCATAAAACTCCTGAAATGTGCTCGTCATACCGGCAAACCGGTAATTGTGGCTCATCGCGGTGGATTTGCACCTGGGTTTCCTGAAAACGCCTTGGCATCATTTGAGCGCACAATTGCTAACGCACCGGTCATGCTGGAAATTGATATTGTTTCCAGCGCGGATGGCGTAGATTTTCTTCACCATGACAAGTACTTGCAACGCACGACGAGCGGAATCGGGCTCGTAGCCAATGCTGACTGGGAGACAATCCGCCACCTTAAAATGCGCGACAATGCGCAGACAATAACCGATTACACCCCCGCATCTTTTAGCGATGCACTTGCAATCTTGCGCGGCCGGGCATTTCTTATGCTGGATTTAAAAACACCGTCGAGTACAGCAAAAATCGTCAATATGATCAAAGATGCAGGAGTACTTCCTGGAACAATATTCATTGCATACAATTACAATCAAGCAGCCGAAATTCGTCGATCGAGTGACGAAGCACTTATCGCACTTGGCGCATCCAACTTGGAGCAATTACGAGAAACAAAAATATCTGGGTTTTTTGAAGAGCCTTATGTTGCTTTGACAGGTGCAATCAATACTTCTTCCAAAATACTTCCTCTACTAAAGGACACCAAGCACTACGTGCTTGGGAGCGCATATTTCGGCCAAAACCCCCCTGACGCACGGCTGACAACCGACGCCACCGTACCGGAATTTGAAACCGCCGGCCCGTTCGGTTATCAGCTTGTCGTTTCCAACCGCCCGCTTCAAGCCGCTAAATATATGCAAGACAGGGGCGTTCATTTAGTTAAAAATCTCTGTACTTCAATTGATTGAAATTACACGGATTTTGTAGCTATCGCGGCTTTTCGATAGCTTCACCACTCTACAAATAGACACACACTAAAAAATTTTCTGAATCCTTTATTGTGAGTTGGGCTCAAACGCTCTCAGGAGCTAGCTTATAAAGCTTTGATTTATTTAATATTTTTTCAAAAAAATAAATTGTAGAACCCGCTCTCCCCACAAACTAACGCGACCCCAGTGTTTCATATCTCCCTCCTATTACAACTTTACTCGCCACTTATTATTGAAAACAAAAATGCGAATCAGTATCATTTATATAAACTGTCTTAATTTATTCAACCTTACATACCGCCACCAGGAGCAGAAAAAACCATGCACCCCCATCGCCGACGCTTCCTAGCAGCCATCATATTGCCCTGCCTGCTTGGAGCCAGAATAACGCCAATGAATCGAGCAAGCTCGCAGAAGTTTATATTTATGGGGAACCTGGCAAAACAGATGTCGCCACGAATCTGGAATTAAGCGTAATGGAAACCCCACAAACCATTACCTCAATTTCACGCGCTCAACTCGACGACTTTGCGCTCACGGGAGTGAACGAGGTCTTGGACTACGTTCCGGGCATTACGGTTGAAGAAATAGAAACAGGCCGAACGTATTACACGGCTCGCGGGTTTGACATTGTTAATTTTCAGGAAGCAGAAAGCGCTTTACTTCGCTACTCGATTAAATGTATTGGATCATCTTTCCGTTCTGCTCGGCGCGCGTAACACCGACTTGGAGCAAACAGGTTCCAGTTACGGAGGTGATTCGAACGCAGAGGCTGACGAAACTGTGCCGTATGCGGGGCTAACTTGGGAAGTTTTCGACAGCTTGGTTTTGTACGGCAGTTATAGCGAAGTGTTCAAACAGCAAACATGGGTAGATCGAGATTTACGTCCCCTCGGGCCAACTCTCGGTAATTCAACAGAGTTCGGCGTTAAAAAATCTTTCAATGATGAACGTGCAACCTTAACTGTTGCAGCGTTTGGTTCAGATCAGGATAACTTTGGCGAGTATGTTGAGCGAAACGATGCGGGCATAGCAATTTATGAGAGCCGCACCTTGGAAAGTAAAGGGTTCGAAATTGAGTTTGCCGGACAGGTATTCAATGGTTTGAATGTGGGTGCAGGGTATACCGATGTTGACATTGAAGATGCAAATGGCGACACGAACCTTTATTCCAACTCAGTTGTTAAAATTATCCGCTACATATGATCTCCCCTTTATTCCTGATTTGCGTATTGGCGGTGTTGTGAAGTGGCAAGATGACATCAGCATAGCAGATGGTGATATAAGACAAGAGGCCTACACCTTGGTTGATTTAGCGATGCATTACCAGATTCTGGAGAGCTTGAGCCTATCGTTGAATGTAGAAAATGTGACAGACGAAAAATACTTAAGCAGCCTGTATTGGGATCAAGCATTTTATGGTGCGCCCCGCAATACTTCTTCGTCAGTTCGTTGGAAGTTCTAAACCGCGCAGCTATTAACTTGGAAATTAAATCACACGAATGGCTGTATTTAATATGCTGAGTTAATAGTTCATTTCTTTGGGTGGTCAAAAATATTTATGAGAAAAACGCTTTTTAAACTGCACAGTTACTTTGCTTTAATCGCACTTATACCTTTGATGATCGTATCCCTTACCGGGAGCATTTTAGTTTTTAAGACTGAAATCGATCAGTGGTTAATGCCTGAAGTGGCCGCACTTTCGTATCACAACAGTGGTTCTGCTTTTGTTCGGCAGGATCACAATATTTTGCAGCACACCGTCGAGCACCAACACCAAGGCTATATTATTGGTGCTTGGGAGATATTCACCGATGGAAAAGAAGCCGATCGAGTATATGTAATTAAAAAAAATACCAGTGACTGGTACAAAATTTATTTTGACCCCTTTTCGAACAAAGTGCTTAGCGAGCCCGTTTTACTCTCCAGCTACTTAACAGATTGGTTGCTGAATTTGCATTACACCTTCATGCTCAATGGCATTGGCACAGAGGATTCTCAATGGGGCACATTTATCGGTCTGTTAGCTGCGATTATATTGAGTTTTTTGGGTGTTAGTGGTTTGCTGATACACCGGAAATTTTGGCTGCAATTATTCAAACTTCGTTTAAATAAAAGTTTGCGCGTGGTATCGGGTGATTTCCACCGGCTGATTGGTGCCTGGTCCTCACCCATCGTGTTAATTTTAGGAATTACAGGCATTTATTTTAATGCTATGGCCTATTACCACGAAGTTTTTGAACATGGTGAAGAAGAGCACTACCAACCCAAAACAGCGCTTTATGCAGATAGTATCGACTTTCAGTATTTACTCGACGACAGTCAAACTCAGCTTGAGGGGTTTACGCCAACCTATATTCTTTACCCTTACGAACCGGAAGTGAATATTACGCTTTTCGGCCACCAGCCTGGCGCAAATATTTTTGCGAGTAATTATTCTTCAACCGTTACTTACGATAGAAGCTCCGGAAACGTGCTTGCCGCTATAGATTGCCGGAAAGCCAGTGCTGCTACACAAATATTCGACAGCTTTCGTGAGTTGCATTTTGGTTCTTTTTCCGGGCTTGCGAGTAAGCTTATCTGGTGTGTGTTTGGGTTGGCGCCGTTTCTACTTTCCATAACCGGCCTAACCATATGGATTACGCGAAAAACGAAAAGCAGGCGTCGCAGGTTTGAAAACTCGCTAGAACAAAAACCACCCGCGGCATCGTCTGCGTGAATGCAGCTCCTAATAAAGATGACAATTAAATTCGCTATTTTTCGGGAGAAATAACAACAACTTTCGCGCGATTAAAGATGCTTTGCAGGCCATCGAGATAGGCACGTTTAAAGAAGAGTTTGTCAGCATCCACTGCACTCAGCTGGGCTTCGAATCGTTGCGCATCGCCTTCAGCGCGCTTTACTAATTCGTTGGATAAGGCGCGTGCGTTCGATTTTTCTCGGTTGGATTCGCTGCGCGCTTTTGCGAGCTTTGTACCGCGCTCACCTTTTGCTTCCTGAATGACTTTTTGTTTTTCGGATTGCGCCGATGAAACATCGTCAAAGGCTTTTTTGATCGACTTGGGTGGTTCTAACAGTTTTATTTGAACGCCGGTAATTCTTAATCCCAAACCCAGTTCATCTGTCGTTTTTTGCAGGTTTGATTTAATCCGTTCTTGAAATTGGTTTCTGCCAGTAGTGAGCAGGCTGGCAAAGTCATTGTGGCTGATATGATAAATAATCTCAGACTTGACCAACTGTTCCAGCAACATATCTGTATTGTCCGACGATGTGACAAACTTCATTGTCTCGGTGACGGAATATTGCACCTCTACGCGAGAATCAACCAGGTTGCCATCGCCGGTAATCAGTTCCAACGCCTCAGGTTTGGGTTCGGTGATAATAAACTCTACGACTTTTGACTTTAACGAGGGAATATCGTTGATGGTGACGGATTCAATCGGCCATGGAAAATGGTAGTGCATACCCGAAGTGACATTGTCTTTCGTCAATGCACCAAAGCGTGTGACGAACGCTTTCTGATCAATGCCTACCGAATAAAACCCACTGAGCAAGTAGAAAACCGGAAGCACAAAAACAAGTACCCATAACCACTGACGCAGCTGGGTAAATACCACTTTTATGTCTTCAAACAGCGGTTGCACTATTGATCACCGTTAGGGGGCTCAAGTAAATCACGTAGTAAGGGGTTGTCAGTTGATAAAATAATCTTTGTGTCTTCGTTAAAGAGCTTTTTGTAGGTTTCCATTTTTCGAGAAAAGGTGTAGTACTCCTGGTTTTGCTCAAACGCGTCGGCATACAACTGCGCAGCTGAGGCTTCGCCCTGGCCGATAATGATTTGGCTTTCTTTGTACGCTTTTGCTTTTAATTCGCGCACTTCTTTTTCTGTTTCAGATTTTATTTTTGCGGCTTCTTCTCGTCCTTCTGCTCTAAGTTGCTTTGCACGCCGCGTCCATTCCGATTCCATGCGTTTATAGATCGCGAGTAAGTTTTGTTTTGGGAAGCTTGTTCTTGTGGGCCTAACGGCCATCACTTCGATGCCAAGCTCGCTGTCGGACAGTGCTGTCACCGACTCGGTGACAGCAGTAAAAATACGTTCCAGTTTGGATTCATTTGACTGAGCAAATAAGTCCTCGAACAGTAAGCCACCAATCGCCGATCCGATTTCGGAGTAAACTAATGATTCCAAACGCTGCTCAGCAACATCTCGAACCCTGACGCTCGCCTGATACCGAACAGGGTCTTTAATTTTCCATAACACACTATTTTCGATAACGACATTGCGACGGTCTCGCGTACCCAGCTCAGCGGGACTGAGTTTTAGCACTTGCATGCGCTTGTCAAAACGCGAGACCGTTTGAATTGGATCGGGTAGTTTAAGGTAAATCCCAGCGGAATCGATTGAACGAACAACCTTGCCAAACTGCGCAATCAACACGTATTCAGTCTCTTTCACTGTCACCACACTAGTGGCGGCGAGATATAGTGAGAATAGAAGTACACCAACGATATAAAGGAGTTTTTTCATGAGTTTAATATCTGCCTATTCCGAACGCTTATTCCATACACGTAAATCAGCGCTGGACAAATTTTTGTCTCTGATAACAATCTCTTTTTCATTTAATGCCTCGTTAATCACGTTGATGTAGGTATTAAATTCATAGGCTTCGCGGGAGCGTTGTTGAATTTTGGATAACCCTGTGATTTGGGCGATATTTCCTTCCGCCTTTAGTACCTCAGCCTGCGATTTAGACTCAGCGGAAGCTATGCTCTCCGTGTAAGTGGCTCTTGAGAGTGGCAGTGCTTTAAGGCGTTCCGCGACGGCGTTGTTAATGCTTTGTAATTTTTCTTGTTGTGCATTGATTACGTCTCGGTAAGCACCGATAACGACAGCCGGTAAACGATATGTTTGGAATTGCACATCAACCACATCGATAGCATCAAAAATAGCGTCGAGATCGTTTTGGATATACCGTGTTAACTCGCCTTTAAGTTCTGTTCGGTCACCCGATAAAACGCCCTCAAGGGAATGGGATAATACGAAACGGTTAAATGAGTAATGTGATATATACTTTACGAAATCGTCGTGTGCATTCAGCTGGCCTATAACATAGGGAGCATTGTCGATTTTGTAGAATACAGTGAGACTGATATCGATCAGCTGTTCGTCATTGGTGACTAAATAGTTAGTGGATTCGTCTTGCAGAAAGCGTTCTTTAACTTCCGTCCAGATACGCTGCTGGCCGACGCTAAGCTCCTCAGATCGTGCACCCAGGTGTACAACGTAAACGGCACCGTCTTCAAATACGTCGATGCGACCCAGTGGCCAGGGTAGGGCATAGTGTAAACCGGCAGATAAATTGTCTGAAACAACAGCACCGAGTTGGTATTTTTTCCCGACGTTTCCGCTGGAAATCGCTTTAAATCCGGACAAAAAGTATATCGATAAAATGAGAACGATAAGAAATAATCGATATCGATAAATTCCCTGAAATAATTCAAAAATACGTTTTGAAATTGGGTATTTGCCTAATGTATTTGAATAAACTTCGGCCATGCTTTCATAAAAACTGATTTGATCAAATGCCGTTTTCTTGATAAGCGCTTTGATGCCGGAGACCAACAGCTCTAGCCCCGTCACTGCAATCATGATGGCGATGACAACCGCGACGATTTCGTCCAGGTAAATACCGACCATGTAGCCTATTAGAGAAACGAGCACGGCAATGGATGTAAATACATCGACCATGCTGTGATAGCCGTCGGCTTCAAGTGCGATAGAGTCTGTTTCTCGTCCGACAAATAACTTGAATCGCGATATAAACAAGACGATAAAAATAATTGCGATCGTACCGAATATGCCTATCGGTAGATTTTTGATTTCTTGTGTGTTGTTGGCGCTGATGCCGGAAATAATTTCGTACGGAACATAGAGGATGATGACAGCGACGAAAATTGCCAGGCTGGATTCAACGATGTGGCCCCAATTGCTTTGCGAATCCGATTGTTTTTCGTGCTTAAAACGAATAACGATTCCGATCAGCAATACGACAGATACGATAAGGTCTGTTGCGGAATGAAAGGCATCCGCTTGCAACGCCGCGCTGCCCGTCACTATTGCAAGCACGAGCTTGAGCGCCGTCAATGTAAGATCGGTTGCTATGGCAACCAGGGACGTTCGAATACGCCGATCAGACAACATGAATGTGTAATTTTGCGATAAGCAGATGTAAAGAAAAAGTCATCAAAATGTAATCATCGATTGTGTCATTTTGATGACGTTTTGCCATTTACCAGTCTAAGCGGATATCCCACTGATAACGAAATTCCGGATCGAGTGGCGGGGTATCGCGATCCACATTACGGAACACATTTTTTGCCGGCGCGATCGATGTGTCTCTTCCGTAGAGGTAACTTTGCTCTTTAACAATTGCTAAATAGGCTTTGTTCAAGGTTAAAGCACGCTCAGGCGACGGTGCGATAAGCTCATAGATGGATTCCAACCCAATAATGTCATCGCGTTTAACAGAGCCGTCGTCGTTAAACCAGCGCGCTAACATTTCTTCGTTTTGGCGAAATTCATCGCCGCCGCCGACACGCTCCAGATAAGTTAAGAATTCACCATCGGTTTCGCCGATATTGGGTGCGTCTACCATCGTACGTAAATCGATATAACCCCAACCATCGGCACCATTTACTTTACGCGGGAAAGAATAGGTTTGGTCTATCGTACTGCCGACACTTTTATGACAACCAATGCAGAAAAACTGTTCTTCATGATGTTGTTTTCGCAATTGGCCCTGTTCATTTTCAATAAAGCCCCAGAGCATCCAGCCGTGACGATTGCCCATGCCTTCATCACCGTAGTCGGAGACCATCGGTAATTTTTCAAAGTGTTTTTCTTTGCGCTCGGCGTAGTGCGTACTCAAAATAGATTTAGGACGAATATATTTCTTTTTGCGCAGGTAGCGCACTTCCTTCATGCGTTTTGAAGGCACAATGTTACCGTTTTCCAGCCCAACATAACGTACGGTGTGCAGGAATTCTGTTCCGACGGGGTAAAGCTGTGAGGTGAGGGGAATAGCGGAGGCGTCGCCAACGTAAGTTTCTCTGCGACGTATTGTTTCAGTGCGCACAGAATAAACACCATCGCCATCGAGATCGACATCTAGCGCAGCTTCGTTAAGTGGCTGTGTTGTTAATTCGTCAAGATCTTTAATGGCCATTTCGACTAGAGCTAAATTGGCAAAATAGACATCTTCAGAATATTCGCCGTCTTTTTGCTGAAAATTTTCTGACAGCCGAATCATCACATCGTCTGTGGAACCATTGGTCGGCCAAAAAGTACTTGGAAGCGGTTTATAATTAAATGCGACCCAACCGGAACCGTCTTTGGCCAAACCATTTTTCTCAAACGCTTCGGCGCCCAGGTGCAGGTTTTTAATTTCGGTGACTTCACCAGTCCAGGCGTCACTTTTCATCCACTCGACTAGCGCTGAATAATTATCCTGATCAATGTAGTCTAAAATTTCTTCGTCGCTTACTGAATCAATAAAGGGGCGTCTGTCTTTAAATAAATTTACCCAGCTGTTGTGCACACCTTCATCCGAGAACGCGTAGGTACCTTGCAAAAAACCATCGCTTAGCGTGTTTACTTTGCCTTCAGCACTGGAGTAGGTTTGATGGCAGACGTAACACGGATTTAATTTACTTTCCGTCTTGGTGTAACACTGAGAGGGTATCGGCGCTTCCGGGTTGTAGGCTTCTCCATGTTTTACCCACGCTAATGCTTCGACCTTGTCTGTCGCTCGAGCAACCGTTACTTCTGAGTCACTGCTTTCAGCCGTACTTTCAGTATTTTGTATTGCAGTCTCTTGTTGATCAGACGAATTGCTATCGCAACCAAGCAATAAAAACGCTGATAAAGCCATGCAAGTCCAAGACGAAGATATATTCACGTTATTATTTCCCCAGGTGGTGACGTTCTCATAAAAAAGAGGCGATAAACGCCCCTTTTTGTTTTCTACAACTTTGTTTAACTCGACATTTGATGTCGAGTGATCATCAACGGTTACTCGTCAACGCTAGGGTCGTACATCCACAGGGTATTGTTGGTTTGACCACCGTCTTCACCAATAAGGATGCGACCGTCCTGCATAACGATAACGTTGTCTGGTTGGGACAAACCGTTCGCGTCACAGCGGTCAGCGCCGTCAAGCGAAGAGCGGTAAGTTGCACCCATGATGACGGGCTCGATACGCGAAACGTCGTAACCGTCTTCCAGCGCCATCCGGTAAACACCACCACAATCTTTAACACGTGAAGACAGTTGGATATCACCTTCGTCGTCGATCATACCGCGGTCGATATCAGAGATAGCGAAGTAAACGTAAGCTTGAGTTACCACTTCACCTGGAACAAGGTCTGCACCTGTTTCCGCTTCTTCAGCACGGTTGTGGTTCGCATAAATACCTTCGAACTTGCGCCACTCGGCAGTAGCACCTTTCGCACGTGCGGCTTTACGTGATTCCAGGAACGCAATACGGTCATCCATCGCTTCGCCAGCCGTTACCGAACCACCAAAGGTGTTCGCGCCTTCTTCACCTGCGTCAACAGCGGGTTGGTAAGCTGTGTCGAAAGAAGGGTAGGTCGCGTCTTCGGCAGCCCACGCCATCGCGTCCGCGTTAGTCAGGTAGTTGGATTTGCCATCAACGTAGTCGTCGATACCGATAGCGTCGTACTCAGCGATCCACGCATCGATCGTGGCGAAGTCGGCGTTGGCCAATTCAATCCACTCGATGTCGAAACCCGTCGTGGCCGGCTCGTCGCTACCTGCGTCTTGAGTGAGCTTGGCGGCGTAAAGTGTACCCGCGCTCAAGTCGCCCGCAGTGTCGGCAACAAACTTGTAGAACACGCCGTTAGTGCTGTCTTGAGAAAGGTAAGCGGTGCGTTGATCAGGCATTACGATGGAGTTTTCGTGCTCGTAACGACCCATCGCGTAGTGCTTAACAGGAACAGGGTTGTCGCCTGTTGGGTCAGTGATTTCAACGATGTAGTGGTAGCGATAAGTGTTAGGGAACAACATAGAATCCGTTGCATCTGTCGCTGAAGAATCGATGTAGCGAGCAAGCGCGTCACGAGAGGCGTTGTCGCCCGGCGCATTCCAAACGTGTGTGTTGTCACCGGCATTACCCCATTCTTCCGAAGTAAGTGGTGTACCCCAAGGAGACATTGAACCGAAGCAGTTAGCAATGGTTCCGTATGTGCCGAAATCCAGCATTTCAGCATCGCCGACGGTCCAGTCATAGGTGTCTGGGTTTTTGGTGAGTGACATACGGCTCATGCCGCCAGGGAAGAATTCCCAGTTGGTGAAGAGGTAGCCCGTGTTGGGGCCTGTAGAAAGGTAGCCGTTGAAGTCGACCATTTCTGGCTGAACAACTTCAACTGCTTTGTCCGCAGACATAACGGAACCAATGCCGGTAGCAGGTGTGCTAGTGAACATGTCTCCGGTTTTCGCCAGCACCTGGTAAGTCCCGTAAGCGGCCATTACGGTTTCTTGCTCGTTTTCAGAATCTGGAATGGGTGAAGAAATCAGTGCTTCTGGAAGTTCGTTGAAGTTAACGCCTGCCAGCACACCAATAACAGCGCGGTCGTAGACATTGCCAGCGGCATCAGCTTCATCATTTTCAGAGCTGGGATGCTGAGCGTTGAAAAATAAGTCGCCGTCGTCAGTAAGAAACAGACCCGTAACCTCTGCGCCGAGAGGAACCGTAGCGATACGTGTCAAACCTTTGGCCATAGGCAATACAGAACGCGCGTCAGCACCGTCTTGACCTGCCGCACCCTGCTCGCCTTGAGAACCTTGCTCACCCTGGGGACCTTGTGCGCCTTGAGCACCATCATCCCCGTCGTCACCACTACATGCAGCTAGAAACAACGCTGGCACAGCTAGCAAAATTGCATTGCGTACTGCGCGAGCTAATAACAATTCTTTCATTCTCACCCTCCACCACTTTAATTTTTAACGATTCGAATGCTCATGATTCGAGCGCTTTATATGAAAGTACTTCGGACAAAGTACTGTGGTGCATCGTGCAGTGAGCTTGTTGCAGGAAAGTGTCGTTTTTTTTATAAAAATGTTTAAAAATTATTCTAAATAATAATTATTTTTATTTAGATTTAATAATCAATCTCTATTCGAATGCACTATTTATAGAATATCGGCTAGCGGTAGAACTTTAACCGGCGCCGGCGCGCCAATATTGCATAACAGCTAGCAATCGATAGAGCTGCAATTAACCAGTGAGATATCGCTCCACCCCCGCCACTACTGGAGTTTTGTTGAGGTGGAGACTCAGAAACGGTGGGAAGAGAAGGCTGCGCGGGGCCATCATTTTCATTTAACTTAAGCACCCAGAGTCCATATTCAATATCGCTTACTAAGATGTTTCCCGAAGGTAAGAATGGGTAGGTCCCCCACGCACCATTAAATGCATCAATATTTTCTTCAGGCACGGCAAAGGTATCGAAAAACCCCACTTCCGTCATCGCCGTCGGATCGCTGACGTCAATCACGACTAGTCCGCGCCGATAGTTAGACATATAGTAGTAGTCACCGTGGGCAAACCCATTGTGGTCGATGGCTCGTGTTGGGCCAGTATAAGTGCCCACAATTCTAGGGTTGCGCAAATCACGGATATCCATCGCACGCATGGTGGTATTTAAACCAGCGTTTCGCTCATCATTTTCATCTTGAATAAAAATGGTCTGCTTATCCTGCGACCACCAACCCGAATGCACATAACCCACTTGGCTGTAACTCGTGCTACTAATCAACAAGGGATTGCTTTTACTGGTCATATCCCAGATATCGACAGTGTTTTCATTGAAGTCGATAAATAGCTCACAAGGGTTATGACCTGGAGCGCAATCTGAGGTGCGCGCATCATCGATAATCAAGCTTGTAGCGTCGTGAATGTAACCCGCGTTTCCTTGAGCAACCAAGTGTGGTTGTAGGGGATCAACCAAATCGTAGGTGCGGAACACACCGCCAGATTGATTTGATCCGGCCACGTAGAGATAGGGTTCAAAGCCTTCCAGCGCAACTCCCGTGGCGTAATCAACATTAGCGATATAAACGTTATGCGCGGTAAGAAAGTCACCATCAAGATTCGTCGCCAAACTCACTTGTTCAGGAAGTGCCGTCAAATCAATAATTTGCAAACCTTGCGCGCCTTCAGTAGTCACGTAAGCATAGGCCCGGTAGCGGTTTACGTTATCATCAAAAAATTGATAGACCTTCACATCGCGCCAATTGCTTACAGCTCCGGGAATATGCCCAACAAAATCGGGTACTTCCGCATTGCTCACATCAACGACAGCGGTACCATTGGAAAGCGTGATAAGGACATATTCGCGTTGATTATTTAGATCGACGAAGCCCCAAATGTCGTTGGCGCCGGTGCCTCCTTGCAACGTCGCCACTGGCATATGCGCGACGCGGTCAATATTGTGACAGGGGTTATTCCCGGCCAAACCATTCTCACATGCCGCTGCACTCGACACCTGCGTGGTGAGTTTGCTGTAACGCTGCAACCATGTTGTTTGCGTGACGCTCAAACCGAGTTCTTGACCCTTGGCATCTTGCAGCAATCTAAACCCGCGTTTCGCCAGTTGCTCACGATACTGGGCTGGAATACCAACGATGGTGGTTAAATGGGTTTGCGGCTGTTGCGATTTAAAACTGTCGCGCGTGGAATAGCCGCCTTTGATTTTCACCATCGAACTTAGCAGATAAAACACATCCAACTCGTCAACAGCGTAGTCGCCAGCCGCCACTTTAATGGTATCGCCTTTAGAACTCTTAGCCACCGCGTAGGCAATACCTGCGCAGGGTGAGGAAGGTGAGCTGCATTCCCCCTCATCGACACCATCGACGGCAACGTAGCGCGTGGGGTGCCCGCCACCATGACTGAAAGCCATAAGGGGAATCATAAGTAAGATGATCGCGAGTAAGCTGCGCATATACGACTCCTAGATCCAACTTTCGACAGGATACAAAAAGAGTTCAAGTTTACACCGCAACCGTTGCGGCATGCGCGAACTGTTTAATACTGCAGCCCAACACACCACGTTGAAAGCTGATGGGGAAAAGTCCAGTACCACGACAGCATTAAACGCTAGGACTGAAGGTGATACAGATCAAATTTATTAAAAACAATGTTTGCAAATACAAATGATAATAATTAACATTTAATCATTCACGGCGACTCACAGGATAGCCCCATCATGAAACGCTCAATCGCTGCGTTTTGCGCCATCGCCTTTGTTGTATCAGCGTGTTCTCAGAGCACCGTGATCAGCAAAGATGATGGCACAGCTCAACTATACGAAACCAAAGTAAACCCTCACTTCGAAACGATTCTGCAGGCCGCCACGCCGCAGGATAAGGACCGTGCTGCGGTACTTGCTATGCAAGGTGAATATAGTGTCGATTTCGACTTCAAGGAAACGGTCATTCTCGGCACCGAATACGAGCGCTACCCACCTAAGCAAGCCGGCGCCTTTGAGACGGTACTCGTCTTAGAGGAAAGGCCAGACTTTATTTCGCTCCAGCATATTCTGGTGGTCGGCGACGGCCATGTCGTTAAGCATTGGCGCCAGGACTGGACTTACGAAGCGAAACAGCGTTTCGAGTTTGTCGCCGACCAAACGTGGGAAGTAAAAACCTTAGACCCCAAAAAAAGCGAAGGCACCTGGACCCAGTGTGTTTACGAAGTTTCAGACGCGCCGCGCTATTGTGGAACCGGTAAGTGGAATCACCGCTATGGCGTTTCCACATGGACAAGCGACCGCTCCTGGCGACCACTGCCCAGAAGGGAATACACCACCCGCGATGACTACAACGCGCTTAACGTTGAAAACCGTCACACCGTGACGCCTCAAGGCTGGACCCACGAGCAAGACAACACCAAAGTGCTGCGCAACGGCACGGATACACAAGCAACCTTAGTGCGTGAATTTGGTTTTAATAATTACCAGTCAGTGAAAGGCTACGATTTTTCACCTGCCTACCAATATTGGCAAAAAACATCGGACTACTGGGCGCAAGTGCGGGATTCATGGAAGGAACGTTTTAACCGAGCCACTCAGCTCACATTAAATACGGAAGTGGATGGCATGCCTATTATTGTAGCGACATTCAGTCATGCCGATGCACTGACAAAAGGATCAGCAGTTCCTTCTAAAAGCGACATCGACGATGTACTCAATAAATGGGTATCAATAACACCAAAATAATCTTGGCAATTATTCACAATGTGAAAGCAAGTGTAAGGATTACTCTATGAAGCCTAAATATTTTTGCCCGTATCACATTGAGCGTATTCATACGTGCGAACAGAGTGCTTTAGTATCCTGGAATGAAATGATGCGGCGCGGCGTGCAGGCTTATGCTTCTTGTCGCGCCGATGCGGCCCGGATTTATTTAGATTCGGCCATCGACATTTCGCTGTTACGCTACCGCCATAAAAATCTGTATTTTTCTGAACTGCATATAGCGAAACCTCTCGACTTTCTTGTTGAGCTTTTTTTAGCAAATGAAAATTTTACCGATGCGTTCGAAGTACTTGCTAAAATTTCATCGGTTATTGATGATGAGCCTCAACCAAGTACGAAGTTACGAAAAACTTTGGAAAAACATTACCGTCAAATTGAGGTGAACGAAAAAAGGTTTTTTTCCAAAAATACCCCTCCGAATAGAGGGTTACATTTGCACCCAGTAGCAACTATGCACTAGCTTATTGGTAAACGATAAAGTGGCTGTCATTCAATATGTACAGCTAGCCAAAGAAAAAAGTGCGTATCCATTGGAGACTCGCATGGAAGCGACCGTCAACGACCTGAAAACGCATTGATCCTATTTTTGTAGGCTGTACCTTCCTTGGCAAAAGACCTAGATTGACCGAAAAAAGATTATTATTTGATACTCAATACTTTCAAACTATCATTAGCTGCCGAGTTATCGATATAGCCTATGACCGTTGGATCAGCAGCTATCTTGGCCAAAACATCCAGATCTCCATTGACTTCTTCTGGCGGCGTGCCTTCTCCGGAAAACATCTGACGGCTCCAATAATTTTTCATTTGCCCTTCCGATTTACCTAGCAAATTGCGATCAAACTCTGTACGTATCGGCGAGGCAAATATTTGATTTAGGGGCTTAACTTTGGTGCCATCGGGCAGTTGGTCACTTTTACCAAGAAAAATACGACCCAAATCGGATTTGCTAATCGAATTAATATTAATCGAACTATGCACAACCACGACGACTTCAGCGAGTGTACTTGATAAACAAAACATTGAAAGAAGTAGCGTTGCAATTGATTGTTTAAATATTTTCATTTTAGTGCCTCGACATTAGTGACCAAATACGTAAGACACGTCAAACCGCACTTCGGGGTAAGACTCATTCTCGCCGTTGAACTTTTGCGAATGCGAACTAAAATCAAGCTTGACCGCCAAACTCGGGTTTGGCCGATAAATCAAACCAGCTGTTGACTTGGTAAATTTGCCATCGTCAGCCAAACCCGCTTCGTTGTCACCACCCCAGGTTTTACTTTGAATAGTCTCGGGGTTTTCGTAGTAATCGAGTTGCCCGTAGGCCTGCATGTCGGCCCCATTCCACACAAAACTGTAACCCGCGCGAAAATACCAGGTGGTAATGTCGTAGTCCCCGTTTGTATCAACATTATCAACCGTAGCGTCACCATCATCATCGAGCAGGAAGCGACGACGCTGAGCCTCATTCACCCCGGCATTCTCTAGTACGGCCACCACTGATTCCGGATCGCGCGTCGCGTCATGAGATGCTTGCCAATAAGCCGCCTGAACTATCCAGTTCGAGATATTGGCTTCGCCATAAAAACCTAATACCGAAAAGTCATCAGCCGCCATCCAGGGTAGCACACCCGTTTTTGGAGAACCCTCACCAACACTCACATCTGAGGTTGTTTCTCCATTCGACATATAACCACTCATACCCACGGTGTAATTACCCAAGCCCCATTCGTAACGCAGGTCATAACCGAGCGGAACGGTATCGTCTTCCGACGGTCCGCCTTCGCCATTGTCAACAGACAAGCTGTAGCGTAAGTCACCGTCACCTAAGGCTTTTAATCCGTGAACCAAGGCCATAGTTTCACGCGATAAAATCAAGTGATCGGAATCAAACAGTTCTGGTGGCTCAATGCCAATATACGTCGGCACCGCATCGAGAATTTCGTTGTAGAGTCCAAAACGACGGTAGGTTTTGCCCACCCTGATATTGAGCAAAGAATTGACTTTATACTCGCCCCAAATATTTCTTACACTGAGATCTTCACCGCCAGCCCCGTCCAGGTTGACGAAAACCTTCGTCTTTTCGTCTACTTTAGACTGCATCATCAGGTTAAAAGAGGGTATAGAAATTTCTCTAGGAGCATCTTCTCTGACTGTTTCACTGCCTTCTCTAGAGGGCTCATCAAAAACCTTTTCAACACGCCAGGAAAAATAACCGTAGATATCTAAGTTTTCGCTCGCTTGAGCAACACAGCTGACAAAGTACATCAGTGAAAATCCACCGAGTCTAATTAAAAAGTGTCGATTGAACTGCATAAACTGATCCTTCTTCGATTATTCATCTGTTGTTTGTAACTCCAAATGCAATAAGCTTAGACAAGACATTTCTGCATATTGTGTTAATACGTTTTATTAAGCGACGCCCTATAAATTGTTTCTTAATAACCCTTAGTTTTTTAATAGCTCAATCAAACCTACGTTGAAGTTTGGTTAAGCCCTCCTACACTTATTGGTTAATCACCGTTTATTGGTACACCAACGCATGAAAATTCTTCGCAGTCTTTCTATTCGGAAAAAAATCCTGCTTATTCCTTTGGTCGGCTCACTCGGCTTTTGCAGCTTTTTTATCTTTAGCTATGCGCTCTCAATCAACACGCTAAAACTCCTCGATCATGCTCAAAAAACTGAGTACCCAATATTAAAAATCTGTCAGGAAAATCAACAAAACCTAAATAAAATTATTGAATTACTGACTTATGCCAGCGGAGCTGGCGATATCGATACGCTTAAAAAAACCGATGCGATTTACCAAAGTTACCTAGAAAACCTAAAAGCCTCTCGCGAACTATCACCGGATTTACGCTCAGACTTGGACGAAATCTCTGTACTATTGAAGCAATATTACGAGCTCGCGCGAAAACTCTCGGAAGGTATGGTGACTGGGAATATCGATTTTTCTCGGGTAGGCGACATGAGCAAGGCAATGCGTTCCAGCTTAGAATTGCTCCAAACGAAACATGCCGAGTTTTATCGTAACCGCGAGAACACATTTAATGCCGCATTTGAGATCGCCCGTGTAAATTCAGAGAAACAAACAAACCTCGGACTGCTCTTGGGTGGAGTGACTATTGCTCTTCTACTGGCTTTTGCCATCCCTATCTCAGGCCTGATCAAAGCCAATGTCTCCGGCTTAGTAAACACCTTAAAGTCTATCGCTGAGGACAACGGCGACTTAACTTCACGACTGAAAAGTGACAGTAAAGATGAAATCGGCGAACTGGTGACTTGGTTCAACACCTTTATGGACAAGCTACAAAGTACGATTCAGCAGGTTGTGCACACCGCACCGCCTTTGGCCAATTTATCGAACGATATCCGCAGACTGTCTAACGATATTGCTGGAAATCTCGATGAGCAAAAAAACAGTTTTGAAAAATCAAAATCTTCTATCTCTTATCTCAATGACTGCACCGATACGGTTACCCAAAACGCTACCAGTGCTGCCGACCAAGCCCAATCAGCAGGCAACGACGCCAATACCAGCTTCGATATCATCAACCTTACAGCAACCAACATCACTCAATTATCCGAGCACATCAATGAAGCGGTCGACATCATTTCTCAATTAAAAGAGGACACAACAAATGTAAACACCGTGCTGGAAGTGATTACCAGTATTGCTGAGCAAACCAATTTACTGGCACTCAATGCAGCAATCGAAGCCGCTCGCGCCGGCGAGCAAGGTCGGGGGTTTGCTGTGGTTGCAGATGAAGTTCGCAGCCTGGCCAATCGGACCCAGGAATCCACCAACGAAATCACTAAAATTCTCAACAAATTAACACAGGCGTCTGATTTAGCTGTGAACGCCATGGCGGAAAATTCAACGCTGGTTCAGCAGACTGTTCAAGAGGCAGAGCGAGCGGGAGACGCCGTTCAGGGGATATGTGATAGCGTAGAAACAATCAATCAAAAAACAGGTGAAATCGTCTCAGTCACGCTTGAGCAAAAATCCTGCTCAGATGAAATGGTCTCTGAATCGGATAGGCTCACCGAGCAATCTGCTCAAACAGCTGTGCACGCTGACTCACTCATTCAAGTCAGCCAACAGTTGGCTTCCATGGCGGAAGACCTTGAAACAATTACTCGTAAGTTTCGCGTGTAGCGTCCCAAAGAGATCCGAATTTTTATTCAACCGTCACACTTTTCGCAAGATTACGCGGCTGGTCCACATCCGTGCCTTTAATGATGGCGACGTAGTAAGAAAGCAGTTGTAAGGGTACCGTATAAATTATTGGTGCCAACCACGACTCCATGCTCGGTACATTAATGACCCGCATATTAGTGTCCGATTTAAAATGTGATGCCGCATCGGCAAAGACATAAAGAATTCCGCCGCGAGCGCGAACCTCTTCAACATTGGAGTGTAATTTTTCGAACAACTCGTTATTGGGTGCAACCACAATAATGGGCATTTCTGCGTCGATAAGTGCAAGGGGCCCATGTTTTAATTCTCCTGCTGCGTAGGCCTCTGCATGAATATAGGAAATTTCTTTTAATTTAAGCGCCCCTTCCATGGCAATAGGATATTGATCGCCCCGGCCGAGAAATAATGCATGGTGTTTGTCTACAAACTCTTCGGCTAATTCTTCAATCGAACCCGCTAATTCAAGTGCTTGTTCCAACAATTGCGGTAATTGTTTAAGCTCCATCACTTTTTCTACAATATCCATATTTTTTGGTCGCGTATGTTGTGCCAATGCGAGTACCAACATTCCAAGCGCAACAAGTTGTGTGGTAAACGCTTTAGTAGAAGCCACCCCCACTTCGGTGCCCGCACGAGTAAGAAACGCCAGATCGGATTCACGTACCAATGAAGAACCCGCAACATTGCAGATAGCTAAACTGCCAAGATAGCCCAATTGTTTTGCCAGCCTTAGTGCAGCTAAAGTATCGGCTGTTTCACCAGACTGAGAAATAGTGACAATTAAACTATTCGCGTGTAGAACAGATTTTCGATAACGAAATTCGGATGCAATTTCAACGCTGCAGGGAATTTCTGCCAGCGCCTCAAACCAGTACCGCGCAACCATCGCCGAATGAAAACTTGTTCCACAGGCAACAATTTGAATATGTTGTATTTGAGTAAATAACTCGCTCGCACCGGTACCAAAAGCGTGATCGAATACGGCATCACCTGAAATTCTGCCTTCCAGCGTGTTTATTACCGCTTGGGGTTGCTCGTAAATTTCTTTAAGCATGTGGTGCCGATACTTACCTTTATCACCGGCATCATAATCAACGGTTGACTCATGTACTTCACGCTCAACCTGCTTTCCATGAGCATCAAAAACAGTCACGCTATGGCGAGATATTTCCGCCACATCACCCTCCTCCAGAAAAATAAAACGGCGGGTGACGGGCAATAGCGCTAACTGATCAGAGGCAACAAAATTCTCGCCAATTCCCAGACCAATAACTAACGGCGAACCCGAACGGGCGACCACCATATGACTCGCATCATTCTTATCAATGGCAACCGTACCGTAAGCCCCTTCTAATCGTGCAACTGTTTGCTGCATAGCCCTTAACAAGCTCGATTCCGCCTTTATATTTTTCTCGAGTAAATGCACGATAACTTCAGTATCTGTATCCGAATTAAAGACATAGCCATCTTCAACAAGTTCTGGGCGCAGGTCTGCATGATTTTCGATAATACCGTTGTGGACGATCGCTATACGCTCTTGTGATAAGTGAGGGTGTGCATTGGCTTCGCTCGGCTCCCCGTGCGTTGCCCAACGCGTGTGCGCGATACCGGTGCCTCCAGGAATAGGCGCCTCACCTAAGGCCGTGCTCAGTTCTTTTACTTTGCCTAGACGACGCAATCGATTTAGTTCAGCTTGATTTATGATGGCGATGCCAGCGGAGTCGTAACCGCGATATTCCAAACGCCTTAGACCTTCCAGTAAAATCTCTGCAACATCGCGCTGAGCAACCGCGCCAACAATTCCACACATAAGAATCTCTTTTTGTTACCAATCTTAATTTATGATCCGCACGCTGTGCGCTTCGATTTGTTGTTTTGCATCAAGACCGATGCCGCTGTCTGTGACAAGTACCGAGACTTGCTGCCACATTAATTCTAAGTTGGGGATCTTGCGCACAAGCTTGTGCGATTCCGCCAAAACGATCACTTCGCGCGCAACGTCGGCCATGGTCTTCGACAAGCCGGTGAGTTCGTTATATGTCGTCGTACCACGTGCGGGGTCGAGACCGTCAGCACCGATAAATAACTGATCGAAATCGTATTCCCGCAAAATTTTTTCCGCAAGATGCCCCTGAAAACTCTCCGAATGCCTATCCCACGTACCGCCCGTCATCAAGATGGTCGGCTCACGCTCCAACTCACGCAAGCGCTGAGCAACGGTAAGCGAATTGGTCATCACCACTAAACCATCGAAACTCGCTAGCATGGGTAATAAGGCCGCGGTTGTGCGTCCGGAATCAATCACAATCCGATGATGATCTTTAATTAAACGCGCCGCGGCCGAGGCAATAGCCAGTTTCTCAGCAGAAACCGTTTCCTGATGATCCACGAGCACCTCTTTGGGCACCGGCACAGCACCGCCGTGACGGCGGATAATCAAACCAGTGTTTTCGAGTTCAGCGAGATCCTTTCGAATCGTAACCTCTGATGTAGCAAAGTGTTTCGCCAAATTATCGACACTTGAACCGTCATTTTCGACGACAATATCGAGAATCTCTCTTCTTCGCTGTAGGGTTTGACGCTTTTCCATAGACTACCGCTCAAAAAAACGAAAGCATTTTCTTTCGAAACGAAAGAGAAATCAAGAAAAAACTTTTCGACCTACTTTACTATCAGCATGTTGGCGTAATCGCGAAATTCAACAGTATTTTTGATCAGGTCACACACCATTGGCGTTTTATGAGTTTTATTTTTGAGTAATTTTTATTTCTTTTTAATCGGACGCTTCCAGCCTTCAATGCTTCTTTGTTTTGCCCGCGAAATCGCCAACACCCCTTCTTCAACATCGCTCGTTATTGTTGCACCTGCGCCTATAGTCGCGCCCTCTCCAATAGTGATCGGCGCAACTAAAGCTGTGTTGGACCCAACAAAAACGTTATCGGCAATTGTGGTTTTATGTTTGTTGGCGCCATCATAATTACAGGTAATTGTCCCTGCTCCAATATTTACGTCGTTGCCAACTTTGGCGTCGCCAACATAGCTTAAGTGATTGATCTTGCTGCCTTCGCCAATGATGGCTTTTTTTGTTTCAACAAAATTGCCGATTTTTGCTTTCGCTTTTAATTCAGTACCAGGCCGCAGTCGCGCATAGGGGCCAATCGTACAACCCTCGCCTACACGAGAATTTTCAATAATTGAGTTGGGTGCGATGACAGTATCATCACCGATATCGGCATTTATAAACGTACAATTAGGGCCAATAGTAACGCTATTTCCGAGACGGTTTTTTCCTTCGAATACACAATTGATATCGACAAAACAATCTTGGCCATGGTCTAAACTGCCGCGACAATCAAAACGTGCAGGGTCCGCAAGGGTAAGCCCCTGCGCCATTAGTTTCGACACATATTCATGTTGATATAGTCGCTCGACCATCGCCTGCTGCGCGCGGTTGTTGATGCCCATCACCTCACTTTCGGAATCGGGCTGGCAGGTTTGTACAGAAATACCATCTGCCACCGCCAGTGCAATAATATCCGTAAGATAATACTCGCCCTGTGCATTATTGTTTTGCAAACGCGGTAACCAGGACTTCAGCTTCTCACTGGTTATTGCCATAACACCAGAATTTACTTCATTAATCGCCAATTGCGCAGCGGACGCATCCTTCTGCTCAACAATCGCTTCAACATCACCTTCGCCATTTCTAACGATACGCCCGTAACCTGCAGGATCAGCAAGATTCACCGTTAACAAACCCATACTTTTATCAGATACAAGCTGAATGAGTTTTGAAAGCGTTTCTTTTTTAATAAGCGGCACATCGCCATACAAAACAAGAACAATCGAATCTGAACTTATTTCAGGCGAGGCTTGCTGCACGGCATGCCCTGTACCGAGCTGTTCACTTTGCTGAACAAAAACCAAATTCTCAGCATCAATCGCATTTTTCACCCGCTCCGCGCCATGGCCAACAACCGTGATCACTTTATCTGCATTCAGCTCTGCCGATGTATCAAGCACATGCTGTAACAAAGCCTTGCCAGCAACCTGGTGCAATACCTTGGGCAAATTCGAACGCATACGCGTACCTTTACCCGCCGCTAAAATAACGATCTCTAACATTGTTCTTCCTATTCAAAATTAATAAATAGAGCTAATGGCATCGAACGTATTTTCAACGCCATGTTTAGCTTGGTGTGTGGTTGGGTATTTTTAAACCGTCGCTTCAAGCTCCGCCACGGATGGCGGGTGTTAGAGCAACGCAGGAGCAGTTGCCGAGATGAAGCGCCGGAGCTACATGGACGTATCTATGCGCTTTAAAAATACCCAACCACACACCAAGCGGATCGAAGCTACAGATTTAAATTAAACTCAATTAAAAAAAATTTTTAGAAACAAAAAAAGGGTGATCAACTGACCACCCTTTAATAACTTTTTAACACACCAAAAATAAAACGCTAGCGCTGGCCGCGAATAGCCCTAATCGTACGCAATTGCGCCTCGGCCTCTGCCAGGCGCATTGCCACCTGCTGATAATCCAGGTCACCCGCGTTTTCCTTAATTGCCTGCTCTGCAAGCTCCTTCGCTTTTTCTGCAGCGGCCTCATCCATATCGCCTTCACGCAAGGCTGTATCCGCAAGCACCGTAACGACATGCGGTTGAACTTCCAAAAAACCGCCGCTGACGTAAAAAATCTGCTCTTCGCCTTTTTGCAATTTCAAACGAATCGGGCCTGGCTTCAGCCGGGTGAGTAAAGGTGAGTGGCCGTAAGTAAGCCCCAACTCACCTTCTGAACCATTAGCGACAAGCAATTCAACGAGACCGGAAAAAATTTCCTGCTCGGCACTCACCACATCACAGTGAAACGTCATCGCCATAGTGCGCTACCTTAAGCTGCTTTAGCAGCAATTTCTTTCGCTTTCTCAACCGCTTCTTCCATTGTGCCGACCATGTAGAAAGCCTGCTCTGGAAGATCATCGTAGTCACCCGCCAACAAACCTTTAAATGCAGCGATGGTATCTTTGAGACTCACATATTTACCAGGTGAGCCGGTGAACACTTCTGCGACATGGAAAGGTTGAGATAGGAAGCGCTCGATCTTACGCGCACGCGATACAGTAAGTTTGTCTTCCTCACTGAGTTCGTCCATACCAAGAATCGCAATGATGTCTTTTAGTTCCTTATAACGCTGCAACACTGTCTGAACACCGCGGGCTACGTCGTAATGCTCCTGGCCAATGATCAATGGATCGAGCTGGCGTGAAGAGGAATCAAGCGGGTCAATCGCAGGATAAATACCTTTTGCAGCGATATCACGCGAAAGTACAACGGTAGAATCCAAATGCGCAAACGTCGTCGCTGGTGAAGGGTCTGTCAGGTCATCCGCCGGCACATACACGGCCTGAATCGAGGTAATTGAACCTGTTTTGGTAGACGTAATACGCTCTTGTAGTACACCCATCTCTTCCGCCAATGTTGGCTGATAACCCACCGCAGAAGGCATACGCCCGAGCAGCGCCGACACTTCTGTACCCGCAAGGGTGTAACGATAAATATTATCGACAAACAGCAGAACATCCTTACCTTCATCACGGAATTTCTCAGCCATTGTCAGACCCGTCAAGGCAACGCGAAGGCGGTTACCAGGCGGCTCATTCATCTGACCGTAAACCATTGCCACTTTCGATTTATCAAATTGCTCAACGTTAACAACACCTGCTTCCTGCATCTCGTGGTAAAAGTCATTACCCTCTCGAGTACGCTCACCCACACCGGCAAATACCGATAAACCACTGTGTTCAGTAGCGATATTGTTAATTAACTCCATCATATTTACGGTTTTACCAACACCGGCACCACCGAAAAGACCAACCTTACCGCCCTTAGCAAAAGGACACACCAGGTCGATCACTTTGATACCCGTTTCAAGCAGTTCGGCCGAAGCCGCCAACTCATCGTAAGCTGGAGCTGGACGGTGAATCGACGCGCGCTCTTTTTCACCAATCGGGCCGCATTCATCAATAGGATTGCCGAGCACATCCATAATTCGACCAAGCGTTTCGGTTCCGACAGGCACGGATACCGGCGCACCGGTATTTTCAACTTCCAGACCACGACTGACGCCTTCGGAAGAACCCATGGCAATCGCACGGACAACGCCGTCGCCGAGTTGTTGTTGAACTTCCAGGGTGAGTTCTTTACCGGTAACCTTCAGTGCGTCATAGACTTTGGGTATAGAGTCGCGTGGGAATTCCACGTCAATGACCGCACCAATAATCTGTACGATACGTCCGCTACTCATGCTTCGCTTCCTCGTAAACTATGTAATCTCGTATTTTGTGTTCTTTTCCGAGATTTTGCCGAGACGGCTTTTTCAGACACGCATTAATACATCCGTGTAACTCTGCACCGCCATCCATGGCGGTGAAGGTCTGAAAAAGCCATCCCAGCAAAATCTCTCAAATTTGCGCCAAATTTAAATAATATTGGAGCAGCATTTTCCGCGGAATCCTGCACCAAATCTGCAAGGAGAGGCTGAAAGCGTTAAGCAGACACGCGGTGAATACATCCCTGTACGCTCCGCGCCGACGTCCTGTCGGCAGAGGGTTCTGCTTAACGCTTTCAGCCTCTCCCCGGCACATATTTAAAGGGCAGCATCAAACAGCCGCTGCTCCACCAACAATTTCTGAAATCTCCTGCGTAATCGCAGCTTGCCTCGCCTTGTTATAAACCAATTGCAAATCATCGATCATCGACCCAGCATTGTCGGTCGCTGATTTCATGGCAATCATCCGCGCCGCTTGCTCACACGCTATATTCTCAACCACCGCCTGGTAAACCTGCGATTCGATATAGCGCGAGAGCAAACCATCGAGTAACTCCTGCGCGTCCGGCTCATAAATATAGTCCCAAGGTTTGCGTAAACTCTCGTCATCATCTGCCTGTAACGGCAGCAACTGATTCACGTACGGCTTTTGTGTCATGGTATTAACAAAATCATTGCCGACAAGATAAAGTGTATCGATCTTTTCTTCTGCAAAAGCATCGAGCATCACTTTTACGCTACCAATCAGGCTCATCACTTCAGGCTCTTCGCCCACATCTCGGACAGACGCCGTGATTCTCGCACCCAAGCTTTTGAAGAACGCCGCGCCTTTAGCGCCAATTAAGCAGAACTCTATTCCCACATTTTTGTCAGCAAGGGTTTTGCTGTGCTTAATAGCGGCTTTGAATAAGTTGATATTTAAGCCACCACAAAGGCCACGGTCTGTCGAAACGAGTATGTAACCGACACGCTTTACTTCACGCGTGCTGAGATATAAGTGTTTGTACTCGGGATTGCCACTGGCGATATGTGCCACGACGCTGCGGATACGCTGAGCGTAGGGCTTGCCCGCAGCCATACGATCCTGCGCCTTACGCATTTTACTCGCGGCGACCATTTCCATCGCGCTGGTAATCTTTTGCGTATTTTTGATACTGCCGATTTTGGTGCGTATCTCTTTACCGCTAGCCATTGTGCTTACCAGGTTTGCGTTTGCTTGAATGTTTCTAGGGCGCCTTTCAGGCTATCCACGATGTCGTCGCTGTATGCACCGGTATTCATCGTGTCAACGAGCTCTGTGTGTGAGCTGGCCATATACGAGAGCAAGGCCGACTCAAAATCACCGATTTTTGCCACTTCAACATCTTCTAAAAAGCCTTCGTTCGCGGCGAAGACAACAATGGCCATATCGGCAACACTCAGTGGCGAGTATTGCTTCTGTTTCATCAGTTCGGTGACGCGTTCACCATGATCAAGCTGGGCTTTGGTCGCGTCATCGAGATCGGAGGCAAACTGAGCAAAAGCCGCAAGCTCTCGATATTGTGCGAGCGCAGTACGAATACCCCCGCTGAGCTTCTTAATAATCTTGGTTTGTGCCGAGCCACCCACACGGGATACAGAAATACCGGCATTCATTGCCGGACGAATACCTGAGTTAAACAGGTCTGTTTCCAGGAAGATCTGACCATCCGTAATTGAAATCACGTTGGTCGGTACGAAGGCAGATACGTCACCTGCCTGCGTTTCAATAATAGGTAACGCCGTCAGAGAACCGGTTTTGCCCTTGACTTCACCGTTCGTAAATTGCTCTACATAGTTGGCATTCACTCGCGATGCACGCTCGAGCAGGCGCGAGTGCAAATAGAATACATCACCAGGGTAGGCTTCACGGCCAGGAGGACGACGGAGCAACAATGAAATTTGACGGTAGGCCCAGGCTTGTTTAGTTAAGTCATCATAGATAATCAGCGCATCTTCGCCGCGATCACGGAAGTACTCCCCCATCGAGCAGCCGGCAAACGGCGCAATAAATTGCATGGCCGCTGGGTCGGATGACGTCGCCGCAACAATAATTGTGTGCTCCATCGCACCGTGCTCTTCCAACTTACGTACAACCGCTGCAACAGATGACGCTTTCTGACCTACAGCAACATAAATACACTTAATGCCGGTGCCTTTCTGATTGATAATGGTGTCCACAGCAACAGCTGTCTTACCGGTTTGACGGTCACCAATGATCAATTCACGCTGACCACGACCAATCGGCACCATCGTATCGATCGTTTTTAGGCCAGTTTGTACTGGCTGGTCTACAGATTGACGCGCGATAACACCTGGCGCAATTTTTTCAATCGGATCGGTTTGCTTGGCATCAACCGGACCCTTGCCATCAATAGGGTTGCCAAGTGCATCGACAACGCGACCAAGCAGGGACTCACCAACAGGCACTTCAAGAATGCGGCTCGTGCACTTACAGGTCTGGCCTTCAGAGACGCCTTTGTAGTCGCCGAGAATAACAGCACCAACAGAATCGCGTTCGAGGTTCAGGGCCATGCCCATCACACCGCCTTCAAACTCGATCATTTCTCCGTACATCACATCGGCCAGACCGTGAATGCGAATGATACCGTCTGTTACGGATACTACCGTACCCTCGTTTTGCGCTTCAGAACTGAACGACAATGCGTCGATACGCTGTTTGATAATGTCGCTGATCTCAGAAGGATTCAGTGGTTGCATACTGGATTTCCTAAGGTAAATTCGGTTGCAAAACCCGGCGTTTTTACCGGGTGAGTTTAAACATTCACGGCGCTGGACAGTTGTGCCAAACGCCCTCGAACAGAGGCATCAATCACTGTGTCACCAGTGCGAATACAAACACCTCCGAGCAGGTTCTTCTTAACAGATACGTCGAGTTTGACATCCCTTTGCAAGGCCTTTTTTAAGCTGGATTCCAAAGCTTTTCTCTGAGTTGCGCTGAGAGTGAAAGCACTTTCCACATCCACTTCAAGAGACTGTTCTTGCTTGTCTCTATAGTTGTCAAACAGGTGGCTGATATCAGATAACAGCGCCAATCGATCATTCAGCGCTAAAACATTGAGAAACTTAGCCAATTCAGCGTCCAAACCGCCGTCACTCACATCCATCAAAATGGCGGCTTTCTGATCAGAAGAAAATTTAACGGAACGGATCAGTGCCTCGAGCTTGGGGTGGCTCACCAGCGTCGCCAAAAGCCTCAAACCCTCGGACCACGACGCCAGTTGCTTGCGGTCACGAGCAAACTCAAAAGCCGCCCTGGCATAGGGGCGAGCAAGCGTGATTGACTCTGCCATCTGCTATTTCGCTCCTACAGTTCTGTCGCGAGTTTGTCGAGCATACTGGCGTGAGCCTTAGCGTCGACGGTTGTTCCAAGCACTTTTTCAGCACCCGCAATGGCGAGCGTTGCCACCTGTCCGCGCAGCGCTTCGCGAGCACTGCTGATCTCACGCTCAATATCTTGCTTAGCGGTTGCCAGCTTGCGCTCGCCTTCGACGCGGCCCTGCTCTTTTGCTTCTTCAATAATTTGAGCAGCGCGCTTGTTCGCATCGTTCACAATCTGCGCTGCTTGTTCTTTCGCTTCGCGCAAAGTCTCGCCTGCGCGCTTTTGAGCAAGCTCGAGATCTTTGCCAGCACGATCAGCATTTTCGAGACCTTCAGCTATGCGCTTCTCGCGCTCTTCCATAACACCGAGCAAAACCGGCCAAATGAACTTCAGCGAGAACAGGACAAAGGAAATGAAAATCAAAGATTGCCCAATGATGGTGAAGTTGATATTCACTTTCTTACCTCGTCAATAAGATAAATTGACACGAATTAAGCCATACCTGGGGCAATCGCAAAAATCAAAAACATCGCAATACCAACACCGATCATTGGTACAGCATCGAGCAAACCCGCCATCAAAAACATTTTTGCTTGCAGCGCAGGACCTTGTTCAGGCTGACGTGCAGAACCTTCCAACAGCTTGCCACCCAGCTGACCAAAACCGATTGCTGTACCAAGCGCGCAAATACCAATAAGCAACGCGGCCGCTGTATATACCAATGCTTGTGCCATTATTGTCTCCTCGTAACGTAATAGCTAATAAGTAAAGTGTTTCTGCAGGTAACCATTACAAAGTCCCTGCTTTAAAAGAATTCAGATTGACCCCTGTGTTCCTTAATGTTCTTCGTCGTGTTTAGCGTGTGCCATCGCCATGTACACTGTTGTTAACACAGTGAATACAAGCGCCTGTATCGTAATCACCAGCACGTGCAGCACCAACCAGCCAAAATGCGCCAATCCACCACCAAGCAGGCTCAGACCACCGATAAAGAGCAGCTCGATCAATAAAAGTAAATAGGCTTTACCGGACGAAAGCTTCCCTTTCAAATTCAGCCAAAGCGTCATCACGATGACGACCAAGGCGAATAGCCAGTAAATAACGTTAACGCTGCCAGCAAAAAACGACGCGAAACCGGCGGCGGTAAAACTCGAAAATGCCATCCCGGAAAAAATCAGAGCAATCAAAATGAAGATCATTTCACCGGCATAGAGGTTACCAAACAAGCGCAGGCCGAGTGAAATAGGCTTGGCAATGAGCGCAACGGTTTCGAGCAAAGTGTTTGCGGGGACCAAGAAAAAGTTGGCGTACCAGAATTTCTTTGGTGCAAAAAATGGGTGGCAGGTGAGCTCTTTAATAAAGCCCAACAGGCCTTTTTCCTTAACGCTGAAAATGATCATCAGCATGAAAACAGTAAACGCCATGCCGAGCGTCGCATTCGGGTCAGTGGTGGGCACAACCTTGAAGAAGAGGTGGTCATCGCCAGAAATTTTCATCGCCAAGGTCGGCAACCAATCCACCGGGACTAAATCCATAAAGTTCATCAAGAAGACCCACACAAAGATTGTCAGCGCCATTGGACCGACCAGACGGTTTTTATAGTGGAAAGTGTCTATAACAATTTTATTGACGAACTCGAAGACCAACTCGACAAAACTTTGTAAACCGGTTGGTTTATCAATACTGGCTCGCTTTGCCGCACGCCCGAAAATAAAACAGAACAGTATACCAAGCGCGAGACTCCAGCCCAAAGTGTCCAAGTGCACAGCATTAAAGCCCATTGCAGCAGCTTCTTCGCTTGTATGTGCCAAGGTCCAAGTCGCTTTTTCAAGCACGGTTTCGGTACCATCAGCATTGTGTCGGTGATAACCCGCAGGGAGTTTCCCGAAGGTCATGTTTTGAAGGTGATGCTGGATATACCCAGTTGCCGTCAAAGCCTCAGATTCACTTGCCATAGCGTTTGCTTAGCTACCCGTATCAAATATTTTAAAACTGTAATTCGTGGCCATTATTCATTTTCAACCACAACAGTGTTGGCGATGTAGCGAGCAGACCACCACTGCAAAATAATCATCACAATAAACCCTGTGAAAAACGACACTATGTGCAAAGGTGATACAAATGTGAACACCAACGCAAAGCCCACCAAGGCGAGCGATAGCTTACCCATAGCGCCAATCATAAAAGACTGGTGAATCCATTCCACACCCAGGGACGCTCGATACCGGAAAGCATAGTAGGTGAAGTACATGTTGGGTACGATAAATACGCCCGCTCCTAAGAGCAATGAATAGGCGTAAACCTTTCCCAACAAGAATGCGAGAAACGATAGGCAGGCACAGGCGATAAGCTGAACTTTCAGGTTGAATCGCAGCGGGGAAAATGTCTTCATGTGTGCTTTGCGTCTAAGCTGCTTGGAAGTGCAGTAATACGTTGCTGCCAATCAGTCGTCGCGCACCCCCCAAATCATTGCGCACAACCGCAGCAAACAGGCTATCCCAAACCGAAACTATCTCTCGTTCGTTTTCACCCCCATACACGCTCGGGCTGAGCCGGGGCCCAGCGATTATAGGGAGGATGGAGCAACGGATCAAGGCGAGCCCCGTTAATTTTTGATCTTCCAGAAAATCCCAAGATTGTTGAGATGCTTTTGGTTATTTTACGTTCAACTCTTTCGCTTAATAAGACAAACGTATCAAGCCGAAAGCAAAAACTCCGCCCGCGCTTGTTCAACACCATTGACATGTATCGCAAGAAAGTGGGTGCCGGGGTAGTATCTGCGTGTCGTGATAAGTTTAAAGCTGTGGCGCTTCTCTAACTGCAACGAGCTCGCATACTTGAGTTCGCAGTTTTTTAGTTTAAATACCTTGGCCGAATGTGTACCGTTTGCTTTGAGAAAGTGAATGGCGTAGTCGACAACAAACGCTTGTTTTGGTGCACAACTTTCTATTTCGAGCACAAATGCCAAATCACCGCCGATGGCAATACTGTCGTTCTGCAAAGCGAGATTTTTTATCCTCACTTTCGGTGAGGGACTGTAACCAAGCAGAGGAAAAGCATCCGGGTGCCCCTGTTTAATCAAGGTACGCGCTGCGTGCCGAACTATCCATTCTAAGGCCTCACGCCGCGATTTCGTTTGATTCCGCGCCTCGCTCTGCCAGGATTTGCATGTGTCGACTACCAGCGCGGCGTGATCCTTGGCAATGTCGTTCAAATTATTTGCAACGCTGCGACGCACATAGAGGCTTTCATCATATTTGAGCCGCGCCAAAAGCGGAAGAATTGGCCTGGGGTCCCGGACAAAAGCCTTGAGCTGCTTTCCCCAGGGCAAACGCGGCCGGGTACCTTCGGAAACGAGGCGTCGCACATGCTCACTTTCGTGCTCGACCCACACTGCGAGCGTCACCAAAGTCGCTGCTTGATGAACAATCAGGAAATCGCGAATGGCAAATTCGGCACTAAACAAGTGAGTAAGTACTTTAAGTGTTTCTAACGCCAGTTCAGGTTCATCAATCCCCGTAACGGCAACACTATCGATAAGTGGCCACGCGGCAAAACCCGACAGGGCGTCATCGGGATCCCCAAAATCCCAGACTTCAGGGACTTTTTGTAATAGCTGTGCTGCACCCAAAAACTCGGCTGGAAGGTACTGCCGTAGCACGCCGATAATATGATCCACACGCTGCTTCAGCTCTAATGCGTCTAGGTTGGCGAGTGCAGCCCGAGTGAAACCCTCTTCATCGAAGCCTTTATCGAGTTCCGCCAGAGCCCTGGCAATACGGTTGATTGCGGTGACTCCCAGGCCTTGTTTCATCAACATCTGTTCGGCCATAAGCAGGCATCTTTTGAGAAAAAAATTATCCGGTGGACTATGCTTAATTCTACACTCACTATCAATCTCTACCCCAGCCGTAACGAGCTCTACAGATTATGCAAGACAAGGTCTTGATTATCGAGGACACGCGTTCCTTTGCTTTGCTATTGCAAAAGTTATTGACCGAATCCCTTGGAATAGATAGCGACATTGCATACTCGATGAAAGAAGCCGAAGATCTGTTGCAAACACGCGCCACAAACTACTTCGCTTCCATTGTCGACCTTAATCTGCCCGACGCTCACAAGGGAGAAGCTGCGGATCTCGTCGTAACCAAAAAGATCCCCGCACTGGTATTTACCAGCACCAACGACCAGGCGCTTAAGGAAGATTTATGGGAACGGGGCATCGCCGACTATGCGAGTAAATCCGGCACTCACAGCCTGGAATACATTAGTTGGATCGTAAATCGGATTCGAAAAAATCGCGATGTCGAAGTATTGGTTGTTGACGATTCGATTGTCGCCTGTAAGACCATGGCAAAATTATTGAAGACCCAACGCTATCAGGTTCACGTTGCCAAATCCGGATCCGAGGCGCTAAAAACACTCTACGCCAACCCCAATATCTGTGTGGCAGTACTCGACGGTTTTATGGACGAAATGGACGGTTTTGAATTGTCGGCACTGATGCGTGAAAAACACAGTCGTGAAACGCTGGAAATTATCGGCGTATCATCACAAGGCGGACGCACGCTCTCAGCCCAATTTATGAAAGCGGGGGCCAACGACTTTTTGATCAAACCTTTTATTCCGGAAGAATTCCTCTGCCGAATTAACCACGCGGTGGATCGCGTCGAGTCCTACAAAAAATTGAAAGAACTCAACCAAACGAAAAACCAGCTACTCGGCACCGCTGCTCACGACATTCGCGGCCCTGTCGGGGCAATCAAAACGGCGGCTGACTATATCATCAGTCGCGAACCCTCCGAAGAAAGGCGCCAAACCTTAATTAAGATGATTCAAACCAGCAGCTCCGGTTTATTGGAATTATTAAGTGATCTCCTGGATGTAAGTGCTATTGAGAGCGGAGAAGTCAAACTCAAGCTGACCAATGAGGATTTTTCCAAAATGGTTGTTGAACGCAACTCGCTTTATAAAGCTGAAGCCGAGGCGAAAGACATCACCATTACGACAGCCATTGCCGACAACGTGGTCCTGAAATGCGACGGCGTTAAGCTGCGTCAAGTTATCGACAATTTATTAACCAATGCGATTAAGTATTCGCCCACAGACGGAAGCATTGAAATAAAACTTTACAATGACGGCAATGAAATTGTATTTAGTGTTGGCGATTCCGGGCCGGGTGTGGCGGAAGAGGAACAGTCCGACCTGTTTACACCTTTTAAAGTTCTGAGTTCCCGCGCCACCGGCGGTGAAAAAACGACGGGACTGGGCTTAACAATTGCCAACAATGTGGTGCAAGCCCACGAGGGTGAAATTAAATACGAGCAATCGAGCTTCGGCGGCGCGCAATTTAGTGTTCGGCTGCCGCGACGAAAATAAACCCATAAATAGAACTACTGTGCTCCGAGCGTTTTAATCAATTTGTCGAGGTGGTGGATTAAACGTGGCAGAGCAGTCTCATGCCCCTCCAGGTGAAGATCTTCGACGTCAAAATATTCTATAGCGTTCGCCAGCTCAGCGCCCCAATGCTGCTCAAGCATCGGCTTATGTTCACTTAAACTCACTGCAACGACACGATTAAAACGGGAGAAATCATGGGTTTCTACACGCAGGGGCATACGGGTATGCGCTTTAGGTGGAATATTTAATTTAGCGAGCACTGCAAGTGTATGCCTGGAAATGGGGCCCACATTGCCGTTGCCAGAAAAATCGCGCTGAATACCCTTAGAGTCTGCAGACCATTTTATCTGCTCACGTTCGGCATAATGATTAAAGTATTCCTCGGCAAAGCGACTGCGATAATAGTTACCGGTACATAAAAACAATATTGTGTTCATCGCGACATACTAGTCCCGAAAATTTTTATATTGAAACGGCTGACCAAGGTTTGATTCCTTGATCAAATTAATGGCTGCCTGCAAATCATCACGTTTTTTTCCAGTAACTCGCAACTGCTCACCCTGAATAGCCGTTTGCACCTTCAGCTTACTCTCTTTAATCGTTTTCACGATCTTTTTTGCCGTATCAGAATCTATGCCCTGCTTAAATCCAACACGCTGATGAAAAGTTTTGCCGGCGTGCTCTACCTTACCCGAATCCATCATCGCCGGATCAATACCGCGCTTTACCAACTTGTTAATTAAAATGTCGCGCATCTGGTCCAATTGAAAATCGGCCTCTGCCTTAAGCACCGCGTCTGGATCGCTCCAACTAAAACTCGCTTCGACCCCCCTAAAATCATAACGTGTACTTAATTCTCGCGCGGCGTTTTCCACCGCATTTTGAATCTCATTTTTTTCGATTTCGGATACAATGTCGAAAGAAGGCATAAATTCTTGTTCTCCGTCAGCCGTATATTGAATCAATAGGCACAAACGTATTCATCGCCGATTTAGCACGGCTAATTAATAGCTAAAATCAGCACCTGATTATTGTGGAGGGCCCATGCGAGGTCAAGGTACTCAAGTACATTATGATGAAATAAGTTGGGCTACACTGACCAAACTTGTTCCCTATCTCACCCGCTATCGGCGACGCTTGATTTTGGCGCTTGCGCTACTTATTTCTGCCAAGCTCGCCAGCATTGCACTGCCGTTTATTCTAAAGCACATCGTCGATTCACTCGACAGCCAAAATACTGCTGACGGGCTTATCGTCGTGCCGCTTGCGCTGCTCGCAGCATACGGACTGGTCAGATTGGCAAACGTATTGTTTGCCGAACTGCGCGACACGGTTTTTGGGCGCGTGACCGAACACGCTATGCATCATATCGCGCTAAAAGTGTTTCGCCACCTTCACTCGCTGGACCTCGACTTTCATTTGAATCGCAAAACGGGTGGTTTAGCGCGCGATATCGAACGCGGTACAACAGGTATCAGTTTTTTGCTGCGCTTCATGGTATTCAATATTATCCCAACGCTATTGGAAATCTTATTGGTAATTGTCATTTTGTCGTCGCGTTACTCAACCTGGTACGGCGTGCTGGTTTTGGGCGCGATTTTGACTTATATCGCCTGGTCAGTATTTGCGACGGAAATCCGTACCAAGTATGTTCGACAGATGAACACCGCCGATTCAGACACAAATACGCGCGCTGTCGACAGTTTATTAAATTACGAAACGGTGAAATATTTCGGCAATGAAGATTTTGAAGCAGAGCACTACGACGAAAATCTCAGCGAATGGGAGCGTGCTCGCCGGAAAAATCGTTTAAGTATTTTCGCGCTGAACGGCGGACAGGCAACCGTCATTTCCATATTTATGAGCGGCGCAATGATTATGGCAGCTTATGACGTTCGTTCAGGCGCGATGACCTTGGGTGATTTCGTACTGATAAATGCTTTTATGATGCAAATATTTATGCCACTCAATTTTTTGGGTTTCGTTTATCGCGAGATGAAGGGGTCTATGGCGAACATTGAAAAAATGTTCACACTCCTAGAGGTACAAGCAAAGGTGACCGATCATCCAGATGCGCAAAATTTAAAAGTCACCGGTGGCGAATTACTGTTCGAGAATGTCAGTTTTTCTTACGCCAACAATCGTCAAATTTTACATGACCTCAGTTTTAGTGTTCCGGCAAAAACCAAGCTCGCGATTGTCGGTAGTAGCGGTTCGGGAAAATCAACAATCTCAAAACTAATGTTTCGCTTTTACGACCCAACTCATGGAAAAATATCCGTTGACGGTACGGATATTAAACAGGTTACGACAAAATCTTTGCGACAGGTTATGGGTTTTGTTCCTCAAGACACTGTTCTTTTCAACGCAAGTATTTACGAAAATATTCGCTACGGCCGTATCGACGCCAGTGAAGATGAAATCCAACAAGCCATTCAGCATGCGCATCTCACCGGCTTTATCTCGGAATTACCTGAGGGTATAAATACCATCGTCGGCGAACGTGGACTTAAATTATCCGGCGGTGAAAAACAGCGGATTGCCATTGCCCGAACGATATTAAAAAACCCCAGCGTGCTCGTTTTTGACGAAGCAACATCGTCGTTGGACAGTCATTCTGAACGCGAAATTTTGAATGCCGTTGATGAAATTAGTCAAAACAAAACCTGTTTAATGATAGCGCATCGATTATCTACTATCGCTCATGCCAACAATATTATTGTGCTTGAGAACGGCAAAATTATTGAGCGCGGAACCCATCAAGATTTATTGGCGCAACAGGGTCGTTATGCAGAATTATGGAAACTGCAGGAAATTGAAGAAGAGGAGAATATTTAAGTAAAGCCATGGTAGGCTTAGGAAAATAGTCCTCTGAACTTTGGCACATACGCGTTTGCGTGCTGATAATACTTTCAAAAACCGTCACTTCATGCTCCGCCATGGATGGCGGATGTTAGAGCAACGCAGGAGCAGTTATCGACGACTGCATGGATGCAGGAGGTAGAATAACGCAGGAGCAGTTATCGAGATGAATTTGCACAGCTACAGAAATGAAGC